>NZ_JBIVWS010000033.1:0-59023 GCF_044768905.1 Streptomyces sp. NPDC090994
CCTGCGCTTCTTCGACTTTCGCGGCTACCACGAACTCAACCGCGAACACGGGCGTTCCTGACTCGATCACCTCACCAGCGCAAGTTCAGAGAAGCACGCGTGTTCGTGCTGGCAGGGGGTGCCGTAAGGGCGTCCGCAGGAGCCGAGCTCGACCTTGCGACGGTCGAAGTGCTCCTCGAACTCGGTCCACTCGTCCGAGGTGGTGTCCCGGTACTCGTCGGTGGGACGGATTTGGCGTCGGTGCTCCAGGTGCTCCTGGTAGTGGCGGATGACGTCTTCGTCGAACACCGCGACGTAGCCGCGAGTGGTCTGGACATTCAGGTGTCCGAGCAGGGCCGCGCCGATGTGGATCGGCAGGCCGCTGTTGACGAGTTCGGTGATGAAGATTCGCCGGAAGTCGTGCGGGGTGAACTTTAGTCCCTTGAAGCCGGGGTGCACTTCGGCGAGGGCGAGGCAGCGTCGCTCGATTATCTTCTGGATCGTGCCGGGGTTGAAGACCGCGGGAACCGTGCCGTTCTGCCTCTGGAACAGGAACGGCATCGGAGGGCTCCAGACCTTGTCGTGCGGGTCGTAGCGGGTCACGAGCGGGATCGGCCGCCCGGTGCGAGCGTGTCGGCGGATGATCGAGGCGATCACGTGGAAGAGCTCGGCGGACATCGGGATCACGCGTTCGCGGTCGGTCTTCGAAGGAGCGATGACCAGCAGCGCGATGACCTCGCCACCGGGCCGCTGATACTGGCGGATGCTCAGGTGGGTGAGCTCGCACAGCTCCTCGACGCGGACGCCGGAGTGCCGCAACGTTTCCACCGCTGCCCAGTCCCAGAACGTGGTTTCCTCCTCGGCGGCGATGTGGACCATCTCGCCGCTGTCGTTGTTGCGCAGACGCGGCGGGATCGGTGCTGCGTGACGGCTGAGCTTGCGGTCGGCTTCGCTCAGCACGCGTGTGTAGCTGGTGCCGGCGAAGGTGAACGACTCTCCCTCGACCGCTTCCTCGGCGAGTTGCAGAAGCTGACGGAAGTGGTCGTAACGGGACTCGACATGCTCGACGAGCACCGGCAGCAGCGGCTGACGCTGACGGGTGCGGTCGGCACTGCGCTCAGTGATCCGCCGACGGCGAGCGCCGAGCCCGTGCAGCTCGGAGGGCGGGACCGGGCAGGGAGCGACCCACGCAGCCCACCGCTCGGGTTCCTGAGCGGCCCAGGTGTGCAGGTCGTAATAGAAGCTGCGGACGGAGATGACCAGGCTGTCTGCTCCAGCGCGCGGAGCACCGTTTGTCGGCGTACACGTGAACGTCCCCACCCGCGTACGGATGAAAAGGGACAGTTGCTGATGCGTTGAGACCTGCTGCTCGGCACTCTGCTGCTTGGTCGGCGAGAGGCGGCGGAAGGCGGTCGACGGTGGTCCTGGATCCGCATCGTTGGTTGGAATTGCGTCGCTTCCGGAGCCTGTTGGAGTCCGGGGCGATCAGCCTGTCGGAGGTGGCCCGGGAGACCGGGCTGGACCGGAAGACGGTCCGCAAGTATCTGTCGGCACCGGGGCCGGCGACCCCGCCACGGCGGTCGCCGAACGGCCGGTCGAAGGCGAGGGTGATTGACGAGTTCGCACCGCTGGTCGACTCGATGCTGCGGGCCGAGATTCTGATGAAAGCGGCGGTGATCCACGGGCGGCTGGTGGCGGAGTACGGGTTCACTGGCAGCTACCAGCGCGTCAAGCTCTACGTCCAGGAAGCCCGGCCTCGCATCGCCGAGGAGCTCGGGATCACCCCGAAGGAACTCGCTGGCATGCACCGCCGGTTCGAGGTGGTCCCCGGCGCCCAGGCCCAGGTCGACTGGGGCGACGAGGGCAAGATCCTCACCCACATGGGTATCCCGAAGGTCTACTCGTTCCACATGACGCTGTCGTACTCGCGCGATCCGTTCTGCTGCTTCACCACCAGCCAGGACCTGCAGACCTTCTTCGACTGCCACCGCCGGGCCTTCGCCCACTTCGGCGGCGTTCCGATGACAATCGTCTACGACCGCACGAAAACCGTCGTCCGCCGCCACGTCGCCCCGGGCGAGGCAGTCCCGCTGCACCCGGAAGCGGTCGGGTTCGCCGGCCACTACGACTTCGACATCGACGTCCTGGCCGCCTACCGGCCCACCGGCAAAGGACGCGTCGAACGCCAGGTCCTCATCGTCCGCGACCACGTCCTGTCCGGCCGGTCCTTCTCCTCCGTTGAGGAGATGGACGCCGCCTTCGCCGCCTGGGTGCCGCAGCGGCGGGCTCAGGCCCACAGGACTCACCAGCAGATCATCGGAGAGCGGGCGGCCCGCGACCACATGGCACTCAAGCCGCTGCCGGAGACCCTGTATCTGGTGGCCGAGCGGCATCTGCGGCCGGTCGGCAAGGACTGCCTGGTCGCCTTCGGCGGGAACCTCTACTCGGTGCCCGCCCGCAGGGTCCGACCGCGTCAACTGGTGGAGATCAGGGCCACGAGATCGCAGGTCATGCTGCATTCACCATCGCCGACGCCGGTGGCGAGACGCTGCTGGCCACCCACTCGCGGGCGATCGGCCGCGGGGCCCGCGTCGTCGATGAGACTCACTGGGATGGTCTGCCCACCGGCAAGGGACGCCGCACCACCACCGGCGATGTCCCGCCCCGGCCTCGCCAGGAACCTCCTCGGGGCGAGGAGGCCGGCCCCTTGCAGGCCCTGCTGAACCGGGCCGCGGCCACCCGCATCGAGGTCGGCCGCCGGCCGCTGTCAGTCTATGACGAACTGACCGGCACCCGTCCCTTCACCACCCGTCCGAACACGAGGGAAACGTCTTGAGCGAGCTGGTCTCCACCCGCATCCGCAACACGGCCGGCAAGCTCGGCCTGCCCCACCTGGCCGAAACGATCAACGAGTACACCCGGCGGGCCGACGAGGGCAAGATGGGCTACCTCGACTTCCTCGACCTGGTCCTGTCCGAGGAACTGGCCGTCCGTGACGACCGCCGCTTCCGCCAGGGCCTGCGGCTGTCGAAGCTGCCGCACCACAAGACGCTCGACGAGTACGACTTCTCCTTCCAGCCCGACCTGGACCCGCGCAAGGTCAAGGACCTCGCCACCCTCTCGTTCGTCGACGGCAAGGCGAACGCCGCCCTGCTCGGGCCGCCCGGGGTCGGCAAGACGCACATCGCCGTCGCCCTGGCGGTTGCGGCCTGCCGGGCCGGCTACTCGATCTACTTCACCAGCCTCGACGACATGGTCCGCAACCTCAAAGCCGCCGAGGCCGCAGGCCGTCTGACGAACAAGCTCGGCACCTACCTGCGGCCCAGCGTCCTTGTGGTCGACGAGGTCGGCTACCAGCCCCTCGAACGCGCCGAGGCGAACCTGGTCTTTCAGGTCATCTCCAAGCGCTACGAGAAGGGCTCGATCATCCTGACCTCGAACAAGACCTTCAGTGAATGGGGCCAGGTCTTCGGCGACGAGGTCCTCGCCACCGCCATCCTCGACCGTCTCCTCCATCACTGCGAAGTGATCTCCATCAACGGCCCCAGCTACCGGCTCAAGAATCGCCTCAAGGCGATCGAGCGGGAGAACGACGTGGCCTGACCACCCACGTCGTTTCCAGCGGCCGAACACTTGATCAGTCGTTGATCACCCGTTGAAAGATCTCGGAGAACTCGCCGTTCTCGATCAGGCCGGCGATCACGCCGGTCATGCTGTCGATGCCGGGATCCCTGACGATCAGGCCGTCCGAGACCCAGAAGTACCGGCCTCCGAGGGCCTCGTCGGTCCCTGCCCAGAGCTTCATCAGGCGCTCGACTTCCGCGACGGTGAACACGGTCGCGGTCCAACAAGATCCATCCCTCAGATTCACGAGGACATCGACACTGCAGACTTCGTCCAAGTCCTCGCCGTTGCTGGGCAGGAACGACGCCTGGAAGTCCTTCATGCGAACCCGATACCAGGGTTCATCCCACCCGCGCTCGATCGGTTCAGACGATGTGCTGGGGCTCATCGCGCGAGTGTTTCTGGTTGGGGCATCGATCTCAACCGAGATCCTCTGCCGTGCTGCCGCTGCCTGCGGCCAGAGCTGGGGACGTTCGTCCGTACGCATCTGGGGAGAAAAGTCCGTACGCCGACACCGTTTGTCCTTGACTGCGATCAGCTGCCGCCAGGCGGTGTAGATCTCCGGGGAGATCCGCAGGTCAGCCTGGTCGGGGTTGAGGCGTTCGATCTTCTCCCAGAAGTGGTGGGCCAGGTGCAGGACCAGGTTCTTCAAGGTGGCATAGTCGGTGTCCGCGCGGCGCCGAGTGAAGTAGTCGATCAGCAGCCCGCGAACGGCCTGGTTGCGGATCGGGTAGTGATCGACAAGCTCCTCGACGCTCTTCTGGCCCCGCATGAGAGCAGCGCGCATCGTCGCCGGAACGGTCGGTGGAAGGTGGCCTGTGGCGTGGAGCACGTGCCACACGCCTTGGCCACGGAGCCGGTTTCCGGCCTTGTTCCCAGGGTCCACCACCGACCAGGCCCGCCGGTTCTCCTGCGCGAAGTGCAGCAGCGCGGGTGCGGTGACGTCGCTGAGCGCGACCCCCTGGACCGCGAGCAGTACGCACAGATCGAACAGGGCCTCGGTGCGGTGCGCGTAGGTGTGCTGGTGCACTTCGACCTGCTTGGCGAACACATCCAGCTGCGGGTCGCTCTGGGCGGAGATGAAGTGGGCCGCGAAGCCGGTCATGTGGTGGCGCCGGAAGGCCACCAGGGACGGCTGGATGACGCGCAGGCAGATCAGGGCTCGCAGGCCGGTGGTGAGCTTGACGCTGGGGCTGCGGCGGCACTCCAGGTCGTTGACGTCGGCCAGCCCTTGCCCGACAGAGCTGGCGTCCCACCGTTCCTGCCAGGTCAGGCCGGGGTAACCGGCCAGGTAGTCCAGGAGGAGCCCGGCGGCCTGGCCGCGCTGCTGCCGTGTTGACGTACCTCCATCCCACCCGAGGAGCTGACGGCCTACATCAAGGACCGGCAGGGCTACGACTACTCCCACCACGGCCGCGCCGGCAACCCCGACACCGCCTTCGTCCCCGACGAGATCGTCGACCGCTTCTGCCTTCTCGGCCCGGCCGAGGCCCACATCGAGAAGCTGCGGCACCTCAAGGAGCTCGGCGTCGACCAGTTCGCCGTCTACGCCATGCACGACCACCGCGAGAGCACCATCGACGCCTACGGCACCGACATCATTCCGTCGTTGCACTGACGAAGTCATTCGGTCCAGGCATCGGCGCAGGTGGATGGCGGCCGTCCACCTGTTCCCGATGACGCACCATATGGAGTGCGTGGCGAACCTTGAACCGGCCGGGAAGGGCTCCTGACCTGCGGTTTTGCGCGTGCGCATTATGTGCGATGTGGGCGTTACGGGCGATATCTTGACGCTGAAATAACGCTCGTGACGCTCATTTGACGCTCGTTCTGATGGTCTGTCAGGTGCCTTGTCGGGCAGGTCAGACCCCGACAAGGTGGCGAGTATCGATGGGGCGCCGAGGGCAGGCGACGCTGAGCATGGACCTACTGAGTCGTGCTGATCAGATGTCCCGGAAGAGACCAGTGAACGTGGTGACCTGCCGCGATGAGTGGCGGGTGGTCGCTGAGCTGCGAGAATGACCTTTCGGCTGTTTCACGCTCGTGCCGCTTGATGGGGCCGGAAGTCCCAGAAAAGTCCCAGGGGACTCCCACTGCTGACGGGTGTCTTTCGGCTCTGTACCCTCTCTGTCAGCCTTGGGTGAGACGTCCCGCTTCGTCGGGTTAGCCTGAGAGGGCACGACAGGAGAACCACCCCTCATGACCAGCAGCACCCCCGCCGGGTCCGATCCGCTCCCCGGCCGAAGCGTCGCACCTTCAGTCTGGAGTACAAGCTGCGGATCGTGGCCGAGTACGACGCCGCGCCCAAGAACGAGAAAGGCGCCGTCCTGCGCGCGAGGCGGCGCAAGGACTTCGTCGTCCACGTCAGCGGCTTCATGGGATCGCCCTGCCTACTGTCCTCGACCAGCTCCAGCAGGGCCGGAACAAGACCCGGGTCCCTGTCCGCCAGCGCCGGCCGCCCCGCCCCCGGCCGCCGCACCCGCCCGTCCGGCTCCGCGTCGGCATCGAGTTCAGCCAGGCCACGGCTGACGCAGCCCTTCGAGACCCCTGCGGCCCGCGCCACCGCGGCAATCCCACAGTGCCCCAGCTGCCGGGCCTTCGCGCCGTACAAGATCCGGCGCTGCCGCTCGTTCAGATGCGGCGTCACCGCCTCAAGCTTCGCCCGCAACGCCCCTGGCGTTCCATCAAAGCGCCTCATACCATACAAACGAGCCCAACTATCGCAAGCAACCCACTAATTCATCGACGGCCCCGCTCTGGTGGGGGCCTCTGCAATGAGGAGGGAATACCTACGACTGCGGCAGTTGCTGCTCTGGTCTCACTGCCGCAACGGAAGGGCTGTTGACGAGATGCTGATGCGAGTACTGGTGGAGTCGGGCTGAATTGCTTGTCACACTGATCCCGTGATCTCTCTATGCCTGCGGGATGTTGCCTGTGCCGTCGTCGGCTTCCCGAAACAACTAAATGAAATCAGCTACCTCGCCTGGTAAAGGCGCAGTTCAGCAAGTGTCGACCCCGCGCCCGCGGGGATGCTCCGATCTCCGGGGACATCACCTTCCGGCGGCGTACGTCGACCCCGCGCCCGCGGGGATGCTCCGGCGTACGCCGCGTTCTACCCCGACGGCGCGCTGTCGACCCCGCGCCCGCGGGGATGCTCCGTCCCCGCCCTGGGGCACCGCACCACCTGATCCGTCGACCCCGCGCCCGCGGGGATGCTCCGCAGTTTGCCGCGCTGGAGGATGCGGCTCAGCGGTCGACCCCGCGCCCGCGGGGATGCTCCGCGGCGGACCTCTTGTGCGTACTGGTGCGCGGGGTCGACCCCGCGCCCGCGGGGATGCTCCGCCCCGCCGGATCACCAGCAGGCTCTCTTCCTCGTCGACCCCGCGCCCGCGGGGATGCTCCGGCGGGGTCCATCTTCCGCAGGGCGGCGGCCCAGTCGACCCCGCGCCCGCGGGGATGCTCCGGAAGCCCCGCCGACGAGAGGCCGGCGGGGCTTGTCGACCCCGCGCCCGCGGGGATGCTCCGTACCGGCCCTGCCGTGACGCCGCGAACCAGATGTCGACCCCGCGCCCGCGGGGATGCTCCGCCCCCGGCCGTCGGCGGGGGCGTGCGGGAAGGGTCGACCCCGCGCCCGCGGGGATGCTCCGACGGCAGTTCCCCCTATCCCGCACGACCGAAAGTCGACCCCGCGCCCGCGGGGATGCTCCGCTGGGCACCTTCGGGTCGTCCGGCAGTGTGCGTCGACCCCGCGCCCGCGGGGATGCTCCGCTGGGCGTCTGACCCATGGCCGGCGGTACGCAGTCGACCCCGCGCCCGCGGGGATGCTCCGATTCGCCCCGAGGTCCGCATCTCCGGCCGGTTGTCGACCCCGCGCCCGCGGGGATGCTCCGGCGCTCGGGTCGGCCAGCCAGGGCCTGCGGAAGTCGACCCCGCGCCCGCGGGGATGCTCCGAGGCCGCGGCGCTGCTCGCGGGAGAGCGACGCGTCGACCCCGCGCCCGCGGGGATACTCCCAGGATGACGCCGAAGACGATCACCCAGGACAGGTCGACCCCGCGCCCGCGGGGATGCTCCGCCGTCCTCCGCCTCAGGGAGGCCGAGGAGGAAGTCGACCCCGCGCCCGCGGGGATGCTCCGTACTTGCGTGCCGACAGTTTCGTACCTTCGGCGTCGACCCCGCGCCCGCGGGGATGCTCCGGCTCCGAGGTAGACCAGGGGCGACGGGGAGGGGTCGACCCCGCGCCCGCGGGGATGCTCCGCTCTGGCCCCTCATGAAGGACGGCCAGGCCGAGTCGACCCCGCGCCCGCGGGGATGCTCCGGCGACCTGGAGTTCGTGTACGAGGGCGTCGCCGTCGACCCCGCGCCCGCAGGGATGCTCCCGCGGCCCGGTCCTGCTCCCGCTGTGACGGCTCGTCGACCCCGCGCCCGCGGGGATGCTCCGAACTACATGTCCCTGATCAAGACCGCCATGCCGTCGACCCCGCGCCCGCGGGGATGCTCCGTCACGATGCGCTCGCCATCCGGGTTGGTGACGGTCGACCCCGCGCCCGCGGGGATGATCCGGCCTCACCGGGGCGTGGGTCATGGCCGTCATCGTCGACCCCGCGCCTGTGGGGATGCTCCCTCGACCTGTAGCACGGTGGTTTCGCTGTAGTCGTCGACCCCGCGCCTGCGGGGACACTCCTACCGCAGTGGCTCCCTGGTGGCCTGGAGAACCTGGGAATGTTTTGGAAGGAGGCGGTCAGACAAGCACCGAGTCGTGGCTGCAGCGCTCCAACAAGTGATGGTGCACCGGTGTCCCCGCAGCTCACAACGTGTTGTCAGTGGTGGGTACTACATTCTGGCGCTCAGTTGGGTTGAGGGGTGGGGGCATGGTGGACCTTGGGAAGCTGGGCCAGCGTTACGAGCTGTTCGTCGTGCGGGCTTTGGAGACGTTGTGGGGGAAGTCTCGGGAGCGGGCTGGGGGGCGTACGAATCTTCTGCTGGCGCATCTCTTGGACACCGCGGCGGTGGCGGAGCTGCTCTGGGACGGATTTCTCGCGCGTTCGATGAGGTCTGTGCTGGATGACATCGCGGGCGGGCCGGGACGCGGGCGGCGGTTGTTCGCTTGGTTGTGCGGTGTACACGATTGGGGAAAGGCGACGCCCGTGCATCAGCGGTTGTGGCCGGAGGGTGCGGAAGCTGTGCGTCGGGCGGGGTTGACGTGGGTGGAGGCGGCTGCGGTAGCGGGGGTGAAGCGTCAGAAGCGGTGGCGTCATGACTGGGCCGGCGGGCTGATGGCGCGGGAACTGCTGGCGGAAGCCGGTTGGGATGCGGAGCAGTTGGACTGGGTGTGGCCGTTGATCGCCGGTCACCATGGCGCCTTTCCTTCTCTGAGGGACGTACAGGAGCCTGGGCCGGCGAAGGGCCAGTTGCGGGGGAGGGGAGCGTGGCGTGATGTTCAGCGCGCGGTGCTCGATGTGTTCACTTGTGAGGTCGGGTTCGAGGCGCTTGATGGCGTGGAACCTGCGGTGGTTCCGTCCCGGGCGTTGCAGTTGCAGCTCAGCGGTCTGGTCGTCATGGCGGACTGGATTGCGAGTGATGAGCGCTTCTTCGTGGGGCTCGATGATCTCCGGCTGGTGAGTATGGACGCTTCGCGTGAGCGTGCGGCATCGGCGTGGGAGGCTCTGGGGCTGCGGGGAGGGTGGGGGGTTTTGGCCGTGCCGGGGCCGGAGGCGTTCCGGGACCGGTTTGGGTATGCGCCGCGGCCTTCGCAGGCGATGGTGATCGACATGGTCCGCCGTATGGGCGGTCCCGGCATCGTGGTGGTCGAAGCGCCGATGGGTGAGGGCAAGACGGAAGCTGCCCAGGCTGCGGCCGAGGTATTGGCGGCCAGGTTCGGTGCGGACGGTGTGTTCGTAGGAATGCCGACGCAGGCGACCAGCGATCCCATGTTCACCCGCACCCGCCAGTGGGTGCAGGCGATCGACGGACGGTTTGCCTCCCGGGTGGTGCTGCTGCACGGGAAGAGGGCGTTCAACCGGGAGTGGAAGGCGCTGCTGGAGAGTGCGGAAGCGTATGCGGAGGAACTGTTCTGCGGCGTCGATGAGTTCGGGCTGGATGACGATCCGTACGGCATCGAGTCGGAGGCGCGCGGCACGCCGGAGCGGCAGGCTCCTGCGGAGTGGTTCCTGGGATCCAAGCGGGGGCTGCTGGCCCCCTTCGTCGTCGGTACGGTCGACCAGCTCCTGTATGCGGCTACCCGCACCCGGCATGTGATGTTGCGGATGGCGGGGCTGGCCGGCAAAGTCGTGGTTCTGGACGAGGTGCACGCGTGCGACGTGTACATGAGCCAGTTTCTGTGCGAGGCGCTGCGC
This sequence comes from Streptomyces sp. NPDC090994, assembly GCF_044768905.1. Lineage (NCBI taxonomy): Bacteria > Bacillati > Actinomycetota > Actinomycetes > Kitasatosporales > Streptomycetaceae > Streptomyces > Streptomyces sp. NPDC090994. Next base: position 9,958 of record NZ_JBIVWS010000033.1, read on the forward strand.
TGGCTGGGCCAGGCGGGGGTGCCGGTGATCGTTTTGTCGGCGACGCTGGCCCCCGCGCAGCGTCAGGCACTTGTCGAGGCGTATCTGGCGGGTGCGGCGTCACGTGAGGAGTTGCGTGTCGCAGTACCTGAGCCGTCTGGTTATCCCAGTGTCACGGCTGCATGGCTGCCGGGCACGGGGGAGCCGCGATTTCATGTGGATGCGGTGGGCAGCTGGCGCGCGGACCTCGGTGTGGCGGTGCACGTCGTGCCTGAGGCTATGCCCGGTGCGCGGTCCTCGCGCCAGGAGCGGGAGCGGTTGCAGGGCGAAGCGGATGCGCGTGTAGGAGACCTGCTGGCGAGTGAGCTCGTCGACGGAGGGACCGCGCTCGTCATCCGGAATTCTGTTGCCCGGGCGCAGAGTCTCTATGAGGAATTGCGGGGCCGGTTCGGTGCTGACGAGGTGCGGCTGCTGCATGCTCGTTTCACAGTGGCGCGGCGTGCCGACCTGACGGAGGAGAGTCTGCGGCTGCTGGGACCGAGGACGCCCCGGCCCCGTGGCGGCCGGCTGATCCTGGTGGCGACTCAGCTCGCCGAGCAGTCCTTTGACGTCGACGCCGACCTGCTGGTCACAGACCTGGCTCCCGTTGATCTTTTATTGCAGCGCGTGGGACGGTTGCACCGGCACCAGGACACGTGGCGCCCGGACCGGCTGCGCGCGCCGCGTGTTTTCGTGACAGGTTTCGAACCCCGCGAGGGACGCGAACCGGCGTTCGCCTTCGCCAGCGAGAAGATCTACGGCCGTCATCTGCTGTTGCGGACCGCTGCGGTACTTCATGGTGCGGGCGGGGTGTGGTCCGTACCGTCAGACGTGCCCGCTCTGGTGGAGACGGTGTACAGGGCGGATACGCCGCTGCTGCCCGATGCCTGGAGGCACGCCGGTGAGGCCGCCCGCCAGGAGCAGGAAGAGCGCGACCGTGCCCGCGCCGAAGAGGCACGGCAGTACCTGTTGACTCCGCGCGGTGAGCACGAGCGGCGGACCTTGGCGGGCCTGCACTACGGCGGGTCCACCGCGGGAAGCGACGAGTCCTCCTTGCAGGCGGCGGTCCGCGACGGGGACGAGTCCGTCGAGGTCGTCCTCGTGGTGCAGGGAAAGGACGATGCGGTCTTCCGGACACTGGCCGGGCGTGCCTTGAGCGTCAACGGTGACGTGGCCCCGGACGTACTGGATGAGGTGCTGGGCTCGGTGGTGCGGTTGCCGGCGAAGTTCACCGAGGCCGCTGCGGAACTGAAACCGCTGCCCGGGTGGCACGGACATCCGTGGCTGCGCCGGAGCCGTGCTCTGGTGCTGGATTCGTCGGGCAGGGCCAGGCTGGGGGAGGCCACGGTGTCCTACGACGACGAGTTCGGGCTCCGGCAGGTGTAGCGGTCCGTGCCGGCTGTGCCCGGCCGGGGGCGGGGTCCCAAAGGGGGGAGCCGCCGGGGCGGTGCCCGGCGGCTCGGTTGCCCCGCGCAGCGCGGGGTCGATGTGATTCCCGGTGCACTGTGCAAACACAGAAGGGGATCATCCCCGTCGGTCGACGGGTCGCCGGTCGGGGTCAACAGCCAGATTCTCGCACCTGGTTGTGGAGAAAGCCCGTACACGCTCAACGGCCGCTGCTAGCTTAAACAAAGAAGATTCCTTGAGGGGGGAACTGGTGACTGACGGCTTTTCGCTGACGGAGGAGCCCTGGTTGTGCTTGCCGTCGGCCAGGGGAGGCCCGGCGCGGGAACACTCGTTGCGTACGGCACTGCTGGATGCGCACGAGTTCGGTGACTTGGTGGTGGAGGTTCCCACGCAGCGTCCGGCCGTGCTAAGGCAGGTTCTGCTGGCTGTGGTCCTCGACGCCTTGGGGCGACCGGCCGATGAACGTGAGTGGATGAGCTGGTTCTCGGCGGGCCGGTGGTCGCCGGAGCAGCGGACACGGCTTGAGAGCTATCTCGACGCGCATGGCGCGCTGTTCGACCTCTTCGATCCCGTGCAGCCCTTCGGGCAGGTCGCCGGGCTGCACACCGCGAAGGGTGAGACGAAGAACGCCGGACTGATCGTCGCGACTGCTGCCACGGGCAACAACGTGCCGCTGTTCGCTTCCCGTACGGAGGGTGATGTCTTCTCGCTGAGCCCGGCGCAGGCGGCGCACTGGCTGCTGCACACGCAGTGCTGGGACACCGCAGCGATCAAGACCGGTGCGGTGGGCGACCCGAAAGCCAAGGCGGGCAAGACGACCGGCAATCCCACCGGGCCGCTCGGTCAGATGGGCGTCACCCTGTTGGCCGGTACGACGCTGTTCGAGACCCTGCTGCTGAACCTTCCCGTCGGGGCGCCGCCGACCTCGGCCGACCTGCCGCAGTGGAGGAGGGAGCCCGCAGATCCACGCTCGGCCGGTACCCCGGCGTGGCAGGAGCGGGTTCCCGAAGGGCTCCTGGACCTGTGGACCTGGCAGTCCCGCCGGATCCGGCTGTTCGCGGAAACGACCGATGAGGGGCTGCGGGTGACGCGTGTTCTGGTCGCTGCCGGGGACCGGATGCCGCACACGCCCGAGACCGAGCCGCACACCATGTGGCGCCTGGAGCCGACCGGGGGACGCGGCACGGGTAAGGGCAAGGCAGGCGCCGCCCCGCCGCGCCGTCCGCTGCGGCTGCAGCCCGGAAAGGCCGCGTGGCGAGGGCTCGATGCGCTCCTGGCGCCGGAGCGGCAGTCGCGGGAGGCCGGGCAGACGACGAGCGGATTCGCCACGAGCAAGCTCCTGGACCAGGCCGGCGCCCTGGCCCTAGACCTCGGCGAGTCCTATCCGCTGCGCGTGGAACTCACCGGTGTCGCCTACGGCAATCAGTCGGCCGTCATCGACGACGTGATGTTCGACGCCCTGCCCCTCCCGCTGGCCGCGCTCGAAACCGACAGCGACGTCCGTTCCGCCGTCCTCGAAGTAGCAGAACAAGCCGAGCAGTTGGCCACTGCCGTCAGCTACCTGTCGGCCGATCTGCGCCGAGCTCTGGGCACCGAACCGATCCCCTGGGACAAGGGACAGCGCCCTGGCGAGCTCGTGCTGCACGCCCTGGACCCCCTGGTGCGTCGGTTGCTGGCGGGGATGCGGGGCGTGGAGGACCTGGAACGCATCGAGGCCGGACAGCTCGCCTGGGAGCAGCTCGCCTGGCGTCGCAGCTGGGAAGTCGCTGACCGTCTTCTGCAGGCGGTGCCCGTCGGAGCGTTCGTGGGAAGAAGCGTCTCCCAGGGCGAGGGGAAGCCCGAGCGGACGCACCGGGTCTCGCTGGCCGAGGCATCGTTCCTCAAGCGCCGTGCGGAGATCCTCCACCGGGCAGCCGCCGTCCGGCGGGACACCCCGGCCCCTGTCGTCCAGTAGGTGACCGGGCGCCGCACGAAGCGCTTGCCGCCCTCGCCCCGGGCCAGGGGTATCCGTCCATGCCCTTCGAGGCGTCCATACCCACACCTTTTGTGACACAGCGTCCCTCATCACGTCTGGACACGGTCATGACCGAAGAACACCCCACCAAGCAGCGCATCTGGCACCGTTATATCGCCGCGGACGGCACCTGGCGCCGCAAGAGCGGCACTGCTGCCACGCAGCGCCCGCCCGGAGAGGACCTCGCTGTTCTGCGCCGGGGTCTGGGCCGCCCTGCCGGCACAGTGCTGGAGATGTTCCCGTTCTACACCTGCCCAGTCGACGACTTCGCCGCCCGTCGGGGGGAAGTCTCGACCGAGCAGGAGGCCGAGCACATCGCGCTCGCCCTCTACGGGCTGCACCAGCAGAGCCAGGACACGCCAATGCATCGTGACGGCGTCAGCCTCGGCCGGGCCATGCTCGAACTGCGGCGCCACGACCGCACCAGTGAGGAGGCCGTCGACTCCCGCTTCCAGCAGGCGTTCTCCGCAACATCGACGGCAGCACTGCAACTGCGCCTGCGCGGCCTGGTCACCCAGCTCAAAGGCATCAAACAGCCCCTCGACTACAACCGCCTGATCGACGACATCCACGACTGGGACCGGCCCGAGTCCCGCTCCCGCGTGCGCCGCCGCTGGGGCCTGGACTACTACGGCTGGACCCAGCAGCCAGCGACCTCCCGATCCGGCCGCTGAGCCCCGCGCACCCGACATCCACCAGACCGCGGCGGTTCCGCCCACATCGGCGCAGACCGCAGACCGCAGCAGACCATGCGATCACCGTCTCACTCTCACGAACCGGAGCAACCCACATGCCCCAGCGCTTGTACGTCGACGTACACATCGTTCAAAGCGTCCCGCCCGCCAACCTCAACCGAGACGACCAGGGCAACCCGAAAGAGGCCATCTACGGCGGAGTCCGCCGCTCCAGGGTCTCCTCCCAGGCATGGAAGCGAGCGACCCGCCGGCACTTCGACACCCAGGCCGCCGAGCCTGACCGGGCCACCCGCACCAAGCGCATTACCGGCGAACTCACCAGCCGTATCCGCCGGAACACTGGCCTGGACCGCGAGGCGGCCGACCGGATCGCCGCGGCCCTGCTTGCACAGCTCGGCCTGAGCCAGGGCAAGAAGGCCGGTGACACCGCGTACCTCCTCTTCTACGGCAACGCCCAGCTCGACACGGTGGCCGACCTCGTGACAGACCGCGCCGCCGACCTCGCCGTGCTGGAGGAGAAGGCACTCACCGACGCGGTCAAGGAACTGCCCGTCGCGCAAGCCTTCCAGACCGGACACCCCGTTGGCGTCGCCCTGTTCGGCCGCATGGTCGCCGACATCCCCAAACTCAACGTCGACGCCGCTGTTCAGGTGGCCCACGCGCTGTCCACCCACGAGACGCAACTGGAGTTCGACTACTTCACCGCCGTCGACGACCAGAACGAACGGGACGAGACCGGCGCCGGAATGATCGGCACCATCGGCTTCAACTCCGCCACCCTCTACCGCTACGCAACCGTCGGCCTCACCCAGCTCACCGACAATCTCGGCGGCGACACCGCAGCGGCCCTCGACGCCCTTGACGCCTTCATCGACAGCTTCGCTCTCTCCGTGCCCACCGGCTACCAGAACTCCTTCGCGCACCGGACCCGGCCCAGCCTCGTCGCGGTGGTCGTCCGCACCGACCAGCCCGTCAACCTGGTCTCCGCCTTCGAAGAGCCCGTGCCGGCGGAAGCCGGCGTCCAGGCCACCTCTGCCCGCCGCCTCGCCGAGGAGTACCTCACCGCCACTCAGGTCTGGGGCGACACCCCCCTCTACGCAGCGGCCAGCCACACCTTCACCACCCGCGAACCCCGCACCAAGGACACCGCTGAAACCCTCACCCAGGCGTTCGGTGAATCCGTCCCCTTCGCAGACCTGCGCACCACCCTGCGCTCCCGCATCAGCACCGCCCTGGGGGAACAGGCGTGACAGCCTCCGACCTCACGGCCGTCCTCCTCCTGCGGCTCGCCGCACCGCTCCAGTCCTGGGGCGACCGCAGCACCTTCAACCGGCGCGAAACCCGGCCTGAACCCACCAAGTCCGGAGTCGTGGGCCTGCTCGCCGCAGCCGCCGGGCGCCCGCGGCACGCAGCTCTGGACGATCTCGCCGGGCTGGGACTCGGCATCCGCATCGACCAGCCCGGCAGCCTCCTGCGTGACTACCACACCGTCAGCGACTACCGCGGCCAGCCGCTCCTGGCCGCCGCCGTGACCGCCAAGGGCCGGCAAAAACCCACCTCACCGGCCAAGCACACCCACATCACCCAGCGCTTCTACCTCCAGGACGCCATCTTCCTCGCAGCCGTCGAAGGCCCTCAAGAGCTCATCACCACCCTCGAACACGCCGTACGCCACCCCGCCTTCCCCCTCGCTCTGGGCCGCCGCTCGTGCGTACCCGCACAGCCCCTGGTCCTGGGACAGCGCACCGGCTGTCTTCAGGACGTCCTGCGCGCGGAGCCATGGCAGGCATCCCCAGATGTACGCAGACGGTGGGGACACGAGAACGGCAACGCCGCCCACGTCGACCTGCCAGCCACCCTCGACGACCCGGCCGGAGACGACGTCCGCGACGACGTTCCCCTGTCGTTCGCCCCCACCAGCCGGACCTACACCACCCGCCGCGTCCGGCACACCTACCTCGCCGCCCCCACCGGCCTCACACCCGATCCCGACCGGCCCCCGACCACCGGAGGCCACGACCCCTTCGCCCTCCTGGGCTGGTGACCTCTCATGCCCTACCTCTCCCGTATCCGCATCAACCCCCTGCGCGCCGCAAGCCGCACCCTTCTCGCCAGCCCCCGGGCCATGCACGCCGCCGTCCAAGGGGGCCTGCCCGGCCTGCCCGACCAAGCCCGCACCCTGTGGCGGCTCGACGGGGACAACCCCCACCGGCCGCACCTGTTCGCCCTCACCACCGACAAACCGGACTGGACCCACCTCGTCGAACAGGCAGGGTGGCCAGGCGCCGACGGCGAGCACTACGCCGTACGCGACTACACCCCCCTCCTCCAGCAACTGGCCACCGGCCGCCGCTTCGCCTTCCGCCTGACCGCCAACCCCGTCCAGAACACCAACCGGCCCGACAAACCCACCCTGCGCCAACAGGAACGCCTCGACGCCGGCCAGCGGCGCAGCTTCCGCCTCGGCCACCGCACCGCAACGGCTCAGCTCAACTGGTTCCTCACCCGCACCGAACGCTGGGGCTTCGACATCCCTTCCGCCTCCCACCTCGACACGACCCGCACCGCGGACGGCGAACCACCCCGAGATGTCCGCATCACCACCCGCCGACGGCGTGCCTTTGGCAAGGGTTCCCTCACCGCCAAGGAAGCCCAGGTCGTGATGCAGGCGGTGACTTACGAAGGAAGTCTGCGCGTCACTGACCCGGCCCGACTCACCGAACGCCTGCTGGCAGGCATCGGCCCGACCAAGGCGTACGGCTGCGGCCTGCTCACCCTCGCCCCGCTCGCCGAAAGGGCATGAGCACCTGTGCCCGACATCTGGTGGAAAGCCGACCCTCAGGACCTGCACCGCCTCGTCGACCGCGTCTCCAGCGTCTACGTCGAACGCAGCCACCTGGACCGCGACGAGAACGCTGTCGTCATCATCAACAAACAGCAGACCGTCCGGGTCCCCGCCGCCATGGTGGCCGTCATGCTGCTCGGTCCTGGCACCCGCGTCACCCACGGAGCCATCCACCTGCTCGCCGACTCCGGCACCACCGTGTGCTGGGTCGGCGAACAAGGCGTCCGCATGTACGCGGCCGGCCTCGGCCCCAGCCGTGGCGCCGGCCTCCTGCACCGCCAGGCATGGCTCGTCACCCGCCCCAAGGAACGCCTCGCTGTCGCCCGCGCCATGTACAGCATGCGCTTCCCCGGCGAAGACGTCTCCGCCCTCACCATGCAGCAACTCCGCGGCCGTGAAGGCACTCGGGTCCGCAAGATCTACCGAGCCCAGGCAGAGCGGACCGGTGTCCCCTGGAACGGCCGCGTCTACAAAGCCGGCGACGCCTTCGCCGCAGGCGACGACCTCAACCGCCTCCTGTCCGCCGCCAACGCCGCCCTCTACGGCATCTGCCACGCCGTTATCACCGGACTCGGCGCCAGCCCCGGACTCGGCTTCGTCCACACCGGCAAAGCCACCTCCTTCGTCCTGGACATCGCAGACCTGTACAAAGCCGAATACACCATTCCACTCGCCTTCGACCTCACCGCACAAGGACTCACCGAGGAACGCGACGCCCGAATCGGCCTCCGGGACCTCATCGCCCGCGACAAGCTCCTCACCCGCATCGTCACCGATGTCAAAAGCCTGCTCACACCGGAGGGCACAGACTTCGAGGACACCGAAGCCAACCTCCTCTGGGACGAACACGTCGGTGCGGTGGCGGGCGGCACCAACTACGCCACTGAAGCAGACCTTTCGGTACACGGTATGACCGAGGACCACATCGCGATCATCGGCCCCGATCTCGCCGACACCGAGGCCACCTCATGACGGTCATCATCCTCGTCGCCGCCCCGGAAGGACTCCGCGGCCACCTCACCCGATGGATGGTTGAAGCCAGCGCCGGCGTGTTCGTCGGCAACCCCAGCCGCCGTATCCGCGACCGCCTCTGGGAACTCCTGGCCACCCGCATCGGCGACGGCCAGGCCATCCTCATCGAACCCGCCTCCAACGAACAGGGATGGGCCGTACGCACCGCAGGCCGCGACCGCTGGCAGCCCGTCGACTTCGACGGCCTCATCCTCTCAGCCCGCCCCAAGAAGCAACCGAATGAAAACAGCCGCCCCGCCCGGTAAAACCCCAGGTCAGGAAGTGTCGACCCCGCGCCTGCGGGGATGCTCCCCCCTCCCCGTACGCCGCCGCAGCGCCGCCGGCGTCGACCCCGCGCCTGCGGGGATGCTCCGCGCTGGGCGAGAGTGGGGTTGCCGAGGGCGTCGTCGACCCCGCGCCTGCGGGGATGCTCCCTTGACTCAGTCCCCGGCCCTCCAAGCCACAGAGTCGACCCCGCGCCTGCGGGGATGCTCCGCTGATCACCGCCGCCCGGTCGCGGGCCGCCACGTCGACCCCGCGCCTGCGGGGATGCTCCGGGCGTCATCACGTCGTCGGCCAGCGCGTCAGAGTCGACCCCGCGCCTGCGGGGATGCTCCGGGCCGGGATGAGCGACGAGGAGGTGCGGCGCGGTCGACCCCGCGCCTGCGGGGATGCTCCGGCGACCTCCGCGACCTGCACGCCTGGGGCTGGGTCGACCCCGCGCCTGCGGGGATGCTCCGCCGAGGTCCAGACGTTCACCGGCGGCGCCACCGTCGACCCCGCGCCTGCGGGGATGCTCCGTTGTGGCTACGAGTGGTCAGTGTCCGGTGCGAGTCGACCCCGCGCCTGCGGGGATGCTCCGTGGTTCAACTTCGGGTGCGGCTGCTCCCGCGAGTCGACCCCGCGCCTGCGGGGATGCTCCGTGGTTCAACTTCGGGTGCGGCTGCTCCCGCGAGTCGACCCCGCGCCTGCGGGGATGCTCCGGTCCCGCCGAGCTCGACCGCATCGCCGTCCAGGTCGACCCCGCGCCTGCGGGGATGCTCCGTGGAGCCCTGCCTGGTCGATGCGGCCCCAGTAGTCGACCCCGCGCCTGCGGGGATGCTCCGGACACCTCGGGCAACGGGCCGACTCCGCGCCAGTCGACCCCGCGCCTGCGGGGATGCTCCGACGTTCTTCACCATCACGGTCCCCGGGTGGGCGTCGACCCCGCGCCTGCGGGGATGCTCCGGCGCAACGCGCCGCCACCGCCAAACGCCGTTCGTCGACCCCGCGCCTGCGGGGATGCTCCGCAGCTGGTGACGGTGCCCTTGGCCGGGGTGCCGTCGACCCCGCGCCTGCGGGGATGCTCCACCACCTCGTCCCGACCTGACGGAGCATCACGGGTCGACCCCGCGCCTGCGGGGATGCTCCGGCGCCCTGGCGGCATCGGCTGCATGCCGTGGTGTCGACCCCGCGCCTGCGGGGATGCTCCGTCACACCAGCCCCACAGGGGCTTGGGAGTGGCGTCGACCCCGCGCCTGCGGGGATGCTCCCCCGTTCGACCCCCACCGCACCGTGCACACCCGGTCGACCCCGCGCCTGCGGGGATGCTCCGTACGCCGGCGGCCGCGACTGGATCGAGCCGCAGTCGACCCCGCGCCTGCGGGGATGCTCCGCCACGCTCCTCGGAGCGCCGATCGCTGACGACGTCGACCCCGCGCCTGCGGGGATGCTCCGCAGTCCCGCGCGGCCCGCACGCTCGCTGCGGAGTCGACCCCGCGCCTGCGGGGATGCTCCGATCTCCGTCAGTGTGGGAAACGAGCTCGGCACGTCGACCCCGCGCCTGCGGGGATGCTCCGACCGTCTACCTCACGGACGCCACCTGGGAACTGTCGACCCCGCGCCTGCGGGGATGCTCCTCTGGGCTGGGACTGGGGCGTCACGTACCCGGCATCGGTCCCGAGCCCGCGGGAATGCTCCGCGAGCGCACCGCCCTCGTCGTATGCGCCGTCAGTCGACCCTACGCCTGCGGTGATCTTCCGCAAATGCAGGCCAAGAAGCTGGCCGTGCTGATGTCGCACCCTCATCTGCGGGGGAAGTTACGTGGAGGCGCTTTGATCCGGCTGCGCGATAGGGACAGCGTTTAGAAGGCACTTGGCCTATCATGGTCCGCACCCACTCTGAGCTGCACTTATGCACCGATGTGACGGTGCGTCAGTACGGCTGGGGGACACATGGGGGAACCGCTCCGCTTCCGGCAAGTCGGGGGATCCCATCGGCGATATAGCATTGCCCGCAGTATCTTCACACGACTCGGGGTTGTTGTGGAAACAATCCCTCCCTCTCTCGGCGTTGATGCTGGCGAGTCGAGGAGGGGAAGGTGTCGGGCCTGAAGTTGTTCCATGTCACCGGTAGCGGCGTGACGGAGGTCGCGCCGCGTCTTGCTGAGGTTGAGGCCGATGTGCAGGGTCTCGTCGAGGCGAACATGGCGGCGTTGCTGGGTGTCAGGTTCCTGGCGAGCGAGTACAGCACTGGGCCGGTCCACGGTGGGCGTATCGACTCGCTGGGGGTGGATGAGAACGGGGCGCCCGTCGTGGTGGAGTACAAGCGCGGCGTTGACGCCGGCGTCATCCATCAAGGGCTGTTCTACCTGAGCTGGCTCGTGGATCACCGGGCCGAGTTCGAGCGCCTGGTCCGCGACCGGCTCGGGGGTCCGGCCGCGGCCCAGGTGCTGTGGAGCAGCCCGAGGTTGATCTGCGTCGCCGGGGACTTCACCCGCTACGACGTGCACGCGGTGCGCGAGCATCGGCGCAGCATCGACTTGGTCCGCTACCGGATCTTCGGCAGCGATCTGCTCGGCCTTGAGACCGTAGCCTCTGTCAGCGGTAGGCCGCAGGCGACGCGACGGTTGCGCCAGCAGTCAGCCGCGCCGGGCGCGGACGATGGCCAGAGCGCGGTGCTCGACGAGTTGGCGCGGGCGCTGGACGAGACGCTGCTGGGCCTGGGTGAGGGAGTGAACAGCGTTCAGCGCAAGACGTACCGGGCGTATCAGCGGCTGCGGAACTTCGCGTGTGTCTGCCCGCCGCAGAGGACCAAGCTCCTCGTCTACCTCAAGGCCGACCCGGAGGAGGTCGACCTGGTACCCGGATTCACCCGGGATGTGAGGGGGCTCGGCCACCACGGCACGGGCGACTTGGAGGTGCAGTTGCGTACTCTCCGGGACTTGGACCGCGCGCAGGAGCTGTTTCGCGTGAGCTACGCGGCGGCCTGAGCGACTCCTATCGGGCGTCGGCGTCGCGCGCGTGATGTTCGGTTCGAATCGCTTCAGGCGGTTCCTTCCGGCGTCGGGGCAGGGAGTGGCGGTGGACCATCAATGATGCGCGGGATCGCCGGTTTGGCCAACCGGCGATCCCGCGTTATGTTGCGCCCTTTGTGACGGGCGGGACATGGCGACTGCCCGCCTGGCGGTGGACGGTTCGGCGGTTCGGTGCTCAGTGGTCGTGTCCGGCGTACTCACTGTGCGAACCCGTCGGTGGTGCCTGGGTCGGATAGACCGCGCGGCTGGGGTGCCGGGGCTCTCGGCCGGCGGAGCACGGGAACCGGTGATGTGCGGGTCGTGCGGTGCGTCTACCGGCTGGCCCGGCGGGAGAGTCCGGCGGGGGCAGGGGCTGGCCGCGTGAGGGGAGTGCGGCTGTGGGCTGGGCCGTGTGGTGCCGTGGGTGGGGCAGGGATGGTGCTCCGACGGCGAACGGTGAGGAACGGGCCTCCCTCGGCGGTTGGGTCCGTGCTGAGGATGTGGTCGCCGGAGCGCAGTTCGGCGGCGGTGATACGTACGAGGCTGTGCTCGGCCGGTGCGTCGGTGTTCGGTGTCCAGCCCAGGCTGGTGAGCGCGGCTTCCAGCGGCAGGTCGTACTGCTCCATCTGATAGCGGAGGTTGCCGGCCGGTATCTGTGTGTGGCGGCCCCAGTCCTCCAGTCCCATGCTCATGCCGAAGGCATGGTGCGGCACACCGGTACCCAGGGTGGAGCGGGACTGCGGTTCTTCGGTGATGGCCTGTTCCGGGCCCCAGCCCTGGGCCAGGCGCCGTCGCATGGTGGTGACCACACACCGTGCCCGGGGGTCGACCGCCCAGTGGTGGAGAGTCTTGGTCTCTCCGAACGCGGTGACGGGCAGGGCGAAGTCGGCTCCTTCGGCGCCCTTCTCCAGAGCGTCAGTGAAACTCATGCCCGACTTCATGATGCGGTTGTAGAGCGTGTGGTACTTGATGCCGGTCTGCTCTGCCCAGCCGCGAAGCGTCAGGGTTCGCTCGTTGTAGGTGAACGCCATGTCCGGCTTCTCATGGCGGGCCCTGGTGATGGCGTCGGCAGGGTCCCAGCCCAGGGCCAGGCGCGTGCGCAGGGCCTCGCGGCCCACTGCGCACCGCTCGTCCGCTGCCCAGGCGGTGAGGGGCTTGGATTCGCCGAAGGCGGAGATGGGCCCGCGGGCGAGTTCCCAGTTGTAGCGGTCGGTGCGCCGGTCCTTGGGCCAGCGGCGCCGCCTGTTCCGCTTCTCGGTGTCAGGGTCGGTCATGGTGGGTCGGCTCTCCGGGGTCGTGCTGTCGATCACGTCGGCGTCCGCCAGTGGTCACGGCGGTGGAAGGTGGGGGTGTGTTCTGTGCGCCTTGAGGCGCTGGCATGGAGTGCCGGCGCCGTACGACGGCAGCTGGCTGAGCTTCTGCGCTGGGTGGCATGGAGGAGTGTCACGGGCGCCGGCCGGCTGGGCGGGGGCCGATGGCAGGCGGCAGGCCGGGCGGGGTGGTCTTGCGGCGGGCTGGGGCGGGGCGTGCCGCCGGTGTCGTGCGGATGCCGGTTCCGTGGGCGAGGTCTTCGGCGAGGGTGGCCAGGAGCGGGGCGGGGGTGTAAGGGGAGGCGTGGATGGCCCAGGTGGGGCGGTCGATGCTGGGGCCGGCCCAGAGTGTCCAGGTGGGGAGGTTGCGGGGGTTCTGGGCGGCGAAGGCGTCGAACTGGATGCCGGCGTCGCGCTGGGTGGTTTCCCAGCGGATGAAGCGTCCGTCGACGGTGTGCTTCCAGCCGGCGTCGTTGAGGGGCCGGGTCGCCTGGGAGACGGTCTGCTCGGTGACCGGGCTGCCGACGGCGCACTCCCAGGCGTCTCCGTCTGCGAGGCTGATCAGGAGCGTCTGCAACAGGGGTTCGGGTGTGGAGCCGGTCAGGGTGAGGTGCCACATGCGGTCGGAGACGGGGGTTTCGTAGGCGGCGAAGGTCCAGGCGGTCTCGCATGAATCGGCTTCGTGGACGAGTTCGGCCCGCAGGGTCTGTGACTCGTGGATGAGGTGGGTGGTGTCGTCCGACCAGGTCCGCCACTTTTCCCAGTCGCCGTGCTCGTTGACGAACGTGTCGAGGGCGGCGTCGTGGTCGGCCGGGTCGGCGGCGTAGGCGGGCACCGTCTCGGTGCGCTGGTCGGACGGTTCGGTCTCGGTGAGGCCGGGGGAGTGCAGGGGGCTGCGGGCTTCGTCGGCCTGGCGCTCGGCGTCGGTGGCGGGAGCGGGGCCGGGGCGTACCGCGTCGCCGTGGAAGCGTTCGAAGTCGGCGCGGGCTTCGGCCGATGTGTTGAAGGTTTCCGCGACGGTGCGCAGGTGGTTTTCGCCGTGGAGGGTGACGCTGCTGCCGTCGCGGTAGGAACCGACGGCGTTCATGTTGTGTCCGTCGTGGGCGTGGGCGTGGATTTCGAGACGGCCGTGGCGGATGTCGTCGTAGATCTTCTGGGCCTCGTTGGAGACCTCACGGATCTCCTGGCGGGTGCACCAGGGGTAGGGGTAGTTGGCCCAGGTCCATTCTTCGTCGATGGCCTCGCGCAGTCCCGGCGTGATCTCCACGGTGATGTGCTCGGCGGCGAGTGCCTGGGCGGCTCGTTCGGCCCAGTACGGCTCCTCGTGGTCGATGCGGGCCATGACCATCGTGCCCTCGGCCACGGTGACGAAGCCGCGGACACTCAGGTGGGCCTGGGCGATGTGCTGGGCGGTGCCGGTGACGGTGGCGACGACGGCACTGGAGTGGCGGGGGTGGGTATCGAAGCGGACGTGCGCGTCGATGGAAGGGGTGGTGCTCACGTTGGGCGTGGTTTCCTCTGCCGGTGGCCGGCCTTGCGGGGGCGGCCACCGGCGTGTTCGGGGTGTGGGTTAGCGGGGTGTGCGGGCGGGACGCGCGGCGGTGGTGGTCGGCGGGCCGGCGCGGGTGGAGGGCGTGGGGCGCGGTTGTTGCGCAGGGGGCCGTCCGGTGGCGTGCTGCCAGCGCGTGCGGGTGGTGCCGAGATCGGCGAGGGCCCGGCGGGTGCCGACGACGAGCTGGAAGGGTGTGGTGGCCGGGTCGTCGGCGTATGCCTGGATGCGGCGGCCGGTGTGGTCGGCCGTGGCCAGGAGCGAACGCCGCAGTGTCCGCTCGGCCCAGTGCCCGAGGGACACCGCCGGTTCGGCCAGGAGACGCAGTACCTCGCCGGGTTCTGTGCCGTGGTCGGGCAGGCCGCGCTGCTGGGCTTCCCACAGAATGGTGACGGGGTCGACCGGCTCCTGGCGGCGGGCCAGGGCGGCCAGGCACTGCCACAGCCCCGCGTGCAAGGGGTGGGTGAAGTCGTCGGGGACCAGCCACCCGACCGACTCGATGTCTTGAGGGCAGGCGGCTGCCGTCGCGAGCAGTACCTGTTCCTCCTCGATGGCCTCGGTGAAGCCGGGGGCGGGGGCCGGCGTTGGTACGGGGGTGCGGGGAAGGACACCGGCGCGCGGCGGGAAGCGGGCTGCGATGTCGTCGACGACCGCGGTGAGAGTGTCGGCCTCGGCGAACACCGCCTGGACGGGGTCCGGAAGGGAGGCGTCGTGCACGGTCTGCACGAGGTGCTCGGCGGCGGTACGCAGACGCCGGCGGGCGTGCTCGGCCTCGACCATCCGCGCGTAGGCGGGCGCGTGCCGCGGCCAGGGGCAGACCTGGATGAGGGTGTGCAGGTAGGAGGCGGTCAGCCCGCGCACCTGCTGGTTGGCCGAGACGAGGACCTGGTCGAGCCAGGTCGTGTTCTTGGCGTGCTCGGCCGGGTTGGGGGCGGGCAGCGTGCTGATCGCGGCGAACAGGGCCGAGTGCACGGCGGTGGAGAACGAGCCGGCGGCGATGCCGGTGATCTCGCCGAGACGGTGGGGTTCGAGGAGAAGAGCGCCGAGGAGGGCCTGCTCGGCATGGAAGACCGGCCGCGGCGCAGGAATGGTGTCGGCCCCGTCGTGCTCGTCGGGGAGGGGAGGGCGGGGCATCAGGCTGCCAGGGTGAAGTCGTCGGGGAGGAGGGGGATACCGAGGTGGGGGGCGAGGAGGTGGCCGGCGAGCAGCGGGGGGACGGCGTTGCCGATCTGGGAGAACTGCTGGCCCTTGTTGCCGGCCCAGGGATAGTCGGAGGGGAACGTCTGCAGGACGCCGGCCTCCCGGGCGGTGATCCGGATCGGAGCGGGCGCGGCCGGGGACACGGGCTGGTTCCCGGGCTGGTTCGCGGTGGGTTCGGCGATCCAGGTGCACTCGTTGGCGCGGTGCCCGAAGAACAGCGTTCCAGCGGGCTCGTCCAGCGGCCGGACGGTGGCCTTGGCCTGGTTGTTGCTGCGCAGGGACCACTTCCAAGTGGCCTTGCCGGCAAAGGCGGGGGCCGTGCTGTCTGTGTCGGAGTCCGGGCGGGCGCCTTGGGGGGAGGTCCGGTCCGCTTCGCGCGTCTGCGGTGAGAGGAGCGCGTCGGTGGGGGTGTGCTGGGGGCGCCACAGCCTGCGGTCGCGGGCGGTCAGCAGGGTCTGGCGGGAGCCGGAGGGGAAGGGTTCGGGGCCGCCGCCCGGGCCGCCGCCGGCGCACACGGTGGGCACGGGACGGTCGGTGGCGCCCCAGCCGAGGGCCTCGGCCATGCTGACCCACCGGGCGCGGCCCGGCCCGAACAGTGATTCCGGCTCGGCGCGTTGCGCGTGGGTGGGCTCGGGCGGCTGGGCGGTGCGGACCCGGGAGGCGATCAGGATCGCCCGCCGTCTCGTCTGGGGGACGCCGTAGTCGGCCGCGTTGAGGATGCCGGTCCACACCGAGAATCCCCAGCGGCGCAGGACGGCCGCGTACTGCCGCCACAAGGGCAGAACATCGGGGACTTCCTCCATGGCGACCCACTCGGGCTCGCCCACCGTGTTGAGGGCGTGGAGATAGCGCATCGGCTCGGCCGCCAGCAGGGAACGCTTGTCCCGGCAGGCAGTGAGCAGCTTTGCGCGGGTGTCCCGGCCGGCGGAGAGGTCGGCGACGGCCTGGTGCACGAGCGGCTGGTCCACCAGCCCGAGGCGCTTGCCGGCCATCGACCACGCCTGACACGGGGGACTCGCGATCAGCCCCCGGGTCCGGCCCACCCACGGCCACACCGGATACAGCGCCACATCCGTACGCAGCGTCAACTGCCCCGCACGCACACGCGTCTTGCAGGCCCACTCGTCCCACTCCAGGCCGATGTCCCGCACGCCGAGGACGGACAGCGCGTGGCTCCATCCACCCGGACCCGCGAACAGATCCAGGATCAAGAAGCCAGCCCGAAGTCGTCCCGGGTCGGCGCGGCGTCCTCCGTCTGTCCGCGGCAGGCCCATGGGGAGCAGCCGTCCGCGACGCCCTGCTCCAGCTCCTCCATGTCGGCGCCGTCGGGCAGTTCGTTTTGGCGGGCGGCCCACTCGGCGGCGGTGACCCGCAGGATCGGTATCCCGGCGGGTGCGGCGATCGTCTTCTCCAGCCGGTCCAGATGCTGGTAGACGGCGCGTGGTTCCCAGCCGGTGTCGGCGAAGACCGCGTAGTCGGCTCTGGGGAGGATGCCGTTGGCGGAGAGGGCGAGCATGGCGCTGGACTGGACGCCGGCGCCGAGGGAGATGCAGATGAGGGTGGGCGTGGTGGTGATCGAAGACTTCCTTGCGGGTGCGGGTGCGGGCGGTGGGCGCTGTCAGCGGCGTGTGCGGGCACTGGGGGTCGCGGCCGGGGCGGGGACGGGCCGGGCCGTGGGAGGGCCGGCTGGCAGGGGCTCAGCGATGACCGTGCTGAGGACGGAAAGGCCCAGGGGAGTCAGGCGTACCCGGTCGCGGGGCTGCCCGCCGGAGTAGAAGGGCGGCGCGGACGCGGCGTCGCAGGTGACCAGGCCCTGGGCATCGAGGCGGCGCAGCATGTCGGTGTCCACCGAGTCGGTGCGGTCGTGGCTGCCGGCTTCGTAGTGTCCGGTGACGGCGACGTGGCCGCGGGCGATCATGAGCAGGGAGCGGCGCTGGGCCCCGTCCATGCCGGGGACCGTGGTGTGGGCGTGTGCCTTGGCGGGCAGCCGGTAGGCGAAGTGTGTGGTGGATTCCACGACGGTCGCGGGCGCCAGGGCGGTCAGTTCACGGGCCTGCCGTACGTGCTGGCCGAACCCGCGGCGGCGGTCAAGGCGTGCGGGGGCGGCATCGTCCGTGGGGAGGGACTGCTGGGCGGAGGTGAGGTAGCGCGTGGCCCCGCTGGTCAGGTAGGCGGTCTGCTTGAGCCTCACGACCGCGCTGGGAACCGGCTCGACGGGTGCCAGCCGCTGTTGCCGGACCGCCTTGACGCAGGCCAGCGCCTCGCGTTCCAGACGCCGGGCGGAGGACACGTAAGCGTCCGGGGCGGGTGCGGCAGTCCCTGCCAACAGGAGGTCGATCCGGTCGTTGTGCTCGGTGTAGAGGCCGGCGAGAGCCAGCAAACGCTCCACCAGCGTCGGCGCAACGGGCACCTCCACATCGAACATGGGGGCGGGGTCGGAGGAAGGGGAGGCTTTCATTCGTATGGTTGGTCTCCAGGGGCGGGTTGGATTCAGGGAAGCCGCGCGAGCCGTCACCGGCCATGCCGCAGATTGGGGGATGACGGGATGTGTGCAGTGGCCCGAGTGCTGGCTGTCCCGACCGGGTCGGACAGGGCCAGGGAGCGTGTGCCAGTGGACGCGCTGTTCGGCTCCCCGGCCGTGGCCAGAGCGATCAGCTGCTGGTCCTCGCGCTGGGCTGCTGCTGACGCCAGTCGGCGGGACAGCCGCTGCGCGACGGCACGGTAGGTGGTGGCCGCCCGGTCCAGCTCATCACCGGCCCGCCGCAACTGATCACGACTGGACGCCGCAGTGGAGTCGGCGTCCTCGTACAGCAGGATTTCGGTGCGGTGGTGGATGGCGAGGTTGCACAGCGTGGCGGCGAGCGAGATCTGGGAGCAGGCACCGGCGAGATGGGCGAGGTTCTCGGCACCGCCCATTGCCAAGGCGTACTGGCTGGTGGACAGGTCGTGAAGTTGCCGCGTGCAGCGCATCGCCAGCTCCTGTATGCTCAGGCCGATCGGCGCGATCTCCCGGACAGGTTTGGCGATCTCACCTTCGCGTACCGCTGCACCACTGCGCGTAGTTCTCAACGCAAGAGCGACTTCGCCGAGGAGACGGGTGTGCTCGGCCATGTTGGCTATGTGCACGTCGGACAACTCCAGTCGAAGCGCCGTGATATCGGCAACGTGGCTTGGAGCAGGCCGGTCGCACCGGCTCACGGGGCCTGCCACAGGAGCCGGGCGATGCGATCCGTCCCGCGGTCGGCCCTGGGGCGAGAAGCGGTGTGCCAGCCGGCCCGGGGCGGCCTGCTGGCGATGACACGCCAACCGGCCCCGCGCAGGGACGCGCCACTCTCGCCGTCCTGCGTGTAGGTGATCAGCCGCCGGTAACCGAGAGCCTTCGCTGCCCGCCACGCCGCCCCGTAGAGCATCGAGTTGGCGTTGCGCGCGCCGTCGCTGGTGGTACGGGTGACCTCCAGGGTGCTGCCATCATCGAGGTGGCGGGCGACGGGCCGGCCCACGATCGCGACGGCACGCAGGGTGCCGGTGGGGTCGGCTGCTCCGACGGCGAAGATCTGCCCGGGCGGGGGCGGGTGATGCCGGTGCCAGACACGGACGAAGTCCTTGGCCTCCCGGGAGCGGACCGGCACCAGGTGCAGACCTGTTCCGCTCGCAGGAGTCTGGCTGCAATCGGGGCGATGGGAGGCGGATATTGAGGGAGACAACGCGTTCCTGGTTCGGAGTCGGAGCGGGGTCAGCGAGGCCGGGCGGAGCCGTGCCCCTGAGACGGCGGGTGGTGCACTGCCCGGACGGGGCCGGGAGTCTTCTGGGCCGGCGAGGAGGGCCGTGGGGGCGTCCGTCGGCACACGTTCAGTCCGGGCCGGTCGGCGGCCTTTCGGTCAAGGACCTTGTGAGGGTTCGCGGAAGCTGCGGGTTCAACGCTGTCGGACACTCGGTCGACCTGGGGACAGCTTCGTGGGGGCACCTAGTGACGTAGCGGCGGGGCGGCGCCGGGGCGGGCGGCGGGTGGTGGGTGCGAGGCTCTGGAAGTGGGCGAGCGCCGCGGCAAGGGCTTGGTGACCGGCGCTGGTGAGGTGGTAGCGGTCATGCAGGACCAGTGGGCACGGTTCGCGCTGGATGAGGCCGCGCGATGTCAGGGCGCGGATGGTGGCGCCGGTGACGCGCAGGTTGTCGCCGGGAGAGACGTGAAGTTTGTCGAGGTGCCGGTTGTGCGTGATCCGGCCGGTGGCGATGGCCCGTAGCGTGGCGTGCTGGGTGGCCGAGAGTGACGGTGGCCGGTGATCCGGGCCGGGGTGTTGCTGGTGCAGGGCTCGGGCGAAGGTGCCGGCGAGACCGAGGCAGTCTTCGGCGCCCAGAGCGGTGAGCTGCTCGGCCCGGACGATGTGCCAGCCGACGTCATGCGATTCCGCAGGGTGCTGGTCTGAGGGTGCCGCTGCATCTGGACCGCCGGACAGGGATGTGCGGGGGGTGTCCCTGAGAATGTCCGCGGCGTGCAGGAGATGGTCGGCGGCGAGCACGGTCAGCGTGGCGAGTTGCACCAGTCGGTCGAGGCCGGCGCGGATCATCGGTGAATGGTGCAGATGGGGCATGGTTGCCGCCGAGTTCCGCACGTCCAGGGTGCGGCGGGCCAGGGTCTGCGTGCGGGTGATGTGCCGTACGAGAGCATCGGCTGGTTGGGGACCGTCCAGGAGTGTGCCGGACTGCAGGACGTCGTGGTGGCGGATGAAGTTGTCGCCCAGAAGCAGCAGGTGCTCGGGCTGGAAAGGAGTGGACGTCATTTTTTTCCGGATGCTGCGGGCGCCGCGTCACCGGCGGTGGCGCTGGTGGTCGGCGAGCCTGGTGAGGGCATGGTGGACGTGTGGGTTGATCGCTGCCCTGCGGATGGGGGTGATGACCACGTTGGTGGAGCGCTGCACGAGGTGGGGCAGGTCGCCGTACGTGCGCTCGACGGGGGTGTCCGCGACCAGGTGCGCGAAGAACTGAACGACGAGGCGGGAAGGAACGGCGCGGGTGAAGGCGGCGGTCCACTGTGTGTCGAAACCGTCGAACAGACTGCTCCTGATCTGCCAGCGGAGCTGATCGTCCGGCTGATCGGTGAGGGAGCAGTGCCCGTCTGCGGACGTGTAGGTCGTCGACCGCTCGCCACGGGTCCGGGTCCAGCCGCTGAAGTCCGCGGTCTGTGGACGGCCGGTTGCTGTGAGGGAGATACGGTCCGCATGTCGGCGGTCGCCGAGGATGCGGGGCAGGGACTGGGTGACGGCGGCGATCGCTTCGATCGGCGTCTGCCAGCTGAAGCGGGCCTGCCAGTACGGCTCGTGGTGGATGACTCGCCACCACACACCCTGCGTGTCGGTCGGGTCGAAGTCGACGCGGAGGCTCTGGCAGGGGCTAGCCAGGGTGATGTGTCCGGTGTCCGGATCACGTGTGTGGTGCCAGTCGAAGAGGTTGACCAGCGGTCCTAGTACTGCAACGGTGTTTGTCCTGACTGGTGGCCAGTTGTCATGGGCTGTGTCCGCGTCGTTTGTAGTGGCTGATCCGAGCCTGGTGTTGTCGTCTGCGGCGCCATGTGGACCAGTGGAGGATGTGGCCGGTCGGGGTGGGGCGGCGGTCGGTGAGGCGGGCGATCAGGCGTCTGATCTCGGCGAGGCTGAGGTGGATGAGCTGGGAGGATCCGTTTCTGCTTTGTCCGCATCCAGTTGGCGGGCCCGCAGGACGGTCAGGCAGGCGTGGGCGGCCATGGCGAGGGTCATGTGGCGGTGCCAGCCGGGGTAGCGGCGGACCTGGTAGTCGTCCAGGCCGCACTCCTGCTTCGCGCTCTGGAAGCATTCCTCCACCGCCCATCGGCTGCCGGCGACCCGGATCAGCTCGTCCAGGGTGGTGCCGGCGGGGCAGTAGGCGATGTAGTAGGAGATCTCCTCGGGCCGGCGGACGCTGCGGCGGGCGATCACCCAGTGCCTGCGGTCCGGGCGGTGCCAGGGCCGCACCTCGACGCGCGCCCAGTCGAAGACCCGCCGGCCGTGGGCTCCCTCGCCGCAGGAACGGCGCTTCCATTTCTGTCGTGCGAGGCCGTTGAACAGGTCGTGGACGGGGTGGTCGATCGCCCAGCGGGTGACGACGGTGTCGTGGCGGGTGGTGGCCATGACGTGGAAGATGTCGGCCTGCTCGAGTTCGAAACGCCAGCCCTTGCTGAAACCGTATGCGGCATCCGCCGTCACCCACCTGAACGGGACCCGGCCGGCGACGGCCCGGCGGACCATCGCCTTGGCGATGGCCACCTTTGTCTCGAAAGCGACATCGTCACCGATGCCGGCCCGCCGGCAGCGTTCCCGGTCGTCCGTCCAGGAGGCGGGCAGATACAGCCGGCGGTCGAGCAGTGTGCGTCCACGGCTCGTGGCGTAGGCGAGAAACACTCCGACCTGGCAGTTCTCGGTGCGTCCCGCGGTGCCGGAGTACTGCCGCTGGACCCCTGCCGAGCGGATGCCCTTCTTCAGGAAGCCGGTGTCGTCGACGATCAGGACGGCGTCCTCGCCGCCGAGGTGTTCGACGACGTAGTCCCGTACGTCGTCCAGGACCTCGTCGGCGTCCCACTCAATGCGGTTCAGCAGCCGGTGGATACGGTCAGGACCGCTGTGTCCGGCCTCCTCCGCCAGCGTCCAGCCGTTCTTCCGCTCCAGCGGAGCAACCAGCCCACGCATGTACGCCAGCGCCGACTGACGAGGTTCCTCCCGGTTGAACCGGTGCACGAACCGATCATGCAGCGCATCCAGTTCACCCGCCCACGACCTGACATCAGCAAGGTCCCCACCCATGACCTCACCAACGAACGAGTTGGTGAGCAGTCACGGCAAGCACCGTTGCAGTACTAGGGCATCACTGATCCGGTCCAGGCCCCCGCCGGCCAGGTGACGCGGGGAAATCAGGACGCGGTCGGACGGTGCGAAGCCGTTCATCGTGCTCGCCGTATCGTCGCAGTGCTGGCGGGAACTGCCTGGACGGGGGAGGCGGAGGGCTTGTAGGCGGCGATGGCCTGCCGTCCTGCCTCGGTGACTACGAGGCGCTGCCCCACGAACAGTGACGTCGAGGTGTCCACCGTGACCAGCGAGTGCTTGGTCAGGACCGCCAGCGTGGCCTGATTGACGGTACGGCCGTTCCCGTCCATGGCCCGGGAGTTGACCGACCGGATCGAGCTAAAGACCTGACCGCCCCCCTGGGACAGCCGGACCAGGGCGTCGTACTGGCTGGCGGAGAGCTTCACCGGCGTAACGGCAGGCTGCTGCCCGGGATGTTGCTGGAGATCCCGGGGAATGCCACGGGCGAGGTAATAGCAGCTGGTGAAGGCGTGCTCGAGATGGTGCGCGGCCTCGGCGAGGTGCTCGGCAACGGTGTTGGACGCTGCTGCGTGCTGGACGGCCTGGTCGGGCGAGGATCTGGGATAGGGCGCTCCCTGCGCCGGGTTTTCGCTGAGGGCGGCGGCCAGGTCGCGGGCGGCGGTGGCGCCGGCGTGGACGACCGAGGCCATCGCCTCCAGCGAGGGACGGCTGCCGGGAACTGCCGTGTACTGGCTGCCCGCGAGGGCGTCCAGACGCTCCAGGGCACGCTCAACGAGCGCGTTGGTGGCGACGATCACGGTGGTGATCTTCTGCTGGGCGTCGGGGCCGGGCTTCGGACGCAGGTGGAGAACATCGCTGTGCAGGTCCTCGAAGTCGCTGCCGAGGGTCCGCAGCCGCGTGACCTCGGTTTCAAGGTCGATGGGTTGCATAGGGCTCCGAGTGGACACGTGGGTGGTCAGCGGGTGCGCCGGGCGGTCTGGTGTGTGGGGGGTAGCACGGGCGCGGCGTCGGGGCGGGGCGGTGCCGGTGGGATGTCCTTGACGGTGGGGATGCCGAGGTCGATGTGGGCGCTCACGCCGTTGCCATCCAAGTGGTCCTCGGCGCTGGCCACGGCGCTCAGCGTGGTCCGCTCGCTGAGGGCGTCCGGCAGCAGGTAGTGCCTTTTCTGATCGGTGAGGAGGAAGCCGTGCCGGACGAGGACGTCGTGTGCCGCGTCGGTGGTGGCGGTCGCGGTGACGGCGCCGTTGGCGAAGCTGAAGACCACGCCGGGCGGGTTGTGGCCGTTGTCGTGCTGGCGGGTGGTCCAGGCCAGGTCGATGATGTCGTGGGTGTGGGCCATCAGCTCGTGCGCCGCCACGCCGGTTCGCTTGTCGGCCTCCTCGGCGGTGACGGGCCGCAGGAGGTAGACGGTGCGGCCACGGTGCCGTCGGGCGGTGAAGCCGGCGTCGGTCAGTATGAGAATGGCCGGGGGGATGGGGTGGTTGAGGACGATGAAGGTGTGTCCGTCGCCGGTCGCGCCGATGAAGATGCCGTGGTGGTCGGTGAGTGCCATGCTGCTTTCTGCGGGCTGGTGAGGGATGGTGGCTGGGTCATAGTCGCTTCGCTGAAGGGGGAGGGCTGGCGACGGTGCGGGCAGTCGACGGCCTCGTGCGCGGCCGGCCGGCCCCCTGCTGGCGCGGGGGTGGTGGCCACGGTTTGGCCGCCGGTTCCGGCTCCGATGCGAAGGAGCCCAGGACGGCGAAGACTGCCGAGATATGCCTGGTGCAGGCGAGTGCCTACTGGTTCGTCGTGCGGTGGGTGACTGCCCGCAGCGTGACAAGGTCGTCGCCGTTGCCGCATGTCAGGCAGCAGCGGTGTGCGGGGTTCCAGTCGTCAGGAACATCGTCGATGTGTGGCATGAGCGGTTTCGGTCAGGGGGATCGATGTGCTGGTGTTCGCGGCAGGCGGCTACGCCGTGTGCGCCTTACCGGTGGGGAATGCGTGGTCCAGGTGAGCGGTGCGGGGTCACGCGGCTGTCCCGAAGTCGGACTGCTTGGCCACGGCGCGGGTGGTGATCGCCTGGGAGGCCCGGGCGGAGGCGGCGGACAACTCGGCGGCGCCGGGTTCGAGGTACCAGGGGCGCAGGTCGAGCATGGCGGCGCGCAGGCCGGTGGCGAAGCACAGCGCGGTGCCCTTGGGCAGGGCGCGGATCGCGTCGGCGGGCAGGATGCGTTCCTGCCGCATCGACACGGAGGTGGACTTGCCGGATTCGGAATGCGAGGTGGAGGTGGTCTCCACGTCGTGGTCGCCGATCAGCCGGGAGAGCTTGTCGGCGAAGTCCGGGTCGTCGATGCCGGAGCCGATCACCTTCACCGTGGACGCTGACCACATGGCGTCCATGCCCGCATCCCCCCATACCTTTTGGCCCTGGCGGTAGGACTGCAGGATCGTGATCGGGATGATCCCGCGTGACCCGAGATGCGAGTACAAGTCCGGAAGATCAGAAATCTTGCAGACGTTGGCGGCCTCGTCCAGGATCGCGAGCATCGGCGGGTCCAGGCGTCCGCCGGCCCGCTCGGCCTGCGCGGTGGCCGCGCGCATCACGGAGTCCGCGCACGCGGCGATCAGCGCGGAGGCGCCTCCTCCGCCGTCCTTCGACAGCAGGTAGAGGGTGTCGCCGGAGGTGACGAACTCACTGGGCCGGAACTCGGGGACGTCTTTCTGCGGGGTGACCCAGGCGGCGATCTCGCTGTTGAGGAGGGCGGCGGCGTACTGGCGGGCGGTCTCATAGATGCCGTCGCGGGTCTCGGGCGGACCTTCCACGGTGCCCTTGAGCTGGGCGGCGACGGCCGCGAATCCGTGATCGCGCAGAACGTCCAGCGGCGCACGGTCGGCAGGGAAGGCCAGCCACTGCATCACGTCGGTGATCGGCCGCTCGTCGAGTGCGGCGGCGAGGAAGAGCTGGGAGAGGATGTTGGAGCCGGCCTTGGACCAGAAGTCGCCCTGCTGGGAGGCATCCACGGACGCGGCGAGGAAGTGCCCGGCCAGTCGGCCCGCTCCGTCGAGGGTCTTGGCGTCGGCCAGCGGGTTCCACCACATCTGGCGGGCGGCGTGGGCGATCTGCTGCGGGTCCATCGACCACACCCGCCCCGCGGCGGCGCGGGCGTCGAGGGTGGCGGTGTAGGCGTCACCGGCGGCCTTGTTGGAGGTGAGCAGGACCGGTCCGGGGGCGGCGAGGATGGACGGGATCGCCAGGGACGTGGTCTTCCCGGACCGCGGCGCCATGATCGCCACGGCGACGTCCTCGTACCCCATGCGCACCTCGTGCCGGGTGCCCTGGAGGTTGCCGAGGAGGATGCCGGTGTCCTTCGCGGCGATGTGCTTGGCGGACTTCAGACTTGGCCGCAAGGAACGGGCCTTGGTGGTGATGGCCTTGGCCATCAGCGGCTCGATGTCCTTCGCCTTGGCCATTCCGGTGATCTTCTTCTTCCGGCCGCCGCCGCTGGTCTTGTGGCGGGAGAACAGGACGCCGGCGACCGCTCCGAGCGCGAGGAGCACGGTGACGGGGACGATACGGGCGCCGATCAGCAGGGCCGTCGGCCCGGTGCCGGGCCAGAGCTGATCAGGGTGGAGCAGGGCGGTGGTGGGCTGGTAGGGCGCCCAGTCGTGGCCGGTTACCCAGGCGGTGATGTTGCCGGACAGCCAGGCGAGATGGGACAGGGGAACGACGACGGCGAGGACGCCGAGGAGGATCCGGAAGGCGACGTCGTACCCGTCGCTGGAGGTGTTGGAGGCAGGACGCAAGGGGGAGGGGGCTTCTCCGGATAAGAGGGCAGAGGCGATGCTGGGTCAGCGGGTGCGGCCGTGGCCGGCGGAAGGGTGGGGTCGTGCCGGCGCTGCATGAGCGGCACGGTGGGAGGCGAGGGCGCGAACCCGGTCCTCCAGCGCGGACGCCAGGGCCTCGGCGGGGATGTCCGGGGTGGTGAGGTTCATGCGGGCGCGCGCCAGATGCGGCACCTGGGCCGGTGCGCGAACCACGGCAGTGTTGCTGGAGAGTGCGCTGGTCAGCAGGGTGACGAGATGGGCGGGTGTGTTGCCGCTCAGGTCGGCTCGCCAGAAGGCCGGCGCGATGGGGGAGGGGGCTGTCCTGATGGCCCATGAATCCGTTCGGTCGACCCGGACGAGACCGTCGGGCGAGACGAAGGCATCATCTGCCGGTGCTTGCCATCCGGCTTTCCGCAGCGGCTCGAACGGGTCGGGAGCCACGGCCGGCCGGCACGGGGAGGTGAGGGCGTCAGTGAAGGCCGCGACGATCTCCACAGGCGTACGGGCACCGAAGCTGGCGTACCAGGCCGGCTGGTCCGCGGTGCGGGCGTGCTGGATGGTCCACCACGGCCCGTCCGCCTTCGGCTCCAGCCGCAACATCGCCTTCTGGTCGGGGCTGGACAGCAGGACGCGCGGCAGCAGCGGGTCAGTGCCGTGACTCCACCCGCAGGCCCGGTGCAGCGGCACGGTCACCCAGGCCGGATCGCCGCCCCCGGCCAGATACAGAGGGGACACGGAGACCATCCGCACCGTGCCCGCCGGCTCGGGCGCGCTCATCGGCGCACCTTTGAGGCCGGTGCTGGCAGCGGCGCCGCAGTCGGCCGGGGGGCCGGAGGGGAGGTGTGCCGGGCCGCGCGGTGTATCTCGGTCAGTGTGTGGCCCTGGTCGGCCCAGTCGCGCAGGTAGCTCCAGGACTCGGCGTGGTAGTCGGCGAGGGCGTCGTCGTAGGAGGGGGTGCCGGGGCCGGTGCCGACGGGGAAGCTGTCGCGGGTGCTCAGCCAGTCCTGGCGCAAGGCGTCGAGGTGGTCGAGGGCGTCACGCAGAACACCGAGCTGGTACACCCATCGGCTTTGCACCGACGTGGCTGGGAGCTGGGGCAGTTGGGTCTCGGCCGTGGTCAGCAGGTGGCGGGCGGAGTCGTGGATGGTGTCAAACGCGGCGGCGGTGTCGGCATCGCGCTTGCTCTGGCGAAGTCCGTAGGCGTCGGCGTCGTGGGGCCAGCCGTCGAGATCGGTGTGCTCGTCGGAGTACGCGTCCCAGGAAGCCAGGATCATGTCTGCGTCGCGCTGGTAGCGGTCGAGGCGGCTCAGGGCCTTGCGATGCTCGGGAGAAGTGCGGGAAATGGCGAAGTCCTATGGGTTCGGCGTGAGGGGGCTGGTGGGACGGGGCGGGTCACCGTCGCAGTGGAGCCGTGCCGGTCCGGTGAGCCGCGGCCGGGGCGGTGGTCAGCCGCTGCCGGCGGCGGGCGACGCGGTCCTGCGCCGTGATGGCCTTGATCCTCTCGGTGTGGGCGGTGACCACCTGCTCGGGCGAGAGTCGGCTCGGTTCCTGCACGGCGCTGTAGTGGCCGGTCCGGTCCAACTTCCCGCGCTGCAGAGGGCTGGTGTCGGTCAGCGCAGAGATGAAGGCGTTGACCAGGTGGGCCGGGGTGTCCGCGTGGAAGCGGGCGTGCCAGATCCGAGGGCCGGGATAGGCAGTGTCACCGGATTCGTGGGTGTCCATGGACCATTCCGGGGCGTCGTGGAACTCGCTGGGCGGACGGTGCTGGATGACACACCTGCCGTCGCTGGAGCGGGCCGTGCCGTCCTCGGCGCGGGCCCAGCCCGCGGCCTCCATCGTCTGCCACGGTTCCGGTGGTTCGTCGGGCGGCGGGGCGATGAGGGCGTCGGTCAGGCGGGAGATGACCTCGGCGGGGACCAGCGCCCCGAAGGAAGCTTGCCAGTACCCGCTGCCGAAGCCCACCGACGAGAGCTGCCACCAGCTCGCCACGTATCCCGTTTCCGGGGTGAACTGCAGGCGGTGACGGTGGTCGGGGCTGGCAAGCACCAGGTGGGTGTCCAACGGTTCGTTGATGCGGGTCCATCCGGCGGCGGCGAGGCCGTGCGTGACGTGCCGGGCATCACCGGGGCCGGCCAGGTGGCGGGGACTGGTGTCGAACGGGATCTGCCCGGCGTGCTTGGAGGCGAACTCGGCGAGCTGCCGTTCGCTCACCGGCACCGGCAGCACTCCGGCGTCGGGCAGCCATCGGCGCCGGAGCACTCCGGCTCCGCGAGGAGGGAGCGCAGGTCGTCCAGGACGTAGTGCAGAGCGTGCTGGTCGCTCTGCTCCCACGCGGCGCTGCGCAGTTCGGCGACCAGCAGGCGAAGCGCGGGAGCGCGCGGGGTGTCCGGGTGGTCGGCGATGACGCGGGCCAGCGCGCGCAGGGTGTCGCCGAACTGCACGGGAAGACCGGTGTACTCGTCGAGCAAGGGCTCGACCAGCGCGAGGGCCTCGACGGGGTCGGGGGCGTCACGGAGGTGTTCGGTGAGCTTGGACAGGGTCTCGGTGGCGTGGTGGATGTCGTTGACGGTCAGGTCGGGCACAACACTCCTGAAGGAAGGGAAGGGGGTTCAGCGGCGTGCGCGGGCGCGGGCGAAGGGGGAGCGGGCGCGGCGGGGTGCGGCGGACGGCGGGTGGGCCGGCCAGGTGCGGGCCCAGGTGGCGGCGCGGGCGGCGGTGACCCGGGCCTGCTGCCAGGCGCGGAGCTGCCAGGGCAGGACGGACACGGACGTCGTGCGGATCCGCGTGCTGTGCGGCACGCGTCCCCGGGGACGCATCACGGGCTCGGGGCTGGCGAGCGCCGTGGCAAACGCCGCGACGAGGTGCAGCGGGATGGTGGCGGTGAACTGCGCGCTCCAGCCGTTTCCTTGCTGGTCCCGCGCGCCGGACCACCACACGGCGTCGCCCGTCTGGCCCTGGCGGAAGTGCAGCCACGCCGCGCCGTCAGGGCTGGTCGCGGTGAAGTGCCGGTCATCGAAACCCGTCTTCCAGCGCTGCCCGGCCAGCGGTGCCCACGCGTCGGGGGCGTGCGCGGAGCGTGGCTGGACGAGGGAGTCGGTCAGCGCGGCGACGATTTCCACGGGAGTCTGCGGACCCAGCACCGCCTGCCACGGCGCCTGCTGCCCCTGCGCCGCACTGTGGATCGTCCATCCGCCCGGCTGCGCGTACGGGTCGTAGGAGACGCGGACGGTCCGGTCCGGGCTGCGCACCGCCACGGGACCGCCCTTCTTGGCGATGTCCTGCCAGCCGGAGGCCAGCAGAAAGGCGAACACGTGACGGACGTCGCCGCCGCCGGCCAGCGCGCGGGGCTCAATCAGATAGTGCTGCTCAGGCTGCTCGCCCGCTGGCCGGCCCGGCCACCGTGTGCGCTTCACCGGCGCCGCCGTACAACGAGTGGCGCGGGCACCGGGAGCTTCGCCGTTGCAGCGGCGGGCTGGGCGGCGACGCGTTGGAGGGTGTCTTGGTGTTCGTCCAGGTCGAGGGAGATGTCGTACAACTCGTTCGAAGCCCGGCCCAGAGCGAGCCATACCTCCGCGGGAAGCGCGCCTTGCTCTGCCTGGTCCTTGGCGAACACGCTGCCGGTGGCGACGAGGTGGGTGACGCCGGCGAGGACTCCGGCGTCCGGGTCGAGAACGCGGGCGATGACCTGAGCGGCCTGGGGCGGGGCAAGCTGAGAGAGGTGGTCGGCGAGCTGGCCGAGCCGGCGGGTGATCTCGTCGGCCAGTCTCACCGGGTAGGTGGCGGGGTCGGACATGTTCCTCCGGGGCGGTGGACGATCGGTGGTGGCGCCTGTCGGCACGCTGCGTCTGGGCTGGACCCGTTTCCGGACGGCCGGCCGACGAAGGGGTGGCCGGGGCCGGTCGGGATGCAGGCGCGCAGATAGCGGCGGAAGAGGGCTGTGGCGAGCCGGGGCTTGAGCCGGGTGCTCATCGGTGGGGGTATGCGCGTTGCTACGGGTTTCTCCGGGCATCGGGTGGGGCGGTGGGCGGCCCCGGCGAGGTGCCGGGCCGCCCGGGCTCACGGCAGGCGGCGGGCCGGTGCTGGGGGCGAAGGAGTGCGGACTGCCGGGTCCCGGCTGACTCCCGGGACCCGAGGCGGCACAGGCCACGCCGCCCACCGTGGCGGCGTGCGGGAAGAGGATCAGTCTTTAGGTGCTTCCCTGATGGTTCCGGACGGCTTGTGGACGTTGACCGGGGTGCCGAAGTCGGAGTAGGCGACGTCGGTCATGTCCTCGCGGGAGCTGATCTGCGCGACGAGGTACGGCTCGCCCGTCACGGCCGCGTACCACTTCACCGTCTCGCCGTTGGCCTCCATGACGACCGGGACCACCTGCCGGCCGTTCAGCGTGGTCACCGCTCCCTTGGTCACCTTGGTGCTCGCGTCGAGGTTATCGGGGGAGGTGAACGCCTCGGTGTGGCAGTAGGAGGTGAGGGACTGGACGAAGCGGCTGTCCAGCGTCCCGTGGTACCACGTACCGGCATGCAGCAGGTTCTCGCCTGCCTCGCTGTTCAGCCACTTCGTGAACGCGGAGTCCGGCTTGATCCACGCCTCGTCGTCCTTGAGGACCAGGCGGTAGGAGCCGATGCCGGTCACCTTCACGGTGCCGGTGCACTCGGTCGCGGAGACCCACAGGTCGCTGGAGGCGTTGCTGCGGGACATCCGCTGACGGGAGCTGCCGGCGTCGGCGTTGGCCGCGTTGCTGAGGGCGTAGATCTGGGTGGCGGTCTTCGCCTCGACGCCGTTACGGGCCACGCTGGGCGACGGCGTGGCGGACGACCGGGGCGGCGCGGAGCTGTCCGCGGACTTGCCGGAAGTGGCGGTGTTGGCGCAGGCGGTGAGCGACGTCAGCGCCGCGGCACAGACGATCGCGGCAGCAGCACGGTGAGCGGACGAGAAGAGCAAGAACTACCTCGCTGAGTGGGGAAGGGGGGAAGGCGATGAGCAAGGGCCGCTGTCACCCGCGGGTGCATCAGCGGCGACGGGGCCGCGAGGGCGAGGAGTACGCGGCAGGTGCGGGAACCGTCCTGCCGTGGGCCGGCCGCGGGGGCGTGCGCGCGGCCTGGTTGCGGGCGACAAGCACTTCGTGGGCGGAGTCGGCCAGAAGGTCCATCGTCTCCACGAGCCGGTCGGCTGGAGCCGTTGCCTGCCCTGCGGCTTCCAGCTGCCGGGCCCAGGCGAGAGCGGCGCGGACGACGGCATCGCGCAGCAGCGGCATCAGGCCCTGCCTGGGTTCGGCCATCTCCGTCAGGACGGCGGCCCGTCTCCTCGCCGGTTGTGGCCTGGGAGGCCAGCTGTCCGAGCTGGGTGAGATAGCACCCGGCGGCCCGGCGGTCAGCCTCAGGTGTGGCCAGGAGGTCGAGGGCCGGGTCCAGGTAGACGCTGTGACCTGTGGACAGCAGAGCGTGGGACGCGGCAGTCGCCTTGCGACACTGCTGGTCGAGGGGGCAGATCGTGGGGCAGCCGGTGATAAAGGACCGAGGGGGCCGGGCACGTCGAGGAACCCGTGCCGCTGCAGCACACCGGCCTCCTCCTCGGTGCCGCCGAGTGCGACGACCAGCCGGTGCGCACGTCCTTGACGATGGTGACGTACTGCAGCGGCCAGAAGTCGGGCTCTGCCCGCTTCACCGGAACCGGGCCGTACGGGTCACGGCAGCCGTGGCCGGCGGGTTGGTCGGCGCGGTGACGGCCGGCGCGATCCGGCCCGACGGGTGCTGCAGCGCCACGGTGATGCCCTGGGCGCCGAGCTGCTGGCCGATGCGGTACACGGCACGGGCCTGCGCCCTGGTGTCGTCGGCCGCGAGGGTGTGGACCCCGGTCTGTTCGTCCTTGACGAAGCCGTTGTCGGTCAGCACCGCGGCTGCCGTCTCACCGACGGGAACGGCAGCAAGCGCGCCGTCGCTCTGCCAGGTCAGCACGACCTGGTCGGGCCGGGAGGGGTGGATGCCGGGCGCGGCATTGTGGCGGGCCTGGGCCAGAGCGCTGTCGTAACGGCCGAGGAGATCACCGGCGACCTGCTCGGCGCCGAGGAACGGGTCGTCGGCCAGAGCGATCCCGTTCGGCTCGCTCACCCCCCGGTACGCCTCGTCGGGCAGGGCGCGCGGGGCGACGGCAGCGATGAGGAACCCGTCCTGGCCGTCGTGCCGGTCCAGGACGGCGAGCTGGGCGCCGTCGGAGCGGGTCAGCACGGCGGCATGCCCCAGCGGGTGCTCGGCCAGGGCCTGGGCGACCAGGTCCAGGTCCCAGATCCGGTCGGTCAGGTCGGCGAGGTCGTCCTTGTCCTCGGGCAGGTGGTAGGTGCTGGTCCAGGTGCCGGGCAGTTCACCGGCGAGAACGTCGGCGTAGGAGGCCAGGCGTTCGGAATCTTCCAGGTCGTGCATACAGATCCTTGGCGGGGTGGGGTGGGCTTTCAGCGCCGCGGTCCGGCGGGCGCTGAGGGCGACGGCGGGGCCGGCACCGTGCGGGCCGGGGGCGGGCAGGCGCACACGGCGGAGCATTCGTGCTCGCCGGCCGGGAACTCGCCGGTGCGGGTGCTGCGGCCGGGGTGCGGAGCTTGCCGGTCGAGGAGTGAGGTGCGCGTATGGCAGAGGTCGGTGCTGATGCCGTGCAAGGGCTCGGCGGCGAGGTGGCGCAGGCGGCGGGCGGTGTAGGTGTCGACACGTCCTTCGAGACCGTCGTAGAAGTCGGCTGTCGCGGTCAGGACGGTTCCGAGGGCCGCGAGGACACCGTCGTGCGAGGCGGTCAGCTCGGTGAGGACCTCGGCTGCCTCCTGGGTGGTGGTCGCTTCCCGCAGGCGGTCCGCGAGGTGGGCGATCTGGGCACCGAGCGGCAGGTAGTGCGGCGGGCGCAGGTCGGTCTCGGACGACTCGCCGCAGTCGACGCTGTACCCGACGGCTCGCAGCCGGCCCACGGCTTCACGGGCGAGAGCGACTTCCTCGTTCTCGGAGAGTTCCGCAGGGGCGCGGTGGTAGCTCTCGTGGAGGCGTACGACGGGTACGAAACCGCAGCGCTGCAGGAGGCTGTGTGCTTCGGGATCTCCGCCCCGGGCGATCACCTCGCTGGAATGAGGATCGCTGCCTATGACCAGCACGCGGTCAGAAAGCGGCAAGGGAACCGTTTCTCCTAGAGGCTGTGGCGCGGTGAGGGACGGGCGGAAGCGACCGGGGGAAGCGCCTTGGAGGGGGAGGCTGCGGCCAGCGACGCGGCGCTGGCGTCGAGGTCCTGCTGGATGCCGTGGAGACGGCGGGCCAGCAGTTCCAAGCTGTGTGCGGCACCGGCGTGCTGGTGGGCCGCGCGGTGAGCGGTGTGTTCGATCAGGCCGCGCACGGCAGCCAGCGGACCGGACCGCTCGTCAGCGATCTGGGTGAGCACCGCGGCGAGCTGATCCGACGCGGTCGGCACCCGGTCGAGGGCCTGCTGGCGTGCGTACTGAGTGCCGGCAGGGATCAGACGCAGGTCCTGCTCGGTACGGTGTGCTTCGTCGGCGAGTCGGTGCAAGAGATTGGCCGACCGGTGCTGCCAGGCGCCGTCGAGGCGGATCAGGTTGGCCAGCAGGTCCACGCGCCCGGGCTGGGCCTGGACTGCGATCCACCGGCAGCCCTGGTCGTCACCGGGAATCTGGATGCCGGCGGCACGGGCGAAACGGTGGGCGATCTCGGCCCACTCCGCACCCGTGAGCTCACGGTCGTCGGGGTGGAGGCGGACCGTGAGATGGAAGACGGCAAGCCGGTCCCCACGGGGGCTGGCGGCGAACGGGTTGTCCACCAGCGGGTCTTCGAGGTGCTCGGCCCACTGCGCCGCTGTCCACGCGGACTGCTCGTCGTCCATGGTGTAGCGGTCCAGCCCCGGCCAGTGGGCGACGACCGTGTGCTCGGTCAGCCCCTCGTCCGTCGAGACGGGGCGCCCCAGAGCGTGGCCGAGCGCTTCGTGCGGGAGGTGCACAGGCGGGCGAAGAAGGGGAATCACGCTGCTCCGGTTCCTCTGGTGCGGTGGTGGAGGTCGCGAGCGGTGGCTGCCGAAGCACGTCCGCGAACGCAGCCGGTGCGGACGGCCGCGGGGTGGCTCATCGGCCGGCTCGGGCGTCGGCGACGTGCACGAGCTGGCCGAGCGCGGTGGTGGTGTACCAGCCGCAGTCGATCACCGCGCCCGGGTGTGAGGCGTACTGCGGCAGCAGGAGTTCACCCATGGCACGCAGGTGAATGAAACAGTCCGGGCAGCGCCGCTTGAGGTGCACGAGATACCGGGGATGAGCAGTGATGTAGGTCTGGGCACCGCCGGCGGAGTTCCGTATCCGCCATCCGTCCTCGTCCGTCGGCGTGTGCCAGGACGGCGCGACGACCCGAGCCGTATCGCCCCACAGTTCCCGGCCGGCCACGCCCTTGAGGACGACGACCTCGTCACCCGGCTGGAAGTGGGCATGGGGAAGGTCACGGACGGGAGTGAGCGGGTCGGGTGTCGGCGCGAACGCCGGGGTGGACGGCGGCGTCCAGGACGGCGGGTTCATGCGGATCCTCCCAAGTGATGCGGGTGGCGGCGGGAGCATCAATGGTCCGCACGAACGCCGGTTTGGCTAACCGGCGATGCGCGGCTATGTTGCGCGGCGATTCGGACGCCTGTCTGCCATGAACCATGGCTGGATGCGGTTCGCAGTGAACGCCGCCCCCCGGGTAGAGCGTCAGAGGGAAGACATCGCGAACCATTCGGAGGAACCTTGCGACGCACATCTCGTCCCACGGCTTCGGCAATGCCTCGGTACGCGGGCTGGGCACTTGCCTACGGTGCGGTACTCGCTGTCCTTCTGGCCGCCCTCGGTGCGACGCCGTTCCTTCTAAACGCTGCAGCACCCGGTGATCTCAACTGGTCCAGGCTCAGTGACATCGCGCAGGTGTACGGGGCCTTATCACTGATCATTTCGGCCCTGGCGCTGATAGGTGTGGTGATATCGATCATCTTCCAGGCTCAGCAGGCACGCGCGGCACAGGAGGACGCAAGCTGGAACTCACACCGTGAGTTGGTACTCAAGACAATCGATGACCCGCTACTAGCTGTCTGTTGGGAGCCGCCCAGGTGTGCCGAAACAGCTCAGGAATGGCGTCAGATCGCTTACGTGAATCTCATTGTCACGCACTGGGACAAGGCTCACCGTTTGGGCAGAGTCAATCGCGAGCAAATGCGGAGCGTCGCTCTCCGGCATTTCGAAGGAGAGCTGGCCCGTCGCCATTGGGGGGCAAGCGGAAGAGAGTGGATGCGCCTGGCTCGTCAATCCGGGAGTCGACGTACCCGGGAGTTCCCGATCGTTATGGATGAGGCGTACCAAGTAGCGTGCCAAGCGGGCCCGGCTACGTCTCCCGCCTACTACTTCAGTCCGAGCACTGTGAGCTAGCGGAACGGATTCTCTGTGCCGTGGTCGGTTGCGGTGGCAGCGTCAAGGAGTTTGAGCAGGTCGGAGCCGTCCGCGTCGCGCTCATGCTCAGGCTGTCCCAAGAGGGACAGATCGTGTGATCGTCGGGTTCTCGCCGAACAGGCGCTCCTTCTCCCGCCCCCGGTGGCATGCTGGCAAGCCTGGCAGTTCCATGCGATCTCGATCCCTTCGAGGATGCGGCGATGGTCGGCCCACCGCCGCATCCAGACCGGATCGGCCGGCATGAACAGCTTGATCAGGTCTGACATGGCATCAGTGATCACTAGCCGGACGACATAACGGATCGACTCACTAACCCGCCAAGGAGGCGGGTTTTTAGGCGACCACTGCGGTGAGCATCACCAGTGGGATCTTGGAGCCTTCCGGAAGCTCGGCGAGAGGCGAACGGGGAAGGCCACAAGCCATCCACAGACGCATCGAGTGGTGGGTGACCAACTGGCCCGATCCGGTGCCGTCTTCGTTGAGCACATCGACCTTCAAGAGCGCGCGCTCTCCGGATTCCCCGAGAACCCAGAGGTCCAGGAAGTAGGGTCGTCTGCACGTGCGGATATTCCGGCGCTGATTCTTCCACCTGAATCCCACGATCCCGTCGGCGAAAGCGGTCAGTGAGAGGGCGCCCGAGGCGTAGGCGGAGCGCCCGTCCCAGATCCACACCATGTGACCGTGGTCGAGTTCACGGCCCATGATTTTCGTCGGGGACATACTCGCGTGCTGGATCTCGACAACGCATTCGTCGGCCGCGATGACGTCGGCGATGTGGTTCCCGCGCCACTGTTCACGGTGGGTCGCCGGCACGACAGACTTCCAGTAGTCGTGCCACTGGGTCGAGGAGTAACTGAGGCTGCTCATACCGTTCCCGCCAGGGTCATCAGATCGGCGTCGCTCAGGCCAAGCTCCCCAGCACCAATGCCCAGTGCGGCCAGCGCGTCCAGCCCGATCGTCGGGTTCTCCTTGATGCGCTCCTGAGCCCTCTGGAGGGCATGGAGCTGTCTTTCCAGCTCCGCGTACTGGCCTGCGAGGATTTTCCGGAAGTCCCGGCTGTCCTTCTCCTGCTGGCGCAGGTGCTTCTGGTTCGCCTTGATGGCGAGGAGTTGTTTGGTCACCTCCACGATGCGGGCGTGTACCAGGTCGGCGGGCAGGAACGAGCGCTGGCCAGGGATGTCGATCCCAACGTCAACTCCGGTGCCGCAGCCGCCAGAGGCAGTTCCTGAGATCGCTCCGTCACCACCCAGGCCGGGAATCGGTGGCGTCGCCCCACCGGGTGCCTTCGTATCGCCGCCCTTGCCCGATCCGCCGACCGGCGGCGTTTCGATGTCGCTGTGTGCGAAGCGGAGCATCAGCTCGTTGTCCAGTGCGCCAAGGACGGTGCCGAAGATGATCTTGAAGTACTCGATCGCTGGCAGCTCGCCTGCCTGAACCCCTTCGATCATGAGGTCCATGAACTCGCCGGTCCGTCGGTTCCTGTCGCTGTGCTGTGCGAACAGCGGGCCGTAGTTATCCGTGATCCACTGGCGGGCTGCTGCCGACAGAGAGGTGTAGCGCGAGGCGGTCACCGCACACCTGCCTGTCCGGCAGTCCGGGCCGAGTGCAGTCGCTGTGCCCAGTGCACAACGCCCTCGCACGCCTTCTCCAGGTCGTTGAGCATCTCCTCGTCGGCGATGTTGATGATCTGCTCGGGATGCATTTCGACGAGGCCGTAGAGCACGTCCATCCGGCGCCGGAACTGGAGCACCAGCCGGTCATCGGTCTTCTCGGCGACGGAAGCGCTCTCGCGGCTGACTGCCGCCTGGGTGACCTGAGCGAGGCTGTCGCGGATCTTCAGCTCCACCATCGGATCGGCCGCGAACGCTTCCACAAGGTATGCCGGCTCCATCATGCTCGCCATCACTGCCGACCTGACCTCGGGGCGGCCGAGTTGCTCCACGATCTTCTCGGCGGTCATCGCAGAGGCGGAGTCCGGCACCGGCCGCGCGCCGATCGCTGCGCGGAACTCCTGCGCCGTCACACGACGGCGGCCGGGCTTCTGGAGCATCTCAAGCAGGATGTCCCAACGTGCCTGACACCGCCGCTTGCGGCCCTCCATCGGCAGCGCCTTCTCGGCGTCCCGGATCTCCTTCGGCAGGGAGAATCCCAGCGCAGCCTCACGGAGGACTGAGTAGGACACCGTCACGTTGGACTCGGCCAGCACTTGCCTGAGAGCGCTGCTGCACCTTGAGGACACGCGCCGGTATTCACGAGCCATCTCGGCGGTGATGCCGATCTCTGCGGCGAACCTCCTGATCACGTCATGGGATCCGTTGGACAACTCGTCGTCGTCCATCGGCTCGGCTTCGAGTAGCAGATCTCCGATTTCCAAGCGCGTCCGCTGCTTCTCGCTTGTCAGGAGATCATCGCGCGCTACCAGCTTCTGACCGCGTTCTACCTGTTCGAGGGAGTACGCCGGTTCTGCTTCACGAGCACTGGGCTCGATCCAATCCGTCATGGCTCGGAACGTAGATTGGGGGACTGACAATCCTTCGTGCTGCGCAACCCGTTCGGCCTAATCGGGCCCTTGCGGTGCAGGACGGTTCACCCATTCGGCGGGCATGGCTCTCGTAATTAGTTGGATCGCGTCCCCAGAGGGATGTCAGCGGAAGGGATTCTCCGTCGAACGGTCCTGCTCCGTGGCTGCGTGGAGGAGTTCGAGCACGTCGGTGCCCTCTGCGTCGCGCTGGTCAATCCACCACCCGGCACGGGTGATGGAGCGGGCCTTCTCTTCCAGCTCCACCCAGTCCGCCTCGTCCCAGGTTCCCTCCACGATCAGCGCAGTGTGCGCGGCCGTCATCAGCTGGTGGCGGGAGCGCTCGCCCCAGTCCAGGGCCTTCTCGGGGCCCTCCAACTGCGGCATGTCGAACTGCTTCGCCCACGCGACGGCAGCCTCCCGCTCTGCGTCGCGCTTGGACGCGAGCCATTCCTCCTTGGACTCGGTGTCGGCGTCGCGGGCGGCCTTCCAGCAGTCGGTGCAGTCCTTCGTCGCGAGCCAGCGGGCGAATCCGGCGCGCCGGTCGGCAGGACGGTTGGACAGGTCATGCGTCACTTCGTGCCCACAGCTGTGGACGATCTTCCAGGTCGTACGGACTGCCACGTGGTTGTTCCTGCTTTCTGTCTTCTGTGTTGTCTCAGCGGGTCCTGCGGATGGCGTCTGTGGCCGCCGTGGCGATGGCGGCGGGAGCGCTGGAGGGCTGGGGCAGGTGCAGCAAGGTGGTCCCCGGCAAGTGGCGGGACTTCGCGGTGAGGGTGAGCTGTAGTACGGCGCAGCCGGCGGTCGTGAGCTGCTTGACGCGGGTGACGGCTTGAGCGGTTTCGTCGCTGCCGTACCGGGCGTCGGTGACGATCACGAGGAGGCGGCCGGCGCCGGGGCGGCTGAGTTCGAGGCCGTGGTCGAGTGCGTCGATGGCGTCGCCGAGGTTGTGGTGGCCGCCGGTGGCATTGAACGTCGTCACGCGCTCTGGTGCTCGGTGGGTGGGTCGGGTCAGTGCGGTCAGGTGCTGGTCGTAGGCGATGGTGGCGGTACGGGAGTCGGGGTCGGTCAGGGCTGCTGCGCGTGCCACGATCCAGGCAGCGGACGCGACGGGCGCGCAGGCGGCACGCATGGAGCCGGAGACGTCGACGGCGATACCCACGCGCAGCGGTGGGGTGGGGGAGTTCCGGCGGCGGGTGTGGGTGAACGGTTCTGCGGTGGGGGCCGACCCGGCCGCGCGCTGAGCGTCGCGGGCGAGGGCCGCGCGCATGTTGAGGCGGCCGGGCGGGGTGGGGCTGGTGGTCCGCTCCTCGGTCCGCTCGCGGTAGGCGGCGGCACGCAGGGCGCGGGCCAGGCGCGCGGCGGCGCTCTGCTCGGCGGCGGTGGGCCTGCGGGTGCCGGTGACCGGGTTGCTGTTGGGCGCCGGTGTGCCGTCGGGGTTGACGGTGGTGCCACGGGCGTTGAAGACCGACTTGGCGGTGGCGGCGGCTTTGCGTCGCCGGCCGGCCCGCTGGGCGCGGTCCTGAGCCCGCGCCTTGGACCGCGCGGCCATGGCGTTGGCCGCTGCGTCCTGTGCCGCGAGATCGGCGGCGTCGGTGGCTGCCGTGCTGTCCATGACGACCACCACGGCGCCGGACAGCAGATCGGTGAGGTTCTCCGGCACGGGCAGGACGGGGGCCGCGGCGTCCAGAGCGTCACACCATTCTTGACCGTGCGCGAGCATGGTCGTGGCGTCGTGGTCGGCGCACTGGTGGGCGGCGGTCCAGATGCGGGTGAGTGTGGCCAGCAGGTTGGCGCCCAGCACCTTTTCGCACAGATCGGCGACGGCCCGGGTCTCGCCGGCGTCCAGGATGCCGACGTCACGGCGGCCGAGGACCAGGGCCGCCACGGCGGCGGCGTGCTCGATGCCCTGGAGGGTGGGGTGGGCGATGTCGGGCATGACCAGGGTTCGGGTACTGGTGCGCAGGTACGTGCGGTCCGTGGGCCGTGTGGTCAGGTGTGCGCCTTCGACGCGGCTCTCCTCCAGTAGGAGCGCGGCCTCGACGACACGGGGGTTCGCTCCGGCCGGCGCCGTCCAGACGGAGTGGGCCGCGTGCGCGGCCTCGTGGACGAACACTCCCCAGGCGGCGGGATACCGCTCCTCGTCGCCCACGATCCGCGGATGGATCTCGTGGGGCTGGAGGGGGGCGAACAGGGCGGCGTCGAACTCGACCTCGCCCAGAGTGGGGAAGAACGCGGCCGGTGCGCCGCTGCGCGTGCCGGGGCGGCAGGTGACGAGGAGGTCCTGGCGGCCGGAGAGGTCGACCAGCCGGTCGCCGAGTTCGGCTCCCACGCGCAGCCACGCGGCCGGGGAGGAGCGGGGTTGCGCGGGCGGGGCGCCGTCGTCGTCCCAGCGTGCGAGGTCGGCGTCGTCGTCCGGTGTGGTGGCGGGGGACTGGACGTGGTGGTGGGCGCTCATCGCGAGCGGCCCCGGTGCGCGGAGCCGGTGCTGCCCGGGGGCTGCCGGACGGCCGAGGCGGGATGAAGCTGCTTGCCGAGGGTGAGGGGAGCGACCTCCTTGATGCCGACGGCCTTGCTGACGGCGTCGGCGACGGCGTCGCGATCCTCCAGAGGGGCGATGCCGACCAGGTTCGCGAGCGCGGCTTTGGTGCCGAGGACGGCCTCGGTCTTCTGGTAGCTCAGCAGTTCCCGCAGTTGGGGGGCCCATCCCAGCTCGCCGAGTTCGACTTGGCGGGCGAGGTGTCGGGCGACCCGGACCACCCGGGCATCGATCTTCAGCGCCAGGGCGAGGTCATAGTCCGTGCCGATCTGGATTTGCACGCTGAACCGGCTCGCGAGCGCCTCCGTCAACACCGCCCCGTGGACGCCGGGATTGTGGCCCGCCACCACGTAGAAGCCCGGCTCGGCCTTGATGGTCTCGCCCTTGTGGGCCTTGACCTGGATCTGACGGCGCCCGTCCATCGCGGGATACAGCGCCGCCAGGACCTTCGGTGAGATCAGGGTGGCATCGTCGATCAGCAGGGCGCGGCCCTCGGTCATCGCGGTGACCAGCGGACCGTACTGGAAGACGTAGGCTCCCGCGTCGTCCTGTGTGTACTCGCCGATCAGGTCGCCGACCGTGGTGTCGCCGTCACCGGCGACGGTGAGCAGGTCCGGGAACGCCGCCTCGACCAGACTCGTTTTGCCGGTGCCCGGAGGGCCGTAGAGCAGCACCGGCACGTCGGCGTCGCGCAGTCGATTCAACGCCTCGACGTCAGGCAGATCGGCCAGTTCTCGGGGGTGGTAGATCTGGCCCCCCGCGCGGCGGATCGGGCCGGTCTGCCTGGGCGTGGCTGCTGCGGGAATGGTCGTGCGGGCCGTGGCCGCCTGGGCGCGGGGAGAGTGGGTGCCCGGTGGGCTGATCACAGCCCTCTGCGCGGCTGCGGCGGTTTTCGCGTTCGCGCGGAACTCCGGTTGTCCGGTTCCGCCTTGGTCGGCCTCGCCGCGTCGCACCAGGGTGAGGGCGGCGTTGCGGACGGCGCCGTGGGAGTGGCCCAGCTGCCTGGCCATGTCCCCGATGGTGAGCGTGTCCGCCGGCCGTTCGGCCAGCAGTCGGGCCACCTTGGCCCGTAGTTCGCCGCTTTTGGTGCGCGCTGGGCCGGTAGGCGTTCCGGGTGTGGTCAAAACGAGGCCCCTTCAACAGGTGTGGGTGGGGACAGGGTGGGCGATGCGCTGGAGAGGCTGGCCGCTCTCGGAGCGGATCACGGACTGTGCCGACATCGGCGACCGCGGCAACCGGGGCGTACCGTCGGCGCTCACCGGCCGACCGAGGGCTCGGTCCAGGTGCACGGGGTGGCCGGCGACGAGCAGCTCGCTGGCTGCCGAGCAGGCCCGTGCGTCCGCTCCGTACCGGGTTCCGTCGCTCGGCAGGTGCAGCCTGGCGTCTCTTCGAAGCCGGCCTGGAGCAGGATCCGCCGGGCGGCGGCGTTGTAGCCGGTGGTGGTGATCTCGCCGGTGATGGTGTGGCGGATCGGCATGAACGGCTCTGCTGGTGCTTCGGGCAAGGCGGGTCTCCTATCGGTGGTGGCGGGGAAAGTGGTGGGGTGTTGGGCGAAGGCGAGGCGGGCCCGGAGCTTCCAGCACAT
This sequence comes from Streptomyces sp. NPDC090994, assembly GCF_044768905.1. NCBI lineage: Bacteria > Bacillati > Actinomycetota > Actinomycetes > Kitasatosporales > Streptomycetaceae > Streptomyces > Streptomyces sp. NPDC090994. The sequence continues at coordinate 51,996 of NZ_JBIVWS010000033.1, forward strand.
CAACGGTGCGTGGCTGGACCACGAACGATGGGCCATGCCTGCCGACATGCTCCAGGGCGGGCCTCACCGCCCCGCAGCTACCTGACTCGCCTTTCCGCACGTTCCGATAGCCGGGTGTACCAACAACAGCCATAGAGGGATCTTCTTGAAAGCTGTGTATGGCGGGGGTGTTGGCGCGTCGGAGTGCGGGACGTTATGGGCGGTGTGCGGGGGCTGTGGTGCGGGCCGGCGGCGCTGGTGGGGTGGTGTTTACAACGGGACGGGACCGGATCCGCGGCGGTGCGGTGACGCGGTGGGGAGGCAGGACGCCGACGGTGGCACCGAGGTCGTCTGCCGCGTCGGTCACCTCGTCGGTGAGGGAGTCGAGCTGCCGGCCGAGTGCGGCAAGACGGGCACCGGTGCGCTGTCCCTGGACGGTGCCCAGGGCCGAGGAGTACTCCGAGGCGGTGTCGAGGAGTTCCTTCAGCCGGACGAGGGGGCCGGCGCCGTGGCCGGCCTGGGCGGCGCTGTGCAGGGCCTCGGCGACCTCACCGGCGGTGCGGGCCTCGACGACCTCCCGGATCAGCTCCCGCAGGGGACGCTCGGGTGCGGGCTCCGGGCGGTTGAACCGGGACGAGGCGTCCGCCCGCAACACGCCTGGGGGGACGGCGCGCGGCAGTGCCTGCCCGGCTGCGGCCTCGGTGTCGAAGTGCCCGATCACCTCCCAGCCCGGCGCGTCCGGGTCACCGGCCAGGGCGACGATGGTGGAGGTGTCGTCCTCGACCAGATATGCCCAGGTGATCAGGCGGCCGTCGGCCGCGTACCAGGACTCGACCAAGTCCAGTTCGCCCCGGCGCCGCGCTGCCTGGGCGAGGCCGGTCCAGAGCTGCTGTTCCTCATTCGTCATCTGGGGGCCGGGCTGGTGGTGCTGGTCGGCGAGGCTGGCGGCGGTGTCGCCGTACTCCGCCCACAGCGCCAGGTGGGGCCACACGTCCGTCTGCTGCTCGCGCGCGGCTGCCGTGTCCGGGCCGGCGGGCCGGTTGAGGACGCGACGGATCTGAGCGTGGGAGGTGGCGAGTGCGTTGAGCAGGTCACGCCACGCCGTGACGTGGCGGGCCGGGGGCAGCGCTTCGAGAGCGCTGTGGGCCACGTCCAGCAAAGGGGTGGCGTGCTGATCGAGGTACTCCGCGTACGACTCCAGCGCCTTCTCGGTCCGGCGGGTGAGGGCGCTGTGCGCCTCATGCCGCAGGATGGTGCGGCCGTAGCGGTCGCGGGTGGCGTCGAGAGCGGTCTCGGTCTTCTGGCTGAGGACGGCCACCCGCAGCTGGAAGTTCCGTACCCGGTCGACGAGTTCGGTGACGTCGGGCATGGGCGCGGGTGCGTGGTTGTCGGTGATCTGCTTCTCCTGGAGAACGTGGTCAGCGCCGGCGGCGACCGGGCGGTGCCTGTGCGGTCATGGCCGGTGAACCCGTCGGCGCGGTGACGGCGCGGGGCGGCTCGGCGCGCAGGCTCGGGTCCAGGGACACGCGGTAGCGGGCGGCGGTGAGCATGTCCGCCGCCCAGGTGGCGTGCTCGTTCTCCCAGGTGGGGCCCAGGTCGAAGGGGAGGCGGACCCAGTGGCCGCGCAGGGCCGGCTGGAAGAGGAAGCCGGCGCGGCGCAGCAGGTCGGCGGCGAAGGCGTCGTAGGAGCCGGTGACTTCGACCTCGCCTCCTTGCCCGCGGGTGATGAGGATCGGCTCGCTGCCGGGCGTCATCGCGGCCGTCCGGCGGGCTGGCGGGCGGTGGGGACGTAGGCGGGCTTGGGTGGGAGGGGCCGCCCGGACGGCACCGCGGTAGTGGGCGCGGTGCGGTGCTGGGATGAGCGTCGGGTGGCGGCTTGGGCGAGGCGGCTGCGGCGGTCCATGTACGCGATGCGCGGGTCGACGGGGGCGGTGACGAAGTCGGTGTGGACCGCGTATCCCGTGTGCCGCAGATCCTGGACGGCCTGCCGGGCCCGGCGCAGGCCGTCGCGTTCGGGCTCGATGAGCCGGTACAGACCCGGGGCAGCGGGGACGGGCTCGAACTGCTCGTGGGTGAGCAGCCAGCGCGCCAGGTCCGGCGACACGGCGGGGGAGAAGGCAGCGGCGACGAAGCCGTGCTGCGAATGGGTGCCGACAGCGAAGTGGAAGCTGGAGTTCAAGGAGATGGGTGTTCCTGACGGTGGTCGTGGACGCAGGTCAGCGGCGGGGCGTGGGCGGGCCCGGCGGCAGGGCGGGAACGCGCCCGGGGAGGGCGGGTGCGGTGGGAGGTCGCGGTGCCGCGGCACGGGCCTGCCGCTGGAAGACTTCCCGGTGGGTGAGCCATGTTTCGATGGCCCGCCAGATCCGTACGGGGTGCTCGGCGGGAGACAGGGCCCCGGCATCCACGTCCTCGCGCGTGTTCTCCGCGTCGAGGAGGGCTCTGGCGAGCAGGTCGAGCGGCCGGGCGTCCTGCGGCCATTCGGTGGACGCGGGGCGGCATCGTTCGAGCAGCGCGGGAGCGTGGCGTATCACGGTGAGGAACTCACGCCACGCGGTGTCCAGGAAAGCGCGGGTAGCCTCCCCGAACACTGCGACGTCGGCGGGGCCGGCATCAGGGGTCCAGGCACGGTCGCGGTGATCACGCCATCCGCTCAGCTCTGTGTGGATGATGGTGAGTGCCTCGGCCACGGTGTCGGCCCGCCGGTTGTGCACGGCACGGTCGTAGGCGGGCAGGAACTGTTCGGCGATCGCCTGCGCGGCGCGTCCGGGAGACGACGGCGCCACCAGGCTGCGCCGAGCGTGCGGGGCACCATGGCCTTCGGGAAAGGCTTCGGGAGCGAAGGCTCCCACGAGGTACTCACGCAGGTGACCGGGACGCTCGACGAGGAGCAGCCTGGTGTCCGTCGACAGGTTCGTCAGGACCGCCGCGTAGGGGATCCTCGAATTCTGCACGGCGTGGCCGAGTTCCCCGCTGTCCCACAACCAGGGCACGAGGTCCTCCTGCCAGAGGGGATGCGCGTACTCCTCGACGCGCGCCGTCCAGGGACCGGGCAGCCGGTGGGCGATGTCACGGGCGGTATCGCCGACGAAGTGCCGGCCGCTCATGGTCACGCGCATGCCGTGCCGGTCGGCACGGCGGCTCAGGTCGGACACGGCGGCTCGGGCGGTGGCCGGGCTGGCGGCTCCCAGCTGGTGGACGCCGTCCTCGCCGGGCCGGAAGCCGGTCTCGTCCAGTACGGTCTGGGCTCGTCGGTACTCCTCGCCGTGCACGAGGGCGACGATCCCTGCGGCCTGGCTCAGGGCGAGGATGATCTGTGCGTCAGCCACCGGTAACCACGTCTCGGCGGACGACGGCACGCAGGCTCCGGCCGTAACGCCAGGCGTGTTCTCGTGCGGCGGGCTCCAGACGGTCGAAGCCGTGCTGGGCGGTCATCTGGCCTGGGTGCTTGCGGTACCGGTATACCGGGCGCGGCAGCAGAATGCCGGGGGCGAGGCTGGTGATACCGATCGCCGCCATGAAGTCCTCGCCCTGGACGAGGCCGCCCATGGGCGCGGCCCGGACGAGGTCGGTGCGGGCGAGAATGGTGGTGGGGCCGATCGGGATGGTGTCCTCGGGCCTTTTCCAGTACGTCCACACGTCCCCGGCCTCGTGCCGGCCGGGCGGGGTGGGGCAGCGCCACAGGCGGGTCGACCCGTCGGGGTGAAGGTCCTGGCTCCAGCCGGCGCACCAGCCGACCCCGGTGGATTCCAGGACGGACAGCCGGGCCGCCATGGCGTCGTCGGTGAACTCGTCATCGTCGTCCGCCCAGTTCACGTACGGGGTGCGGACTTGGTTGAGGGCGAAGTTGCGGGCGCAGGCGGCACCGACCGGTCGGGGCAGTGGAAGAACGCGGACACGGGGGTCGGCCGCGAGCGGTGCGGGCAGGCGCGCGGGGTCGGCGCCGTCGAGGGTGATCACCGCCTGCCACGGCACTGACTGCCGTGTGAGGCTGGTGTGCAGGGAGGTGAGGTAGTCGAGGCGGTCGTCGCGCAGGCGGGTGGCGATGACGACCGTGATCGGGGCAGCGGGCAGGGAAGTCTCCGGGGAACGGGGCGGTGGGGGTCAGCGGTGAGCGGCCGTGCGGGGCCTGGCCGGTGCCAGGCCGACTGCGGCGGTCCGCGGTGCCCGGGGGGCGGTGGACGCCGGGAGCCTGGTGGGGGCGGGCCAGTGCGCCGGGTGGTCGCTGAAGGAGGCGCGGGGGTCGGTCATCCAGTCGACGACGGGACCGGCACCGGCGTGGGTCACGGTGATCACTTCGATGCCGTGAGGGTGCAGGACGTAGCCCCACTGCATGTCCTGGTCGGCTGCGGTCTGTTCGGTGACCGTCATGCGCACCGGCGGAGATCCGTCAACGGTGCACAGGTGGTCCAGGGTCGTGCTGGGCCACTGCTCACCGCCGGTCAGAGCGGCCACGATCTCGGGCGGGGCGCCGTCCAGGAGGTCGGTGCCCAGTTCGTCCCAGCCGACGGCGACGTCGTCCACGAGGTGCCGGGACATGGCCTCGACGTCCCGTGCGAAGCGGTGCTGGTGGGCGGTGAGGAGCAGGGGCAGGTGGCGCTGGTGAAGTCGGGGAGATAACGGGTCAGGAGGTGATGTCATTCGGTGGTGAACGGGTGCGTCAGCGTCGTGGCCGGCCGGGACGGGGCCGGGTGGGCGGCAGGGGAGAGACCGGCGGGCTGTTCTGCGAGCCAAGGGCCTGCTTCGTGACCGCGTCGAGGTCGGGCGCTGGATCGTAGTGAGCGCGCAAGATCTGCAGATCGGCGTGGGAGGCCATGGCCAGGGCGGACGAGATGCGACTGGCGGCGTCCCGCAGCAGCCGGGGCGGGGAGCCACGCTCGGCGCCGCGGTTCTGGCCTCGCCAGGTGGCTGTCTCGGCGAGCTGGTCGATGACCTGGTTGAGGAACGGTTCGACGGCGTCCAGCAGCGTGTCCAGAACGGCGCTGAACTGGGCGGGCGTCTCCGCGGCGGCCAGCGCTCTCTTGAACGGGCTCAGGTCCGGCGTGGGGAACGGCTCGGTGGGCAGCGGGTGGTTGTCCAGGAACGACTGGGCATCACGTCGGGCCCACCGGTACAGGTCGTCCCGGGTGGCGGACCGGGTGTGGTAGGCGTGGATCTGTTCACTGCTGCGGCCGACGTTGTTGTACAGCTCGAAGTCAGCATTCAGTGTGTAGTCCTGGGACGGTGAGGAGCGCGGTGCGTGTCAGCGGGCGTGTTGCGGCGCTTCCGGGGACAGGGCGGCAACGGGCGGAGCCGGGGGAAGAGATCCGGGTTCGGCGGTTTCCCTGTGGCCTCGTTGTCAGTTGAAGCCCGTCGCCCAGGTCGACCCTGGCGCGTGCCTCGCTGTATTCGAGGTCGGTGAGCCGTTCAAGGGCGTGGTCGTGGTCGCGGGCGTACAGGGTGAAGTGCGGCGTGGCGTCCTGGGCAACCGCGAAGCGGTGCGAGGGTCCGGTGGACTCGGGTTGTAGCGTCGAGATCACGGGCGTCCGTTCAGCGGGTCGGGGTGTGATGGCGCAGTGCCGGTCTCCTTACGGATCACGCTTCGAACAGGTCGCCCTGCTGTCTGTGATCGGCGGCCCAGCCGAAGGCCACGCGCTCCAGTTCACCGAGATGGATGACGTCGGTGTGGAGGCGGAAGGCATCGATGCGCTGATCCACGTAGTCCTGGACCTCGGCGTCCGCGAGGTCGACACGGACCCGGTTCTTCCGGGAAAGCCGGCTCCACTCCAGGAGGTCGGAGTCGGTGGCCCGGTCCATCCACACCCAGACGCCTGTACCCAGCTTCACGATGTCGCCCGGGTCGAACAGGGTGCCGGACCGCCGACGGCGGGGGTTGCGGTGTTCGCCGAAGCCGGTGACCAGGCTCTGGGCGAGCTTGTCCAGTGCGGCGGATTTCAGATGGGGGTCGAGGTCCTCGCGGGCGAGCTGCTCGCGCACCGCGTCGGTGAGCTGGCGTTTGTGGAAGCGGCCGTCTTGGTCGGTGAGTGCGCGGGCGCTGCGCTCGACGATGGTCTGCAGCCGCAGGTCAGTGCTGGTCATCACGGCAGGTCGCGCTCCTGCCATACCTGGTCCATCTCGGCGAGCGCCGTCCGGGCGTGGGCGATGGTCTCGCGGGTGATCGGGCTGCCGCTGGAGAACGCGGGATCGTAGCGGACGAAGGTGCGGGTGCCGCGGGCCTGCGCAAGCGGCGGGACGACTTCGTCCAGCAGCCGGGTGGCGACCCTGCGCTGCCGCTTGTCCTCCTCTACTCGCTCGGTGCGCTCCGCCCAGGCGCCGGCCAGGGTCAGGTGGCCTTCGGTGACGCGGTCGGCGAGTTCGGGGTCTTCCTTGCGCAGCCGGGCGAGCTGGACTTCGGCGGAGTTGGCCTTGGCCTTGTTCTCCTTGGCGACGGCGTATGCCTCGTTGAGTCCTGTGGCGCCGCTGATGACGGGGTCCACGAGGTCGGGGGCGTGTTGCAGGACGATGCTGGCGCGGCCCATCACGGCGACGGCGACTCCGAGTTGTTCCCCGAGGGAACGCGCGGTCTGTTCCTTCGGGGAACGGCCGTCGTGTTCCCGCAGGGAACGGGCCTTGACGGTGATCATCGCGGTCTGTCCCTTGGTCAGGCTACGTCGTCGCAGGTTGACGGACAGGACGTAGACGTCCGGGTCTTCACCTTCGTAGGTCGTGAAGGCCGGCTCGACATCTGCGCTTTCACACGCGGTGAGCCGGCCGCGGCCGTCGAGGACGCGTCCGTGCTGGTCGAGGACGATGGGCTGCAGGAGCCCGTTCTCCTGGATGTCGTGGGCGAGGGCGGCCAGCTCCTCTTCGTCGAGCTGTGGGAGCAGCGAGGTGGTCGGGTGCGCTTCTATGGCAGCCTCCTTGAAGGCGGGGACGGAGAAGACGGTGGGTGCGGACGCGGCGCGCTCTCTGGCTAGCTGTATTGACCCGCAGCGTTGTTGACGCGGCTGATGGGCGGGTGTCCGTCCAGTGCGGTGTGGCAGCGGTGGTGGTTGTAGGTGTGGAGGAAGTCT
>NZ_JBIVWS010000034.1:0-58293 GCF_044768905.1 Streptomyces sp. NPDC090994
GAGGACGGACACCCCCCACCCCGGCCCCGACCCACCCGCACACGACTGGGCGCTACGCGCACCCCCACCGGACCCGCACAGGCGCCGCAGGCACCCCCACTCAACCGCTACCGCTACTCCTCCTGCCCGCCCCCCGCCCCACCGGACGCCGAAGACGCGTCCAGCAGCCCCGACAGCTGACCCCCCACAATGCGCCGGAACTTCCGCTTCTGCGGCCGCGTACGGTCCAGCACCGCCACTTCCAGCCGCTCCGCGGGAATCTCCCGCTCGCTGCCGTTGGTGTCCCGCGACAGCGCCTGCACCGCCAGCCGCAGGGCCTCCGCCAGCGTCATCCCGTCCCGGTGCCGCTGGTCCAGGTACGAACTGATCTGCTCGGCATTACCGCCGACCGCCACCGACCCGTGCTCATCGACGATCGACCCGTCGTGCGGCAGCCGGTAGATCTGGTCGCCCTCGGGCGTCTCCCCGACCTCCGCGACGACCAGCTCCACCTCGTACGGCTTCTCCGCCGCACTCGAGAAGATCGTGCCCAGCGTCTGGGCGTAGACGTTGGCCAGCCCCCGAGCCGTCACATCATCCCGGTCATAGGTGTAACCCCGCAGGTCGGCGTAGCGCACGCCGCCGATCCGCAGGTTCTCGTACTCGTTGTACTTGCCGGCGGCCGCGAAACCGATCCGGTCATAGATCTCGCTGAACTTGTGCAGCGCACGGGACGGGTTCTCACCGACGAACACGATGCCGTCGGCATACTGGAGCACGACCAGGCTGCGACCACGGGCGATGCCCTTGCGGGCGTACTCGGCCCGGTCGGCCATGGCCTGCTGGGGTGAGACATAGAACGGCGTCGACACCGGTCAACCGTCCCTTTCTGTCGAAGTCACTGGATCACCTGACAACAAAGCAACCGTGCCCGCCGCTACAGCAGCGCCGCCCGCGGACCGTCGGGCTGCTCCAGCCGCCGCTCCAGCACCGAGCGGGCGATCTCGGACGACTCGTCCTCGGTCAGCCGGCGGAAGCCGTCCTCGGTGATCACGGTGACGATCGGGAAGATCCGCCGGGCGACGTCGGGCCCACCGGTCGCCGAGTCGTCGTCGGCCGCGTCGTACAGCGCCTGCACCACCAGCGTGGTGGCGTCGTCCTCGCTCAGGTCCCCCCGGAAGAGCTTCTTCATCGCGCCGCGCGCGAACACCGACCCCGACCCCGTGGCGGCGAAGTTGTGCTCCTCGGAGCGCCCGCCCGTCACGTCGTACGAGAAGATGCGGCCCTTGCCGCGGTCGACGTCGTACCCGGCGAACAGCGGAACGACAGCCAGCCCCTGCATCGCCATGCCGAGGTTGGAACGAATCATCGTCGACAGCCGGTTGGCCTTGCCCTCCAGGGACAGCTGCGCGCCCTCGACCTTCTCGAAGTGCTCCAGTTCCAGCTGGAACAGCTTCACCATCTCCACGGCCAGGCCCGCCGTACCGGCGATACCCACCGCCGAGTACTCGTCGGCGGGGAACACCTTCTCGATGTCCCGTTGCGCGATCACGTTGCCCATCGTCGCCCGCCGGTCACCGGCGAGCACGACACCGCCGGCGAACGTCACGGCCACGATCGTCGTGCCGTGCGGGGCCTCGATGACACCCTGGGTCGGCGGCAGCTGCCGGTTGCCCGGGAGGATCTCCGGCTGGTGCTCCGACAGGAAGTCCATGAAGGAGGACGACCCAGGCGTCAGGAAGGCAGCTGGTAGACGCCCGGTGCTACGAGTGTTGGCTTCCACGCGATTCCTTCCACATAAGCGGCAGCCCGCCTTATGGCATCGGGCCGGTCCTTGAACTGCCCCAGCGCGGCGTTGCAACTGAAGCACAGTACGCCACGGACCCTACCTGTCTCGTGGCAGTGATCCACATGTGCGGCGGGCGCCGCCAGACACACGCAGCAGACACCGCCCTGAGAAGCGATCAGCTCGTCGCGTTCCTCTTCGGTGATGCCGTACTGACGCTTCAGATGACCGGCGCGGCCCTGCGCCGCTTTGCAGGACTTGCAGAGCGTCGCCAGACCATCGGACGCTGTGCGATTCCGGGTCCACTCACTGTGGGGTTTGATCTCCCCGCACGTCCGGCAGAGCTTGTGCCCGTCGGGCACCTCCACTCGCGGACGGACGTTGCACCCCTTGGCCACCTGGCGTTCTTGGTGATAGGCCGCAGCACACTCCCGGCAATAGGCCTGCAACCCGTCACGCATCGCCTTGTTCCGCGCAAACGCTGCCCGCGGCTTGTGGTCCTTACACCGCGAGCAACGCCTACCAGAATCTTCGATCGTCAAGCGAACCCCCCGCTGCAACCTTCCTTTCGAAGGCTACTCGCCGCCCTTCTGAACGAACGAGCGAACGAAATCCTCTGCGTTCTCCTCCAAGACATCGTCGATCTCGTCCAGCACCGAGTCGACGTCGTCGCTCAGCTTCTCCTGCCGTTCCTTGAGGTCCTCCGACGCCTGCGCGTCCTGCGCCTGCTCCTCGACCTCCTCGGTGGAACGCGTGGCCTTCTGCTGCCCGCCGCCGGTGTCCTTGGTCGCCATAACCCTCACCCCGCTCGGTTCGCCCGACACATTCGCTCGTCAAGATCCGACCCTACAAGCCGGCTCTGACATCGGCCCCGCGGAATACAGAACGCGCGGGGACCACCTCGATGATTCCCGGGCCGGGGATTTTCACCCCGGCCCGGCTGACTTCGGCCGGGTACCCACTGCCCCGGATCATGCTCGGATCATGCCCGGAACACGCCCGGTTCATCCTCCGGACAACACCCTGACCAGGTCTTCCGCGGTCCGGCAGCGGTCCAGCAGCTCTTTGACGTGATTACGCGTTCCGCGAAGCGGTTCCAGGGTCGGTACGCGCTGCAGCGAGTCCCGGCCCGGCAGATCGAAGATCACCGAGTCCCAGGAGGCCGCCGCCACGTCGTCCGCGTACTGCTCGAGACAGCGCCCGCGGAAGTACGCGCGGGTGTCCTCGGGTGGCTTCGTACGGGCCCGCTCGACCTCCCCGTCGTCCAGCAGGCGCTTCATGCGGCCACGGGCCGCCAGGCGGTTGTACAGGCCCTTCTCGGGGCGTACGTCCGCGTACTGGAGGTCGACCAGGTGCAGCCGGGGCGCGTCCCAGTCCACGCCGTCGCGGCGCCGGTAGCCCTCCATGAGCTCCCGCTTGGCGACCCAGTCCAGCTCGCCGGCCAGGCTCATCGGGTCGTTCTCCAGGCGGTTGAGGGTGTCCTCCCAGCGGGTCAGGACGTCCTTGGTCTGGTCGTCCGCGTCGGCCCCGTACCGCTCCTCCACGTACTTGCGGGACAGCTCGAAGTACTCCATCTGGAGCTGCACCGCCGTGAGCGTCCGTCCGCTGCGGAGCGTGACGAGCTGCTTCAGCGAGGGGTCGTGCGAGACCTGGTGGAGGGTGCGTACCGGCTGGTCGACCGCCAGGTCCACGGCGATGAAGCCGTCCTCGATCATCGACAGGACCAGGGCGGTCGTGCCCAGTTTCAGATACGTCGAGATCTCCGACAGGTTCGCGTCACCGATGATCACGTGCAGTCGGCGGTACTTCTCGGCGTCCGCGTGCGGTTCGTCGCGCGTGTTGATGATCGGGCGCTTCAGGGTCGTCTCCAGGCCGACCTCGACCTCGAAGTAGTCCGCGCGCTGGCTGAGCTGGAAGCCGTGCTCGTGGCCGTCCTGGCCGATGCCGACGCGGCCGGCGCCGGTGACGACCTGCCGGGAGACGAAGAACGGCGTCAGGTGGCGCACGATGTCCGAGAAGGCGGTCTCCCGCTTCATCAGGTAGTTCTCGTGCGTGCCGTAGGACGCGCCCTTGTTGTCGGTGTTGTTCTTGTACAGGTGGATCGGCTGGGCCCCGGGCAGCTGGGCGGCCCGCTCGGCCGCCTCGGCCATGATGCGCTCGCCCGCCTTGTCCCAGAGCACGGCGTCCCGCGGATTGGTGACCTCGGGCGCGCTGTACTCGGGGTGCGCGTGGTCGACGTAGAGCCGGGCACCGTTGGTGAGGATCACGTTGGCCAGGCCGATGTCCTCGTCGGTGAGCTGGCTGGAGTCGGCGGCCTCCCGGGCGAGGTCGAAGCCTCGCGCGTCCCGCAGCGGGTTCTCCTCCTCGAAGTCCCAGCGGGCCCGGCGGGCCCGGTGCATCGCCGCCGCGTAGGCGTTGACGATCTGGGACGAGGTGAGCATGGCATTGGCGTTGGGGTGACCGGGGACGGAGATCCCGTACTCCGTCTCGATGCCCATTACTCGCCGTACGGTCATGCGGCCCTCCTTGCCCGGCGGTGCCCACGGTCGTGGACGCCGCTCACGTACCGCTGGCGCTCCGGTGCGTGTGCGGTGCCCGTCCCCGCACTGCGCGACTCGGCGGTATGGAAGAGCCTAGAACGCCTTTGCGCTGGTGGGGAGATCATTTGCGTCATTGCCTTGCTCCAGCCGTGGCCCTGGAAAAACAGTCGGCTGCGGGTACCCGCTGAGGGACACCCGCAGCCGTCCGGTTTTTTACAGGTACTGACCGGTGTTCGCCACCGTGTCGATGGAGCGTCCGGTGTCCGCGCCCTGCTTTCCGGTGACGAGCGTACGGATGTACACGATCCGCTCGCCCTTCTTTCCGGAGATCCGGGCCCAGTCGTCCGGGTTGGTGGTGTTGGGCAGGTCCTCGTTCTCCTTGAACTCGTCCACGCAGGCCTGGAGGAGGTGGGAGACGCGCAGGCCCTTCTGGTTCTTCTCCAGGAAGTCCTTGATCGCCATTTTCTTGGCGCGGCCCACGATGTTCTCGATCATGGCGCCGGAATTGAAGTCCTTGAAGTAGAGGACTTCCTTGTCGCCGTTGGCGTAGGTGACCTCCAGGAAGCGGTTCTCCTCGGATTCGGCGTACATCTGTTCCACCGCCGTCTGGATCATGCTCTGGACGGTGGCCGCCTTGTCCTTGTCGTGCTCCTTGAGGTCTTCCTCGTGGAGCGGGAGGCGCTCGGTGAGGTACTTGCCGAAGATGTCCTTGGCGGCCTCGGCGTCCGGGCGCTCGATCTTGATCTTCACGTCGAGCCGGCCGGGCCGCAGGATGGCGGGGTCGATCATGTCCTCGCGGTTGGAGGCGCCGATCACGACCACGTTCTGCAGGCCCTCCACGCCGTCGATCTCGGCGAGCAGCTGGGGGACGATGGTGTTCTCCACGTCCGAGCTGACGCCGGAGCCGCGGGTGCGGAAGAGGGACTCCATCTCGTCGAAGAAGACGATGACGGGGGTGCCCTCGCTGGCCTTCTCCCGGGCCCGCTGGAAGACCAGGCGGATCTGCCGCTCGGTCTCACCGACGTACTTGTTCAGCAGCTCGGGGCCCTTGATGTTCAGGAAGAAGCTCTTGCCGGCGGCCTGGCCGGTGACCTCGGCGACCTTCTTGGCCAGCGAGTTCGCGACCGCCTTGGCGATGAGCGTCTTGCCGCAGCCGGGCGGGCCGTAGAGCAGGACGCCCTTGGGCGGACGCAGCTCGTGCTCCTTGAACAGGTCGGGGTAGAGATACGGGAGCTCGACCGCGTCGCGGATCATCTCGATCTGTCCGCCGAGGCCGCCGATCTGCTCGTAGCCGATGTCGGGGACCTCTTCGAGGACGAGTTCCTCGACCTCGCTCTTGGGGACGACCTCGTAGACGTAGCCGGAGCGGGGTTCGAGCAGGAGGGCGTCGCCGGCGCGGATGGTGATGCCGCGCAGCGGCTCGGCGAGCCGGACCACGCGCTCCTCGTCGGTGTGCCCCAGCACCAGGGCGCGCTCGCCGTCCTCCAGGATCTCCTTGAGGGTGACGATGTCGCCGACGCGCTCGAACTGCATGGCCTCGACCACGTTGAGCGCCTCGTTGAGCATGACTTCCTGGCCGCGGCGCAGGTCGTCCAGCTCGACGCTGGGGCTGACGTTCACCCGGAGCTTGCGGCCCCCGGTGAAGATGTCGGCCGTGCCGTCCTCGTTCGCCTGCAGGAAGACACCGAAGCCGGCCGGCGGCTGGGCCAACCGGTCGACCTCTTCCTTGAGGGCCACGATCTGGTCGCGGGCCTCGCGGAGTGTATTGGCCAGTCGCTCGTTCTGCGCGGATACGCCGGCCAGATTGGTCTGCAGCTCGACGATCCGCTCTTCGAGGATTCTCGTGTGCCGCGGAGAGTCGGCGAGCTTGCGTCGCAGGACGGCGATCTCCTGCTCAAGATAGGCAATCTGTCCGGTCGGGTCGTCGGACCCGCGTCCCGGGCGGATGCCGCGGTTCATGTCGTCGTCGTGGGCTGCCACGGTCCTCACCTCCTCCAAGGGGAGCTGGACGCTTCCAGACCCTACCTGGGTGGGTGTCGATTGAAACCCCTAGATCACAAAGACGGTCGGGGTGTGTCCGATCTTCACCCTTGCGCTCTCCCTCACGCCAGGGGAATACCCACGGAACACGTCGGGAAAGCAGGCGGCGGTAGGCTCGAAGTGTTCAACACCCGTCAGAGCTGGCCGGATTCCCGCCGCTCGACGCAGAAACGGCAGGAGAGACGATCGTGCAGCAGGAGGCCGGAGTCGCCGGTGAGGCGTTGGAGGTCTGGATCGACCAGGACCTGTGTACCGGCGACGGCATCTGTGCCCAGTACGCGCCCGAGGTGTTCGAGCTGGACATCGACGGTCTGGCCTACGTCAAGGGCGCGGACGACGAGCTGCTGCAGGCCGAGGGGGCGACAACACCCGTGCCGTTGCCGCTTCTCACGGATGTGGTCGACTCGGCGAAGGAGTGTCCGGGCGAGTGCATCCACGTACGTCGGGTTTCGGACAGGGTCGAGGTCTACGGACCGGACGCAGAGTGACCAAATCGCAACCTATTGCGTACAGTCCGTGACCACTGTCTGATGTCTCACGTGCGGAGGGCGCCGTTCGCGCTCACACCGCGTGGGCCTTCGAGGGGGCGGAGCGGACGAACGCGCCGTTGTTCCAGCGCCACTTCGCGTCTTCCTCGACGTCCGGGCAGCAACTGGGTACGTCGGCCGACGAGTAGCCGAGGTACGTGGCGAGGACGGCGCCGTCGGTGACGGAGAGGTCGGTGACGGTCCGGCGTTCCTCGGGGTCGATCAGCGTCGCGACCACCCGGGGTTCGCCGTCGCTGCCCGGGGTCAGGACGTAGACGCCGTCGGGCGGGGTGCCCATGGGGGCGTCGCAGTGCACCGCGGCGACCGTCTCCGGGCGGCCGTCGCCGTCCAGGTCGCCGGACGCCTTCTTCTGGACCAGGGCCTTCACCGGACCGCAGTCCAGGGGGAACGTGACGCTCGCGGGGTCGGGGGGTGCGGCCTGGGTCCGGGACGGCTCGGCCTTGGGGCTCGCCGCCTGGGCCGCGGTCGCGGCGTCGGGCTGCAGGACCGAGGAGAGGGCCACCACGGCGGCGACGGCGGTTGCGGTGGCGACCCAGTGGATCGGGCGGGTACGCGTGTGTGCCAGTTCCGGGACGGCGGGGTGCTGCACGAGGAGCGTCTCCTGTGAGGGCTGTGCCGGTGGGGTGCCCAGCATCGTGCCACACGTCACAGTGCGGGGGAACGGCGGGGTGGGTACCCGCGTGCGTTCCGGCTGCGGCGGGCCGGGGCCGGTCGCGTGAGGGGCGCGTGATGGTGCCCTGTCAATGCGACGACGCCGTGGTCCAGTTCCCCGGTTCGTACGGGAACTGGACCACGGCGTCGTCGCGTTGGTACGGGTGACGGGGCCGGGTCAGCGGCCGGTGCCTCCGTCGGCGTTGGGGCCGGTGTAGTCCTCGCCGTAGGCGCCCTTGGCGGGCCGGCGGCGGCGCATGGGCGGTTCCACGCCGTCGGCGAGGCGGCGGGCGGTGAGCAGGAACCCGGTGTGGCCGATCATCCGGTGGTCCGGGCGGACGGCCAGGCCCTCGACGTGCCAGTTGCGGATCATGGTCTCCCAGGAGGTCGGCTCGTTGAAGGAGCCGATCTCCCGGATGGACTCCACGGTCCGGGCGAGCTGGGTGGTGGTCGCCACGTAGCAGCACAGGATGCCGCCGGGGACGAGCGCCTTGGAGACGGCCTCCAGGCACTCCCAGGGGGCGAGCATGTCGAGGATGACGCGGTCGACGTCGGTGTCGGACAGGTTGTCCTGGAGGTCGCCGACGGTGAGCTGCCAGGCGGGGTGCGGGCCGCCGAAGTAGCGCTCCACGTTGCCGCGGGCGATGTCGGCGAAGTCCTCGCGGCGCTCGTAGGAGTGCAGCATGCCCTGGTCGCCGATGGCGCGCAGCAGGAAGCTGCTCAGCGAGCCGGAGCCGACTCCGGCCTCCACGACGCGCGCGCCGGGGAAGATGTCGGCGAAGGCGAGGATCTGCCCCGCGTCCTTGGGGTAGACCACGGCGGCGCCGCGGGGCATGGACAGGACGTAGTCGGGGAGCAGGGGGCGCAGCGCGAGATAGGCGACGTTCCCGGTGGTACGGACAACGCTGCCCTCGGGAGCGCCGATCAGCTCGTCGTGGGGGAAGGAACCCTTGTGGGTGTGGAAGTTCTTCCCGGCCTCGAGCGTGAACGTGTAGTGGCGGCCCTTGGGGTCGGTCAGCTGAACCTGGTCCCCGACCTTGAAGGGCCCGCGCCTGCGGGCGGCACCGGTCGGTTCGGACATGTGACCAGCCTACCGGCGTTTCGGATGCCCACCGACCATCAGGAGGGTCGGGCCATCGCCTTGACGAAGGCGCGCTCGACGTCGGCGGCGGACAGGACGCCGTAGATCTCGCCGGTCTCCTCGGTGACCAGGTACTCGGTGGCGGGGGTGGCGCGCAGGGCGTCGAGGAGTTCCTCGCCGGCCAGCTCGGCCGAGACGCGCATGCCGTCGGTGAGGTCCTGGGCGAGGCCGCTGACCGCGACCCAGGGGCGCCGGTGCTCGGGTACGCCGACGATGGCGGCCTCGCGGACCAGGGACAGGGGGGCGCCCTCGGCGTCGACGACGACCAGGGCGCGGGCGCCGGCGGCGTTGGCGCGGCGCAGCGCCTCGGAGAGCGGGGTGTCGGTCTCGACGGGGACCGCGCGCCGGGTGAGGTTGCGGGCGCGCAGCTCGGGGAGGTGTTCGCGCAGGCGGGCCATGCGCAGGCTGTTGCCGGCGCCGGTCCAGATGATCGCGGCGAGGATGGCGGCCAGCAGGGCGTCCATGACGGTGTCCATGCCGACGTTGTCCACGGCGTCGGCTCCGAGGGCGCCGGCCTGGGTGAGCAGGGGCAGGCCGATCAGGACGGAGATGGCGAGGGCTCGGCCGACCCAGGCGGCGGCGACCGTGCCGCTCATCGGCTTGCCGGTGATCTTCCAGACGACGGCGCGGAGCATCCGGCCGCCGTCCAGGGGGAGGCCGGGGAGCAGGTTGAAGGCGGCCACGATGAGGTTGGAGATCATCAGGCCGGCCAGCAGGACGCCGGGGACGGTGCCGGGTTCGACGGGCAGCAGGGCGAGGTAGAAGACGCCGGCCAGGACGAGGGAGAGCAGCGGGCCGACGAAGGCCAGGACGAATTCGCGGCCGGGGGTCTCGGCCTCCTTCTCGATCTCGGAGACACCGCCGAAGAACTGGAGCTGGATGCGGCGGACCGGGAGTCTGAAGCGGAGGGCTGCGACGGTGTGGGCCAGTTCGTGGACCAGGACGGAGGCGTAGAAGGCGACCGCGAAGAAGAGGGAGACCAGGTAGCGGGCGGCGCCCAGCTCGGGCAGGACGCGGTCGAGCTGGCCGCCGAACACCCAGGTGATCAGGGCGGCGACCAGGAACCAGCTGGGGGCGACGTAGACGGGGACGCCGAACGGGCGGCCCATCAGCAGGCCGCCGCCGGGTTCGCGGGGGCGGCGGGGCGGGCGGCCGGGGCGGCCGCCGTCCGACGGGGTGCCCGTTCGAGTGTGGGTTCGGGAGTCCGCTCGGGTGTCCGCTCGAGTGACCGATCGCGTGTCAGGCCTCGCGTCCGGTTTCACGTCCGGTCGCGTGTCCCGCTGGGTGTCCGGCCGCGCGTGGGTGGGGTGGTCCGCGGCACGGGTGCCGGGGGCGCCGGGGCTGTGGGGGGCCGGGGCCGCCGGGGGCTGCTCGGCCGACGGGTGTGGGGGGTGGGGGGCTGCTGGTGCCTCCGGGCCTGCGGGATCCGGTGTGCCGCCCGGGGCCGCCGGGGCGGCGGGGGCGGGCCGGTCGCCGGGAGCCGTGCGGGTGGACTGGTCGCCGGGGCCCTGCGGACCCGTGCCGTCCTTCTCCGTGCCGTCGCCGTGACCGTCCCGGTCCCGTGCTGCCGGGGTGCCCGCGTCGGAGGCGGGGCCGGGGGGAAGGGGAGCGGGGGCATCGGGGTGGTCGGTGCCGCCGTCCTGGGGCCGGCCGGGGCGTGCGGAGCCGGGGGCCGGGGCCGTGGGCCCCGTGTGGTGCTCGGCCGACTCGCCGTTGCCGGACCGCGGCTGCCCGCTCCCGCCGCTCACGTCCACGGTTTCCCCTCGTTCGAAGCGTCTTCCGCTCCTGCCGGGCGGAAGGGTCTCATGTCGATGGTATGCGGCCCGCTCGCCCCCTTCCGCCCCGGCACCCCTGTGCTCCCCCCTGCTCCCCCTGCTCCCCCTGCTCTCCCCGCTCCCCCGCTCTCCTTGCTCCCACTGCTCTCCCCGCTCTCCCACGTCACGGGCGGCACCGCCGTGGCTGGGTCACTGTCAGTGGTGGGCCGTAGGGTCTGTCGCATGGAGACGAGCATCGAGGGTGTGGTGGGAGACCCCGCCGGTCCGGGCGCACCGGTGGACCCGCTGGTACCAGCCGGTACGGCGGCATCGGCGGCATCGGCGGCAGCAGAGACGACGCCGGGGGCGGACCAGGGCGCGGCGGCCTCAGTGGTCACGGCGGCCGCTTCGGCCGCCGTGACCACTGAGGCCGCCGTGAACCCCGTGGCGGAGCCCTCCGCCCCCGCCACCCCCACCGCCAGGCCCGTCGCCATACCTCCCGCCTCGCTCTCGCCCTCGCGGGCCGGCGACTTCATGCAGTGCCCGCTGCTGTACCGGTTCCGGGTGATCGACCGGCTCCCGGAGAAGCCGAGCGAGGCGGCGACCCGGGGCACCCTGGTGCACGCGGTGCTGGAGCGGCTCTTCGACGCCCCGGCGGCCGAGCGCACCCCGCCGCGCGCGAAGGCCCTGGTGCCCGGCCAGTGGGACCGGCTGCGCGAGACCCGGCCCGAGGTGGTGGAGCTGTTCGCCGACGACCCGGACGGCGAGCGGCTGGCGCGCTGGCTGGCCGAGGCGGAGCGGCTCGTGGAGCGCTGGTTCACGCTGGAGGACCCGAGCCGGCTGGAGCCGGCCGAGCGGGAGCTGTTCGTCGAGACGGAGCTGGAGTCCGGGCTGCGGCTGCGCGGCATCATCGACCGGGTCGACGTGGCGCCCACCGGTGAGGTGCGGATCGTCGACTACAAGACGGGCAAGGCGCCCCGGCCGGAGTACTCCGAGAGCGCGCTGTTCCAGATGAAGTTCTACGCACTGGTGGTGTGGCGGCTGAAGAAGGTCGTCCCCCGCCGGCTGCAACTGGTCTACCTCGGCAGCGGTGACGTGCTGACGTACGACCCGGTCGTCGCCGATCTTGAGCGGGTCGAGCGCAAGCTGCTGGCGCTGTGGGACGCGATCCGGCTGGCGACCGAGACGGGCGAGTGGCGGCCGCGGCCCACCAAGTTGTGCGGCTGGTGCGACCACCAGGCGCACTGTCCGGAGTTCGGCGGCACTCCCCCGCCGTACCCGCTGCCGGTGGTGGCGGCCGGGCCGGGAGGGGGCGGCCGGGCGTAGCGCCCCGGCCGCGTCCGGCGGCACCGGCGCAGGGCAGAATGGGGCCGGACTAGCGAAGGAGACTTACGTGGCCATCCGTGTCCTACTGGTCGACGACCAGCCGCTGCTGCGCACGGGCTTCCGGATGATTCTGGAAGCGGAGCAGGACATCGCGGTCGTCGGCGAGGCCGGTGACGGCCTCCAGGCGCTGGACCAGGTGCGGGCGTTGCAGCCCGATGTGGTCCTGATGGACATCCGTATGCCGCGGATGGACGGTGTGGAGGCGACCCGGCAGATCACCGGGCCCGGGCGGGACGGCCCGGCGAAGGTGCTGGTGCTGACCACCTTCGACCTCGACGAATACGTGGTGGAGGCGCTGCGGGCGGGGGCCAGCGGCTTCCTGCTGAAGGACGCCCCGGCCAACGAACTGGTGCAGGCGATCCGGGTGGTGGCGGACGGCGAGGCGATGCTCGCGCCGAGCATCACCAAGCGGCTGCTCGACAAGTACGCGACCCATCTGCCCTCGGGCGAGGAGCCGGTGCCGGACACCCTGCACACGCTCACCGAGCGTGAGGTGGAGGTGCTGAAGCTGGTGGCGCGCGGTCTGTCCAACGCGGAGATCGCCGCCGATCTGTTCGTCAGCGAGACGACCGTGAAGACGCATGTCGGGCACGTCCTGACCAAGCTGGGGCTGCGCGACCGGGTGCAGGCCGCGGTGTACGCGTACGAGAGCGGACTGGTGCGCCCCGGCGCGCAGTAGGCCGGTCGCGGCACGGCGACGCGAAGGGCGCCCCTCTCCGGAAGAAGAGGGGCGCCCTTTCGGTGTACGGCCGGTGCGGCCGGTGCGGGCGGTGCCCGGCGTGCGGTGCCGGCGGGCTCAGTCGCTGACGCCGCGGCCCAGCTCCCACAGCTGGAGCGAGGAGGCGGAGTTGAGCAGGTAGGCGGTGCCGGTGATGTCGTCGCGGGTGGCGACGTACTGCTTGCCCTGCCACAGCGGCAGCAGCGGTACGTCCTCGGCGACGATGTCCTGGATCTCCGTCAGGCTGTCGGCGGCGGACAGCCGGTCGGCCTCGCGGCGGGACTCAGGGATCAGCGTGTTGATTATCTTGCTGTTGGTGTACGGCGAGTACAGGGTGTTGTTCTTGTCGAGGAACGGCGCGATGAAGCTGTCGGCGTCCGGGAAGTCGGGGAACCAGCCCATGCCGAAGACGTCGTACTCGTGCTTCTTCTGCCCCTCCCGGTACTTGTCCCAGATGATGCCCTTGATGTCGACGTCGAAGAGACCGCTGTCGTTGAGCTGCTTCTGCAGCTCCTCGAACTCCGTCTTGGCGGCGGCGCCATAGTGGTCGGTGGTGTAGTTCAGCGTCAGCTTCACCGGCATGGTGACGTTGGCCTGTTCCAGCATCGCCCTCGCCTTGTCGACGCTCGGGTCGCCGTACTGGTTGAAGAACGAGTTGGAGTGGCCGGTGATGGTGGCCGGGACCATCGAGTACAGCGGCTCGGCCTGGGAGCCGTAGACCTTGGAGACCAGTTCGCTGCGGTTGATCAGCTGGGCCATCGCCTGACGGACGGCCCTGTTCTTGACGGTCGCGGCCTCGGTGTTGAACGCGAGGTAGCGGATCTCCAGGCCGGACACCTCGACCAGGTCGACGGCGCCGCCGGAGGCCTTGGACAGCTCGTCGATCTGGTCGGGCGTCATCGCGCGCGTCATCACGTCGATGTCGCCGTTCTCGATGTCGGCGCCCATCGTCTCGGCGTCGGCGTACGAGACCATCTCGACCTTGTCGTTGTTCACCGTCAGAGTCCCCTTGTAGTTGGGGTTCTTGGTGAACACGGCCTTGGTCAGCTCGTCGCCCTCGGTCTCCGCCTTGAAGGTGTAGGGGCCGGAGCCGGAGAGCTCGAAGCCCTCGCGCAGCTTGTCCTTCGCGTAATCGTCGGAGTCGACGATGCCGGCGACGGGGGTCGACAGCTTGTACGGGAAGGTGGCGTCGGCGGTGTTGAGGTGGAAGATCACCTCGCGGTCGCCCTGCGTCTCGACGGTGTCGATGGTGGACAGCAGGGAGGAGACACCGGTGTCGGCCTGGATGGCGATGGCCCGCTCGATGGAGTACTTCACGTCGGCGGCGGTGATGGCGTCACCGTTGGCGAACTTCAGACCGTCCCGCAGGGTGCAGGAGTAGCGCTCGTTGCCCGTGTCGGTGAAGCCGCACTGCTCGGCGGCCTCGGGCACCGGCTCGCCGTCGCCGCGCGGCTGGATCATCAGCGTCTGCTGGGTCTGGCGCAGGATGTTCCAGAGGCCCACGTCGTACGCCCACGCCGGGTCGAGGGGCGCGGGGGCCTCCTTCGTGGCGGTGAACCGGTCCGTGGTGCCGACGACGATCGCGTCTCCGCCGCCACTGCCACCGTCGGAGCCGCCGCACGCGGCGAGCACCGGCGCGAGCAGGCCGACCACGGCCGGCAGCACCAAAGTCTTGCGGTTCATGCTCGGGATTCTCCAGGGCTGTCGATTCCGTGTATCCGGCTTGCAGGGGTGTCGCGGCCGATCACGGGGGTAAGGGCTGAGGTTCTCGCGATGAGATTAGTCCGCGTCCGCACGACAGTTCGCAGCCGCCGGAGTTGAGCCCCCATCACGCAGTGAAACCGGGCGTGGACACACCGAAAACCCGACAGCGGAAGGATTCGTGCAGGGTTTCACCAATCAGGACACATGGGCACGGCGCCGCCCCCGGGAGTGCGACGAACAGCACAGGCACAGCTTTCTGTCGACCCCCGGGAGCGTGGGGAACGTCACATGGCCAAGCTGGTGTGTGAGGCACTCAATTCGGCCGTCCCGAGCCGGGGAATTACCCTTCGAAACCCCTTCGCCACGCATCTCGGCAACTCACCGGTAGGTTTCCGCGAATTACCCTTCTTTTACCGGTGCACGCTGGGTGAACGTCTAGCGCGTGTGCGTCATCAACCCGCGTAGAAATGCCAGGTCCACCTGTTCCAGCGAGGGCACGACGGTGCGTCTGAGGGCCGGTGCGATGGGGGCGACGGACGGGACCGCGACGACGTGGCAGCCCGCGGCCTCGGCGGCGGCGACGCCGGTCGCGGTGTCCTCGACGACGGCGCATCGGTGCGGATCAGCGCCGAGTCCGGCGGCGGCGGTCAGGTACGGGTCCGGGTACGGCTTGGTGCGCGGGACCTCGTCGCCCGCGACCGTCAGGGCGAAGTGGTGGGCGCCGAGCGAGGTGAGCACCCGGTCGATGATGCGCCGGTGGGAGGCGGAGACCAGAGCGGTGGGGATCTCGTGCTCGGACAGCTCGGCCAGCAGCCGCTCGGCCCCGGGCATGAGGGGCAGGGCCCGGCCGATGCGCTCCTCGAAGCCGTCGTTGAGCAGAACGGTCAGCTCGGCCAGCGAGATGTCGGCGCCGGTGGCCTCGATCAGGAAGCCGGCGCTGCGGGTCATGGGGCCGCCGACCACGACATGGCGCCAGGAGTCGTCCAGGGTGTACCCGAGCCGGGCGAAGACCTCCGCCTCCACGTCCCACCAGAAGCCCTCGGTGTCCACCAGGGTTCCGTCCATGTCCAGGAGCACGGCCTGGAGGGCGGAGCCTTCGGCCGTACGGGTACCGAGCGCGGGGACCGTACTGGTCATCCACTTACCTCCTTGAGGGACGATCAGGCCGGTTCCCTGAGCGGGAACCGGCCTGCGGTGGACCGACCAGTGTACGTCGCCCGCGCACGAAGCGCCCGGTGGTGTGCCGGCGGGCGGTGGCGTACGACCCGGCGGGCGGTGCTCCAGGGCCCGGCGGGCGGTGACGTACGGCTCAGCGGGCGTTGAAGTACTTCGCCTCGGGGTGGTGGATCACGATGGCGTCGGTGGACTGTTCGGGGTGGAGCTGGAACTCCTCCGACAGGTGGACGCCGATCCGCTCCGGCTCCAGCAGGGCGGCGATCTTCGCCCGGTCCTCCAGGTCGGGGCAGGCACCGTAGCCCAGCGAGAAGCGGGCGCCCCGGTACTTCAGCTCGAACATGCCCTGCATCTCGTCGGGGTCCTCCCCGGCGAAGCCCAGTTCGGAGCGGACGCGGGCGTGCCAGTACTCGGCGAGGGCTTCGGCGAGCTGGACGGACAGGCCGTGCAGTTCGAGGTAGTCGCGGTAGGCGTTGGCTTCGAACATCCGGGCGGTCTCCTCGCCGATGCGGGAGCCGACGGTGACGACCTGGAAGCCGACGACGTCCCGTTCGCCGGACTCCTCCGGGCGGAAGAAGTCGGCCAGGCACAGGCGCCGGCCGCGCCGCTGGCGGGGGAAGGTGAAGCGGGTGCGCTCGTTGCCGTCGTCGTCGAGGACGATGAGGTCGTCGTCCTTGGAGACGCACGGGAAGTAGCCGTAGACCACGGCCGCTTCCAGCAGGTTCTCCGTCTGGAGCCGGTCCAGCAGACCGCGCAGCCGGGGCCGTCCCTCGCTCTCGACCAGTTCCTCGTACGACGGTCCGTCGCCGGTGCGGGCCTGCTTCAGGCCCCACTGGCCCTTGAACAGGGCGCCTTCGTCCAGCCAGGAGGCGTACTCCTTGAGCTGGATGCCCTTGATGACGCGAGTGCCCCAGAAGGGGGGCTCGGGGACCGGGTTGTCGACGGCGACGTCGGAGCGGACGTGGCCGGCCTCCGGGCGCTCCTCGACCTCGACGGCCGCGGCCCGGACCCGGCGCTGGCGCAGCTCGGGAAGCCTGGCGCCGGGCACGCCGCGCTTGATGCCGATGAGCGCGTCCATCAGCCGCAGTCCCTCGAACGCGTCCCGCGCGTAGCGGACTTCGCCCTCGTAGATCTCGTGGAGGTCCTGCTCGACGTAGGCGCGGGTGAGGGCGGCGCCGCCGAGGATGACGGGGAAGTCGGCGGCCATGCCGCGCTGGTTGAGCTCCTCCAGGTTCTCCTTCATGATCACCGTGGACTTCACCAGCAGCCCGGACATGCCGATCACGTCGGCCTTGTGCTCCTCGGCCGCCTCCAGGATCGCGGAGACCGGCTGCTTGATGCCGAGGTTGACGACGTTGTAGCCGTTGTTGGACAGGATGATGTCGACCAGGTTCTTGCCGATGTCGTGCACATCGCCGCGGACGGTGGCCAGCACGATGGTGCCCTTGCCCGCCTCGTCCGTCTTCTCCATGTGCGGTTCCAGGTAGGCGACCGCGGTCTTCATCACCTCGGCGGACTGGAGGACGAACGGCAGCTGCATCTGGCCGGAACCGAACAGCTCGCCGACCACCTTCATGCCCTCGAGCAGCACCTCGTTGACGATCTCCAGCGCGGGACGGGCCTGAAGCGCCGCGTCCAGGTCCGCCTCCAGACCGTTGCGCTCGCCGTCGATGATCCGCCGCTGGAGGCGCTCCTCCAGCGGCAGCGCGGCCAGTTCCTCGGCCTTGGACGCCTTCAGCGACTTGGCCGTGGCGCCCTCGAACAGCTGCATGAGCTTCTGCAGCGGGTCGTAGCCCTCGCGGCGCCGGTCGTAGATCAGGTCCAGGGCGGTGGTGACCTGCTCCTCGTCGAACCGTGCGATCGGCAGGATCTTCGACGCGTGCACGATCGCGGAGTCCAGGCCCGCCTTCACGCACTCGTCGAGGAAGACCGAGTTCAGCAGGATCCGGGCGGCCGGGTTGAGGCCGAAGGAGATGTTCGACAGGCCGAGGGTGGTCTGCACCCGCGGGTGGCGGCGCTTCAGCTCGCGGATGCCCTCGATGGTGGCGACCCCGTCCCCGCGGGACTCCTCCTGACCCGTGCAGATGGTGAAGGTCAGGCAGTCCACCAGGATGTCCTCCTCGCGGATGCCCCAGTTGCCGGTCAGGTCCTCGATCAGCCGTTCGGCGATCTCGACCTTCTTCTCGGCGGTGCGGGCCTGGCCCTCCTCGTCGATGGTCAGCGCGATCAGCGCCGCGCCGTGCTCCCGGGCGAGCGCGGTGACCTTCGCGAACCGGGACTCCGGGCCGTCGCCGTCCTCGTAGTTCACCGAGTTGATCACCGCCCGGCCGCCGAGCTTCTCCAGCCCGGCGCGGATGACGGGAACCTCGGTGGAGTCCAGCACGATCGGGAGGGTCGAGGCGGTGGCGAAGCGGCCGGCCAGCTCCTCCATGTCCGCGACGCCGTCCCGGCCGACGTAGTCCACGCACAGGTCCAGCATGTGCGCGCCCTCACGGATCTGGTCCCGGGCCATCTCCACGCAGTCGTCCCAGCGGCCCTCCAGCATGGCCTCACGGAACTTCTTCGACCCGTTGGCGTTGGTCCGCTCACCGATCGCCAGGTAGGAGGTGTCCTGGCGGAACGGCACCGACTGGTACAGGGAGGCGGCGCCCGGCTCGGGGCGCGGCTCGCGCACGGCCGGGGCGAGTCCCTCGACCCGCTCCACGACCTGCCGCAGGTGCTCCGGCGTGGTCCCGCAGCAGCCGCCGACCAGCGACAGGCCGTACTCGCGGACGAACGTCTCCTGCGCGTCCGCCAGCTCGGGGGCGCCCAGCGGGTAGTGGGCGCCGTCCTTGCCGAGGACCGGCAGGCCGGCGTTGGGCATGCAGGACAGCGGGATGCGGGAGTGCCGGGCCAGGAAGCGCAGGTGCTCGCTCATCTCGGCCGGGCCGGTGGCGCAGTTCAGGCCGATCATGTCGATGCCCAGCGGCTCCAGCGCGGTCAGCGCCGCGCCGATCTCCGAACCGAGCAGCATGGTGCCGGTGGTCTCGACGGTCACCGACACGATCACCGGCATGTCGACGCCGAGCGCGTCCAGGGCACGGCGGGCGCCGAGCACGGCGGACTTGGTCTGGAGCAGGTCCTGCGTGGTCTCCACCAGCAGCGCGTCGGCGCCGCCCGCGACCAGGCCCTCGGCGTTGCGCTGATAGGCGTCGCGCAGTACTCCGTACGGGGCGTGCCCGAGGGTGGGGAGCTTGGTGCCGGGGCCCATGGAGCCCAGGACCCAGCGCTGCCGGCCGTCGCGCGCGGCGAACTCGTCGGCCACCTCGCGGGCCACCCGGGCGCCGGCCTCGGACAGCTCGTGGACCCGGTGCGCGATGTCGTACTCGCCGAGGGCGGAGTGGTTGGCGCCGAAGGTGTTGGTCTCCACGCAGTCCACGCCGACCGCGAAGTACTCCTCGTGGACCGAACGGACGATGTCCGGCCGGGTCAGGTTCAGGACCTCGTTGCAGCCCTCCAGCTGCTGGAAGTCGTCCAGCGTCGGGTTCTGCGCCTGCAACATGGTGCCCATCGCGCCGTCGGCGACCACCACGCGGGTGGCGAGCGCCTCGCGCAGGGCGGTGACACGGGTCCGGGTGTCGGCGGACGGGGTGGACGGCGACGAGGCCATGGACGGGCTCCCTAGGATGCGACGGCTGTCGGCTTTGCGGCTTCCCGGGGACATCGGTACACAACGCACCGGGAGGGCGCACGCCGCCAGGGTAGCCGGGAGGCGGGGCCCGCGGTCAGGGCGTCCACGGGACGGACGAGGATGGGACGAGGTGACGGGGGTGTCCCGGGGTGTCACGGTGTGCGGGTCTCGGCGCCGGAGCGCCGAGAGTGCCGGGAGCATCGAGAGTGCCGGGAGCACCGAGGGCGCCCAGGTACCCAAAGCGTCGTAGGCGCGGTAAGCGCCGTAAGCGCCGACGGTGCCTCGCCGTGCGGTCGCCGTGGCCGAGGAGTGCCACAGTTGCGCACCGACCATTGGCGAGAGGTCGGCAGGGACCGGTAGTGTTCGGCATTGCCGAACAGTGGAAGTGACGTCGCGCGTCGACGGTAGGACGGGACGGAGGCGGGACGGCGATGGCACGGAACATCCAGTCGCTCGAACGGGCGGCAGCGATGCTGCGGCTCCTCGCGGGCGGCGAGCGACGGCTCGGCCTGTCGGACATCGCCTCGTCGCTGGGCCTGGCCAAGGGCACCGCCCACGGCATCCTGCGCACCCTCCAGCAGGAGGGCTTCGTCGAGCAGGACACCGCCTCCGGGCGCTACCAGCTCGGGGCGGAGCTGCTGCGCCTGGGCACCACCTACCTGGACGTGCACGAACTGCGGGCCCGCGCCCTGGTGTGGGCGGACGACCTGGCCCGCTCCAGCGGCGAGAGCGTCCACCTGGGCGTGCTGCACCAGCAGGGCGTGCTGATCGTGCACCACGTCTTCCGGCCCGACGACAGCCGGCAGGTGCTGGAGATCGGCGCCATGCAGCCGCTGCACTCCACCGCGCTGGGCAAGGTGCTCTCCGCCTACGACCCGGTCGCGCACAGCGAGGCGCTGGAGACCGAGCGCCGGGCGTTCACCGACCGGACGATCTGCGAGCCGGACGCCTTCGAGCACGTACTGGACCTCACGCGCGCGCGTGGCTACGCGGCGGACATCGAGGAGACCTGGGAGGGCGTCGCCTCGATCGCCGCCCCCATCCACGACCGGCGGCGCATGCCGGTCGGCTCGGTCGGCATCACGGGGGCCGTGGAGCGGGTCTGTCAGGAGGGCGAACTGCGCCCGGAGCTGATCGCGGCGGTGCGGGACTGCGCCCGCGCGGTCTCCCGGGACCTGGGCGCCGGACGCTTCTGACGCCTGCCGCGGCAGGCGGCACCGGGGCGCCGGGGGCGGCACTCCGGCCGTTCGCCTACTCCGGAGATCTGGCTAAATCTGCCAAACTGCCCATACGACGACACACCCGACCGGAAGGTCGGCGACACGAATCGATCAATAACGATCGTGTTTTCGATAACAGGACTCTTGACGGGTGTGCGATGTCGGGATGAGACTCCGTCCATCGGTCGGCATTGTCGAACACCTACCGGCAATAAGCGCTAGAGTGGACGACGCCAAGGGCCGGCAACGCTCTCATTCCCATGAGGGCGCCAGAACACCCGGACGAATCCGGGGGTTCGGCTTCCCTGGACGAAGGACAAAGGAGTCGCGGGTGTCCAGCTCCGACATCTTCATCGGCGAGACCATCGGTACCGCCATACTCATCCTGCTCGGCGGCGGTGTCTGCGCCGCCGTCACGCTCAAGGCCTCCAAGGCGCGCAACGCCGGATGGGTGGCCATCTCCCTCGGGTGGGGCTTCGCCGTCATGGTCGGCGCCTACATCTCCACGCCGCTCTCCGGCGCCCACCTGAACCCGGCGCTCACGCTGGCCCTGGCGATCAAGGACGGCAACTGGGGCGACGTCCCGGTCTACTGGGCCGGCCAGCTCCTCGGCGCCATGATCGGCGCGACCCTGGTCTGGATCGCCTACTACGGCCAGTTCCACGCCCACCTCACCGACAAGGAGATCGTCGGCGGCCCGGGCGCGCAGGACACCACCGCCAAGTCGGTGGAAGCCCAGGAGAAGGGCGCCGGCCCGGTCCTCGGCATCTTCTCCACCGGCCCGGAGATCCGCAACGCAGCGCAGAACCTGGCCACCGAGATCATCGGCACCTTCGTCCTGGTCCTCGCCATCATGACCCAGGGGCTGAACCAGGACGGTGACGGCCTCGGCGCGCTCGGCGTCCTGATCACCTCGTTCGTGGTGGTCGGCATCGGTCTGTCGCTGGGCGGCCCGACCGGTTACGCGATCAACCCGGCCCGCGACCTCGGCCCCCGCATCGTGCACGCCCTCCTGCCGCTGCCCAACAAAGGCGGCTCCGACTGGAGCTACGCCTGGGTCCCGGTGGCCGGACCGCTGATCGGCGCCGCGATCGCCGCGGGCGTCTACAACGTCGCCTTCGCGTGAACCACGCCGGACCCCACCGCCACCACCACGGACCCCAGGAGCACACAGTGACCGACACCCACACCGCCGGCCCCTTCATCGCCGCGATCGACCAGGGCACCACCTCCTCGCGCTGCATCGTCTTCGACCGCGACGGACGCATCGTCTCCGTCGACCAGAAGGAGCACGAGCAGATCTTCCCCAAGCCGGGCTGGGTCGAGCACGACGCCACCGAGATCTGGACCAACGTCCAGCAGGTCGTCGCCTCGGCCGTCGAGAAGGCCGGCATTACCCGCGACGACATCAAGGCCATCGGCATCACCAACCAGCGCGAGACCACGCTGATCTGGGACAAGAACACCGGTGAGCCCGTCCACAACGCCATCGTCTGGCAGGACACCCGCACCGACGCCCTCTGCCGGGAGCTGGGCCGCAACGTCGGCCAGGACCGCTTCCGCCGCGAGACCGGCCTGCCGCTGGCCTCCTACTTCGCCGGCCCCAAGGCCCGCTGGCTGCTGGACAACGTCGACGGCCTGCGCGAGCGCGCCGAGGCCGGCGACCTGCTCTTCGGCACCATGGACAGCTGGGTCATCTGGAACCTGACCGGCGGCGTGGACGGCGGCCGGCACGTCACCGACGTCACCAACGCCTCCCGCACCCTGCTGATGAGCCTGCGCACCCTGCAGTGGGACGAGAAGATCTGCGAGTCCATCGGCGTGCCGACGCAGATGCTCCCCGAGATCCGCTCCTCCGCCGAGGTGTACGGCGAGATCAAGGGCGGCGCGCTGGGCGAGCTGCTCGGCGGCATCCCGGTCGCCTCCGCGCTCGGCGACCAGCAGGCGGCCCTGTTCGGCCAGACCTGCTTCGACGAGGGCGAGACCAAGTCGACGTACGGCACCGGCACCTTCATGCTGATGAACACCGGTGACAAGGTCATCAACTCCTACAGCGGCCTGGTGACCACCGTCGGCTACCAGATCGGCGACCAGAAGCCGGTCTACGCCCTGGAGGGCTCGATCGCCGTCACCGGTTCGCTGGTGCAGTGGATGCGCGACCAGATGGGCCTGATCTCCACCGCCGCCGAGATCGAGACCCTGGCGATGCAGGTCGAGGACAACGGCGGCGCCTACTTCGTACCGGCCTTCTCCGGCCTGTTCGCCCCGTACTGGCGCTCCGACGCCCGCGGCGTGATCGCCGGCCTGACCCGGTACGTCACCAAGGCGCACCTCGCGCGCGCCGTGCTGGAGGCCACCGCCTGGCAGACGCGGGAGATCGCGGACGCCATGACGAAGGACTCCGGCGTGGAGCTGACCACCCTCAAGGTCGACGGTGGCATGACCTCCAACAACCTGCTGATGCAGACCCTCGCCGACTTCCTGGACGCGCCGGTGGTGCGCCCGATGGTCGCCGAGACCACCTGCCTCGGCGCCGCCTACGCCGCCGGCCTGGCCGTCGGCTTCTGGAACAGCACCGACGACCTGCGCGCCAACTGGCGCCGGGCCGCCGAGTGGACCCCCCGCATGGACGCGGACACCCGCGACCGCGAGTACAAGAGCTGGCTCAAGGCCGTCGAGCGGACCATGGGCTGGCTTGAGGACGAGGAGTAAGAACCACCATGACCACCCAGTCCACCCTGCAGTCCGTACCTGCCCTGGGCACGCACCCGGCCTCCGGCTCGAACCCGAGCCGGGCCGAGACCCGGGAGCAGCTCTCCCAGGCGTCGTACGACCTTCTCGTCATCGGCGGCGGCATCCTCGGCATCTCCACCGCCTGGCACGCCGCGCAGTCCGGCCTCAGGGTGGCTCTGGTCGACGCCGGTGACTTCGCCGGCGCCACCTCCTCCGCCTCCTCCAAGCTGCTCCACGGCGGTCTGCGCTACCTGCAGACCGGCGCGGTGAAGCTGGTGGCGGAGAACCACTTCGAGCGCCGTGCGGTCTCCCGCCAGGTCGCCCCGCACCTGGCCAACCCGCTCACCTTCTACCTCCCCGTGTACAAGGGCGGGCCGCACGGCGCGGCCAAGCTCGGGGCCGGTGTCTTCGCGTACTCGGCGCTCTCCGCGTTCGGCGACGGCGTCGGCCACCTGCTCTCCCCCGCCAAGGCCCAGCAGGACGTGCCCGAGCTGCGCACCGAGAACCTCAAGGCCGTGGCCGTCTACGGCGACGACCAGATGAACGACGCGCGGATGGCGCTGATGACGGTCCGCGCGGCCGTCGACGCCGGCGCCGTGGTCCTCAACCACGCCGAGGTCACCGGGCTTCGCTTCACCAAGGGCCGGGTCACCGGCGCCGAGCTGAAGGACCGGCTGACCGGCGAGGAGTTCGGCGTCGACGCCCGCCTGGTGCTCAACGCGACCGGCCCCTGGGTCGACCACCTGCGCAAGCTGGAGGACCCGAACGCGGCGCCGTCCATCCGGCTGTCCAAGGGCGCGCACCTGGTCCTGAAGCGCACCTCGCACTGGAAGGCCGCGCTGGCCACCCCGATCGACAAGTACCGCATCACCTTCGCCCTCCCCTGGGAGGACATGCTGCTGCTGGGCACCACCGACGAGGAGTACGAGGGCGACCCGGCGGACGTCGCCGTCAACGACAAGGACATAGCCCAGATCCTGGACGAGGCCGCGTTCTCCGTCCGGGACCAGCAGCTCGACCGCGACCTCATCACGTATGCCTTCGCGGGGCTGCGCGTCCTGCCGGGCGGGCCCGGGAGCACGGCGAAGGCCAAGCGCGAGACGGTCGTCACCGAGGGCCGGGGCGGCATGCTGTCGGTCGCGGGCGGCAAGTGGACCACCTTCCGCCACATCGGCCGCACCGTGATGCAGAAGCTCCAGGCGCTGCCGGGCCACCCGCTCGGCGACGACTTCGAGCCGGTCTCCTCCCTGCCGAAGAAGCTGCCGCTGCCCGGCGTCGCCAACCCCCGGGCCATCGCCCACCGGCTGCTGGTGGACCGTCCGGCCCCCGGCCCGCGGATGGCGGCCGACACCGCCAAGCACCTGGCGACGCACTACGGTTCGCTGGCCCTGGACATCGCCCGGCTCGCCAACGAGAACCCGGAGCTGGCCGAGCGGGTCCACCCCGACGCGCCGGAGATCTGGGCGCAGGTCGTCTGGGCCCGCGACCACGAGTGGGCCGAGACCCCGGACGACGTGCTGCGCCGCCGGACCACGCTGACCATCCGCGGCCTGGCCACGGACGAGGTGCGCGGCAAGGTGCAGGACCTGCTCGACAAGAAGTAGGACGTACGCGACGGCACCCTCGGCCACCCCATAATGGCCTGATACATCGGATGTCTCAGCGGCATCCCGTACGAGGCTGGGAGGCCGAGGGTGGCAGTCACCGACGAGGCGATCGAGAAGATCAAGGACATGATCGTCTCCGGCGCGCTGCGCCCCGGCGACCGGCTGCCCAAGGAGAGCCGGCTCGCCGACGAACTGGGCCTGTCCCGCAACTCGCTGCGCGAGGCCGTCCGCGCCCTGTCCCTGATCCGCATCCTGGACGTGCGGCAGGGCGACGGCACCTATGTCACCAGCCTGGACCCGCAACTCCTGCTGGAGGCGCTGAGCTTCGTCGTCGACTTCCACCGCGACGACACGGTGCTGGAGTTCCTCGCCGTACGCCGCATCCTGGAGCCGGCCGCGACCGCGCTGGCGGCGGCCTCGATCAGCGACGCGGAACTGGACGCGCTGGACGCCCAGTTGGACGCGCTCGGCGACGACCCCTCGGTGGAGCGGCTGGTCGCGAGCGATCTGGAGTTCCACCGGGGCATCGTGCGGGGCTCCGGCAACTCGGTGCTGTGCTCGCTGCTCGACGGACTGTCCGGGCCCACCACCCGGGCCCGGATCTGGCGCGGTCTGACCCAGGAGGACGCGGTCGGCCGCACCCTGCGCGAACACCGCGCGATCCTGGCCGCGCTGCGCGACCGGGACGCGGAGGCGGCCCGTTCCTGGGCGACCGTGCACATCGCGTCGGTGGAGCAGTGGCTGCGTTCCACCCTGTGATCCGTGCCGGGTGTTCGACCGCGGGGAACGGGGCAGTGATCCGTTCACTCCCCCGTGCAAGGGGGCTGCGGACGCCCCCGCCGCACGCCGTAAGGTTGGGTCGTTAAGCGAGGGCACGTCGGAAGGAGGCGCTGGGTGATCGAGCTCGAGGGGGTTCCCGAGCTGATCGACCCGGTCATGGTGGCCGCGTTCGAGGGCTGGAACGACGCCGGCGACGCCGCCTCCACCGCGGTCGCGCATCTGGACCGGGAATGGAAGGGCGAGGTCTTCGCGGCGCTGGACGCCGAGGACTACTACGACTTCCAGGTGAACCGGCCCACGGTGTTCATGGAGGCCGGGGTCCGCAAGATCACCTGGCCGACGACGCGGCTGTCCGTGGTCCGGGTCGGCGGTGACAAGCCGCGTGACCTGGTCCTGGTCCGCGGCATCGAACCGTCCATGCGCTGGCGCTCGTTCTGCAACGAGCTGCTGGGCTTCGCCCATGAGCTGGGCGTCGAACTGGTGGTCATCCTGGGCGCCCTGCTGGGCGACACCCCGCACACCCGTCCGGTCCCGATCAGCGGCACCACGTCCGACGCCGACCTGGCCCGCCGCATGGACCTGGAGGAGACCAAGTACGAGGGGCCCACGGGCATCGTCGGCATCCTCCAGGAGGCGTGCACGCACGCGGGCGTGCCGGCCGTGTCGCTGTGGGCGGCGGTGCCGCACTACGTGTCGCAGCCGCCCAACCCCAAGGCCACGCTGGCTCTGCTGAACCGGCTGGAGGACCTGATCGGCGTACGCATCCCGCTGGGCGAGCTGGCCGAGGACGCGCGGGCCTGGCAGGTGGGCGTGGACCAGCTGGCCGCCGAGGACAGCGAGGTCGCGGAGTACGTCCAGACGCTGGAGGAGGCCCGGGACACCGCGGAGCTGCCGGAGGCGTCGGGCGAGGCGATCGCCCGCGAGTTCGAGCGGTACCTGCGGCGCCGGGACGGCGGCGGACCGGGCGGCCACGCGACGGCGGACGGCGGCGAGGCACCGCCCGGCCCGCCGTTCCTGCGGGACGGGCGGGACGGCCCCGGCGGGCGTCCGCGGCCGCCGAAGCCGCCGAAGGCCGGCGGCGACGACGAGGATTCCTCGGAGGAGTGACAGAGGAGTGACAGAGGAGTGACGGGGCGCGGCGCTCCCCGGATCTCAGACCTGGTCCGCCCCCCCCGGAGCTCAGACCTGGTCCGCTCCCCCTGGATCTCAGACCTGGTCCACCGCCACCACGTCGTACTCGGTGTCGGGCCGCGGCGGGTCGACGTCGAAGCGCGCGTTGGGCAGGTAGAGGCGGTCGCCCCAGGCGGCGGCCGTCGTCGGGATGCGGAACCGCGGGTCGGTGACGCGGGCGACCACGGTGCCCCGGGTCCCGGCCGCGTCCAGCCGGAACACGTCGACGGCGTTCTGCCACTGCTGGACGGCGTAGAGGGTCCGGCCGAGCAACAGCAGGCCGTCCCCGTTCGGGAGCCGGGCGGGGCCGAGGGCGACGGCGCGGGCGACGCCGGTGCGCGGGTCGACCCGCATCAGGCCGCCGCCGTTGGCGAAGGCGTTGACCAGCAGCAGCGCGCTGCCGTCGGGGGTGCGCTCGATGCCGTTGGCGGTGAAGTCCGGACCCTGCTCCCAGTCCCCGCCGAGGGGGACGGTCCGCAGCGCGCCGGGCCGGCCGTGCCGGTCGAGGGCGACCCGGTGGAGCACCGGCGCGAAGGAGTCGGTGAACCAGGCGGCGTCCGGGGTCAGCACCACGTCGTTCACGAAGGTGGTGCCGGTCGCGTACACCTGTTCCGTCTCGCCGGTACGGGCGTCGACGACGCGTATCTCGCCGCTCTCCCCGCCGGCGACGAAGAGTCTGCCGCGCCGGTCGACGCGCAGCCCGACGCTGGGGTGGCCCGCGCCCAGTCCCCGGGCGACGACCGCGCCGCGTCCGGTGGCCAGGCTCGCCCGGTGGATGTCGCCGTTGGCGAGGGAGCCGAAGTAGGCGTACGGGGCGCGGCCGATGGTGATGCCCTCGGGGCGGAAGCCGTCGGGCAGCGGGAACCGCCGGGGCCAGGGGGCCGGGCCGGCCGCGTGGGCGGTGCCGGCCGGCAGGGCCGCGCCGGTGAGGGCGGCGGCGCCGGCGAGCAGGGTGCGACGTGCGAAGGAGCGTTCGGTGGGTGCCACGGTGCGTCCTTCCGCGAGAGGGCCGGCCGCCGTGCGGCCGGCCACGGGCAGAGGAGCACAGCCCAGCACACGACGGAGGGCTTCCGCAGCGGGTGACCGCCGAAGCCCTCCTGTCACTTCGCCGAGGGCGCTACAGGGCGACGCCCAGCAGCGCGTCCACCGCGCGGGAGACGACGCCGGGGGCGCCGGTGTCCGTGCCGCCCGACTCCTGCTGGAGGGCGGCCCAGCGGTCGACCGCGGCGAGCGCGGCCGGGGCGTCCAGGTCGTTCGCGAGGGCCTCGCGCATCTCCTCGACCAGCGCCTCGGCGGGCGGGCCGTCGGGCCGGGAGACGGCGGCCCGCCAGCGCTCCAGACGGTCCTGGGCGTCCCGCAGCACCTGGTCGGTCCACTCCCAGTCGGAGCGGTAGTGGTGGGCGAGCAGCGTGAGGCGGATGGCGGCCGGGTCGACGCCGTCGCGGCGCAGCTGGGAGACGAAGACCAGGTTGCCCTTGGACTTGGACATCTTCTCGCCGTCCAGGCCGACCATGCCGGCGTGGACGTACGCCTTGGCCATCGGGAACTCGCCGGTGAGCACCTGGGCGTGCGAGGCGCCCATCTCGTGGTGCGGGAAGGCGAGGTCGGAGCCGCCGCCCTGGACGTCGAAGCCCATGCCGAGGTGGTCCAGGGCGATGGCGACGCACTCGATGTGCCAGCCGGGCCGGCCGCGGCCGAGCGACCCGCCGTCCCAGCTGGGCTCGCCCTCGCGGGCCGCCATCCACAGCATCGGGTCGAGCGGGTTCTTCTTGCCCGGCCGGTCCGGGTCGCCGCCGCGCTCGGCGGAGAGCAGCCGCATCGCCTCGGCGTCCAGGCGGGAGACCTGGCCGAAATGGGGGTCGGACTCGACGGAGAAGTAGACGTCGCCTTCGAGCTCGTAGGCGGCGCCCGCGTCGCGGAGCCGCTCGACGAGCGGGACGATGCCCGGTATGGCCTCCACGGCGCCTATGTAGTGCTTCGGCGGGAGCATCCGCAGCGCCGTCATGTCCTCGCGGAACAGGGCGGTCTCCTGCTCGGCGAGGGCGGCCCAGTCGACGCCGTCCCGGACGGCCCGCTCCAGGAGGGGGTCGTCCACGTCGGTGACGTTCTGGACGTAGTGGACCTGGCGCTTGGTGTCGAGCCACACGCGCTGTACGAGGTCGAACGCGTTGTACGTCGCCGCGTGCCCCATGTGGGTCGCGTCGTACGGCGTGATGCCGCAGACGTAGATACGGGCGACGGGACCGGGGTCGAGGGAGACCGGGCCGCCGGTCGCGGTGTCGTGAATCCTCAGGTCGCGGCCCTGACCAGGCAGGGCGGGGACCTCGGAAGCGGGCCAGGCATGCATGACACGAGCGTAACCGGACGGATGTTCCGTACACGAACCGGACGGCGGCAGGATGACCGGTTAGGCGTTCTTGCCGATCTCCCCGGAATGTGCTGATCAGACCTGCGGCCAGGGGATGGCCGGCCACTCGCCGCCCGGCTCCGGATGGGTCCCGGAGGCCAGCAGCGCGTCGACACGCGCGCGCGTGGCCTCGGTCTCGGCCGGTGTGATCAGCTCGCCCAGTCGGGTGGCCAGGTTCCCGCCGTCCTTCAGTGCCTCCCGCAGGGACCCGAGCACCTCCAGGGCCTCCGCGGTGAGCGGTTCCCCCGCCCAGCCCCACAGCAGCGTGCGCAGCTTGTCCTCGGCGTGGAAGGTGACGCCGTGGTCGATGCCGTAGAGCCGGCCGTCGGCGGGCAGCAGGTGGCCGCCCTTGCGGTCGGCGTTGTTGATCACCGCGTCGAGTACCGCGAGGCGCCGCAGCCGCGCGTCGTCGGCGTGCACCAGGAGCGCGGTCCTCCCCTCCCCGACCTCGGCGAAGCCGATCGCCTTCCAGCCGGGCTCCGGCTCCTCGCCGTCGACCAGGGCGAACAGCTCGGCCTCGGGGGTGACCTCGATCCACTGCTGGACCATGCCCTCGCCGTACGGCCCGTCGCGCAGCACCGTCACCGGGACCAGGCCCCAGCCGGTCGCCTCGGAGACCTCGTACGCGGCGACCTCCCGCTGGGCGAGGGTCCCGTCGGGGAAGTCCCACAGCGGCCGTTCACCGGCCACCGGCTTGTACACGCAGGCGGCCTCGTGGCCCTGGTGGGAGACCGTGCAGTACAGCGCCGCGTTGGAGGCGTCGCGGATCCGGCCGCGGACGGTCAGCTCGCCCTGGGTGAGCAGGGCGGCGAGGGACCCGCCGGCGAGGGGTGCGTGCGGTGTCACGCCCCGCGGCGGTATCCGTTCTGGCGCGGACATACGTGTCCTTCCGGGTCGAGCGGGAGGCTGCACAGCGGGCACGGCGGCCGGCCCGCGTTGACGACGTCGAGGGCGCGCTTGGCGAAGGCCCGGGCCTGCGCGCCGGTGAGCCGGACCCGCAGCATCGGGGGGCCGTTCTCCTCGTCCTGGAGGAGCCGCTCCTCGGCCTCGGCGAGGTCCTCCTCGGAGTCGGCGTCCAGCTCCACCAGGGCCTGCGCCTCGACGATCATGCGCTGTTCGTCGCCGTCCCAGGCCAGCGCCATGGTGCCGACCCGGAACTCCTCCTCCACGGGGGCGTCCAGCGGGGCGGTGTCGGCGGGCTCGGTGGGAGCCATGGCGGGGACGGCGGCGCTGCCGCCGCTGCGGCGGACGACCTCGTCGAGCAGCTCGTCCATGCGTTCGGCGAGCGCGGCGACCTGTGTCTTCTCCAGGGCCACGCTGGTCACCCGGGGGCCGGCGGTGGCCTGGAGGAAGAACGTACGGCGCCCGGGCAGTCCGACCGTGCCGGCCACGAAGCGGTCCGGCTGGTCGTAGAGGAACACCTGACGGGACACGTCCTGTCTCCATGGGAAGTCGGGGGTGGCTACTGCTGGGACCGCTTCACCCTACTGCGGCCGACGATCACGGTGCGCCCGCACCGCCCCCGACGGTCGCGTCGTCGCCCGGCGGCTGCTCGGGGGGAGCCAGCGAGGTGAGGTCGCCGGTGTCGCCGAGGCGGACCAGGAAGGGCCGCAGCCGGGTGTAGCGGATCGCCGTGACGGAGCACGGGTCGACGTGGATGCGCTGGAAGAGGTCGAGGTGGAGGCCGAGCGCGTCCGCGACGAGCGACTTGATGATGTCGCCGTGGGAGCACATGAGGTAGACGGCCTCGGCACCGTGGTCGCGCTCCACGCGCGCGTTCCACTCGCGTACCGCCTCGGCGGCGCGGGTCTGCATGGCGCGCATGGACTCGCCGCCGGGGAAGGCCGCCGCGGAGGGGTGCGCCTGCACGACCTCCATCAGCGGTTCGTCCTTCAGCTCGGCGAGCTTGCGGCCGGACCAGTCGCCGTAGTGGCACTCCCCGATCCGCTCGTCGGTGTGGGCGCGCAGCTCGGGCCGGGCGTCCAGCAGCGGCCGGATCGTCTCCTGGCAGCGTTGCAGGGGGCTGGCGACGACCTCGGCTATCGGCAGTGCGGCGAGCCGCGCGGGCAGGGCGGCGGCCTGGGCGGCACCGCGTTCGTCGAGGGCGACGCCGGGCGTCCAGCCGGCGAGCAGCCCCTCGGTGTTGGCGGTGGAACGTCCGTGCCTGACCAGGATCAGCGTGGGCATGCGCCAAGGGTAGGCGTACAGCACCGGGCACCGGCGTCCGGGCGAGGGGAGAATGGGTTCGGTGATCGTCGACTGCGCCATCTACCGGGACGGACACCGCACCGCGGGCCCGGAGGACTTCTCCGACGCGCTGGATCAGGCGCGGTCCGCGGGCGGTTTCGTGTGGATCGGGCTGCACGAGCCGACCGAGGAGGAGTTCGAGCACGTCACCCAGGAGTTCGGGCTGCATCCGCTGGCCGTGGAGGACGCCCTGAAGGCGCACCAGCGGCCCAAGCTGGAGGTGTACGACGACTCGCTGTTCGTGGTCGTCAAACCGGTGGTCTACGAGCCGGAGAGCGACACCGTCTCCTCCGGCGAGGTCATGATCTTCCTCGGGGACGCCTTCGTGGTGGTGGTCCGGCACGGCGAGGGCGCCGCGCTCAAGGCGGTGCGGCAGCGGCTGGAACACGAGCCGGAACTGCTCGGCAAGGGCCCGACCTCGGTGCTGTACGCGATCGCCGACGCCGCCGTCGACCACTACCTGGAGGTGGCCACCGAGCTGCAGACCGACCTGGAGGAGCTGGAGGCGGACGTGTTCTCCCCGGACGGCGGCTCGCGGAACACGGCCTCGCGGATCTACACCTTCAAGCGGCAGGTGCTGGAGTTCCGCCGGGCGACCGGACCGCTGGTGCCGCCGCTGGCCCGGCTGGCCGGCACCGGCGCGTTCGGCGGGGCCGTGCCCTTCGTGAACGACCACGCGCGCCCGTTCTTCCGGGACGTGCACGACCACATCACGCGCGTGAACGACTCCGTGGAGGGCCTGGACCGGCTGGTCTCGGACATCCTGTCGGCGCACCTGGCGCAGATGAGCGTCCGGCAGAACGACGACATGCGGAAGATCTCCGCGTGGGCGGCCATGGCGGCGGTCCCCACCATGATCGCCGGGGTCTACGGCATGAACTTCGAGCACATGCCCGAGCTGCACTGGGTGTGGGCGTACCCGGCCGTGATCGTCCTGATGGCCGCCCTGGAGGTGCTGCTGTACCGGATGTTCAAGCGCAGGGGCTGGCTGTAGCCGTCCGTCCCGGTCAGGCGGGTTCGGGGGCCGCCGGGGTCGCCGGACCGCCGAGGGCGTCGCGGCGTTCGGGCATCTGGAGGGTCACCATGCGGCGCCAGCCGCCGAGCCGCTCGTAGGCGTACACCGCGCGGATGCCCGCCGCGAGCGCCGCCGCCTTGGCGCGGGGCCAGCCGAGAACGCGGCCCATGTGCGCCATCACCGCGAGGCTGACGTCCCGGTAGACCTCGATCTCGGCGAGCGCGCACGCGCGCAGGGTGCGCTGGATCAGCCGGCCGTGTCCGGCGGCGGCGAAGCGGAGCAGTTCCTCGTGGGAGTAGGCGAGGTGGTTGTCCTCGTCGCCCGAGATCATGCGGACCGCGTTGCCGATGTCCGGGTGGGAGGCGAAGTACTTGCGGAGCATGCGCATCTGGTCGGCGGCCCGCTGCTCGGTGACCCTGCTGTGCGCCAGGTACGTGATGATGTCGTCCACGGTGAGCGGCTGGTCGGCCTTGAGCTTCTCGTGGGCGAGACCGATGCCGCGCTTCTCCAGGAGCACGGTGTAGTCGGTCTCCGGAGGGACGGGTACGGGCTCCAGGCCGCGCTTCCTCAGCAGCGCGCCGAAGATGCGGCCGTGCTTGTCCTCGTCCGCCCCGTGCCGGGTGATCTTGGGGGCGAGGGCGCGCTCGCTCTCCGGTACCAGCGCGGCGATCCGCGCGTTCTCCCAGCCGCCCTGCGACTCACCGCTGGCCGCGATGGAGCAGAACAGCCGGAACGACTCGTCGTTGTCGAGGATCTCCTGGAACAGACTCCTGGCCGACAGCATCACCGGTCACCTCTCCGCCTCTGCAAGGGTCCGCGCACCTGTCGAGTCAAGTGCGGGACGTAAGGGACGGCAACAGGTGTGTCGGACAACTCAGCCGAACGAAGGACAGGCGGGCCCATGAGCGGGCGTAACCACGCGCGCGTGGCGGCGTTGTTCCCCGTGACGGCCGTGGCGGGGAAGACCCCCCGAGCCCCCACCACGGCCGTGAGACTTCCCCCTTTCAGGCGAGCCCGGCGCGTTCGAGTGCCTCCGTGCCGGCCCGCAGCGAGGCGAGCCGCTCCTCCAGGGTGAAGCCCGCCGGGGCCAGGGTCAGGGTGGTGACGCCGGCCGCCGCGTAGGCCCGCATCCGGTCGGCGATCCGGTCGACGGAGCCCAGCAATGTCGTCTTGTCGATCAGGTCGTGCGGTACGGCGGCCGCGGCGCCCTGCTTGTCGCCGTCGAGGTACTTGTCCTGGATCTCGGCGGCCTCCTTCTCGTACCCCATGCGCCGGGCGAGCTGGTTGTAGAAGTTCTGCTTGCGGCTGCCCATGCCGCCGACGTACAGCGCGGTGTACGGGCGGAAGGTGTCGGCGAGCGCGGTGACGTCCTTGTCGTCACCGACGGCGAGCGGGACGGTCGGGCAGACGTCGAAGCCGTCGAGCGGCTTGCCCGCCTTCTCGCGTCCGGCGCGCAGGTGCCGGATCGCGGTCTCCTCCAGGTGCTCGGCGGACGGGAAGATCAGCAGGGCGCCGTCGGCGATCTCGCCGGTCTGCTCCAGGTTCTTCGGGCCGATCGCGGCGATGTAGAGCGGGATGTGCTCGCGCTGGGGGTGGACCGTGAGCTTGATCGGCTTGCCGGGGCCGCCGGGCAGCGGGAGGGTCCAGTGCTCGCCGTCGTGGGTCAGGCGCTCGCGGGACATGGCCTTGCGGACGATCTCGACGTACTCGCGGGTCCGGGCCAGCGGCTTGTCGAACTTCACGCCGTACCAGCCCTCGGAGACCTGCGGGCCGGAGACCCCGAGGCCCAGGCGGAAACGGCCGCCGGAGAGGGAGTCGAGGGTGGCGGCGGTCATCGCGGTCATCGCCGGCTGGCGGGCCGGGATCTGGAAGATGGCCGAGCCGACGTCGATGCGCTCGGTCCGCGCGGCGACCCAGGTGAGCACCGTGGCGGCGTCGGAGCCGTAGGCCTCGGCGGCCCAGCAGACGGCGTACCCGAGGCGGTCGGCCTCCTGGGCGACGGCCAGATTGTCCCCGTCCATTCCGGCGCCCCAGTAACCGAGGTTGATCCCGAGCTGCATGACCCATTCCCCTTACCGATCAGTAACGTCCCTGGTGCACCGACCTTAGCGGGCGGATCCGGTTGTCCACAGGCCCCCACAGGCGAAGCCGTGGCCAGTAATCTCGGCGTTCATGGAGCAGAGGCATCTCGGCCGCACCGGCCTGCGCGTGTCCCGCATCGGACTGGGGACCCTGACCTGGGGCCGGGACACGGACGAGCACGACGCGGCGGAGTGCCTGAAAACGTTCTGGGAAGCGGGCGGGACACTGGTCGACACCGCCGACGTCTACGGGGACGGGGAGGCCGAGTACCTGCTGGGCCGGCTGATGGAGGGCCTGGTGCCGCGCCGGGACCTGGTGATCTCCACCAAGGCGGGCAGCGTTCCCGACCCCGACCGCCGCTTCGACGGCTCGCGCGGGCACCTGCTCTCCGCGCTGGACGCCTCGCTCTCCCGGCTCGGCACGGACCACGTCGACGTGTGGCACGTGCACGCCTACGACCCGTACACCCCGCTGGAGGAGACGCTGCACGCCCTCGACCTGGCGGTGAGCAGCGGACGCGCCCGCTACGCCGGGGTCGCCAACTTCTGCGGCTGGCAGCTGGCGAAGGCGGCGACCTGGCAGCTGGCGGCGCCGGGGATGCGCAACCGGCTGGCCAGTACGCAGCTGGAGTACTCGCTGGTCCAGCGCGGCATCGAGCGGGAGGTGCTGCCGGCCGCCCTCGACCTGGGGATCGGGCTGCTGCCCTCCTCGCCGCTCGGGCGCGGGGTGCTCACCGGGAAGTACCGGGGCGGCACGACGCCGGGCGACTCGCGCGGCGCCTCGGAGCACATGGCGCCGTTCGTCGCGCCCTACCTCGACGACACGGCCGCGCGGATCGTGGACGCGGTGGCCACGGCGGCGGACGGGCTCGCGGTGACGCCGCTCCAGGTGGCCCTGGCCTGGGTGCGGGACCGGCCCGGGGTGGCCGCGCCGATCGTGGGCGCGCGCACCGCGCAGCAGCTCACGGCGGCGTTGTCAGTGGAGGCGCTTAGTCTTCCTGACGAGATCTGCCGGGCGCTCGACGACGTGTCGGAGCCTGTGCACCGCTATCCCGATCACGACTGGAGCACGCTGTGAGCACGGAGCCCGAGCCGGCCGAGAACACCGGGGACGCCGTGGACGACGCCGCACCGACGGCGCCGGGCGCCGTGGAGGAGGACGACGCCACCTCGGCGGCGGGGGGCGACTCCGACGGGGGCGAGGGCGCTCCGGCCGACGGGGGCGGGGGCGCTCCGGCCGACGAGGGCGGGGACGCTCCGGCCGACGAGGGCGGGGACGCTCCGGCCGACGGGGGCGGGGGCGCTCCGGCCGACGGGGGCGAGGGCGCTCCGGAGGGGCCGGGCGGGGACGCTGGGGGTGCTGCGGAGGGCGCTGGGCCGACGGCGGCCGGGGACGAGGCACCGACCGGGGACGGCGGGGCCGGGGGCAGCGGGACCGAGGGCAGCGGCGCTGCGGACGGCGGCGCTGCGGACGGCGGCGCTGCGGACGGCGGCGCTGCGGGCGCGGCCAAGGAGTTGTCCGAGGCCGAGGCCGAGCTGGCCGCCCAGCGGATCGAGCGGGAGCGGATCGAGCGGCGGAAGGCGGAGCGGAAGGGACCGGTGGCCGCCGGGGCCAAGCTCAGCGGCACGGCGGCCGACCTGCTCGCCGCCGTCCGGGCCGTGGAGAGCGGCGCGAAGCCGGTGGCGACGGTCTTCGCCGACCCGGAACCCGCACCGCGCCGCCCGTCGCCCGAGGCCGAGCCGGTACGCCGCCCCCAGCCGGTGCCGGACCGGGCACCCGGCGCGGTCCCGCCGCCCGCGCCGGAAGCGGTCCAGGCCGTGCGCCAGGTACTGGCCCGGGGCGGCGCCCCCGAGACACTCGCCGCGCCGACCGCCACGCTCCTCGGCGAGGACGCGGACCACGCCCTGCGCGCGGACCCCTGGCAGTTGCTGCGGATCGCCGGGGTGCGGCCGGAGCAGGCCGACGGCTTCGCGCGGGCGCTGCTCGGTGCCGAGTGCCGCCCGGACGACGAGCGGCGCGGCCGGGCGGTCACCGTCTGGCTCCTGGAGCAGGCGGCGCTCGCCGGGCACACGGCACTGGAGCTGCCCAGGCTGACCGCGGCGCTCGCCCAGCGGGG
The DNA here is from genome assembly GCF_044768905.1 of Streptomyces sp. NPDC090994. Lineage (NCBI taxonomy): Bacteria > Bacillati > Actinomycetota > Actinomycetes > Kitasatosporales > Streptomycetaceae > Streptomyces > Streptomyces sp. NPDC090994. The sequence continues at coordinate 36,468 of NZ_JBIVWS010000034.1, forward strand.
CGTGCCGGACCCGGACGCCGCCGTACAGGGCACGCTCGCCGAGGGCGAGGCCCTGGCCTTCCAGGACGCCCTGGAGGAGACCGGTGCCCCGGCTCCCGCACCGGCCGGGGGCGAGGAAGGCGGGGACGAGGACGAGGAGCGTCCGGTCCGGGTGCTGATCGGCCTGGAGCGGTACGCGCTCGCCGAGGAGAGCCTCGCCGACGGTCTGGCCCGGCTGGCCGGCTCGGTCCCGAAGGAGGGCGCTTCCCCGGAGGGCTGGGAGCGGGCCGCCGCCGCGGCGCAGGGCGCGGCGGCCGAGCTGATCCGCGCGACCGGGAGCCACGGGCTGGTCCTGCACACCGGTGGCGAGGCCTCCCTGGCCGAACCGGCGGCCCTGCTGCGCGCGGCGCACGGACTCGGTCTGCGCGCCTGGGCCGCCACGCCCAGCCCGTCCGGCCGCGACCGCTTCCTCGCCCTGCTCGCGGCGGACGCGTCCGCGCCGGTCGCGACCGTCGCCGGTCTGCTGGCCGGGACCGAGGGGCCCGGCCGGGACGCGGAAGGCGCTCTCGACCTGGACCTGCTGATCGTGTTCGACGCCCCGCAGATGGACGTGGAGTCGGCCGCCCTGCTCACCGAGTCCCTGCCGGACGGGGCGCGGCTGGTGCTGGCCGGCGACCCCGCCGTGCTGTGGTCCGCGGGCCCGGGGCGGGTCTTCGCCGACCTGCTGGCGGCACGGGTCTGCCCGCAGATCGCCTCCCGGCGGCCGGACCCCGGCCCGCTGGGCGAGCTGGTCTCCGGCATCGGCATCGGTGAGCTGCAGCAGGTCCGGGCGCCGGGCAAGGAGGTCGTGATCGTGCCGGTGCGGGACCCGGGCGAGGCCGTGCACCGCACCGTGCAGCTGGTCTCGGACTCCGTGCCACGGGCGATCGGCGTGCCCGCCGAGGAGACCCAGGTGATCACGCCGGGGCACGGCGGACCGGCCGGCACCCGTGCGCTCAACGCGGCGCTGAAGGAGCGGCTCAACCCGGGCCCGGGCCGCTTCGGCGGCTTCGACCCGGGCGACCGGGTCGCCTACACGCCCGTGCCCGGCCGTACGCTGCCGGGCCGCGTGGTCGACGCCGACGCCGACGGACTGCGCCTGTCCTGCGCGGGCGAGACCGTGGTCGTACCCAGAGAGTGGGTGGAGAGCCGGGTACGGCACGGGTGGGCGCTGACCGCGCACCAGGCGGCGGGCGGGCGGTGGCCCGCGGTGGTGGTGGTCCTGCCCGGTGACGCCGCGCAGGCGCTCAGCCGCCCCTGGGTGTACACGGCGTTCGGCCGGGCCGGGCGTCATCTGTCCGTCGTCCACGGAGTGGACCAGGCGCTCCCCCGGGCCGTGGCCGAGGTCCCGGCGGCGCCCCGGACGACCCGGCTGCCGGTACTGCTCGCTCCGCGGCAGCCGGCGACGGACTGACCGCGCGGCGGGGACGGCAGCCGCCCGGCAGGGACGGGAACGGCGGTGGCCCCGGGACGACAGCTCCCGGGGCCACCGCCGTACGGCCGGCTCAGCGACGGTCCGCGTCCAGCGGCTCCAAGTCCTGATCGTCCTCGTCGTCGTCCAGTTCCCCGTCGTCGTCCAGTTCCTCGTCCTCGTCGACTCCGACGACGCCGTCCTCGTCCAGTTCCTCCGGGTCGAAGTCGTCGTCGAGATCGTCATCGGGCTCGTCGTCGAAGACCGAGCTGACGTCGAACCGGCACACCACCCGCTGTGGGTCGACGTGTTCGAACGGTGCCTCCAGCCACTCGCCGGCCTCGGCGGGTTCGTCCGCGGCTGTGACCCAGAGCGTGGAGTCGCCCTCCTCCAGACCGAACTCCTTGTGCCGGGAGGCGACCTCGTCGGGTTCGAACTCTCCGAAGAGGAGCCCCAGCGCTCCGTGCACCGTGCCGGAGGCGCCGTTGCCCGGGCCGCGTTCGCCGTCCGCCTCCTCGACCCGCCGGGCCTGTGCCAGCAGCCGCTGCGGCTCCGCCACGGCGTAGTCACGGCGGATCAGCACGCTCACCGCGTTCGGTTCCTCGGGGCCCGTGTACGGCGGCAGCGCGTCCTCCGCCGCGGGGATCTCGAAGGGAGTGACCTCGTCGTACCGGTCGTAGAGCAGCTCGTCATACGCCTCGGCGGCGGCTGCCACCTGGTTGAACGCCTCGTAGACGGCCGGGTCGTCGTCACCCGACCGTCGTTCGACCGCGGCCAGGTGACGGTCGAGCGCGGTCTTGACCGCCTCGGCGGCGGCGCGTACCTCGGCAGCGGTGGGCTGCACAGCATCAGACATACAGCAGACGCTATCCGTACCGGGCCCCAGCCCGCACAATAGATGCGATGCCGGAATACGAATTTGTCGACGTGTACGTACCGCGCGGGGTCTCCCGCAAGGAGACGGCACGTCTGCTGACGGACCACGCCGAGTACGGACACTGGGAGTTGTACCGCCTGAGCCTGCTGCGCGACGGCAGCCGCAGGGTGCGGCTGCGTCGTCGGATCATCCGACAGATGCGCGCCACTTGGTGAGGCGCGGCAGGCCGGTGGCGGTGGAAACGGAGCGGGCCCCGCCGGTGCGGCGGGGCCCGCTCCGTCTCCACCGTGGGGAGCGTCACACCGAGGCGCGCGCCTTGCGGTACAGCACCGCGCCCGTGAGCAGTACGCCCGCGCCCATCGGCAGGGCGAGGCCCAGCGGCAGGTCGCTGCCGGTGGCCGCGAGCTGCGCCTCGGGGGCGGGCTGGGTGACCGACGGACCGTCCGGCGTACCGCCGCTCCGGACGGGCGGGGTGCTCGGCTCGCCCGGGTCGCCCGGGTCGCCGGGCTCACCGGGCCGGCCCGGGTCACCGGGTTCCCCGGGGTCGCCCGGCTCCTCGGGGCTGCCGGGGTCGCCGGGGTCGCCCGGGTCACCCGGCTTGCCGGGAGGCGTCTCCGTGCCGCCGCCCGGCGGGTCGGTGGGGTGCCCGCCGCCCTCCTGACCGCAGCCGTTGCCGGTGGCCGGGTTGGCGACGCCGATGACGCTCACGCTGTTGCCGCAGACGTTCACCGGCACGTGGACCGGCGCCTGGACGTGGTTGCCGGAGCCGACGCCGGGCGAGTCGGTGGCGTGACCGCCGGCGTCCGCGCCGCCGCCGTGCGACCCGTGGCCGCCGGACGCCCCGCCGGAGTGCTCACCGGAGTGTCCGCCGGAATCGCCGTTGGCGCACGCGTTGCCCACCGCCGCGTTGAGGCCGCCGATGACGGTGACCGTGTTGCCGCAGATGTTCACCGGCGCGTGTACCGGCGCCTGCACCAAGTTGCCGCTGAGCACGCCCGGCGACCCCGAGGCGGCGCCCTGGGCGCCGGAGCCCGTCGCGTGGGCGGTGCCGCCCGCGGCGGCGAGCACGCCGGTGGCCGCCGCCATCGTCATCAGGCCCTTGCGGGTGACCTGTCGCATGTGCTGAATTCCCTGCCTTCGACCTTGTGCCGACGTTCGACGTTGTTACACGTTCCGCGGTCCACATTCCGCGTCCTGCGGTTCACGTTCCGCGATTCGCGTTCTGCGGTTCACGTTCCGCGTTCCGCGTTCCGAAAGGCCGGTCGGCCCCGGAGCACACGGCATGCGCTCCGGGGCCGACGGGCTCAAGCCCTTACCGGGCGAGGCGCAACGTCACTTGTTGACGCAGGTGTTGCCGAAGGCGGGGTTCAGCAGGCCGATCACGTTGATCGTGTTGCCGCAGACGTTCACGGGAACGTGAATCGGCGCCTGGACGACGTTGCCGGAGAGCACACCCGGGGAGTGCGCGGCGGCACCCTGGGCGCCGGAGTCGGCGACGGCCAGACCCGCACCCGCCATAACCAGTCCACCGGTGGCAGCGGCAGCGGCGACGACCTTCTTGATCATTATTCCTCCTAGTTGGCAAGCGCGATCCAAATTGCGGATCACATGACCAGTAACGAGGAGGGAGTAATCGGGCTACGAGCTTATGGTCGCAATCACCCTTCCCGGTCGGGCTCCGCACACCCGGCCGATTAACGGAGTGTCGTTTCAGCAGCCCAATTCGGGACGCATCACCCTCGGACCCTCAGGAGACGTCACCTTCAGGACGCGTCGATGAAGCGGTCCAGCACCCGCACCCCGAACTTCAGGCCGTCCACCGGCACCCGCTCGTCGACGCCGTGGAACATCCCGGCGAAGTCCAGCTCCGGCGGCAGCTTCAGCGGGGCGAAGCCGAAGCCCCGGATGCCGAGGTCGTCGAAGGACTTGGCGTCCGTGCCGCCGGAGAGCATGTAGGGGATGGCCTTCGCGGCCGGGTCCTCCGCGACCAGCGCGGACTGCATCGCGGCCACCAACGCCCCGTCGAAGGTGGTCTCGACGGCCTTGTCGGAGTGGACGTCCTCGCGCCGCACCTTCGGGCCGAGGATGCGGTCGAGGTCGGCGAGGAACTCCTCCTCGTGACCGGGCAGGAACCGTCCGTCGACGTGCGCGGTGGCCTCGCCGGGGATGACGTTGACCTTGTAACCGGCCCCCAGCTGCGTGGGGTTGGCGGTGTTGCGCAGGGTCGCGCCGATGAGCTTGGCGATGCCGCCGAGCTTGGCGAGGGTGCCCTCCATGTCCTCCGCGTCGAGTTCGACACCCATCGCGTCGCCGAGTTCGTCGAGGAAGGCCCGGGTCGTCTTGGTGACCCGGATGGGGAACTGGTGCCGTCCCAGGCGCGCGACGGCCTCGGACAGCTCGGTGATGGCGTTGTCCCGGTGGATCATCGAGCCGTGCCCGGCGGTGCCGGCCACCGTCAGCTTCATCCAGTGCATGCCCTTCTCGGCCGTCTGGATCAGGTAGAGCCGGCGCTGCTCGCTCACCGTGAAGGAGAAGCCGCCGACCTCGCTGATGGCCTCGGTGACGCCCTCGAAGAGGTCCGGGTGGTGGTCGACGAGGTACCGGGCGCCGTACGTGCCGCCCGCCTCCTCGTCGGCGAGGAAGGCCAGGACGATGTCGCGCGGCGGCTTGCGTCCGCTGCGCAGCCGGTCGCGGACGACCGCCAGGGTCATCGCGTCCATGTCCTTCATGTCGACGGCGCCGCGGCCCCACACGCACCCGTCCGCGATCTCGCCGGAGAAGGGGCCGTGGGTCCAGTCGTCGGCGTTGGCCGGGACGACGTCGGTGTGGCCGTGGATGAGCAGCGCGGGCCTGGACGGGTCCTCGCCCTCGATCCGGGCCACGGTGGAGGCGCGTCCGGGGTGGGACTCGAAGATCTTCGGTTCGAGTCCCACTTCGGCGAGCTTCTCCGCGACGTACTCGGCCGCCTTGCGCTCGCCCGGCCCCGAGTGGTCGCCGTAGTTGCTGGTGTCGATCCGGATCAGGTCGCGGCAGAGGTCGACGACCTCGTCCTCGCCGGTGACGCTTCCGGTCGTGCCCGAGTCGCTCACGTGCTTCCTCCCGCTGTCACTGCTGGTGGGTCCCCCTCATCCTCCTCCCCCCGGCGGGTGACGCCCAAGACCGGTCCCGGCCCGTCACACGCCGTTCACGCGAGGGCGGGGGTGATCGGGCACCCCGGGAAGCCTGGTAATGTTTACGTCGTCGCCGCGGGAAACGCCCCGCACGACAGACACCTTGTCCGGGTGGCGGAATGGCAGACGCGCTAGCTTGAGGTGCTAGTGCCCTTTATCGGGCGTGGGGGTTCAAGTCCCCCCTCGGACACCAGATGAGACCCCTGCTCGCCAGGGGTCTTCTGCTTTTCCCCGTTCACCGCCAGGGGGCGGGGACGCTCCCCTGCGCGGAACGGCGACCCGGCACAATGGCCGTCATGACCACCCGTACCTGCCCCTGCGGGCTGCCCGAGGCGTACGAGACGTGCTGCGGCCGGTTCCACGCGGGGGCCGCCGCCGCGCCGACCGCCGAGGCCCTGATGCGCTCGCGCTACAGCGCCTTCACGCGGCTGGACGCGGGCTATCTGCTGCGCACCTGGCACCCGCGCACCCGCCCGGCCCGGCTCGACCTCGATCCGGGGATGCGGTGGACCGGGCTGGAGATCCTGGAGACCACGGACGGTTCCGCCTTCCACTCCACCGGCACGGTGACGTTCCGGGCGTCCTACCGGGGCGGCTCGCTGCACGAGCGCAGCCGCTTCCAGCGGGTCGACGGGGCGTGGGTGTACGTCGACGGGGAGTTCCTGGACTGAGGGCCGCGCTACGGCGCGAGGATGTCCAGTTCCTGGAGGGCGCCGACCGTGATCTCGCGGGTGAGCGCCTCCGCGCGCTCGGCGTCGCGCTCGCGCACGGCCTCCGCGAGGCGGACGTGGAGGGTGACGGCGGCCGGGTCGGGGTCCTCGAACATCACGGCGTGGTGGGTGCGGCCCGAGAGGACCTCGGCGACGACGTCGCCGAGCCGGGCGAACATCTCGTTGCCCGAGGCGTTGAGGATCACGCGGTGGAAGGCCACGTCGTGGAAGAGGTACTGCTCCAGCCGGTGGCCGCTGGAGTTGGCGACCATGCCGAGGGCGCACTCGGTGAGTTCCGCGCACTGGGCCGTCGTGGCGTTGCGCGCGGCGAGGCCCGCGGCCACCGGCTCCACCGCCGAGCGCAGGACGGTGAGCGAGCGCAGCTGCCGGGGCCGGTCGGCGCCCGCCAGGCGCCAGCGGATGACCTGGGGGTCGTAGACGTTCCACTCGCGCTCGGGCAGGACGGTCACGCCGACGCGGCGGCGGGACTCCACGAGGTGCATGGACTCCAGGACCCGTACCGCCTCGCGCATCACGGAGCGTGAGACGTCGAAGCGCTGCGCCAGTTCGTCGGTGCGCAGGACACTGCCCGGAGGGTAGTCGCCGGCGGTGATGGCGGGGCCGAGGGTGTCCAGTACATGGCCGTGCAGACCCCGGCCCGGTGTGCTCATGCACTCAGCGTACGTGCCGGATCACACCGACAAAAAGTCAGACTTATATGTCACAGACTCTTGAATTCGTCGTACCTAATGGGTTTCAGTTGCGTCGACATCACGTGTCGACGAAGACAGCAGACAGCGAGAGCACGATGCAGCAGCCGCAGATCCCCCATGTCGTCGTGGTCATGGGCGTGGCGGGCACCGGGAAGACCACCATCGGTCCCCTGCTCGCCGCCCGCCTCGGCGTTCCCTACGCCGAGGGCGACGACTTCCACCCGCCGGCCAACATCGCCAAGATGACGGCCGGCACCCCGCTCGACGACGACGACCGGTGGCCGTGGCTGGACGCCATCGGCGCCTGGGCGCACGAGCGGGCCGGGCTCGGCGGGGCGGTCAGCTGCTCGGCGCTGAAGCGGTCGTACCGCGACCGGCTGCGGGCCGCCGCGCCCGGTCTCGTCTTCGTCCACCTCACGGGCAGCCGCGAGCTGATCGAGGACCGGATGTCGCACCGCGAGGGGCACTTCATGCCGACGGCGCTGCTCGACTCCCAGTTCGCCACGCTCCAGCCGCTCCAGCCGGACGAGGCCGGGGTCGCCGTGGACGTCTCCGGCAGCCCCGAGGAGATCGCCGAACGGGCCGTCGCGGCCCTCCGGGCGCTTCCCGGTCCCGCGTAGCACCCCCCGCACCCACCCCCGCACTTCCATCACCGCAAGGGAAACACCGTGACCAGACTCAGCGTCGAGATGCTGGCAGCGGACACCGTCGAGCCGATCACCTCGGCCGGTCACGCCCAGCTGGGCATCGCCGTGCTGCTGGGCATCGCCGTCATCGTCCTGCTCATCACCAAGTTCAAGCTGCACGCCTTCCTGGCGTTGACCATCGGTTCGCTGGCGCTCGGCGCGTTCGCCGGGGCGCCGCTGGACAAGGTCATCACCAGCTTCACCAGCGGGCTCGGCTCCACCGTCGCCGGCGTGGGCGTGCTGATCGCCCTCGGCGCGATCCTCGGCAAGATGCTCGCCGACTCCGGGGGCGCCGACCAGATCGTGGACACGATCCTCGGCAGGGCGAGCGCGCGCTCGATGCCGTGGACGATGGTGCTGATCGCGTCCGTGATCGGCCTGCCGCTCTTCTTCGAGGTCGGCATCGTCCTGCTGATCCCGGTCGTCCTGATGGTCGCCAAGCGCGGCAACTACTCGCTGATGCGCATCGGCATCCCGGCGCTGGCCGGCCTGTCCGTGATGCACGGCCTGGTGCCGCCGCACCCCGGTCCGCTGGTCGCGATCGACGCGCTCGGCGCCAACCTCGGCGTGACCCTGGCGCTGGGTGTCCTGATCGCCGTCCCGACGGTGATCATCGCCGGGCCGGTCTTCTCGAAGTTCGCGGCCCGCTGGGTGGACGTCCCGGCGCCCGAGCGGATGATCCCGCAGCGCGCCTCCGAGGACCTGGAGAAGCGCCCCGGCTTCGGCGCGACCCTGGCCACGATCCTGCTGCCGGTCGTGCTGATGCTCGCCAAGGCGCTCGTCGACATCATCGTCGACGACCCGGACGCGCTGGTGCAGCGGACCTTCGACGTCATCGGCAACCCGCTGATCGCCCTGCTGGCCGCCGTGATCGTGGGCATCTTCACGCTGCTGCGGCCCGCCGGGTTCGCCAAGGACCGCGTCTCCGGGCTGGTCGAGAAGGGCCTCGCGCCCATCGCGGGCATCCTGCTGATCGTCGGCGCGGGCGGCGGCTTCAAGCAGACGCTGATCGACTCCGGCGTCGGCCAGATGGTCCTGGAGATCTCCGAGGACTGGTCGATCCCGGCGCTGCTGCTGGCCTGGCTGATCGCGGTGGCGATCCGGCTGGCGACCGGTTCGGCGACCGTGGCGACCGTCTCGGCGGCCGGCCTGGTCGCGCCGCTGGCGGCCGACATGTCGACGACCCACGCGGCCCTGCTGGTGCTGGCCATCGGCGCCGGTTCGCTGTTCTTCAGCCACGTCAACGACGCCGGCTTCTGGCTGGTCAAGGAGTACTTCGGACTCGACGTCGGCCAGACGGTCAAGACCTGGTCGGTCATGGAGACGATCATCTCGGTGGTCGCCGGCGCGCTGGTCCTGCTGGTCTCCCTGATCCTGTAGGTCCCGCACGGCCGGCGGACGGCCGGGACGGCCCGAGGCCCCGGCGGATGCCCGGGCCTCGGGCCGTCCTGCTTGGATGGTTCCATGAGCGCTGCGGACGAGATCCTCGACATCGTCGACGAGCACGACCGGGTCGTCGGCCGGTCCCCGCGCGGTGAGGTGTACGCCGAGGGGCTGCGCCACCGCTGTGTGTTCGTCCAGGCCCGGGACGCACGGGGACGGATCTTCGTCCACCGGCGCACCGCGCAGAAGCTGGTCTTCCCCTCCCTCCACGACATGTTCGTCGGCGGGGTGGTCGGCGCGGGCGAGTCCTACGACGACGCGGCGCTGCGCGAGGCGGAGGAGGAACTGGGGGTGAGCGGGCTGCCGCGCCCCCGGTTCCTGTTCAAGTTCCTGTACGACGACGGGGGCGGGCGGAGCTGGTGGTCGGCGGTGTACGAGGTGCGCTGCGAGTCGGCCGTACGGCCGCAGGCGGAGGAGGTCGCCTGGTACGACTTCCTGCCGGAGGAGGAGTTGGTGCGGCGGCTCGACGAGTGGGAGTGGGTGCCCGACGGGCTGGCGGCGTACCGGCGGCTCACCGGGCGGGAAGGGTGACCGGCACCGGCCCGATAGGGTCCCGCTCGTGATCGACTTCGCACGCAACGTCCGCCTGTGGTTCGCGCCCGACGCGGTCCGGCGGGAGGGCGGCACCCCCGACTACCGTTTCTCGCTGGCGAACGAGCGCACCTTCCTGGCCTGGCTGCGCACCGCGCTCGCCCTGATCGGCGGCGGGTTCGCGGTGGACCAGTTCCTCCCCGGCCTGCGCTGGGGCTGGCGCGTCGGGCTGGCGCTCACGCTGCTGGCGTCAGGGGTGCTGTGCTCCTTGCGCGCCGTCAACCACTGGGTCCGCTGCGAGCGGGCGATGCGGCGCGGCGAGGACCTTCCGGTCTCCCGCTTCCCCGCGCTGCTCGGCGTCGTCGTCGCCGTGGTGGCCGTCGCCATGGTCGTGGTGGTGCTGGTCGGGTGGGAGGGGTGAGCGGCGCCCCTCCCCCGCACCACGAGCCGGAGGTTCCCGGCCCGGCCCCGGACCCGGACCGTGACCCCGACCGGGATCCGGGGCTTCAGCCCGAGCGCACCCGGCTCGCCTGGCGCCGCACCACCCTGGCGGGGGCCGTCGCCGCGGTGCTCGGCGCGAAGACCGCGCTGCACGGCGGCGCCTCCGCCGTCTCCGTCACCGCCGGCGCCCTGGCCTGCTTCCTGTGGCTGGGCGTGCTGTTCCTGGCCCACCGCCGCATCGCCGCCGTCGCGTCCTCGAACCGGCCCCCGGCGCTCGCGCCGCCGCATGCCGCCGCGGTCGCCCTGTGCACGGTGGCGATGGCGGTGTGCGGGGCCGTTCTGATCCTGGCCTAGCCGGCTCCGTACCGCGCGCAGCCGATCGTCTTCATGGCTCCGGCCCTCTGGGGTACCCGGGCGCCACGCGACCCGGAATGTACCGATACGCACCATCGGCGTGGCAGCCTGACCGACGGCGGCCGCCCGCCCGGACGCCCGCGCCAGTTCCCGTCGTCCATCCCGAAGGTGAGCACCATGAGCACCCTGCACCAGGAACACCCCGCCCACGCGCACGCGCACGGTCCGGCCTGCGGGCACACCGAGGTGCCGCACGGCGACCACGTTGACTACGCGCACGACGGGCACCTGCACCGCGAGCACTCCGGCCACTGGGACGAGTGCGAGACCGCCGGGCACACCGCCCACGAGGGGCACGAGCACCAGCACGGCGAGACGTGCGGGCACGCGCGCGTGCGCCACGGCGACCACGTCGACTACCTCCACGACGGTCATCGGCACGCGGCGCACGACGGCCACTGGGACGACCACTGACGGCACTCCCCGCGGCCTCCCGGCGGCTCCTCGCGCACCCGCGCGGGGAGCCGTCGGCGCGTGGTGGCGCGGATCACGTTCCGGTCCGCCCTCTGGACGGCATACCGACCGGTCGGCATCATGATCCCGGTACGGTCCACCCCTCGTCCACCCCGCCGGAGGAGCGCCGATGAGCCCCGACCACCCGCCCGGACTCGATCCCGACCGGCTGCGCGGCCTGCTCGACCGGGAGCGGCCGGGCCTGGTGCGCGGCCCGCTGACGGGCCGGCTGATCGAGGGCGGACGGTCCAACCTCACCTACGCGGTCACCGACGGCGTCTCCCGCTGGGTGGTGCGGCGCCCGCCGCTCGGTCATGTGCTGGCCACCGCGCACGACATGCGGCGCGAGCACCGGGTGATCAGCGCCCTGCACCCGACCGGCGTGCCGGTCCCCGGCACGGTGCTGCTGTGCGAGGACGAGGAGGTGCTCGGGGCGCCGTTCTACGTGATGGAGTTCGTCGAGGGCACGCCGTACCGCACGGCGGACCAGCTCGCCCCGCTGGGCCCCGAGCGCACCCGGGGTGCCGTACTGAACCTGGTGGACACCCTCGTCGAGCTGCACGCGGTGGACCCCGGCGCGGTGGGCCTCGCCGACTTCGGGCGGCCCGAGGGGTTCCTCGACCGCCAGCTGCGCCGCTGGGCCAAGCAGCTCGACGCCTCCCGCGACCGCGACCTGCCCGGCATCGACGAACTGCACGCCACGCTCGGCCGGGAGCTGCCGCGCTCCCCCGCCCCCGCCGTGGTGCACGGCGACTACCGGCTGGACAACGTCCTGATCGGCGACGACGACCGGATCACGGCGGTGCTCGACTGGGAGATGTCCACGCTCGGTGACCCGCTGACCGACCTCGGGCTGCTGGTGATGTACAGCCGGCCGCTCGGGATGCCCGGCTCGCCCGTCTCCACCACCGCCGAGGCTCCCGGGCACCCCAGCCCCCGGGAGCTGGTCGAGCGGTACGCCGCGCGCTCGGGGCGCGACGTGTCGGGGATCTCGTGGTACACGGCGTTCGCCTGGTTCAAGCTCGCCGTGATCCTGGAGGGCATCCACTACCGCTACACGCTGGGGCAGACGGTCGGGCGCGGTTTCGACCGCATCGGCGACCTGGTGCCCGTCTTCATCGAGCACGGACTGACCACCCTTCAGGAAGGCTGACCGGCATGGACTTCGCGTTCGACGCCCGTACCGAGGAACTCCGCGCCAGGCTGCTCGCCTTCATGGACGAGTACGTGTACCCGGCCGAGGCGGTGGCGCACGAGCAGCGCGCCCGGCTGGCGTCGCCCTGGGAGACCCCTCGGGTGGTGGAGGACCTCAAGGCCGAGGCCCGCCGCCAGGGCCTGTGGAACCTGTTCCTGCCCGACGCCGAGCACGGCGCGGGCCTGACCAACCTCCAGTACGCGCCGCTCGCCGAGATCACCGGCCGCAGTCCGCAGCTGGCACCGACGGCCACCAACTGCGCGGCGCCGGACACGGGGAACATGGAGGTGCTGGCCCAGTTCGGGAACGAGGCGCAGAAGAAGCAGTGGCTGGAGCCGCTGCTCGCCGGGGAGATCCGCTCCGCGTTCGCGATGACCGAGCCGGAGGTGGCCTCGTCGGACGCCACCAACATCACCACGCACATCCGGCGCGAGGGCGACGAGTACGTCATCACGGGCCGCAAGTGGTACATCTCCGGGGCGATGAACCCGGACTGCAAGATCTTCATCGTGATGGGCAAGACCGACCCGGACGGCGGCGACATCCGCCGGCAGCAGTCGATGGTGCTGGTGCCGCGCGACACCCCGGGGGTCACCGTCGTGCGCGGGATGCGGGTCTTCGGTTACGAGGACCACTGGCACGGCGGGCACGCGGAGGTCGTCTTCGACCACGCGCGCGTGCCGGTGTCGAACCTGGTCGGCGAGGAGGGCGGCGGGTTCGCGATCGCCCAGGCGCGGCTCGGGCCCGGCCGCATCCACCACTGCATGCGGCTGATCGGCATGGCGGAGCGGGCGATCGAGCTGATGTGCCGGCGGGCCGTCTCCCGGTCCGCGTTCGGCAAGGCGCTGGCCCAGCAGGGCGTGGTGCAGAACTGGATCGCGGACGCGCGGGTGGCCGTCGAGCAGCTGCGGCTGCTGGTGCTGAAGACCGCCTGGATGATGGACACCGTGGGCAACCGGGGCGCGCACACCGAGATCCAGGCGATCAAGATCGCGACCCCGCGCACGGTCGTCGGCATCCTCGACCGGGCGATCCAGCTGCACGGCGCGGGCGGGGTGAGCCAGGACTTCCCGCTGGCCGAGCTGTACGCGGGCGCCCGGACCCTGATGCTGGCCGACGGTCCGGACGAGGTGCACCAGCGGTCGCTGGCGCGGCGGGAGCTGAAGAAGTACCTCTGACGGCCCGGCCCTCTAGGGCCGCAGCGCCCGCAGCAGCAGGTCGGCGAGGTGGTCGGCGAGTTGCTGGGGGCTGAGCGGGCCGTCGGGGCGGTACCAGGTGGACAGGTGGTGGATGGAACCGAAGTGGTAGTCCACCACCAGGTCCGCAGGGGTCTCCTTGGAGAAGACCCCTGCCTGCTGGCCCTCCTCGACCAGGGCGCGGAAGCGTTCGTGGTAGCGGCGGCGCTCGGCGCGCACCTGCCGGTTCTTCTCCGGGCTCAGGTGGTGCATGGAGCGGAAGAAGATCGACGCGTCGTCCAGGTTGTCGATGGTGGTGACGACGACGTCGGCCGCCGCGTCCCGCAGCCGCTTCTCGACCGGTTCGTCGGCGTCCGCGAAGGTGTCCAGGCGTTCCTGCTGGAGGCGCAGCACGCGCGCGTACACCTCGTGCAGCAGGTCGTCCTTGGAGCCGAAGTAGTGGTAGAGCGCGCCCTTGGTGACGCCGGCCGCCTCGACGATCTCCTGCACCGAGGTGCGGTCGTAGCCCCGCTCCGCGAAGAGCCGGGTGGCGGCGGCCAGAAGCCGCTGCGGCACCGGGGTGCCGTCCCCGTCCGTCGTCCTGGGCACTGCCGCCACCTGCCTTTCCGTGACACTGTTCTAGTCGTTGCGGGAACGCAGTTCCCGACGGAGGATCTTGCCACTCGCCGTTTTCGGCAGTTCGGGCAGGATCTCCACCTGGCGCGGGTACTTGTAGGCGGCCAGTCTCTCGCCGCAGTACGCGGCCAGCTCGCCGGGGTCGGCCGCGGCGCCCGGGCGGAGGCTGATGTACGCCTTGACGGTCTCGCCGCGGTAGCCGTCGGGCACCCCGACGACGGCCGCCTCGCGGACCGCCGGGTGGGTGTAGAGGACGTCCTCGACCTCGCGCGGCCAGACCTTGAAGCCGGAGGCGTTGATCATGTCTTTCTTGCGGTCGACGACGTAGAGCCAGCCGCGCTCGTCCATGAAGCCGATGTCGCCGGTGCGCAGTTCGCCGCCGGGGAAGGTCTCGGCGGTGGCGGTGGGGCGGCGCCAGTAGCCGGGGACGACCTGGGGGCCGCTGACGACGATCTCGCCCTGCTCGCCGAAGGGCACCTCCTCGCCCTGGTCGTCGAGGACGCGGACGACCGTCTCGGGTCCGGGCACGCCGACCGCGAGGGTCCCGGAGACCGGGTCGACGGGTGCCTCCAGGTGGGGCGGTACGGAGGCGCAGGGGGCGGTGCACTCGGTGAGGCCGTAGCCGTTGCGGATGTACGGCCCGAAACCGGCCCGGAACCTCTCCACCAGGGCGGGCGGCAGCGGGGCGCCGCCGGAGGAGATCACCGTGAAGGAGGCGAAGTGGTCGCGGGTGACGCCGGGGTGGGCGGCCAGGGCCATGAAGGCGGTGGACGGGCCGACGGTGTAGTGCGGGCGGTGCTCGGCGAACGCGTCGAGGACGACGCCCGCCTCGAAGCGGTAGGCGAGGACGAGCGTGCCGCCGCCGGCCAGGCAGGCACCGAACTCGCAGACCAGGCCGGTGATGTGGAACAGCGGCGCCAGCGCGAAGTAGACCGGCGCCTCGGGCAGGCCGAGCCCGGTGCGCTGCCGTTCGGCGTTGTACATGATGTTGCGGTGGGTGTTGGTGGCGCCCTTGGGGGTGCCGCTGGTGCCCGAGGTGTAGCTGATCAGCGCGGTGTCCCCGGCGGCCGGGGCGCGGTCCGGCGGGGCCGGGTGGCCGGCGCGGGCCGCTTCCGTGAGGTCCTCGGCGTCGGTCACGGGCTGCCGTGCGAAGGCCAGTACGCGCGCGTCCCCGCGGGTCTGGAAGTCCAGTTCGCAGGCGGTGAGCACGATCCGCACCGGGGAGTCGGCGGCCGTGTCGCGCAGATACGCCTCCCAGGCGCGGTCGGAGCAGATCAGCGCGCTCGCCTCGGCGTCCCGCAGGACGTGTCCGGTCTCCCCCGACTTGTACATGGGGTTGACGGGGACCACGGTCCCGCCCGCCTTCCAGGCGCCGAGGACGGCGAGGACGAAGTGCGGGGAGTTCTGGAGGACGACGGCGACGCGGTCGCCGCGCTCCAGGCCGCGGGCGGCGAGCCGGCCGGCGACGGAGTCGCTCAGCTCGTCCGCCTCGCGGTAGGTGAGGCGGCCGTCGAAGTAGGCGAGGAAGGTGCGGTCGGGAGTCTCGGCGACCACCCGGCGCAGGGCGTGCACCAGGGAGGCGTCCGGGTGCAGCGGGGCCTTCTGGACGTCGGTGAGCAGGTCCAGCCAGGGCTTGGCCGCGTACCGGGAGCCGGTGGGGGTCATCGGGCGCTCCCCTCCTCCCACTGGCGCTGGAGCCGGTTCATGCCGCGCAGCCAGCGGTCCGGTTCGGCGGCGCGGGCCTGGTAGTACGCGGCGACCTCGGGGTGCGGGAGGATCAGGAAGCGGTCCTCCTCGATGCCCTTGAACAGGGCGTCGGCCACGTCCTCCGGCTCGATCGCGGTCGGCGCGAGCACCAGGTCGCCCGCGCTGCCGCTGGCGGTGAGCATGTCGGTGCGCACGCCCTGCGGGCAGATGGCGTGCACCTTGATCCCGCGGTGGCGGTACGTCAGCGACAGCCACTCGGCGAAGGCGTAGGCGCCGTGCTTGGTGACGCTGTAGGGGGCGGCGCCGATCATGGTGAGCAGGCCGGCGGCGGAGACGGTGGAGACGAACCGGCCCCGGCCGCGCTCCAGCCAGTCGGGCAGCAGGGCGTGGGCGGCGCGGACATGGGCCATGACGTTGACGTCCCAGGCCAGCGCCCAGACGGCCTCGTCGGCGGCCTCGGTGCCGCCGGAGCCGACGCCCGCGTTGGCGCAGTAGACGTCGACCGTGCCGCCGAGCGCCTCGCGGGCCTCGTCGACGACAGCCGAGGCGTCGCCGGGTATCGCGATGCCGCCGATCTCCTCGGCGACCGCCTTCGCCTTGCCGGGGTCCAGGTCGTTGACGACGACGCGGGCGCCCCCGGCGGCGAAGCGGCGGGCCAGCGCGGCCCCGATGCCGCCTCCCGCTCCGGTGACGACGACACCCGCGTCCTGCACGGCTTCCACCATCGGTCTCCTTCGACGCGACGCCAACTGGCGGTGACAGACTAACCAGTCGGTATGTGCTGCGGAAGGGTGTTTCGCGGTTCACCTCGTTCCGCCGGGCCGGGCCGCGCACTAGCGTGCGTGGGCATGACACTGTCCAGACGGACCTTGCTCACCACGACGACGGCGGCGGCGACCGCGACGGCGGCGACCACCGGAACCGCGCGGGCGTCCGCCGGTACCGGCCGGGCGTCCGGCGGGCGCCGGACGCGGACCGGCTTCGAGCGGCTGGCCGCCGACGGGTACGCCCTGCTCGACGGCGACCGGGTCGGCGTCGTCACCAATCCGACCGGCGTCACCCGGGACGTGCGGCACATCGTCGACGTCATGCACGCCGACGACCGGGTGGACCTCACCTCCGTCTTCGGCCCCGAGCACGGCTTCCGCGGCACCGCCCAGGCGGGCGGCTCGGAGGGCCGGTACCAGGACCCGGCGACCGGGCTGCCGGTCTACGACACGTACCTGAAGAGCGGGCAGCCGCTCGCGGACGTCTTCACCGCGTCCGGCGTGGACACCGTCGTCTTCGACATCCAGGACGTGGGGGCGCGCTTCTACACGTACATCTGGACGCTGTACGACTGCATGGAGGCCGCCGCGCTCGCGGGCAAGCGGTTCGTGGTCCTGGACCGGCCCAACCCGGTGACCGGGCGGGCCGCGCTGGGCCCGGTGCTGCACCCGGAGTTCGCCACCTTCGTCGGCCGGCGGCCGATCGCGCAGGCGCACGGCATGACCGTCGCCGAGCTGGCGCGGCTGTTCGACGGGGAGTTCCTGACGACGCCCGTCGCCCTGGAGACCGTAACGATGACCGGCTGGCGGCGGTCCGACTTCTACGACGCCTCCGGCCTGCCCTGGGTGCCGCCGAGCCCCAACATGCCGACCCCGGACACCGCGCTGGTGTACTCGGGGACCTGTCTGTTCGAGGGCACCAACCTGTCCGAGGGGCGCGGCACCACCCGCCCGTTCGAACTGCTGGGCGCGGAGGGGATCGACGGGGCGTGGGCCGCCGCCGTCAACGGGCTGGGGCTGCCGGGGGTGCGGTTCAGGGAGGCGTACTTCGCGCCCGTCTTCTCCAAGTTCCAGGGCAGGACGGTCGGGGGTGTGCAGCTCCATGTGCACGACCGCGCGGCGTTCGATCCCGTGCGTACGGGGATCGCGCTGCTGGTGACCGCCAAGCGGACCTGGGACGGGTTCGCCTGGCGGTCGGACGGGTGGATCGACAAGCTGACCGGTTCCGCGCGGGTGCGCATGATGATCGACGCCGGCGCGGACACCGACGAGGTGGTGGCGGGCTGGCGGGCGGAGCTGGAGGCGTTCCGCCGGGTGCGCGCGCGGTACCTCGTCCACCGCTGAGCGCCCGCCGCCCGCCCGTACTCACCTGTGGGACGTGAACTCCACCACCTGCTGGTAGGTGGGGCGGTTCTGCCAGCCGACCGGGCCGTGCCTGATGCCGCCCAGGGTGCGGTGGACGATCGCGTCGGCGCACCACTGGTCGCCCGCGGCGCAACTGTCGTCGCCGGGGTAGACCTGCGCGGGCGTCTTCGCCGCCGCCTCCTTCAGGGTGGCGATCAGCGTGTCCCGGCAGGCCGCCGGGTCGCCGCCGCCGCAGTAGGCGCGGGCGAGGGGACCGCGTACGGACTCGCCGAGCACCGCCCTCAGATCCTTGTCGACAAAGCTCCACCAGCCGTACTGGAAGGCGCTGCCGGCGTGTCCGCCGGTCGGGCCGTGGGCGGCGGACGGGGACTCGTCGACGGGGAGGTTGGCGGTGAAGGCGTCGTACAGTCCGCTGCCGAGACCGGGTTCGAACGCGGCCCGCACCAGCAGCGGCCACCAGGCGTCCAGGGTGCGGACGGCGTCGGCGTGGGCGTACGTCCTCGAACCGGCCGAGGTCTCGGTGCGCTTGCCGCCCGCCGCCAGCCAGGCCCGGAGCCGGTCGACGGCCGCCTTGGCGGCGGGGTCGGTCACCGGGGCAGTGTCGATCACCTTGAGCAAGTCCGGCAGGACGTCCTCGGCCCGCAGATCGGTGAGGCCCGCGTCGGCCATCGCCCGGACGAGCGAGGCGCGCGTGACTCCGCCCTGCTCGACCAGTTTCCGCACCCGGTCGTCGAGCAGGTTCCCGCGGTGGACCGAGCCGTTGCCCCAGGAGGCGACCGAGTAGCCCTCGGCCACCTTGTTGTTCCAGGAGACGTAGTAGTCCTGGCCGGCCGACTGAGGGTGGGCGGAGGCGGGGGTGTAGTCGGCGGTGTTGGCCGCCGGGTCCCAGCCCCGCCACTCCCCCGCCGGGCGGGCCCAGACGGGGAAGTCGGCGTCCACGCCGTCGGCCCGCACCGGGTTGTCGCCGCTGTTGTAGTACGCGGTGTGCTCGGCGTCGGCGTAGAACCAGTTGAAGGTGTAGTTGATGTGCTGGACCGCGCGCTGGAAGTCCTGCGGGCCCTGGACGTAGCCGGGGTCGTTGAGCATCTGGAAGCCGATGATCGAGTCGGCCTCGTGCAGGAAGGACGAGCGCAGGGAGACGTAGGCGACCTTCGTGCCGCCGACGGTCGCGCGGTGCTCCACCGGGCCGTACTTCGTGCGCCAGACCCGCAGGGTGTAGGAGCCGGCGGCGGTGGAGTCGGCCACGGTCGGGGTCCAGGCGTTCTTGCGCTCGACCTTCTCCATGGGCGTGCAGGTGCCGCGGTAGAGGTAGTGGTAGTCGTCCTGGCACAGCTCGACGGCGTACGTGTCGATGATGTCCTGGCCGGACGTGGTCGCGCTCCACGCGTAGTCCTGGCCGCGGCCCAGTTCGACGTACATGCTCAGGCCCGCGAAGGAGGCGCCGCGGGCGCTGAGGCCGGGGCCCTGGATCTCCTGGAGCATCAGGAGCTGGGGCGCGAAGTAGCCGGTCTGCGGTCCGAAGACGGCGACGGGGTGTCCGCTCGCGGTGTGGTCGCCGCTGACGACGAGGGCGTTGGACATGCCGCGCCGGGCGGAGGAGAGGGTGCCGGTGGCGGCGGTGGCCTGCTCGGCCGCGCTGCCCGTGCGGTCGTGCACGAGGGGTTCGGCCGTCACCGAGCCGGCGTCGGGCAGGGCCCGGTGCCGCGGGTCGGCGGGCGGGGTGAGGTACGGGAAAGTGCCGTCCTGGACGGTGAGGGCGGCCTCGGGGTCGTCGCGCTGGCGGAAGGACTCCCAGACCTCGGTGCCCTCGGTGACGCCGTACTTCTCCTGGGCGGCGAGCAGGGACAGGGCGTTGTTCACCTCGCCTCCGCCGCCGGAGCCGAACAGGGCGCCTATGACGGAGGCGAGGGCGACCAGGTCGGCGGGTTCGAAGTGCTCGATGGTGCCGGCGTTGGTGATCGCGTCCTTGTGGCCGGTCAGGACGTACTCGCCGGGGAAGGTGCGGGCCTGGTCGGAGGCGTCGATGTAGGCGTTGACGCCGGCGACGTAGGCCTCGACGTCGGCCAGGGCCTGCGCGCCGCGTTCGCCGGCCTTCGCGGCGGCACTGTCGATCTGCGCCTCCAGCTCGGCCTCGGTGTACGGGGCAGCGCGCCAGAACTGCTGCTCCAGGCCCTGGTTGGCGGGGGCGCCGCCCGCGAAGGAGGTCAGCTCGCCGCGGCCGACGTGGCGGAAGAGGTCCATCAGCCAGAGGCGGTCCTGGGCGGCGGCGTAACCGGCGCCGAACTCGGTGCCGTAGCGGGTGGTGCCCGTGATGTGCGGCACGCCGGTCTTCTTGTCGCGGACGATCGTCACGTCGGTGCGGCCGGCCGGGCGGACGGTGGAGGCGACCTGGTCGGCGGGGACGCCGAACGAGGCGTCGTTGAAGAAGGTGTTGATCGTGTCGTTGGTGAGGGTGCGGTGGGCGGTGGCGAGGTCCGCGTAGGGGCCGAGCTGGTCCTCGGCGTGCGCGGGCTGGGTGCCGAACGCCTGGTTGAGCAGGATCTGGGCGAGGGTGGCGTTGCCGTTCTGGCCGGGCGGCAGGATGTCGGAACACTGTCCGCCGCAGTGGTCGTCGGCCGCCGCGGTGACGGCCGGCGCCCCGGCGGGGGCGGTGCCGGCCGGGGCGGCCGAGGCGGCCGAGGCCGTGCCGGCCGGGGAAAGCGGTGACAAAAGACCGGCAATGAGGGCGCATACCGATGCGCTCTTCAGGAACCCGTGGATTCCGCGGGGAGTTCTCAGTCTGACGAGGGCCGTGCGTGGGGTGCGCCGTGACATGGGGCAGCTCCTCCCGACGGGGACGCGCCGGATGTTACCGGCGGTATCCCCGAGATTGAAGATGAACATGCGTCACTTTCAGCGAGAGCACAGCGGAACGACACAGCGGACACACAGGTCACGGGAGTCGACTCGGGAGGCGGTCCGGCCGGCTTATGGAGGCCATCGGAAATCGGATGGAGCCGAATCGTGTGTCGATACGTCTATTCGGCGACGTCCGTACGACGACGCCGAAGTGACCGGAATACAGGTGCAGGTGTGACGGAGGTGCAGGGCGATGGCCGGTTTCCGGAGTCTGGCGAGACAGGTCCGCGATCCGCGGTCCGATCTGGCGCTGCGGCGCTACTCGCTGCGCAAGTGCCTTGAGCGGTTCGCCCCTTACGGACACAGGGCGACCTGGGACCACCTGTGCTCCCGTTGGGGGTTCGGGCCGGAGGACAGGTCCCCGGACCCGGCGCGGCTGGTGGCCGCGCTGGAGGAGCTGGAACAGGCGCGGTCGGTGTGGCTCGCCTACGAGGTGGAGTTCGCCGAGCGCCGCAGGAAGGAGAAGCACGACGGGCTGCGCCGGCCCGGCAGCGTGGACGACTGGCACCGGCTGACCTGGGGCGGGTTCGGTGTGGCGTGGTGCGACGACCCGCGGGTGCACCCCCGTGAGCCGCTGGCCGAGGTACTGCGCCGGCTGATAGCCGCGCTGGAGCGCGAACCGGGGACTGCGTGCCCCGTGTGCGCGGGTGAGCGGCTGGTGTGGAAGTACGACCTGGACCACGAGCCGTCGGCCGGTCCGGTCTGCGCGGACTGCGGGATCCTGGTGCCGCGGCCCGTACTGACGCCGGAGGCCCTGTCGGCCACCCGGCGGGAACGGTTGCTGGTGTCGGCCTGAGCCGGCGTTAGGTACGGCGCGACGACGTGCGGTTGGGGTACGGGGGGTGGTGCGGCACGGCCCGGGAGCGCCGGGGGCCGTGCCGCCTGGGCCCTTGGCGGGTGCGCGGGGCGGCGTGCGGTCGGTGTCGTGGTGTCACCGCGGGTGGCCGGGGCTGCTCGCGTCCGCGCTGCCGGCAAGGCGGCAGCCGACGCGGGACCCGGGCGGCGGCAGCCGACGCGGGGCCCGGGCGACGGCAGCCGACGCGGGGCCCGGGCGACGGCAGCCCGCCCGGCGGGGTGGCTCCTGCCCTCGCCCTCGGGATACGGCCCGCCGGCAGACGCCCGCTAGGTGTATTGATCACGAGCGTTGTTAACGCCGACGGGGCTTGATCATGGCGAAGACCTCCGGTGTGGTGGAGCTGTCTAGGACTGCACCGCA
>NZ_JBIVWS010000035.1:0-9265 GCF_044768905.1 Streptomyces sp. NPDC090994
GGGGTGTCCGTCCTCGGAACGGCGCGGAATCGGTCACTTACGGGGGTGAAGCGTGTCGACGCGCCAACCGCTGCGGGCGGACACCCCCCACCCCGTCCCCTTCCCGCCGTACGCGGGTGCGGGTCCGTACCCCGCCCGACCGCGGGCGGCGCGAGCCGCGCAGGCCGCGTGATCCGCGGGCAATCGTGCCTCCCCCAGTGCCTGAACGGCCTGGGAGGTACCCCCAGGGGCGATGGGGGTCCCCCCGCTCGAGCGAAGCCGAGAGTGGGGGAGGGTGGGCGCGGCGGCACCCCGCCGGCGCCGGGTTGCGCCACCCACCCCCGCGGCCACCACCACGCCGTACACCGAACAGCCCGGCCCAGTTCTCCCCCGGCCCCCGCCGGCAGGCCTACGCGCTGGTGAAGATGAGGACCGCGAACCCGACCCCCAGCGCGATACCGAACGCCCCGCAGATGATGCCGGCCAGCGCCTGGCCGGAGTTGGTGGCCTCGCCCTTGCGTGCCTTCGCCCGCCCGACCACGCCGAAGATCACGCCCAGGACGCCCAGCAGGATGGCGATCGGCCACATGCAGAAGCCCACGGCCGCGATGATCCCGAGGACGAGACCGGCCGTGCCCATCCCGTTCCTCGGCGGCATCGGACCCAGGCCCTGCCAGCCGTAGTAGCCCTGCGGCTGCGGACCGCCGCCGTAACCGGGACCGGGACCGAAACCGGGACCAGGGCCCGGATATCCGTAGGCGCCGGGGTAGCCGTAGGGGGCCTGGCCCGGCCCGTCGGGGGCGATCGGGGGCGGGGGGACGACGGGAGGACGGGTCTGGCCGTGCGGCGGGGTGGACGTGGGCGCCGCGAAGGGGTTGGCCGCGTCCGGCGACGGAGAAGAAGACGCGGGCGCCGCGCCCGTGCCGGACGGGGTCGCCCACGGCTGGGGCGGCGGTGCCGGGGCCGCCTCGGCGGGCTGGTCGCCCAGGGTGGGTATGGACGTGACCGTCTGGTGGTCCGACTCGGGGGCGGACGGGGCCGGCCACGGCGTCGGGTCGCCCGGCACCGGGGCGGGCGGGCCGGAGCCGCCGGACGCGTCCGGGGAGTCGTTGACCGGCGGCGGCCACACCTTGCCGCCGTCGGGCCGGTCCGCCGGCGCCTGCCCGGCCCCGGCCACCGCGCCGGCCGTGTCTCTTCGCCCCGCACCGGGCGGCGCTGTCGGTCCGTGCGCGTCGGCTTCCGGCGTCTGCGCGTCGTCGGACATGCGCGGGTCCCCTCTGTTCGAACGTGCCGTCATGCTACGGCGCGTACCGTCCCGGCGGGCTCCCGGCCTACGATGATCGCGAGTCACGATCAGCCGATCACCCGCGTCCCGCCGGGCACCCACCCGCCGCCGGACGCCCCGTTCCGGGGAGGAACCCCTTGACCGAGCACACCGAGCGCACCGGGCAGACCGAGCACCTCGTCACCCCCGGTGTCCCGCGCGATCTGCGTGCCTTCATCGCCGGCCTGCCCAAGGCCGAGCTGCACGTCCACCACGTCGGCTCCGCCTCTCCCCGGATCGTCGCCGAACTCGCCGCCCGGCACCGCGACTCGCAGGTCCCCGCCGACCCCGAGGCGTTGGCCGAGTACTTCACGTTCACGGACTTCGCCCACTTCATCAAGGTCTATCTGTCGGTGGTCGACCTCATCCGCACCCCGGAGGACGTCCGGCTGCTGACGTACGAGGTGGCCCGCGAACTGGCCCGGCAGCAGGTCCGGTACGCCGAGCTGACCCTCACCCCCTTCTCCTCCGTCCGGCGCGGTATCGACGAGCGCGGCTTCATGGACGCGATCGAGGACGCCCGCAAGGCGGCCGAGGCCGAGTTCGGGACCGTACTGCGCTGGTGCTTCGACATTCCGGGCGAGGCCGGTCTGGAGGCCGCCGAAGTGACGACCCGGCTGGCCACCGACGACCGGATCCGGCCGGAGGGGCTGGTGTCCTTCGGGCTCGGCGGGCCGGAGATCGGTGTGCCCCGGCCGCAGTTCAAGCCGTACTTCGACCAGGCCATCGCCGCCGGGCTGCGCTCGGTGCCGCACGCCGGGGAGACCACGGGGCCGGAGACGGTCTGGGACGCGCTGACGTACCTGCGCGCCGAGCGGATCGGGCACGGCACCAGTTCGGCGCAGGACCCGAAGCTGCTCGCGCACCTCGCCGAGCACCGGATCCCGCTGGAGGTGTGCCCGACGTCGAACATCGCCACCCGCGCGGTGCGCACCCTGGACGAGCACCCGATCAAGGAGTTCACGCGCGCCGGGGTGCTGGTGACGGTCAACTCCGACGACCCGCCGATGTTCGGCACCGACCTGAACAACGAGTACGCCGTCGCCGCCCGCCTGCTCGACCTGGACGAGCGCGGGCTCGCCGGGCTGGCGAAGAACGCGGTGGACGTCTCCTTCCTCGACGCGGCGGGCAAGTCCCGGCTCGGGGAGGAGATCGACTCCTACACGGCAGCCTGGCTCCGCACGTCCTGACCCCGTCACGCCCCACCGGAGATCCGCTGCCATGACCGACGTGTCCACCCCGGCCGCCGTGGCGCACCGCGGCGATCCCTACCGCTCGCGCGAGAACACGGTCGGTTCGCTGCGCTCGGCGCTGCGCCGCGGCGCGGACGCGGTGGAGATCGACGTACGGCTGACCCGGGACGGTGTGCCCGTGCTGCTGCACGACGAGACGCTGACGCGGTTGTGGGAGCGGGACCGGCCGCTGTCCGCGCTCTCGGCCGGTGAGGTGCGGGAGCTGACGGACGGGCGGGTGCCGACGCTGGCCGAGGCCCTCGCGGCGGCCGACGGCCACCGGGTGCTGGTGGATCTGCCCGGCACGCCCGGGGAACGGGCGGTCCGGCGGATCGTGGACGTGGTGCGCGAGTGCGGCGCGGGCGACCGGGTGTACTACTGCGCCGGGGCCGCCGCCATGCTCGCCGTGCGCGCGGCCGACCCGGCCGCCGAGATCGCGCTGACCTGGACGACGCTGGCGCCGCCCCGGCCCGCGCTGCTGGACGCCGTCCGGCCGCGCTGGCTCAACTACCGCTGGACGCTGGTGGACCGGGCGCTGGCCGAGCGCGTCCACCGGGACGGCTACCTGCTCTCCGTCTGGACGCCGGACACCCGCCGTGCCATGCGCCGGCTGATCGGGCTCGGCGTCGACTCGGTCACCACCAATCGGGTCGACGTGCTGTGTGCCCTGCGCGGGCAGGTGCCCAGCGGGACGCGCGGGGCGTGAGCGCATATCTCATGCCGTCCGGCTGGGGCCGGCTTGTGCGGGTGACACGCCGGAGGTTCACTCGCCCGAGTGATTGTTACCTTGTGAACACGGCTGGACACTCGACGTATTCGGGGAGGTCATGAGGGCTTCTCCGGTGCGAGAGGAGCCGTCATGGCCGCAGCAGAGTCATCCACATCGCAGGCACCGCAGATCGAGAGCAGCTCGCAGGCCGCCGACCGGGACCAGGGCGTCACCACGGCGATCGGCGGCAACGTCGGCGCCATCTGGCGAGCGTGGTGGACATGGAGTCCGGGGAACGGGACGCACAATCTCCAGCTCCCCTGGAACGTCATCGGGACCGACTCGACGGTCGTCATCACCGCCTCCGAGATCGACGGCAACGGGAACCGGTTCGTCGGCGCAGCGCCCTTCCAGGTGTCGAGCATCGCGCCCGGCAACGGAGTGGTGACGTTCAAGATCAGCATCGGCTGGGACAGCCCGCTGGCGATGCGCACCGACGTCCTGGTCTTCAACTGAGCACCGCCCTCCGGCCGCGCGGGCCGGAGGGCGGTGCGGATCCGGTGACGACCGGTACGACCGCCCCGTGACGGTTCCGGTTCCGCCCGGGCCGTCAGGGGGCGCCTGTCACACCTCCAGCGACGTCATCACGTGCTTGATCCGCGTGTAGTCGTCGAACCCGTAGGCCGACAGGTCCTTGCCGTACCCGGACTTCTTGAACCCGCCGTGCGGCATCTCCGCCACCAGCGGGATGTGCGTGTTGATCCACACGCACCCGAAGTCCAGCCGCCGGGACATCCGCATCGCCCGCCCGTGGTCCTTGGTCCACACCGAGGAGGCGAGCGCGTACTCCACGCCGTTGGCCCACTCCACGGCCTGTTCCTCGTCGCGGAACGCCTGCACCGTGATGACCGGCCCGAAGACCTCGTGCTGCACGATCTCGTCGTCCTGCTTCAGCCCGGAGACGACGGTCGGCGCGTAGAAGTACCCCTTCTCACCGACCCGGTGTCCGCCGGCCTCGACCCGGGCGTGCGCGGGCAGCCGCTCGATGAACCCGGCGACCTGCTTGAGCTGGTTGGGGTTGTTGAGCGGCCCGTACAGCACATCCTCGTCGTCCGGCTGCCCGGTCTTGGTCTCGGCCGCGGCCTTCGCCAGCGCGCTCACGAACTCGTCGTGGATCGACTCGTGCACCAGCACCCGTGTCGCCGCCGTGCAGTCCTGCCCGGCGTTGAAGAAGCCCGCCGTGGAGATGTCCTCGACGGCCTTGGGGATGTCGGTGTCCTCGAAGACGACGACCGGCGCCTTGCCGCCCAGCTCCAGGTGGACCCGCTTCAGGTCCCGGGACGCCGACTCGGCGACCGACATGCCGGCCCGTACGGACCCGGTGATGGAGGCCATCGCCGGGGTGGGGTGCTCGACCATCAGCCGGCCGGTGTCGCGGTCGCCGCAGATGACGTTGAAGACGCCCTTGGGCAGCACCGAGCCGATGATCTCGGCGATCAGCACGGTGGAGGCCGGCGTGGTGTCGGAGGGCTTCAGGACGACCGTGTTGCCCGCGGCCAGCGCCGGGGCGAACTTCCAGACGGCCATCATCATCGGGTAGTTCCACGGCGCGACCTGCGCGCAGACCCCGATCGGCTCCCGGCGCACGAAGGAGGTCAGTCCCTCCATGTACTCGCCGGCGCCGCGCCCCTCCAGCATCCGCGCCGCGCCCGCGAAGAAGCGGATCTGGTCGACCATCGGCGGGATCTCCTCGGTGCGGGTCAGCCCGATGGGCTTGCCCGTGTTCTCCACCTCCGCCGCGAT
Source organism: Streptomyces sp. NPDC090994 (assembly GCF_044768905.1). Classification (NCBI taxonomy): domain Bacteria; kingdom Bacillati; phylum Actinomycetota; class Actinomycetes; order Kitasatosporales; family Streptomycetaceae; genus Streptomyces; species Streptomyces sp. NPDC090994. Next base: position 5,048 of record NZ_JBIVWS010000035.1, read on the forward strand.
CAGTTCCTCGGCCCGCTCCTCGAACGCGTCCGCGATCTTGAGGAGGGCCTTCTGCCGCTCGGCCGGGGTGGTGTCCCGCCACGCCGGGAAGGCCGCCGCGGCGGCCGCCATGGCCGCGTCCACGTCCGCCTGCCCGGACAGCGGCGCGGTCGCGTACGCCTCGCCCGTGGCGGGGTTGACCACCTCGGTGGTCCGTCCGTCGGCGGCGTCCCGGAACTCACCGTCGATGAAATTGCGCAGACGACGCAGCTCGGTGCTCACTGCCGGCCCTCCAAGTCGTGGATGTCCCATGGCTGAGACACCCACACTAATCGGAGCGCCGACGTTTTCAACACCCCCACTCCCCCGCGCGTTGCGAAATCCGCACCACGAAAGCTCATGAACAACGGATTTCATCGGTTCGGCCTTGCGGAACCGACGAGACGTCGTGCACAGTGAAGCCGTGGCCAGTCGAAGCGCAGACCAGAGGGGCTCCCGCGAGTCCCGGCACGGCAGTCCCCAGCTGGACGCCGTCTCCCTCGCGATCATCGAGCAGCTCCAGGAGGACGGCCGCCGGCCGTACGCCGCCATCGGCAAGGCCGTCGGCCTGTCCGAGGCGGCCGTGCGCCAGCGCGTGCAGAAGCTGCTCGACCAGGGCGTGATGCAGATCGTCGCCGTCACGGACCCGCTCACCGTGGGTTTCCGCCGCCAGGCGATGGTCGGCGTCAACGTGGAGGGCGACGTGGAGTCGGTCGCCGACGCGCTGGCCGCGATGTCCGAGTGCGAGTACGTCGTGATGACCGCCGGCTCCTTCGACCTGATGGTGGAGATCGTCTGCGAGGACGACGACCACCTCCTGGAGGTCATCAACCAACGCATCCGGGCCGTCCCCGGCGTGCGCTCCACCGAGAGCTTCGTCTACCTCAAGCTCAAGAAGCAGACCTACATGTGGGGAACCCGATAACCGTGAGCACCGACAGCCCCAAGGACCTCAGCAAGGCCGCGTACGACCACCTGTGGATGCACTTCACCCGCATGTCGTCGTACGAGAACGCGCCCGTCCCCACCATCGTCCGTGGCGAGGGCACCCACATCTACGACGACCGGGGCAAGCGCTACCTCGACGGCCTCGCCGGCCTGTTCGTGGTCCAGGCCGGGCACGGCCGTCAGGAGCTGGCGGAGACCGCCATGAAGCAGGCGCAGGAGCTGGCCTTCTTCCCGGTGTGGTCCTACGCCCACCCCAAGGCCGTCGAGCTGGCCGAGCGCCTGGCGCACGAGGCCCCCGGCGACCTGAACAAGGTCTTCTTCACCACCGGCGGCGGCGAGGCGGTGGAAACCGCCTGGAAGCTGGCCAAGCAGTACTTCAAGCTGACCGGCAAGCCGACCAAGTACAAGGTGATATCGCGGGCCGTGGCCTACCACGGCACCCCGCAGGGCGCCCTGTCCATCACCGGCCTGCCCGCCCTGAAGGCCCCCTTCGAGCCCCTCGTGCCGGGCGCGCACAAGGTGCCGAACACCAACATCTACCGCGCCCCGCTCCACGGCGACGACCCGGAGGCGTTCGGCCGCTGGGCCGCCGACCAGATCGAGCAGCAGATCCTCTTCGAGGGCCCGGACACGGTCGCCGCGGTCTTCCTGGAGCCGGTGCAGAACGCGGGCGGCTGCTTCCCGCCTCCGCCCGGCTACTTCCAGCGGGTGCGCGAGATCTGCGACCAGTACGACGTGCTGCTCGTCTCGGACGAGGTCATCTGCGCCTTCGGCCGGCTGGGCACGACGTTCGCCTGTGACAAGTTCGGTTACGTCCCGGACATGATCACCTGCGCCAAGGGCATGACCTCGGGCTACTCCCCGATCGGCGCGTGCATCGTCTCGGACCGGCTGGCCGAGCCGTTCTACCGGGGCGACAACACCTTCCTGCACGGCTACACCTTCGGCGGCCACCCGGTCTCCGCCGCCGTCGGCCTCGCCAACCTCGACCTGTTCGAGCGCGAGGGCCTCAACCAGCACGTGCTGGACAACGAGGGCGCCTTCCGCGCCACCCTGGAGAAGCTCCTCGACCTGCCGATCGTCGGCGACGTCCGCGGCAACGGCTTCTTCTACGGCATCGAGCTGGTGAAGGACAAGAACACCAAGGAGTCGTTCAACGAGGAGGAGACCGAGCGGGTCCTGTACGGCTTCCTCTCCAAGGCGCTCTTCGACAACGGCCTGTACTGCCGGGCCGACGACCGCGGCGACCCGGTCGTCCAGCTCGCCCCGCCGCTGATCTCGAACCAGGAGACGTTCGACGAGATCGAGCAGATCCTGCGCGCGACGCTGACGGAGGCATGGACCAAGCTGTGACCATCTGACGTCATGATCATCCGCAGCCCCGGCGCCGACCGTTCGAGTGAGAAACGGCGGCCCGGGGCTGTGTGCTGTCCGCGGCGGCTCCGGGGAGTCCCTAGCGTGCCACTGACCGATGGGCCCCGCCCCCGTTCGCCCGGAAGGGGGACGGACGGCGGGGAAACGGATCAGAACGAGGTGTACGCCGATGGTGGCCCCGCCGGACAAGCCGGACAAGCCGAACAACGACGTGATCCGGGCAAGCGCCCTGCACTTTGAGCACCACGACGGCTCCCCCGCGCTCCAGGGCGTCTCCCTCGGCGTCCGCAAGGGCGAGGTCCTCGCCGTCCGCGGCCCGCGCGGCAGCGGCAAGACGTCACTGCTGCGGTGCCTCGCCGGACTGGACCGGCCGCAGCGCGGCGAGGTGTGGTTCGACGGCGTCGCGGTGCACACCCTGGGCCCGCTCGCCCGTGAGCGGCTGCGCCGCGACCGGTTCGGCTGGATCGACCCGGCCCCGGTGCTCGTACCCGAGCTGAACGCCTGGGAGAACGCCGCCCTCCCCCTGATGCTGCGCGGCACCGGCCGGCGCCGGGCCCGGCAGGCCGCCCTGGAGTGGCTGGAACGCCTCGACGTCGACGGGAAGGCGCGGCTGCGGCCGCACGAACTGCGGCAGTCGGAACGGCAGCGGGTCTGCGTGGCCCGCGCGCTCGCCGTCGTCCCCTCGGTGCTGTTCGCCGACGAGCCGACCGCCCCGCTGCACCGCGCCGAGAGCGCCCAGGTGCTGCGCACCCTGACCACGGCGGCCCGCTCGCACGGCGTCACGGTCGTCCTCGCCGCCCACGGTCCGCAGGGCGCCGCCCTCGCCGACCGCACGGTGACCCTGCTGGACGGACGCCGGGTCACGACCCTGCACCTGCCCCCGGTCACCGACGCCGCGGAGAGCGCGGCGGCCGCCGGCGGCACCGGAACGGAAGGCCGGGCGGCGTGCTCGCTCTCCGTCTGACCCGCGCCGCGGGCCTCGCCGTGCGGCTGCGCCGGCTGCTGGTGGCGGTCGCGTCGGCGGGCACCGGCTTCCTGCTGCTGTGCTCCCTCGGCCACGCGCTGACCCACCCGGACACCGTCGGCGACTCCGCCCTCCGGCTGGCCTGGTGCGCGGCGCCGCTCGCCGCCACGGTGTACCTCGCGGTCGCGGTGGCCCGTACCGACCCCGGCACCCGGCCCCGTACCGGGCTGTCGGCGGTCGGCCTGGGACCGGGCCGGCTGATGGCCGCCTCGGCGGCCACCACGGCCTCGTCCTGCGTCCTCGGCTCGGTCGTGGCGCTGCTCGTCTTCCTCCGGCTGCGCGGCGACCTGGCGGGCCGGCCCGTCACCGGCGCCCTCGCCGACACCTGCGCGGTGGGCCTGACCCTGCCGATCCCGGCGGTCCTGACCCTGCTGGCGCTGGTGCCCGTGGCGGCGTCGGCGGCGGTGGCCGTGGCCCTGCGCCCGCGTGAGACACCCGGGTCCGCCCCGGCGGGCGGCGCGGGGCGGCGGTACGGCCGCTTCGGGGCGTACGGCCTGGCGGCGCGGGAGACCTTCGGGGCGTACGGCCGCTTCGGCGCCCGCCGGGCGACGGCGCCCGCGGCTGCCGTCCCGGCGAGCACGGGTACCGGACGCTCCGCGCTCGCCCCGGCCACGACGGACGCCACCGCCGGCGGGACGGCAGGCACCCCGACGCCACCGGGAGGCGTCCTGACCGCGGCGGGCCACGCCCCGGCGGACCCCGTACCGGCCGTCACGGACAGCGCCCCGGCGGGCCCCACCCCGGCCGCCACGCACAGCGGCCCAGCAGGCACCGCGCACCCCGTCACAGCCACCGGCCCGGCAGCCCATACGCAGACCGCCGCAGGCCACGGCGCGGCAGCCGGCACGCAGACC
>NZ_JBIVWS010000035.1:9363-54936 GCF_044768905.1 Streptomyces sp. NPDC090994
CCGCCCGGGACAGCGGCCCAGCAGGCCCCACCCCGGCCGCCACGCACAGCCGCCCAGCACGCACCGCACAGCCCGTCACCCTCACCGGCCCGGCAGCCCACACACCGGCCGCCGCAGGCAACGGCGCGGCAGCCGGCACGCAGACCGCCCGGGACAGCGGCCCAGCAGGCCCCACCCCGGCCGCCACGCACAGCCGCCCAGCACGCACCGCACAGCCCGTCACCCTCACCGGCCCGGCAGACCACGCGCAGACCGCCGCAGGCGACGGCACGGCGGCAGGCCACGCGCAGACCGCCCGGGACAGCGGCCCAGCAGGCCCCGCCCCGGCCGCCACGGACAGCCGCCCAGCGGGCCACGGCGCCCCAGCCGTCCCGGTCACCGGCCCGGCGGGCACCGCGCAGCCCCCCGCGCACGCCCGCCCGGCCACCGCCGCCCTCCCCTGGGGCATCTCCGTACTGGCCGCCGGTCTGGCCGTGGAGGCCATGGCGGACCGCACCGGCGACACCGGCGCCCCCGCCGCCGGTGTGCTCGTCGGCTGGGCGCTGACCGCCCTCGGCCTGGCGCTCGCCGGCCCCGGCCTCACCCATCTGTGCGGGCGCCTGCTCCAGGCGGTCCGCCCGGGCGCGCTGCGGCTGCTGGCCGGCCGGGGCCTCATGGAGGAGGCGCACCGTCTCGGCCGCCCCCTGGGCGTGGTCTGCGCGGTCGCCTCGGCGGCGTACGCGGCGGCGGAGCTGCGCGGCGCGGACGGATCGTCGTTCGGGCCGCTCAGCACCCTCGGCGCCCTCCTCGTGTCGGGCTGCGCGGTGGCCACCTTGCTGACCACCGCCGTCGAGGCCAAGCACACCCGCGCCGACGCCACGTCAGCGCTGCTGCGGCTCGGTGCGCCGGCCACGGTGCTGCGCGGTGCCGCCGCGCTGCGCGCCGTCGCCCTGCTGGCCGCGTTCGGTCCGCTGACGCTGGCGATCGCGGAGCTGGCGGCGCTGCCGCTGGCCCGTTCGTGAGACGGCCCGTTCGTGAGACGGCCCGTTCGCAAAAAAGATCGAAGAAATCTGCCGAACGTCGATGAGTTCGCCCCCGGCCTCCGGTCTACTCCTGCGAACGACACGACACCGACGGAAGAGGCCCGCATGTATCAGCAGATGATCTTCGTGAACCTGGCCACCACCGACCTCGACGCCGCCAAGAGGTTCTTCACCGAGCTCGGGTACACGATCAACGCCCAGTTCAGCGACGACTCGACCGCCTCGATCCCGCTCAGCGACACCATCGTGGTCATGCTGCACACCCCGGAGAAGTACGGCGTGTTCACGAAGAAGGACATCATCGACTCCCGCAAGAGCAGCGAGGTGCTGCTCGCGCTGAGCGCCGAGAGCCGCGAGAAGGTCGACGAGCTGGTCGAGAAGGCGGTCGCGGCCGGCGGCTCGGTCACCGGCGAGACCCAGGACCACGGCTTCATGTACGGCCGCGCCTTCGACGACCTCGACGGCCACACCTGGGAGGTCGTGTGGATGGACCCGGCCGCGGTGGAGGGCTGACAGCCGCCCGCCCCTAGCATGGGCGGGTGGATGACCTGACACCCGCCCAGCCGTACCATGCCGCCCACGACCGTGAGATAGAGAGCCTCGCCGAGTTCGACGAGGTCCTCGCCCGCGGCGCGGGCCTCGCGCACTACCGCGTCCAGGCCGTCGACCTGACGGACCGTACGGACGCGCTCCTGACCGCGGAGGCCACCGGCGCCGTCTTCCTCGGCTGCCCGATGGACGACAAGGCCGCCACCGCCGTACGCGCCGCCGGGGCCCTGGTGTTCCCGCCCGTGCCCGGTCTGCCCTTCGATCCCTACCGCGCGTCCGTCTACTCCCCGGACGACCTGTACGCCGGTCTGTCCGACGGCTACGGGACGACACCGGACGCGCTGGCCTACGCCTGGTTCCAGCGGACCAAGGCGGACGGCGACATCTTCGCCTCCATGCTGCGCGCCGTCCACGACGACGCCGTCTCCGACGCGGTCGACGAACTCCTCGCCGGCGCCCGGGTGGTGGGCGTCATGGGCGGCCACGCGATGGCGCGCGGCACCGAGGCGTACGCCGGCGCGGCCCGCCTCGGCCGCGAACTGGCCCGGGCCGGCTTCACCGTGGCCACCGGCGGCGGCCCCGGCGCCATGGAGGCGGCCAACCTGGGTGCCTACGCCGCCCCGTTCGCCGACACCATGCTGGAGGAGGCGCTGCTGCTGCTCGCCAAGGCCCCCTCCTTCACGCCGTCGATCGAGGAGTGGGCGCGGGCCGCCTTCGAGGTGCGCGAGCGCTGGCCGGACGGCGGCGCCTCGGTGGGCATCCCGACCTGGTTCTACGGCCACGAGCCGCCGAACGCCTTCGCCGCGCACATCGCCAAGTACTTCGCCAACGCCACCCGCGAGGACGGCCTGCTGGCCCGCTCCAACGCGGGGGTGGTCTTCCTGCCGGGCGCCGCCGGGACCGTACAGGAGATCTTCGACAACGCGACGCCGAACTACTACGAGTCGCGCGGCGAGCCCACGCCCATGGTGCTGGTGGACGAGGCGCACTGGACCGAGAGGCTGCCGACGTGGCCGCTGCTGCGGGCGCTGGCCCGGGGGCGGTCGATGGAGTCGCGGATCAGGCTGGTCGACCGGATCGAGGACGCCCCGGCGGCACTGAAACTTATTCGAGGTTAATAAGAGGGCAAAGCCAATGTCCTTATGGCCTCCACACGTTGACACTGCCGGTGTACTGCCAATAGACCTGTGAGTCTCCTGGGGCCGCGGTGTCGCGAAAGTGTGACCACCGGTCCCGGGCAACCCCCCGCACCCAGCATCCGGTAAAGGACCAACGTGCCCCTGCCCATACTCAGAAGTGCGGCGTCCCGCCGTAGCGTTCGTGCCCTCGGTGTGGCGACCGCCGCGGTCGCCCTGGCCGTCGGCGCCGCCGGCAACGCACTCGCCTGCAACATCGGCGAGTTCAGCGCCGACGCCACGTGCGACGGCGCCAAGGGTGTCATCACCGTGACCGACGTGGACGCCGGTGGCGTCAACGCCGTCGTCACCGTCTTCCGTCAGAGCGACGGCGGCGAGGAGAAGGTCGGCGAGCAGGAGGTGAAGGGGTCCCGCGAGGGCACCACCATCACCTTCACCGAGGACTGGAAGCCGAGCACCGAGTACCGCATCCACGTCAAGGCCGCGCCGTACGTGGACGAGGACATCAAGCCGAACCTCGTCACGCCGGCCACCGCCTGTGGCGGCGGCGAGGAGGAAGAGGAGTCCCCGACTCCGACGCCGTCCGAGTCCGCCTCGACCCCGGCCGAGGAGGAGTCCGAGACCCCGGCTCCGGCTCCGTCGACCCCGGCCGCCTCGGAGAGCGAGTCCACCGTTCCGGCGGAGGACACCGCGAGCAACGCTCCGTCGCCCGCGGCCGGTGACTCCAACCTCGCCGAGACCGGCGCCAACTCCAACACCGGCGTGATCGCCGGGGTCGCGGCCGCCCTGGTCGTGGTCGGCGGTGGCGCGGTGTTCTTCGGCATGCGCCGCCGTGGCGCGAAGAGCGAGAGCTGACGTCACGTCAGTACAGGTGGTGGCCCGTCCCCCTTCGTTGCGGTTCTCCGGGGGGCGGGCCACCGTCATGCCGGCTCCCGGCCGGCTGTCGGGCCGACTGCCGAGTCGACTGCCGAGCCGGATGTCGAGCCGGCCCTCAAGTCAGCCGAAGCTCGCCTTCGCCAGCCAGAACTCCAGCAGCTCCCGGTCGCCCACCACCTCCAGGTCCGGCGCGTCCAGCGGCAGCCGCCGGTAGAAGAGGTACAGCACGGAGGCCAGCGGCCCGCGCACCGCGGCCGTCGCCTCCTCGTGACCGCGGCGCCAGGTGACGCCGTCGGGCGTGAGGCCGACCAGCCAGTCGGCGCCGAGCGCGGGGTCGGTGTCGGTGGCGTGCAGCTGGATGCTGCGGCCGGGGGCGCGCAGGTCCTTCGCCGGTCCGTCGGGCAGGGCCCGCTGCACGAACTCCACGATCTCCAGCCACTCGTCCAGCGCGTCGGCGGCCACCTCGGGCGCCACCGCCCCGGGCGCGCGGCCCGCCGCGAGCGCCCCGTCCGCGCCGTGCACGATCAGCTCGTGGCACATCCGGCGGGCCCAGAACGCGGCGTCGTGCTTCCCCATCCACGACCAGGCGTACGCATCCGGCCCGGCCGCCCGCAGCGCGCCGGTCACCGCGGCGGCGGACCGCGCGAACCACTCCGCCAGTGCGGCGGCGTCGCCCCGGGCCGAGGGCCCCTCGATGCCGGACACCTGGTTCATGGGGACCTCCGCCCGCGCGCGGGTACGGACGGTGTGCTCCGTCCAGCGCAGGGCCCGGCCGACGTGCAGGACCAGGTCCTCCAGGGTCCACTCCGGGCAGGTCGGCACGGTGGCGCCCAGGTCGGCGCCGGCGGTCAGCAGCTCCCCCAACTGCCCTGCCTGATGGGCGATTTCGTCGCAGTAACGGTCGTGTGTGAGCAGTGTCATGCCCTCACCCTACGAGCGGGTGATCACCCGAGTACGACGATTTCCGCCACGTCGAACTCCACCCCGACCCGCTCCCCGATCTCCGGCGCGGCCCGCAGCGCACAGGCCGCCTCCAGCCGGGGCACGCCCGCGGGCCTCCCGGACTCCTCAGGCCTCCCGGACTCCTCGGGGCTCCCGGCCCCCTCAGGCTGGAGGCGCACGGCGACATGGGTGCCCTTGAAGGTCCGGGCGGCGACCGTGCAGGGCAGCCCCTCACCGGCGGCGACCAGCCGGACACCGGCCGGCCGGACCAGTACCGGACGCGTGCCCTGAGCACTGCCCTCGGGCACCGGCACCTTGCCCCACGGGGTGTCGGCGGCCTGACCGGCCACCGTCGCCTCGACGACGTTGTCGAACCCGAGGAACCGGGCGACGAACGCGTCGGCCGGGCGCTGCCACACGTCGAGCGGCGTGCCCTGCTGGGCGATCCGCCCGTCGCGCATCACCACGACCCGGTCGGCCAGCGCGAACGCCTCGCCCTGGTCGTGCGTCACCGCGAGCACCGTCGTGCCCAGCCGGCCGAACAGCTCCCGCAGTTCCACCACCAGCCGCTCCCGCAGCGACCGGTCGAGCTGGCCGAGCGGCTCGTCCAGCATCAGCAGCCGGGGCCGGGCCGCCAGCGCCCGCGCGAGCGCCACCCGCTGCTGCTCACCACCGGACAGCGCGGCCACGGACCGGCGACCGGCCCTCGGCAGCCCGACCAGTTCCAGCAACTCCGCGACCCGCTCCCGCTGTTCGTCGCGCGACGCGCCCCGCATCCGGGGCCCGAAGGCGACGTTGCCGGCCACGTCCCGCTGCGGGAAGAGCTGGTGGTCCTGGAACATCAGCCCGACCTCGCGCCGGTGCGCGGGTACGCCCGCCTGGTCCCGCCCGTCGAGCAGTACCCGCCCGGCGTCCAGCGGCTGGAGCCCGGCGACGGCCCGCAGCAGCGTCGACTTGCCGCTGCCGCTGGGCCCGAGCACACACACCACCTCGTGCTCGGCGACCGTCAGACCGACGGCGTCCAGCACGGCCCGCCCACCGAAGCGGACGGTGGCGCCCTCAAGGCTCAGCATGCTCAGAACTCCCCACTCCGGTCGGTGCGCAGCCGTTCGAGGACCAGCAGCGCCACCGCGCACACGATCATCAGAATCGTCGACAGGGCCATCGCCTGCCCGTAGTTGACGTCCCCCGGCCGGCCCAGCAGCCGCGCCACGGCCACCGGCAGCGTCGGGTTGTCGGGCCGCGCGATGAACACCGTCGCCCCGAACTCCCCCAGCGACACCGCGAACGCGAACCCGGCCGCGACCAGCAGCGCCCGCCGCACCAGCGGCAGGTCCACCTCACGCCAGACCCGCCAGGGCGACGCCCCGAGCACGGCCGCCGCCTCCCGCAGCCGTCCGTCCACCGCCCGCAGCACCGGCAGCATGGTCCGTACGACGAAGGGCACCCCGACCAGCGCCTGCGCGAGCGGGACCAGCATCCAGGACGAGCGCAGATCCAGCGGCGGCTCGTCCAGCGCGATCAGGAACCCGAAGCCGACGGTCACCGCCGACACCCCGAGCGGCAGCATCAGCAGCGCGTCGAAGCCGCGCACCAGACGGCCCGCGTCCCGGCGGGCCAGCGCGAAGGCGGCCAGCGAGCCGACGAGTACGGCGACGGCGGTGGCGGCGACGGCGTACTGGAGGGAGTTGCCGACGGCGTCGATCGGCGGGACGAGGAAGGTGCCGCCGTCCTCGCGCGTGAGCGCCCGGTAGTAACCGAAACCCCCGTCCACCGACCGCTGCACCAGCACGGCCAGCGGCAGCAGGATCAGTACGGCGACGGTGGCCAGCACCCCGGCCAGCAGCCCCCGCTGCCCGGCGCCGCGCGGCCGGCGCGCGGTGACCGAGGCGTCCACCAGCTTCAGCGCGGTCTCCCGCCGCCGCACCGTCCAGGCGTGCACGGCGAGGATCGCGGCGACCGCGACGAACTGGACCAGCGTCAGCACGGCGGCCGTGGAGAGATCGAAGAGCTGCGAGGTCTGCCGGTAGATCTCCACCTCCAGGGTGGAGAAGGTGGGCCCGCCGAGGATCTGCACGACACCGAAGGAGGTGAAGGTGAACAGGAACACCATCAGCGCGGCGGCGGCCACGGCGGGCGCCAGCGCCGGCAGGGTGACCCGGCGCCAGGCACCGAACGGCGACGCGCCCAGCATCCGCGCGGCCTCCTCCTGCCGCGGGTCGAGCTGCGCCCACAGACCGCCGACGGTGCGGACGACGACGGCGTAGTTGAAGAAGACGTGCGCGAGCAGGATGGCCCACACGGTGGTGTCCAGCCGCACCCCCCACAGGTCGTCGAGCAGCCCGCCGCGCCCGACCAGGGCCAGGAACGCCGTACCGACCACGACCGTCGGCAGCACGAACGGCACCGTCACCACCGCCCGCAGCACCTGCTTGCCCGGAAACTCCAGCCGGGCGAAGACATACGCGCCCGGCAGCGCGATCAGCAGCGTGAGCGCCGTGGAGGCCAGCGCCTGCCAGGTGGTGAACCACAGCACGTGCCGGACGTCGGAGGCGGCGACCACCTCCCCGATCCGGCCCAGGTGCCAGCCGCCGTCGTCCTTCAGGCCCCGCCCGACGATCGCGGCGACGGGCCAGGCGAAGAAGACGGCGAAGAACGCGACGGGCACCGCCATCAGGGCGAGCCGCACCCCGTTCGACCGCCGCCGCACGGCTACTTCAGTACGAGCGAGGTCCACGACTTGACCCAGTCGTCCCGGTGTTCGGCGATCTTCGCCGGGGCCATGGTCCGCGGATCGGTGACGTCCGGCATGTTGTCGGTGTAGACGGCCGGCAGCTCGGCGCCGTCGACGACCGGGTTGACGAACATGTTCAGCGGCATGTCCTCCTGGAACTTCTCGCTGATCAGGAAGTCGATCAGCGCCTTGCCGCCCTCGGGGTTCTTCGCGTTGCTCAGCAGCCCGGCGAACTCGGTCTGCCGGAAGCAGGTGCCGGTCGCCACACCCGTGGGCGCGGTCTTCGGCTGCGGATCGGCGTAGACCACCTCCACCGGCGGCGAGGAGGCGTAGGAGACGACCAGCGGCCGGTCCCCGCCGGCCTTCTTGCCCCCGGCGGACCCGGAGAACTCCTCGTTGTACGCCTGCTCCCAGCCGTCGACGACCTTGACTCCGTTGGCCTTGAGCTTCTTCCAGTACCCCTGCCACCCTCCCCCGCTCTCGGCTTCACTTGAGCGGGAGGTGCCCCCATCCCCGTACGCGGCGGCCGTCCCGAGCAGGAAGCCCAGCCCCGGCGAGGAGGTCCCGGCGTTCTCGGTGACGAGGAGGTCCTTGTACGCGGGCTCGGTCAGGTCGGCGAAGGAGGCCGGCGGGTCGATCTTGTGCTCGCTGAAGTACGCCTTGTCGTAGTTGACGCAGATGTCGCCGTAGTCGACGGGCGTGACGCGGTGCTGCTCGGCGTCGAGCTGGAACCGCTCGTCGACCCGGTCCAGCCCCTTCGCCTCGTACGGCTGGAACAGGCCGTTGTCGAGGGCGCGGGAGAGCAGCGTGTTGTCGACGCCGAAGAGGACGTCGCCCTGCGGGTTGTCCTTGGTCAGGATCGCCTTGTTGACGGCCTGCCCGGCATCGCCGTCCTCCAGGACCTTCACCCGGTACCCGGACTGCTTCTCGAAGGCGGCGATGACGCTCTTGGACACGGCCCACGAGTCATGGCTGACCAGCGTCACGGTCTTCGTGTCGCCGGACGCCCCGTCGCCGGACGACGACCCGCACGCGGACAGCGTGACCAGACCGAGCCCGGCGACCAGGACCGTGGCCTTCTTGGTGATGCTCACTGAATTCCTCCTGGGGTGGACCAGGAGAAGACGCGGCCCTGCCCGGAACCCCTCGTCGGGATCCCGGGCAGGGCGCAACAGCTCGAGTGATGACCGATCTCCCTACCCAGAATGACCTGGGCCAGGTTCGGAGGGTCTGCGGCCGGTGCCGCACTCTCAGCGCTGTGGCGCTCCCCTGTCGGAATATGAAGATGTGTTTTTCTGATGTCCTACGTCGATCAGGTTACCGCTCGCTCGCGGCGAGCTGGCCGCACGCCCCGTCGATCTCCTGCCCCCGGGTGTCCCGGATGGTCACCGGCACACCATGCGCCGCGATGGCCTCGACGAACGCCTTCTCGTCCTCGGGCCGCGAGGCGGTCCACTTCGAGCCCGGCGTCGGGTTCAGCGGGATGAGGTTGACGTGCACCGGCTTGCCCTTGAGCAGCCGCCCGAGCCGGTCACCCCGCCAGGCCTGGTCGTTGATGTCCCGGATCAGCGCGTACTCGATCGACAGCCGGCGCCCGGACCGCGCGGCGTACTCGAACCCGGCGTCCAGCACCTCCCGCACCTTCCACCGCGTGTTGACCGGCACGAGGGTGTCGCGCAGCTCGTCGTCGGGGGCGTGCAGCGAGATCGCGAGCCGGCACTTGAAGCCCTCGTCGGCGAACCGGTGGATGGCCGGCACGAGACCGACCGTCGACACGGTGATCCCGCGCTGCGACAGCCCGACACCGTCCGGCTCCGGGTCGGTGAGCCGCCGGATGGCCCCGACCACGCGGTTGTAGTTGGCCAGCGGCTCGCCCATCCCCATGAACACGATGTTGCTGAGCCGCGCCGGGCCTCCCGGCACCTCTCCGTCCCGCAGCGCCCGCATGCCGTCCACGATCTGGTGCACGATCTCGGCGGTCGACAGGTTCCGGTCCAGCCCCGCCTGCCCGGTCGCGCAGAACGGGCAGTTCATCCCGCACCCCGCCTGCGAGCTGATGCACATGGTCACCCGGTCCGGGTACCGCATGAGCACCGACTCGACCAGCGTCCCGTCGAACAGCCGCCACAGCGTCTTGCGGGTGGTCCCCTCGTCCGTCGACAGATGCCGTACGACGGTCATCAGCTCGGGCAGCAGCGCCTCCCGCAGCTTCTCCCGCGCACCGGCGGGGATGTCGGTCCACTGCTCCGGGTCGTGCGCGTACCGCGCGAAGTAGTGCTGCGACAGCTGCTTGGCCCGAAACGCCTTCTCACCGGCCGCGACGACCGCCTCCTTGCGCTCGGCGGGCGTGAGGTCGGCGAGGTGCCGCGGCGGCTTCTTGGCTCCGCGCGGGGCGACGAAAGTGAGTTCTCCGGGCTTAGGCATGGCTGTACCAGTGTCGCAGATCAACTCGCATGCCCCGGGGCACGCGGCGGCGCCCCGCAGCTGCCGGGCAGCTCGTGCAGTACCGCCGGGAACACCACTCGTCCGACCCCGTCGGCCACTACGGCCGAGCTTTCCGGCGCTCGTGCCGTTGCGAGAGCCTGCCAGGCGGTGAGGGTGAGGCGGGCGAGTTCCGGTATGCGCTGCGCATGGACCGCACCGCGGGAGCGGCTCTGCGCGAGGTTGCGCGGCTGCCAGTCGCCGGAGGTCCGCCGCCGACGGCTGTTCAGCGGCGGGGCCGTCGCCACTTGCAGAGCGTGTTCCAGCGCCAGCCCGCAGACTTCGGGGCCCATCGTCTCGACCTCCGACCGCTCGGCCGCCGGAGCCTCGGGGAGCAGCAGCGGCCAGCGGATCACCACCACCCTCTCCCACACCTCCGGCGGCACCGTGTTGGCGAGGTGATGGCTCTCACCCACGGGAAGGTCACGCAGCCGGCGCCCGGCCTCCTGGGTCTGCCCCACGTAGCAGAGCCCCGTGCCGGAGGCGAAGACTCCGTAGAGCACCGCGCCGACGGTGGCGGGGCTGTCCCCGTACTCCTCGGTCAGCAGGGACCCACCCGGTGGGCGAACCGGTACCGGCGCTCCTGCCACCGCGCCAGCCGCGCGGCATCCGCCAGCAGCGTCGTCAGCGACGACCGCCAGGTGCGGTAGGCGTCCTCGTACGCCCGGTCGTCCGCCGGTCCGTGTCCCAGGAGATCGTCCACGCACCGCAGGGTAGGGCAACGGCGACGGGCCCCGTCCTCCAGGAGGTACGGGGCCCGAGCGCGGCGGCGGCAGCGGTCAGCCGCTCCCGACGAAGATCACCAGCAGCAGCCAGGCCACCGGCGCCGTGGGCAGCAGCGAGTCCAGGCGGTCCATGATGCCGCCGTGGCCCGGCAGCAGGGTGCCCATGTCCTTGATGCCGAGGTCGCGCTTGATCATCGACTCGCCGAGGTCGCCCAGCGTGGCGCTGACCGCGACGGCCAGGCCCAGGAGCAGGCCCTGCCACCAGGCACCGCCGTCGATCAGGAAGTGCACGCACAGCGCGCCCGCGGCCATCGCGAAGGCCACCGCTCCGGCCAGGCCCTCGCGGGTCTTGCCGGGGCTGATGCGCGGCGCGAGCTTCCGCTTGCCGAAGCGCCAGCCGACCGCGTAGGCGCCGGTGTCGCTGACGACCGTCAGTATCAGGAAGGTGAGCACCCGCCATGCACCGTCGTCCGCCGTCAGCATCATGGCGACGAACGTGGCCAGGAACGGCACGTAGAACGCCGCGAAGACGCCCGCCGTGACGTCCCGCAGGTAGTCCTGCGGTGGCCGCGCCATCCGCCAGACGAGGACGGCGAGCGCGGTCAGCGCCATGGCGACCCACGCGCCGTCGGCACCCCACACATAGCCGGCGATCACCATCGCCGCGCCGCCGACCGCCAGCGGGACGAGCGGCGCGTGGATGCCCTTGCGCTCGTCGAGCCGCTTGGTCAGCTCCCACAGCCCGACCACGACGGCGACGACGACGACGCCCACGAACACGGCCTTGACGAAGAACAGCGACGCGACGATCACCACGCCGAGCCCGAGAGCCACCCCTATCGCCGCACCCAGGTCGCGCCCCGCGCTCTTCTTCTGCGGCGGGGGCGCCGGTTGCGGTGCGGCGTCCTGCATGGACTGGGGTTCCTGTCGGATCGGGGGTCCACCCGGCCGCGCGGCCCCCCGGTCGTCATCCTGGTCTCCGCCGAAGTCGGGTACGTCGGGCACGATGGGCATGGGGCGAGTCTGCTGCGCGTACTGCGCATCGTAGGCGGGACCCGCCGGGGCAGCCCCCTGGACAGGTCCCCGCTCGGACGGCCCCCAGTACCCGGCTTGTGGCGGCGCCCCCCAGGAAGAGTCGTTCATCAGACCTCGAGCAGCTCCGCTTCCTTGTGCTTGAGGAGCTCGTCCACCTGGGCGACGTACTTCGCGGTGGTGTCGTCGAGTTCCTTCTCCGCGCGGCGGCCCTCGTCCTCGCCGACCTCGCCGTCCTTGACCAGCTTGTCGATGGCGTCCTTGGCCTTGCGGCGCACGGAGCGGATGGAGACCTTGGCGTCCTCGCCCTTGCCCCGGGCCACCTTGATGTACTCGCGGCGGCGCTCCTCGGTCAGCTCCGGGAACACCACGCGGATGATGTTGCCGTCGTTGCTCGGGTTGACGCCGAGGTCGGAGTCACGGATCGCCTGCTCGATGTTGCGCAGGGCGGTCTTGTCGAACGGCGTGACCACGGCCATCCGCGGCTCGGGCACGGAGAACGAGGCCAGCTGATTGATCGGCGTCGGCGCGCCGTAGTAGTCGGCCACGATCTTGTTGAACATCGCCGGGTGCGCACGGCCGGTGCGGATCGCGGCGAAGTCCTCCTTGGCGACCACGACGGCCTTCTCCATCTTCTCCTCGGCTTCGAGGAGGCTCTCTTCGATCACCACTTGCTCCTGCGTGTCTTGAGTAGGCCCGGCCGCTGCTCCCCACGAGGGGCGGCGGCCGGCTGCGTCGCGTCTTCTTCCTGCACGGTTCCCGACCGGCAGGACATTGTCCATCCCCCGGCCAGGGGGTCAGGCACGGCTGTCCTGGTCCCCCACGAGCGTGCCGATCTTCTCACCCTTGACGGCGCGGGCGATATTGCCCTCCTTCAGGAGTTCGAAGACCACGATCGGGAGCTTGTTGTCACGGCAGAGCGTGACCGCCGTGGCGTCGGCGACCTTCAGGTCCCGGGTGATGACCTCGCCGTAGCCGAGGGCGTCGAACTTCACCGCGTCCGGGTTGGTCTTGGGGTCGGAGTCGTAGACCCCGTCCACCCCGTTCTTGCCCATGAGCAGCGCCTCGGCGTCGATCTCCAGGGCGCGCTGGGCGGCCGTGGTGTCGGTGGAGAAGTACGGCATGCCCATACCGGCGCCGAAGATGACCACGCGGCCCTTCTCCAGGTGGCGCACGGCGCGCAGCGGGATGTACGGCTCGGCGACCTGCCCCATGGTGATGGCGGTCTGCACGCGGCAGTCGACGCCCTCCTTCTCCAGGAAGTCCTGGAGGGCGAGGCAGTTCATCACGGTGCCGAGCATGCCCATGTAGTCGGAGCGGGCGCGGTCCATGCCGCGCACCTGGAGTTCGGCGCCGCGGAAGAAGTTCCCGCCGCCGATGACGATCGCGATCTGCGCGCCGTCCCGGACGACGGCGGCGATCTCGCGCGCGATGGCGTGCACCACGTCGGGGTCGACGCCCAGGCCCCCGCCGCCGGAGAAGGCCTCCCCGGACAGCTTCAGCAGAAACCGGCCGCTCACTTTGCCGTCGTCGCTCTTCTCGGCCTTGGTGGTGGTCATGGAGATCTCGCCTCTTTACGTGGGTCACACATACGAAGGAGGCCATTGCCGGGGGGTGGGTTCATCCCTGCGCGGCAATGGCCTCCTCGTCAGATCTGCTGTCGTCCGCGACGCGCGGGTGCGCGGACGACTGCTGCCGACCCTACCGGGGCCGGGCGTCCGTCGCGGTGCGGACTCAGATGCCGACCTTGATGCGTGAGAAGCGCTTCAGGGTGACACCGGCCTCGTCCAGGACCTTCTGGACCGACTTCTTGTTGTCCAGCGCGTACGGCTGGCCGAGCAGCGTGGCGTCCTTGAAGAAGCCGTTGAGGCGACCCTCGACGATCTTCGGCAGGGCGGCCTCGGGCTTGCCCTCGGCGCGGGTGGTCTCCTCGGCGATGCGACGCTCGGACTCGACGACCTCGGCCGGCACGTCCTCCTTGGAGAGGTACTTCGGCGCGAACGCGGCGATGTGCTGGGCGACGCCCTTGGCGATCTCGGCGTTCGGCTTGTCCAGCTCGACCAGGACACCGATCTGCGGGGGCAGGTCGGGCATGGTGCGGTGCATGTAGGCGGTGACGTAGCCGTCGGTGAACTGCGCGAAGCGGTCCAGGACGATCTTCTCGCCGAGGTTGGCGTTGGCCTCGTCGACGTACGCCTGCACGGTCTTGCCGGCCTCGATCTCGGAGGCGAGCAGGGCCTGGAGGTCGGCCGGGGAGGTCTTGGCGACGTGCTCGGCGATCGCGGTGGCGACGGCCTGGAACTTGTCACCCTTGGCGACGAAGTCCGTCTCGCACTTCAGCTCGACGAGGACGCCGGAGGAGTTGTCGTCGGCGATGATCGAGACCACGGCGCCGTTCTCGGCGGAGCGGCCCTCGCGCTTGGCGACGCCCTTCTGGCCCTTGATGCGGAGCGCCTCGACGGCCTTCTCGACGCTGCCCTCGGCCTCGTCCAGCGCCTTCTTGCAGTCCATCATGCCGGCGCCCGTGAGCTCACGGAGCTTCTTGACGTCGGCGGCGGTGTAGTTCGCCATGATTCAGGAATCTCTCTCGAAGTCTGAAGATCTACGGGCCGAAACGGCGGGGGCTTCGTGGGCCCCCGCCGTCCAGAACCCGAAGGGTGTGAGGGGTCAGGCCTGCTCGGCGTCCGCGGCGGGGGCCTCGGCGGCCGGAGCCTCGGCGGCCGGGGCCTCCTCGGCGGCGGGGGCCTCGGCAGCGGCCTCGGCCGGCTTCTCGCCCTCGGCCGGAGCCTCGTCCGCCTTCTTCTCGCCCTCGAGCAGGTCGCGCTCCCACTCGGCCAGCGGCTCGCCCGCGGCCTTCTCGCCCTTGCCCTCGGTGGCGACACCGGAGCGGGCGATGAGGCCCTCGGCGACCGCGTCGGCGATCACACGGGTGAGCAGCGTGACGGAGCGGATCGCGTCGTCGTTGCCGGGGATCTTGTAGTCGACCTCGTCGGGGTCGCAGTTGGTGTCGAGGATCGCGACGACCGGAATGTTGAGCTTCCGGGCCTCACCGACGGCGATGTGCTCCTTCTTGGTGTCCACGATCCAGACGGCGCTGGGAACCTTGGACATCTCGCGGATACCGCCGAGGGTCTTCTCCAGCTTGGCCTTCTCGCGCGAGAGCACGAGAAGCTCCTTCTTGGTCAGACCGGACGCGGCGACGTCCTCGAAGTCGATCTGCTCGAGCTCCTTGAGGCGCTGCAGACGCTTGTAGACGGTCGAGAAGTTGGTGAGCATGCCGCCCAGCCAGCGCTGGTTGACGTAGGGCATGCCGACGCGGGTGGCCTGCTCGGCGATGGCCTCCTGCGCCTGCTTCTTCGTGCCGACGAACATGACCGTGCCGCCGTGGGCGACGGTCTCCTTGACGAACTCGTAGGC
Source organism: Streptomyces sp. NPDC090994 (assembly GCF_044768905.1). NCBI lineage: Bacteria > Bacillati > Actinomycetota > Actinomycetes > Kitasatosporales > Streptomycetaceae > Streptomyces > Streptomyces sp. NPDC090994. The sequence goes on from NZ_JBIVWS010000035.1 coordinate 24,278, forward strand.
GCGGTCGATGTACGACAGCGACTGGAGCAGGTCGATGATGTAGATGCCGTTGCGCTCGGTGAAGATGAAGCGCTTCATCTTCGGGTTCCAGCGACGGGTCTGGTGACCGAAGTGGACGCCGCTTTCCAGCAGCTCCCGCATCGTGACGACGGCCATGGCCGTATCTCCTTGAGTTTCTCGGTTGTGCCGCGGATGCCGGACGGCTCCCGCGCCTGACGCCCACCTGCGCCGTGCCACTGAGGACCGAGGGGCGCTGACCCGAGGCCTGGTGCTGCCTCGCGCCGGGGCGTGCGAAGTCGACCCGGTCACCCGGGTCGCCATCAGAAGTGTACGGGACCCGGGGAGCACCGGGTGACGCCGCTGTCCACAACCGGGGAGTAGTCCACAGCTCCGGGCGGGGGACGGGGCTTTCGGGGACGGTTCCCGCATGCGAGTGAGGCGATGGATGCGTGGGTGGGTGTGGTCGTCGGCGGTGCCGGCCCTGGTCCTTGCGGGGCTGCCGTGGGGAGGGGCCGCGCCGGTGTCCGTGACGCCGAGCGCGGTGTCCGAGCCCGTGGTGCCGGCCGTCGCCCGGAACTGGCCGACCGGCGGGCGGGCCGCCGTCCTGCGGGGCTGGTCGCCTCCGGTGACGCCGTACGGGCCGGGCCACCGCGGGGTGGACCTGGCGGCGGCGCCCGGCGCGGCGGTACGGGCGGTGGCGGCGGGTCGGGTGGCGTTCGCCGGCCGGGTGGCGGGCCGGGGCGTGGTCTCGGTCGAGCTGGCGGGGACCGGTGAGCCGCCGCTGCGCACGACGTACGAGCCGGTACGGGCCTCGGTGGAGAAGGGTGACGTGGTGGCGGCCGGCGACCCGGTCGGCACGACAGAGGCACCGGGCGCCCACTGTCCGGCCGGCTGCCTGCACTGGGGCCTGCGCGCCGGTGACACCTACCTGAACCCGCTGTCCCTGCTGCCGCCGTGGCTGCTCGACAGCGGCCCGTCCCGGCTGCTGCCGGTGCTGGGCGTACCACCACCGTGACCGGTGCCGGTCCGGGGAGCCGCGGGGGCGCGGGGATCGCCGGGGGCCCGAGGTCGCGGGTCGCGGGTTGCGAGGGCCCGAGGGGCGCGGAGTCGAGGGGCGCGGGCATCGCGAGGGGGCCGCGAGGGTCGCGAGGGGCGCGGGCATCGCAAGGGGGGGGCGGGCATCGCGAGGGTCGCGGGTTGCAGAGATCACGGAGCCGCCCGCATTTGCGGAGTTGCGGGGATCGCGGAGTCGTCAGGGGCCCGTGCGGCGGGCCCTGCGTTCGGCGGCGGCGTGCCACCAGCCGGGCGGGGACGGTCCCACGGCCCCGGAAGAGGGCTGGTCGGGATGGAGTCCGAGGCGCCGCAGGGCGTCGGCGCGCACCTGTACGCCGAACCAGCCGCGCCAGCGGCCGTCCGGGCCGGGCCCGCAGGCCAGGTCCCAGCGGATCTCGTCCTGCCCGAAAGGCGTCCAGTCGATCCCGCGCTCACGCAGTCAGGCGCGCACGGCCGCCCTCGGGGAGAGGCAGCCCGGCACGTTCTCGTAGGCCGCCACGGTGATCCACTCGCTGCCGGGTGTGTCCATGGCGTCCATGGTGACGGAGGACGGCGCGGGTGTCATCGGCGTTCACCGGAAGGCGGGCGGGTCAGCCCCGGCAGGCAGGCCCGGCGGGTCAGCCCCGTACACCCCGCAGCGCCATCGACACCGCCGCGTCCGTGATCACCGTCGGGTCCTCCGCCGCGCCCAGCTCGATCCGGCGCACCGCCGCGTCGACCACGCCCTGGAGCAGCATCGCCGCCAGCCGCGGCTCCGCGTGGCCCATCTCGCCGAGCGCCTCGACGATCATCGCGACCAGACCGCCGTGCGCCGCCCGGATCTTCTCCCGGGCCCCGGCGTCCAGTTCGCTGGCCGAGATCGCGACCACGGCCCGGTGCCGCCGGTCACCGACCAGTTCCAGTTGCGCGCGCACATACGCCTCGACCTTGGCCTCCGGCCGGTCGGCGGCGGCCATCGCGGCCTCCACCTCGGCCGCCCAGACCGGGAAGTCGACCGCGCACAGCTCCTCCACGACCGCGGCCCGCGACCGGAAGTACTCGTACACGGACGACCGCGCGAGGCCCGTCCGCTCGGCGAGGGCAGGGAAGGTCAGCGCCTCCGTCCCGCCTTCGGACAGCAGGGAGCGTGCCGCGTCCAGCAGGGCGGCACGCTGCATCGACCGGTGCTCGGCCACAGAGGCCGCTCGAATCCTTGGCACGTCGACCACTTTACGGACGCACCGCCCCGGACGGGAGACGCCGCCCCCCGTCCGGCCGATCGCCGACCCGCCCGGCCTCGCCGCATACGCCCAGGTCAGCGCCCGAACCCGGCCAGCTTCGCGCGCAGTTGCAGAACGGACTTGGTGTGGATCTGACTGACCCGGCTCTCGGTGACCCCCAGCACATTGCCGATCTCGGCGAGCGTGAGCCCCTCGTAGTAGTACAGCGTGACGACGGTCTTCTCCCGCTCCGGAAGCGTGTTGATCGCCCGCGCCAGGAACCTCCGCAGCTCACGGTCCTCGGCCACCTCCACCGGATTGTCGGCGGCGGTGTCCTCCAGGGTGTCCATGAGACTGAGCCGGTCCCCGCCCTCGCCGCCGGCGTGCAGCAGTTCCTCCAGCGCCACCACGTTGGCCAGCGACAACTGACTGAAGACCGCGTGCAGTTCCTCGACCGCGATGCCCATCTCGTCGGCCACCTCCCCTTCGGAAGGGGTCCGCCGCAGCCGCGCCTCCAGCGTGGCGTAGGCCCGCTCCACGCTCCGGGCCTTCTGCCGCACCGACCGCGGGATCCAGTCCAGCGCCCGCAGCTCGTCGATCATCGCGCCCCGGATCCGGGTGATCGCGTAGGTCTCGAACTTGATCTCCCGGTCGAGGTCGAACTTCTCGATCGCGTCGATCAGCCCGAACACCCCGGACGACACGAAGTCCGCCTGCTCGACGTTGGGCGGCAGACCCACGCTGACCCGGCCCGCCACGTACTTCACCAGGGGCGAGTAGTGCAGGATCAGCTGCTCCCGCAGCCGTTCGTCCCCCGTCGTCTTGTACGACCGCCACAGCTCGTCGAGCGTCGAGGGGGCGGGCGGCCGCACGCTGCCACCGTCGCGGGCGGCTGGGGGGACCGCCGCCCGTCCGGGCCCGGAGGTGTGCTGGGGCATTCGTCGCCTTGTGCCGTTCTGCCGTGTTCTGGTGCCGTCTGTGGACTGTCGGTCCGCCGTCTGGATGGTGCCTGTCTGCGTGAGGGTCTACGTGAGGGCCTTCGTGAGCGTAGCGTGACTGAGCCGTCGCGGTGCGCGAAGAAAGGGCTCCGAAGGGTACGCAGATACGTTCCGCTCGACGCCCTCCGGATACCCCGCGATCGCTCAGCGTGATCACTCGATTACCTCAACTGCGGGAATTCCCAAGGGCGTAGGGGTTCCCCCGGACGGCCGAACACGCTCGGTCAGCACGGGTCGCGAGCGGCGCGGGCGGAGATCATCGCCTGGCGTGTCAACTTCCAGCCGTCGTCGTGTCGTTCGACGTAACCGAGTGCTCGAAGCTCGTACAGTCTCGCGATCGCGTCGTCCTGGGAGGTCTGGGCGCGGCGCGCGATCCCGGCCGGCGCCGCGGTCCCGCGTGCCGGGAGCGCCGCCAGCACCTGCCGGGCGCCTGGTTCGAGCAGGTCGGTGGGGAGCACCGGGCCGCGCCGGTCCGGGGCCAGCTCGCCCATGTCACCGACCAGCTCGACGATCTCGGCGGCGTCGGTGACGAGGACGGCGTCGCCGCGCAGCAGTTCGTGGACGCCGGCGGAGAGGGCGCTGGTGGCCGGTCCCGGGACCCCTATCGTGTGCCGGCCCAGACGCCGGGCGGCCCGTGCCGTGACGAGGGAGCCGCTGCGGTGGGCGGCCTCGACGACGACCGTGCCGCGGGTCAGCGCGGCGATCACCCGGTTGCGCAGGATGAACCTGCTCGGCGTCGGATGCTCTCCGGGCGGCAGTTCCCCGGCCACCAGCCCCTGTTCCGCGATCCTTCTGATCAGCTCGGCGTGGCCGCGCGGGTAGGGCCGGTCGACCCCGCAGGCGAGGACGGCGACGGTGGCCCCGCCGGCCCCGAGGGCGCCCCGGTGGGCGGCGCCGTCCACGCCGTAGGCCCCGCCGGAGACCACCACCCAGCCGCGCTCGGCGAGGTCGGCGGCGAGCGTGGCCGCCATGTGCGCCCCGTACGCGGTGCAGGCGCGGGCGCCGACCAGGGCGACGGACTTCAGCGCCCACATCCGCAGGCTGGGCCGGCCGCGGACCCACAGGCCCAGGGGCCGGGCGTCCCCCAGGTCGTCGAGCTGCCCCGGCCATTCGGTCTGTCCCGGCGCGACGAACTGCACCCCCGCCGCGGCGGCGGTGGCCAGGTCCCGGCGCGGGTCGGCCCGCTCGGCCCGGGCCCGCAGCCCCGCCCAGCGCCGGTCGCTCGCACCCGGCAGCACGGGCCCGCCCCGCCGCAGCCGCCGGGCCACCTCCCGCACCCCGCACTCCCGCACCCACCGCCCACCGGACTCGTCCCCGGGCTCGATGACCCGGGTGAGGAAAACCCGGTCCAGCAGCGTCTCGTCCCACTCCTCACCCACACTCGCGCCCTCACCCGTGCGCATGGCTTCGCCCGCGCTGACGACCTCTCCCATGTCGCTCACGCCATCCCCCATGCTCACAGCCTCGCCCGCACTCACGCCCTCGCCCGTGCGCAGGACCTCGTCCGCGCCCATGGCTTCGCCCGCACTCACGACCTCTCCCATGTCGCTCATGTCATCGCCCACGCTCATGCCCTCCCCCGCACTCACAGCCTCGCCCGCCCCCATGGCGTCACCCGCGCCCATGCCGCTCATGTCATCGCCCCGATCGCCTCGATCCTCATGGGTGTGCCGCGTGGCACACCGGTGCGCAGGTGCAGGGCCAGGGCGACGTCCGTGGCGTCCGGCCGGTCGTGGCCGGCGAGGTCGGCGACGGTCCAGGCCACGCGCAGCACCCGGTCGAGGCCGCGGGCCGTGAGGGCGCCCCGCTCCAGGCCGCGCTCCGCCTCGTCCAGCGCGCCCGGCACGGCGTACCAGCGGCGGCGCAGCTCGCGTCCGGGAACTTCGCTGTTGGTGCGCCACGGGGTGCCGTCGAGGCGGGCCGCGGCCCGTTCCCGGGCCGATCGCACCCGGTCGGCGACCGTGGCGGTGGTCTCACCGGGTGTGCCGCACGCCGCCAGCCCGGCACGGGTGACGCGCTCCACCTCGACCCGCAGGTCGACCCGGTCCAGCAGCGGCCCGGACAGCCGGGCCTGGTAGCGCCGGATCGCGGGGGACGGGCACTCGCAGAGCTGGTCCTGCGGCGAGAAGCGCCCGCACGGACAGGGGTTGGCGGCGAGCACCATCTGGAACCTGGCGGGGAAGCGCACCACGCCGGCGCTGCGCGCGATGACGACGTGGCCGCTCTCCAGCGGCTGGCGCAGGGCGTCGAGCGCCTGGCCGCTGAACTCCGGGGCCTCGTCCAGGAACAGCACGCCCCGGTGCGAGAGCGACACCGCTCCGGGCCGGGCGATGCCGGGACCGCCGCCGACGAGCGACTGCATGGTCGCGGAGTGGTGCGGTGCGCAGTAGGGCGCGGTGTCGATCAGGGGCCTGCCCGTGGGCAGCAGCCCGGCCACCGAGTGCACCGCCGTCACCTCCAGCGACTCCTGGCGGCCGAGCCTGGGCAGGATCGCGGGCAGCCGCTCGGCCAGCATGGTCTTGCCGGCGCCGGGCGGGCCCTCCAGGAACAGGTGGTGTCCGCCGGCCGCGGCGATCTCCACGGCCGTGCGCGCCGCCTGCTGCCCCACGACGTCGGCGAGGTCGTGCCCCTGGTCGCACGGCGTGGCCCCGAGCATCCCGGCCGCGCCCGGCGCCCGCAGCCCGGACAGCAGCGGGTCGGGACGGCCCTGCTGGTCGGGTTCCTCGTCCGGCACCGGTTCGTCGGCGAGTACGGCGATCAGCTGCCGCAGGCTGCGTACACCGAGCACGGAGACACCGGGCACCAGGGACGCCTCGGCGGCGGCGCTCTCGGGCACCACCACCTGTTCGTACCCGGCGTCCGCGGCGGCGAGCACCGCCGGGAGGATGCCCCGTACCGGCCGTACCCGGCCGTCGAGGCCCAGCTCTCCGATCATGACGATGTCGGCGAGCACCCGGGGGTCGATGCGCTCGGCGGCGCCGAGGACGGCCGCGGCGACGGCGATGTCGAATCCGCTGCCGCTCTTGGGCACGGACGCCGGGCTCAGTCCCACCGTGAGCTTCTTCTGCGGCCACTGGACGCCCGAGTTGACCACCGCCGCCCTGACCCGGTCCCGGCTCTCCGTCAGGCTCTTGTCGGGCAGCCCCACCAGGGTGAACGCCGCGACGCCGGGTTCCAGGTCGGCCTGGACCTCGACGACCACGCCTTCGACTCCGACGAGGGCCACCGAGCACGTACGGGCGAAGGCCATCACGCCACCCCCCGCGCGTGCTCGACGACGGGTGCGCCGCGCCGCGGCAGGAGCACGCCCACCAGGTCGATGCGGACGCCGCCGGGCGGTGCCCCTCCGTGGGTCTGGATCCAGCGCTGGGCGAGCTCGCGCAGCCGCTCGGACTTCTCCGGGGTCACCGCGGCCATCGGATGCTCGAACGCGCCCGCCCTGCGGGTCTTCACCTCGCAGACGACCAGGACGTCCCCGTCCCGGGCCACGATGTCGATCTCGCCGGTCCTGCCGCAGCGCCAGTTGCGCCCCAGGACCTTCATCCCGGCCTCGGCCAGCCTGCGGGCGGCGAGCGTCTCGCCGTACCTGCCCATCGCACTGCGTGCGTTCATGTCGGCACCACCTCCGGCGCCAACCGTCACGCAGACCGGCCGATCATGTTGATCATGGTGAATTACTCACCGGTTGTGGAAAACTCCGTCACCCCCGCGGGTGACGTACGGACGCGTCACCCGCCCGGCAGCTCCAGATCACTCTTGTTCAGCTCCTCAATGTTCACGTCCTTGAACGTGAGGACCCGCACCTGCTTGACGAACCGAGCCGGCCGGTACATGTCCCACACCCAGGCGTCCGCCATGGACACCTCGAAGAACACCTCTCCCTGAACCGAGTGCACCTGCATCTCGTAGTCATTGGTGAGGTAGAAGCGCCGCTCGGTCTCGATCACGTATTTGAACAGACCGACGACGTCTCGATACTCCCGATAGAGCTTCAGCTCCATCTCGGTCTCGTATTTTTCGAGGTCCTCGGCGCTCATGGCATGTTCCCCTTCAGCCGTGCGATCCCACCATTGTGCGCCAGGTCCGTGAACCGCTAGACGATTTCGGTGTCAAGGGTCACCGGCCCGGCCGGTGGACCCTCGTCGAGCAGCGTGCGCAGCAGCTCGGCGAGTCTGGTCGGGTACACCGTCTCACGGGCCCGCGCCAGTTCCCGGCACGTCCACCAGCGCGCTCCCGCCACACTGCGCCGCTCCAGCTCGGTCAGCGCGGTGGCCGCGGTCGCGGTCTGGGTGGTGCGGGCCAGGTAGTACCACTCGTCCTGGTCCCAGCGGCGGCCGGCGAACGGGAAGGAGCAGCGGCGCCGCCACAGCACCGGCCCGAGGTCGACCTCGGTGATGCCGGTCTCCTCGGCGAGTTCCCTGCGGGCTGCCTCCTCGCGGGTCTCGTCGCCCTCCACGCCGCCGCCCGGGGTGAACCACCAGTCGTCGGCCGGATCGTCCGGCTCGTGGCCGTGGAGCAGCAGGACGCGGTCCTCGGGGTCGAGGAGCACGACCCGGGCCACCTTGCGCAGGCCGCCGGTGTACGTGTCCGCGGCGGGCGCCGGCAGCCCCGGTTCCGCCGCCGCGCCGGCCCGCTCCGCCTCAGCGGACACCGTCGGATCCCGTCCGGGCACGGGAACGGGCCGCCCGCTGGGCCACGGGCCCGTAGGCGGCCCCGGCGAGGATCAGCACGACCCCGGCGGCCACCGCCCCGAGGACGAGGCGCAGCGGGCCGGGCGGGGACAGGGCGCCGAGTTCCGCGAAACCGGACGGGCGGGGCAGCATGCCGTCCAGCGGCCAGACGACGGCCTCGACCCGGGCGTCCACGGCGGAGCGCGCCACGGTGCCGCCGGCCGCGTCGGTCAGGTGGGCGGTGGAGTCCAGCGAGGTACGGCGCTCGTCGCCGAGCAGGAACAGGCGTCCCTCGGGGACGGTGACGCCGGCGAAGTGGCTGCTCTCGGCCGCCGTCCCGGAGGGCAGGTACGGCTCGTCTATTTCCTTGCCGTTGACCTTGAGCTTGCCGTCCTGGCAGCAGGAGACGGTGTCGCCGCCGACCGCGACCACGCGCTTGACCATGGGGCTGTCGGCCCAGGTGGCGTCCCTGAAGACGACCACGTCACCGCGGCGCACATCGGTGCCGTCGACGCGCTCGGCCAGTATCCGGTCACCGGCGCCGACGGTCGGTGTCATCGAGTCGGTGGGCACGGTGTACGGCTGGTAGACCACCGCTCCCCAGACGAACCCGCCGAGGAACAGCACCAGCCCCAGCGCGACGACGAGACCGGACAGTCGCTGCCCGGTCCGGCTGCCGGCCGGGCCCGTGGTCGCGCCGCTCCCGCGTGGGGCCGTGTCTGTCGTGCTCTCGCCACCCATGGATCCGCACCCTACCCGGCGGACCCGGGGCGGTCAGCCCCGCGGATCCCCGGCACCGGGACGCCTCAGCGCGTCTCTGCGGCGCCGGCCCGCCGACGCCGCCACAGCACGAACGGCACGGCTCCGGCCAGGGCCAGGCCCTGGGGCGCCACCGTCAGGGCGCCGGCGGCCGACGAGGCGTCGTTCAGCGCGCTCTGGTCGAAGGTGTCCGGCACCGGAAGGGTGCTCCAGTGGTTGAGCGGCCAGGCGACGACGATGGCGCGGCCGATGACCTCGTCCACCGGGACCATGCCGCTGTTCTTGTCGGACTGGTTGTACCGGGAGTCCCGCGAGTTCTGCCGGTGGTCGCCCATGACCCACAGGTAGCCCTCGGGCACCTTGACCTTGAACTGGCCGCCCTGGTCGTCGACGCTGCACGGCGTGTTGCCCGCGTAGACGTACGACGTCTCGTCCAGGGCCGTGCCGTTGACCTTGAGCGGGCCGGTGCCCTTGCACTCGACGGTGTCGCCGCCGACGCCGACGACGCGCTTGATGAGGTCCTTCTCCTCCGCGGACGGCATCAGGCCGATCCAGCTGAGGAACGTCTGCAGGGCGTTGGGGTCGGCCGTCGGCTCGCCCGCCAGCCAGTCGGCCGGGTCGTGGAAGACGACGACCTCGCCGCGCTCGGGCTCGGAGCCGAACCAGGGCGTGAGCTTGTCGACCAGGACGCGGTCACCGATGGTGAGGGTGTTCTGCATCGACGCGGAGGGGATCGAGAAGGCCTGCACCAGGAACGTCTTGATCAGCAGCGCGAGTACCAGCGCGATGCCGATCAGGAGGGGCAGCTCCTTCCAGAAGGAGCGCTGCTTCTTGGCCGGTTTGGCGGACGGGGGCGGTGTGTCGCCCGGCCGCCGGCCGCCGGTCCCGTTCGGGCCGCCGGGGCCGTTCGCACCACCGCCGGAACCGTCCGGACCACCGGGCCCGTTCAGACCGCCGCCCGGACCGTCCGTACCACCGGACCCGCCCGGCCCGCCGGGACCGTTCGCACCACCGCCGGGACCGTTCAGACCACCAGGGCCGCTCAGACCACTAGGACCGCTCAGACCGCCAGGGCCGCCGGAGCCCACCCGGCCGTCCGTCACCGCGCCGCCGTTCCCGTCCGTCCCGGCACCGCTCCCGGGGGCCGGGGCCGCGTCCGTCGTCGGGGGGGCCGCATCCACGGGGCGCCCGCGGTCCTCCTCGCCACCGTGCCCGGACCGTGCGCCCACCGCCACATCCCCCACGCCAACTCCTTACTCCGTGCCGCCGCCTGCCCCTTGCACGGCGCAGGCCCACCACTCCCATAACGAGCGGGAGTTCCGCAGGGGTCGGGAGCTGGATCATCTCGTTCGAATGCTCGGGGGCCACACTATGCGACAGCGCGGGAGCGGCGGTCGTTCCGGAGGCCGCGTCGGCCACCGAGGCGAAGGTCTCCGGCTCCTCCAGGGTGCTCCAGTGCCCGAACGGCCAGGCGATCACCAGGGCGCGGCCGACCACCTCGTCCTCGGAGACCGTCCCGGAGTCGGTGTCCTGGTGGTAGCGGGAGTCGGCCGAATTGGCGCGGTGGTCGCCCATCACCCACAGCCGCCCCTCGGGGACGGTCACGTCGAACCGGGTGTCGGAGGGGGCGTTGCCGGGATAGAGGTAGTCGTCCTCGTCCAGCGGGACGCCGTTGACGGTGATGCGGCCCTGGGTGTCGCAGCACTTGACCCGGTCACCGCCGACCCCGACGACCCGTTTGATCAGGTCCTTCTCGTCGTCGGACGGCAGCAGGCCGATGAAGACCAGCGCCTCCTTGACCTGCTTGACGACGACGGGGTCGTCCTTCGTGGCGGTCTGCTCGTCCTGGAGCCAGCCGCCGGGGTCCCGGAAGACGACGACGTCCCCGCGCTGCGGCTCGGAGCCGAACCAGGGCGTGAGCTTGTCGACCAGGACGCGGTCGCCGATCTGGATCGTCTGCTCCATCGAGCCCGACGGGATCACGAAGGCCTGCACCAGGAACGTCTTCAGGACCAGCGCTATCACGACGGCGACCCCGACGAGGAGCGGTATCTCCTTGACGGCGCTGCGCCGGCGGCGCCGCTTGACCTTGCGCTGGAGCTTGCGCCGCTCGGCGCGACTGCGACCGCCGCCGGACGGGCCCGCCGGGCCGGACGTACGCCGTGAGCCGGTCGGCAGCAGGTTCTCCGCGGGGCTGCTGGGCGTCCCCCGGGGTTTGCCGCGGCTACCCATCCGAGTCCCCCGCGGCGGGCACGCGCGCGTAGGCGTCGGGACGGCCGAGGCCGGTGGTGTGCCCGAAGGGCCAGACGATCCAGTCGGCGCGGCCGGTCACGTCGTCCACCGGGACCATGCCGCCGCCGGGCGAGCCCAGGTGGTCGCGGGAGTCGCTGGAGCGGGCGCGGTGGTCGCCGAGGACGAAGAGGGTACCGTCCGGCACCACGACGTCGAAGCGGACCGTGGAGGGGCTGTCCCCGGGGTACAGGAAGGCCGACTCGTCGACCGACCGGCCGTTCACCTGGACCCTCCCCTCCTCGTCGCAGCAGACCACGTGGTCCCCTCCCACGCCGACGACCCGTTTGATGTAGTCACCGGTACCGAAGGTCCCGGTGCCGTCGAACACCACGATGTCGCCCCGCTGCGGCCCGGCACCGAAACGGTACGCCAACTTGTTTACGAGAACGCGGTCGCCGATCCTCAATCCGTGCTCCATGGAACCGCTGGGAATCCGGAACGGCTGGAGCACGAAAGCGGAGAGCAGCAGCAGGAACACCAGGCAGACCAGCGGGGTCAGCGTGATCCACCCGCCCGGCACCCACGCGGCGACCCCGCCCGGCTCCGCGGAAGGCTCCTGTCCGCCCCGATCCCCAGCACCCGGCCGTCCGCCCCGGAACGCGAAACGCGACCGTCCCTCCCGGGCCTCCGGATCCGGGGGTGTCCCGGAGTCGGAGGGGCGGGAGGAGCGGTCGCGCTCCGTCGGCTGTGTTTCGCTGTCCATCGGAGCCAGATGCTATCCGGCTCCGATGTGGACCTCGAAGTGCGCTCAGCTCTCGCGCTTCTCCTTGATCTTCGCGGCCTTGCCGCGCAGCTCACGGAGGTAGTACAGCTTGGCGCGACGGACGTCACCGCGGGTCACGAGCTCGATCTTCTCGACGATCGGGGTGTGCACCGGGAAGGTGCGCTCGACGCCGACGGAGAAGGAGACCTTGCGGACCGTGAAGGTCTCGCGCACGCCGGAGCCCTGGCGGCGGATCACGACGCCCTTGAACTGCTGCACACGGGAGCGGTTGCCCTCGATGACGCGGACGTGCACGTTGACCGTGTCGCCCGGGCGGAAGGCGGGGATGTCGCTGCGCAGCGACGCGGCGTCGACGGTGTCGAGCAGGTGAGACATTTCGTCTGCTTTCCTCGCTGATGCCACAGGTCATCAGCGGAAACTAGGTGTTTCGATGAGTGAGCGTCGTGCGAGCCGGACGGGCGTCGTCTCCCCCTGTGGCAGGGGCGCACGCCGGACGGGCGCACAACAGCGACCTATTCTTCCACGCCGGGTGTCCTGCGCCAAAATCGGCCGTACGGCTCCCCCGCCGGGTCCGGTTCCCAGCCCAGGATGGAGAGCATCTCCCGGTCCTTCTTGTCGAACGCCGTGGGGTCGCAGCGCTCGATCAGGTCGGGCCGGTGGGTGGTCGTGCGCTTGAGGGCCTCGTCGCGGCGCCAGCGGGCGATCTTCCCGTGGTGGCCGCTGAGCAGCACGTCGGGGATGCCGCGCCCGCGCCACACCGGCGGCTTGGTGAGGACGGGGCCCTCCAGGAGGTTGGCCATGGCGCCGGGCGCGAAGGAGTCGTCGCGGTGGGACTCGGCGTTGCCGAGGACGCCGGGCAGCAGCCGGGCCACGGCCTCGGTGACGACCAGGACGGCCGCCTCGCCGCCGGCCAGCACGTAGTCGCCGATGGACACCTCGTAGACGTCCATCCGGGTCGCGTACTCGTCGATGACGCGGCGGTCGATGCCCTCGTAGCGGGCGGGGGTGAAGACCAGCCAGGGGCGCTCGGAGAGGTGGACGGCGAGTTCCTGGGTGAAGGGCCGGCCGCTGGGCGTGGGCACGATGAGGGCGGGCGCGTGGGAGCCCGTCTCGTAGCCGTCGGCGAGCACCGTGTCCAGCGCCTCGCCCCAGGGCTCGGTCTTCATCACCATGCCGGGGCCGCCGCCGTAGGGGGTGTCGTCGACGGTGTTGTGCCGGTCGTACGTCCAGGAGCGCAGGTCGTGCACGTGGACGTCCAGCTGTCCACGCGCGCGTGCCTTGCCGACCAGGGAGACGTTCAGCGGTTCCAGGTACTCGGGGAAGATCGTGACGACGTCGAGCCTCATGCGTCGGCGTCCTGGTCGCGGGAGGAGGCGATCTCGGCCCGGTCGTCGATCAGCCCCGGCGGCGGGTCGATGACGGCCCGCTGCTCCTCCAGGTCGATCTCGGTGACGATCTCGGAGACGAACGGCACGTACACCTCGCTGCCGTCGGGCCGCTCCACCACGAAGAGGTCCTGGGTGGGCAGGTGGGAGATCTCGGTGATCCGGCCCACCTCGGTGCCGTCGGCGAGGACCACGTCGAGGTCCATCAGCTGGTGGTCGTAGTACTCGTCCTCCTCCTCGGGCAGTTCGTCCGGGTCGACCTCGGCGATGAGGAGGGTGTTGCGCAGGGCCTCGGCGCCGGTGCGGTCGGTGACGCCCTCGAAGCGCAGCAGGAGCCGGCCGCTGTGGACGCGGCCGGTGGCGATGGTGAGCGGCCCGGTGGCGGCGGGGTCGGTGGCCAGGACGGCGCCGGGCGCGAGCCGCAGTTCCGGTTCGTCGGTGCGGACCTCCACGGTGACCTCGCCCTTGATGCCATGGGCGCGGCCGATGCGAGCGACTACCAGCTGCACGGTGCTTGATCTCCTGATGTCGGATACGACTACGGGCCGGGGACGGCCCTTGAGCGGCCTTCCCCGGCCCGAGCCGGTGCTGCGTTGCGAAGCGTCAGCGGACGTGGTCCACGTCGACGAGGTCGACGCGGATGCCGCGGCCGCCGATGGCGCCCACGACGGTGCGCAGGGCGCGTGCGGTGCGGCCGTTGCGGCCGATCACCTTGCCGAGGTCGTCCGGGTGGACCCGGACCTCGAGCACGCGCCCGCGGCGCAGGGTGCGCGAGGCGACCTGCACATCGTCAGGGTTGTCGACGATGCCCTTCACGAGGTGCTCGAGAGCCTCCTCGAGCATGCTCAGGCCTCGGACGACGCGGACTCGGCGGCGGCCTCGTCCTTCTTGTCGGCCTTCTTCTTCTGGGTGATGGCCTCACCCTTGCCGTCGTCCTCGCCGCCGAAGGCGTCGAAGGACGGACGGGCCGGCTTCTCGGCGGCCACGAGCAGCGGAGCCGGGGCGGGCTCGCCCTTGAACTTCTGCCAGTCGCCGGTCTTCTTCAGGATGGCGAGCACGGGCTCGGTCGGCTGGGCGCCGACACCGAGCCAGTAGGCCACGCGCTCGGCGTCGACCTCCATCACCGACGGGTTGTACGTCGGGTGGTACTTGCCGATCTCCTCGATCGCACGGCCGTCACGGCGGGTGCGGGAGTCGGCGACGACGATGCGGTAGTGAGGCGAACGGATCTTGCCCAGACGCTTCAGCTTGATCTTGACTGCCACGGGAGTGGGTTCTCCTGGAATTGACGTGGTTGGGCACGGCGGAGATGCCGCGTGGGGTTGCGGTACCCGAGTGCCCGACGGACGCGTCAGCCGGAGGAGAGAGGGGTCCTGTGCGGCTGTCGAGTACAGCTAGCCATTGTGCCACACCCAGCGGCCCGCTTCCGGCCGAGGGTGTGGCACCGGGACGGCCGCCCTTCACCCGGCCGCCGCGCCCACCACCTCCGGGATGCGGAACGGCTTGCCGCAGCCGCCGCAGACGATCGGGGCCTGGGCGAGGACGGACGGGACGACCCGTACGTTGCGCCCGCAGTCGCAGACCGCCTTCACCCGTACGCCGCCCCCGGAGGAGCCGTGCCGGGCGGCCGGGCCGCGGAAGGTGCGGGCGGAGTCGGTCGCGGTCGCCGCCGTGTGCGCCTTCAGGGCGCGCTGGAGGCGCTCGATCGTCGGGCGGTAGCGGCGCTTGGCGTCGGGAGTGAGCGTGACCAGGGAGAAGCCGCTGCTCGGGTGCGGCTCCTCGGAGTGGTCCAGGCCCAGCTCCTCGGCGATCGCGAGGAATCTGCGGTTGTGGTAGCGGCCGGCGCGGGATGTGTCGCGGACGCCGCGCGCGGCGGCGATGCCGTGGACTGCCTCATGGAGCAGTCGTTCGAAGGAGAGCTCGTGCCCGCAGGCGGACGACGACTCTCCGATCAGGGACTCGGGCGCGGCAAGATCGGGCAGCTCGGGGTGGTGCCGCTGAATATCGGCCCACGCCTGCGCCAGCTCTGCGGCGAGAACAGGTGGTGTCGTGCTCACGTAATGACAACGACCCGGGGTGCCCCTGTGTTCCTATTCCGGGGCATCCCAAATATTTTGCTCGTACCCGTCAGTATCCGTTGATGCGTCACGACGACGACGGGTGCGCTGATCTGCGGAGAAGCCGCACAGCTCGTACCAAGGTGGTGCGTAGTCCACCGTACGCGCCGGCGTGTAGTCCGGGTCCGGGCGCTGGTGTGTGTGGGGTGTGCGCGGGCGCAAGAGACCTTTCGGCCGCCCTCGCGCCGGAAGGGCTTCCCTCAGTATGCCCGGACGATGACAGCCAAGTTACCTGGTACGTCACGGGCGTTCGGCACCGCCCCCGTCCGGGCGGCCAGACGCCCTACGGTCACGGTCCGCCGGTCGCCGCCCGTGGACCTTGACCGGAATCGCCCCGTGGGCGTGAAGCGGAGCCACCGGTTACCGGAATGTGAAATCCCGCCACTTTCCGGGGGTTCGGGCCGAAGCGGGGCCCTCTACCACTGGACGCCACGGCGAGCCCGGAGTTTCCTGGCATACGGGGGGAGCGCGGGCGCACTTCACGGGGGCCATGTATTCGGAGCGATCGGGCACAGCGGCGACACTCGGCGATTGGGGCGCTTACCTATGACACCTACGCTCGTGCGGCAGAACCAGCCTCACGCGGGTGCGAAAGCCCGCGTGGACCTGCGTGCACGCGCGCGTGACTGGTCCGAGATCCAGGAGCGGATGCTCGTACCGCTCTACGAGGCGGTCTACGAACGACTGGCCGTGGGACCCGGCACCCGCCTGCTCGGCCTGGGCTGCGGTTCCGGACTGGCCCTGCTGATGGCGGCCGCCCGGGGCGCCGCGGTCACCGGGGTGGACGCCGGCCGGGCCGAGCACCTGGCCCTGGCGCGCGAGCGGCTGCGACCGCGGGCGTGGGACGCGCCGGCGGCCGGTGACGCGGGGGCGGCCGGCGACTCGGGGGCGGCCGGCGACGCGCGGATCGTCGAGGGCTCGCCGCGGGAGGTGCGGCACGCGCGCGTACCGGCGTTCGGACTGGTGACGGCGTTCGAACCCATCGGGTGCCTCGCGGGTGACGCGGAGGGCATGGTCGAGCTGCTCGCGGAGGCGGTCCCGCTGGCCGAGCGCGGGGCGGCCGTGGTGCTGGCCGGCTGGGGGCCGCCGGAGCGGTGTGCCACCGCGTCGGTGCTGCGGGTGGCCACCAAGCTCGCGGACCCGCTGCGCAGCCCGGGCAGCTGGCGCCCCGCCCTCCGTGACGACCTGGAGGAGGTCGCCCAGCGGGCCGGGCTGAAACCGGACGGCTCGGGCCGGGTGGCCTGCCCCTTCGGGTACGCCGACGCGGACAGCGCGCTGCGCGGCCTGCTGTCCACGGGCCTGTTCGACGCGGCGATCGGCGCCACCGACCAGGCCCAGGTGGACAAGGAGGTGACGGAGGCGCTCCATCCGCACCAGCGGCCGGACGGCACGGTGTGGATGCCGAACGTCTTCCGGTACCTGATCGCGCGCACGCCCTGAGCGCCGGCCCCCGGTCTCAGCTCTGCGGGGTGTCCTTGGCCGGCCGGCCGATCCCGGCGATGCGGTAGGCGTCCGACTCGTCCAGCGTCTCGCTCGCGAGCAGCGCCTCGGCCAGCGCGTCGAGCTGTCCGCGGTGCTCACGCAGCTTGCGGCACGCCTCCTGGTAGCAGTCGTCGACGACCCGCCGCATCTCGCCGTCGATGACGTCCAGGGTCTCCGGGGCGGCGGCCAGTCCGTACGCCTGCTGGGCGTCGTCCGGCAGGGCGGACAGCCTGCCGACCTTCTCGCTCATGCCCCAGCGGCCCACCATGCCGCGGGCGATGCGGGTGACCTGTTCCAGGTCGTTCTCGGAGCCGGTGGTGATGACGCCGTAGACGACGTGCTCGGCCGCCATGCCGCCGAGCGCGCCGATGATCCGGCCGCGCAGGTACTCCTCGGTGTAGGCGTACTTGTCCGAGTCCGGCGTCGACAGCGTCACCCCGAGCGCCCGGCCGCGCGGCACGATGGTGATCTTGCGGACCGGGTCGGCGCCGGGCTGCAGCATGCCCAGCAGGGCGTGCCCGCTCTCGTGGTAGGCGGTGCGCCGCCGCTCCTCCTCGGGCATCACCAGGGGGCGTTCCGCGCCGAGCTGGACCTTCTCCAGGGCGTCGGAGAGGTCGGCGCGCGTCACCCGGTCCTGCTGCCGCTTGACGGCGAGCAGGGCGGCCTCGTTGGCGAGGTTGGCCAGTTCGGCGCCGGTCATGCCCGGGGTGGTGCGGGCGACCCGCGCGAGGTCCACGTCGTCGGCGAGCGGGATCTCACGCGTGTGGATGCGCAGGATGGCCTCGCGACCGCCGCGGTCGGGCGGGGAGACGGTGACGACCCGGTCGAAGCGGCCGGGGCGGGTCAGGGCGGGGTCGAGGATGTCGGCGCGGTTGGTGGCGGCGACGACGATCACGCCCTCGGCGCCGGAGAAGCCGTCCATCTCGGTGAGGATCTGGTTCAGCGTCTGTTCGCGCTCGTCGTGGCCGCCCATGCCGGAGCCGCCGGCCCGGGCCCGGCCGATGGTGTCGATCTCGTCGATGAAGATGATCGACGGCGCCACCTTGCGGGCCTCCGCGAACAGCTCCCGCACCCGGGAGGCGCCCACCCCGACGATCATCTCGATGAACTCGGAGGCCGACGCCGAGAAGAACGGCACCCCCGCCTCCCCCGCGACCGCCCGCGCCAGCAGCGTCTTGCCGGTGCCGGGCGGCCCGGACAGCAGCACGCCGCGCGGCATCTTGGCGCCCATCCGGCGGTAGGCGTCGGGGTTCTTCAGGAAGTCGACGACATCGCTCAGCTCGCCCTCGACCTCGTCGATGCCGGCCACGTCCGCGAACGTGGTGCGCTCCTGGCCCGGTTCCAGCTCGACCGGTTTCGGCGGCGCCTTGCGGCCGAGCATGCCGCCCGCGCCGCCGCCCAGGGCGCCCCGCATGCGGCGTGCGATGAACACCCACAGCACGACCAGGAGCAGCATCGGCGCCAGCGAGATCAGCAGGTTGGCGAGGGTGCCGCGGTGCTGGACGACCGGTTCGGCGGTCACGGTGACGTTGTTCCTGGTCAGGTCCGACCAGAGCTGGTCGTCCGCGAAGGTCGGCCGCTCGGTCTGGAACTTGGTGTACGTCCCCTCGCCCTCGGGGTTGTCCCGGGCCTTCTTCAGCTGGCCCTGGATCGCGTCGCCCTTGGCGTAGATCTTGCTGACGTTGCCCTGGTCGACCTGCTCGCTGAACTCGGTGTAGGAGATGGTCGGTTCGTCGCCGCCGTCGAAGAAGGACAGCACCAGGTTGGCGACGAGGTAGACGACCAGCGCGGCGAGGACCAGGTTCCACCAGCCGCCCCGCAGCCGACGCCCGCCGCCGGGAGGCTTCGGCGGCTCGGGGGGCGTGCCCTCGGTACGCCAGGGCGGCTCGGGGGCCTTGCGCGGCGGGGAGGGAGGGGTCATATCCGGACGTTACGACAGGAGGGGCGCGTACGCCCGCGCGGATACGTCACTGGGGGCGCCCCTCGCGCGAGGGGCGCCCCCAGTGACGTATCGCCGGAAACCGGCGACGTACCGACCCGGCGGGTCAGCCCATGAACTTCTTGAACTCGTCCGGCAGCTCGAAGTCCTGGCCGCCCTGCTGCGGCAGGCCGAGGGCGCCGCCGTTCTGCGCGGCGGCGGCGCGGCGGGCCGCCTCCTCCTGCTCCTGCTGCTTGCGCTTCATCGGGTTGCCGGAGCGCTGCTTGCCCTTGGCCTTCTTCTGCTGCTTCTTCTGCCGGCCCGGACCGCCGCCCATGCCCGGCATCCCCGGCATGCCCGGCATGCCGCCGCCCTGGGCCATGCGGGACATCATCTTGCGGGCCTCGAAGAACCGCTCGACCAGGTTCTTCACCGCGCTGACGTCGACCCCGGAGCCCTTGGCGATACGGGCCCGGCGCGAGCCGTTGATGATCGTCGGCTCCTGGCGCTCGGCCGGGGTCATCGACTTGATGATGGCGGCCGTGCGGTCGACGTCCCGCTCGTCCAGGTTGTTGATCTGGTCCTTGATCTGCCCCATGCCGGGCAGCATGCCGAGCAGCTTGGAGATGGAGCCCATCTTCCTGACCTGCTCCATCTGGGCCAGGAAGTCGTCCAGGGTGAAGTCCTGGCCCTTCTTGGACGCCAGCTTGGAGGCCATCTTCTCGGCCTCTTCCTGGCTGAACGTCTTCTCCGCCTGCTCGATCAGGGTGAGCAGGTCACCCATGTCGAGGATGCGGGAGGCCATCCGGTCCGGGTGGAAGGCGTCGAAGTCCTCCAGCTTCTCGCCGTTGGAGGCGAACATGATCGGCTTGCCGGTCACCGAGGCGATCGACAGGGCGGCACCGCCGCGCGCGTCACCGTCGAGCTTGGAGAGGACGACACCGTCGAAGCCGACGCCGTCGCGGAACGCCTCGGCGGTGTTGACGGCGTCCTGGCCGATCATCGCGTCGACGACGAAGAGGATCTCGTCGGGCGAGACCGCGTCGCGGATGTCGGCGGCCTGCTGCATCAGCTCGGCGTCGATGCCGAGGCGGCCGGCGGTGTCGACGATGACGAGGTCGTGGACCTTGGACTTGGCGAACTCGATGGAGTCCTTGGCGACCTTGACCGGGTCGCCGACGCCGTTGCCCGGCTCGGGGGCGTAGACCGCGACGCCGGCCCGCTCGGCGACGACGCTGAGCTGGTTGACGGCGTTGGGGCGCTGGAGGTCACAGGCGACCAGCAGCGGCGAGTGGCCCTGCTCCTTGAGCCAGCGGCCGAGCTTGCCCGCGAGGGTGGTCTTACCGGCACCCTGGAGACCGGCCAGCATGATCACGGTGGGCGGCTGCTTGGCGAACCGCAGCCGGCGGGTCTCGCCGCCGAGGATCGTGACCAGTTCCTCGTTGACGATCTTGAGGACCTGCTGGGCCGGGTTGAGGGCCTTGGAGACCTCGGCGCCGAGCGACCTCTCCTTGACCTTCTTGATGAAGGCCCGGACGACCGGCAGGGCCACGTCCGCTTCCAGCAGCGCGATGCGGATCTCGCGGGCCGTGGCGTCGATGTCCGCCTCGGACAGCCGCCCCTTGCCGCGCAGGCTCTTGAAAGTGGCTGAGAGGCGGTCGGAGAGAGTATCGAACACGGCGGCGTAGGTCCTCGCGTCGGCGGTGGTGTGGGTCGCCCTCCAGGGTATCCGGCCCCGCGAGCAAATCGTCCCTGCCCACTGCGGAGAGCGGGCGGAGAGCGGACGGGGAGCGCGCGGTCACCCCCGCAGCAGCTCCTCCAGCCCGCGTGCGACCGACACCGCCTCCTCCCCCGGCAGCGGCCCGCCCTCGGCGGCGGTCACGTAGAACGCGTCGACGGCGTTGGACCCCAGCGTGCCGGCGTGCGCGCTGCGCACCCGCACCCCCGCCTCCTCCAGGCCCCGCCCGATGCGGAACAGCAGCCCCGGCGCGTCCTGGGCCCGGACCTCGATCACCGTCGCGGAGCGGGAGGCCGCCGGCGCGACCGTCACCCGCGGCGGCGGCGCGACCACGCCCCGGCGGCGCGGATAGGCCGCGTCCCGTTCGGCGAGGCGGGCGGCGATGTCCAGGGAGCCGTCCAGCGCGCGGACCAGGTCGGCGCGGAGCCGGGCGGCCTGCGGCAGCGAGCCGTACTCGGCGGCGACCCGCCAGTCGAGGAGCAGGACGGAGCCGTCGACGCCGTCCGGCAGCGACAGGGAGCGCAGTTCGGCGGTGCGGACGGTCAGCCGGTGCACGGCGAGGACGCCGGCCACGGCGGGGAGCACGCCCGCCTGGTCGGGAACGGCGATCAGCAGCTCCACCCCGAGCGGTTCCTGCTCGCCCGACACCGAACCCGGCACCGAGCCCGACACCGAACCCGACACCGCGTCCGGCACCTCGGCCGGTGCCTCGGTCTGCGCGCGCAGCGCCAGCACCGGGCCGCCCGTGCGGAACGCCTCCAGGGCGAGCCGCTCCTGCTCGGCGGTGGGCGCGGCGGCCTCCGGGTCCTCCAGGGGGTCTCCGGACAGCACCGCGGAGACCCGTTTGACCAGGTCGGCGACGAGGGAACCGCGCCAGGCGGACCAGGCGGCGGGCCCGGTGGCGAGGGCGTCCGCCTCGGTGAGGGCGTGCAGCAGTTCCAGCGTGCCCTGGGTGCCGACCGCCTCGGCGACCGCCCGTACGGTGGCGGGGTCGTCGAGGTCGCGCCGGGTGGCGGTCTCGATGAGCAGCAGGTGGTGGCGTACGAGGGTGGCCAGGACGGCGGCGTCGGCGTGGTCGAAGCCGATCCGGACGGCCACGTCCTTGGCGATGATCTCGCCGGCCACCGAGTGGTCGCCGGGCCAGCCCTTGCCGATGTCGTGCAGCAGGGCGGCGACCAGCAGCAGGTCGGGGCGGTGGACGCGGCGGGTGAACGAGGAGGCGCGCACCGCCGTCTCGATGAGGTGCCGGTCGACGGTCCACACGTGCACGGCGTTGCGCTGGGGGCGGCAGCGCACCCGCTCCCAGTCGGGCAGCAGCCGGGTGATCAGGCCCTCGGCCTCCAGGGCCTCCCAGACCTCGACGGTGGGGCGGCCGGAGCCGAGCAGGGTGACGAGCTGCTCGCGGGCCTCGGCGGGCCAGGGCGTGGGCAGGGGGCGCACGGTGGCGGCGAGGCGGCGTACGGCGTGCAGGGAGAGCGGGAGACCGGACTGCGCGGCGGCGGCCGCGGCGCGCAGCGGGAGGACGGGGTCGCGTTCGGGGCGTGCGGCGCGGGCGAGCACCACCTCGCCGTCCTGTTCCACGACGCCCTCGGCGAGCGGGGAGCGCTCGGGCGCGGGCTTGCCGCCCCCCAGCATGGCGCGCAGCCGGGGCCGTACCGACCGCGCCCGCAGCACCCGCCCCACCTCGCGCCAGGTGACGTCACTGGCGTACGAGACGAGGCGCGCGGCCTCGTAGACCTGGCGGAGCAGGGTGTCGGCGTCGAGGAGGCCGAGTTCGGCGGCGACCTGGTCCTGTTCCTGCAAGGCGAGCCGGTCGGTGGCGCGGCCCGTCGTCAGGTGCAGGGCGTCGCGGACGTCGAGGAGGCGGCGGCGGGCGTCGGCGAGACCCTCGCGCGGGGCGTCGGCGAGCCAGGAGGCGGCGACGGCGCGCAGGGCGGTGGCGTCGCGGAGGCCGCCGCGCGCCTCCTTCAGGTCGGGTTCCAGCAGGTACTGCAGCTCGCCCTGGCGTTCGGCGCGCTCGGCGCAGAGTTCCTGGAGTTCGGGCAGGCGCTTGGGGGCCTGGTTGCGCCAGTCCGCGAGGACCGTCGTACGCAGCGCGGCGGTCAGGCCGAGGTCGCCGGCGAGGTGGCGGGCGTCGAGGAGACCGAGGTGGACCTTGAGGTCGTCGCCGGCCGTCCTGCGCGCCTCGGCCGGGGTGCGGACCGAGTGGTCGAGGGCGAGGCCGAGGTCCCAGACCGGGTACCAGAGGCGGTCGGCGAGGGCGGCGACCGCCTTGTCGTCGTGGCCGTCGTGCAGCAGGAGCAGGTCGAGGTCGCTGCGCGGGGAGAGTTCACCGCGCCCGTATCCGCCGACCGCGACCAGCGACACGCCCCGCAGTCCCTCGGCCCCGGTGTCGAAGAGGCCGGTGAGCCAGTCGTCGGTCAGCGCGGAGAGGGCGGAACGGCGCGGCGGCCCGGACCGCGCCCCCTCGGTGAGGAGGCGCAGCCGGGCCGCCGCGTAGCCGCTGGGTCCCGAGTCCTCTGTTTCGTTCGCCACGTCCGTGCTCGTCACCCAGCGACTCCTGTTCGTCCGTCGTGTCGGAGAGCGTCCGTGTCAGAGGGCGTCCGGGCCGCGCTCGCCGGTGCGGACCCGGACGGCCGTCTCGACGGGGACCGCCCAGACCTTGCCGTCACCGATCTTGCCGGTGCGGGCGGCCTTGACGACGACCTCGATGAGCTGTTCGGCGTCGTCGTCCTCGACCAGCACCTCGATGCGGATCTTGGGGACCAGGTCGACGGTGTACTCGGCGCCCCGGTAGACCTCGGTGTGGCCGCGCTGGCGGCCGTAGCCGCTGGCCTCGGTGACGGTCAGGCCCTGTACTCCGAAGGCCTGGAGGGCTTCCTTGATCTCGTCGAGCCGGTGCGGCTTGACGACGGCGGTGATGAGCTTCATGCGTCCACCTTCTTGCTCTCGGCGCCGACGACGGTCGTGGGCAGGGCACTGGTGCGGGCGGCCCCGCCGCCGGCGCCGCTGAAGTCGTATGCGGTCTCGGCGTGCTCGGCCTGGTCGATGCCGGCCACCTCGACGTCCTCGGATACCCGCATGCCGATCGTCTTGTCCAGCAGGAAGGCGAGGACCGCGGAGACGACCAGGGAGTAGGCGAGGACGCCGAAGACACCGGCGCACTGCTTCCAGAACTGGTCGAGGCCGCCGCCGTAGAAGAGGCCCGCGACGTCGGACTGGCCCTTGCCGGTGGCGAAGAAGCCGATGAGCAGGGAGCCGAGGATGCCGCCGACCATGTGGACGCCGACGACGTCGAGGGAGTCGTCGTAGCCGAACTTGTACTTGAGGCCGACGGCCATGGCGCAGACGACACCGGCGATGACGCCGACCGCGATCGCGCCGAGCGGGGAGACCGCGCCGCCGGCCGGGGTGATGGCGACCAGGCCGGAGACCGCGCCGGAGGCGGCACCGAGGGTGGTGAAGGCGCCGTGCCGGATCTTCTCGTAGGCGAGCCAGCCGAGGACGGCGGCGCCGGTGGCGATCTGGGTGTTGACGAACATCAGCGCGCCGACGCCGTCGTCGTTGCCGAGCCAGGAGCCGGCGTTGAAGCCGAACCAGCCGAACCACAGCAGACCGGCGCCGAGCATGACCAGCGGCAGGTTGTGCGGGCGCATCGGGTCCTTCTTGAAGCCGACCCGCTTGCCGATGACGAGGATGACGCCGAGCGCCGCGGCACCGGCGTTGATGTGCACGGCTGTACCGCCGGCGAAGTCGATCACGCCCAGTTCGAAGGCCCAGCCGCCCGCGCCCCAGACCCAGTGGGCGACCGGGAAGTACACGATCGTGGCCCACAGGGCGACGAACAGCGCCCACGCCGTGAACTTCACGCGGTCCGCGAGGGCGCCGCTGATCAGGGCGGGGGTGAGGACGGCGAACATCAGCTGGAAGACCAGGAAGACGAAGACCGGGATGGTGTAGCCGTCCCACAGCTCGGTCAGGCCGATGTCGCTCAGGCCCACCCAGTCGGAGTTCCAGCCGATGACCGAGCCGGAGTCCGTGCCGAACGCCATGGAGAACCCGTACAGCACCCACAGGACGGTGACGATGCCGAGGCTGATGAAGCTCATCATCAGCATGTTCAGCGTGCTCTTGACCCGGACCATGCCTCCGTAGAAGAAGGCCAGGCCGGGGGTCATGAGCATCACCAGGGCGGAACAGATGAGCATGAACCCTGTGTTGGCGGCAGAGAGCGTCGGCGCCTCTGCGGCAAGGGTGATGGCTGGTGCCATCGGCGTCTCCTCGTCGTTGGTACGGCCCCGTGCGGGCGGAAGCCTGGGCGGAGTGAGGGGTGGGCCGGTTATGCGCCATGAGACTGGCGCAGCGCGGTTTCGTTGGGCGCCCCTCGTTGTTTCGCCGCCGTGACGAAGACACCGTGCGTGTTACGCGTCGATGAACTGCCTGATCTCGGTACGGGCGATCGTTGTCGTGGCGCAACCTGCGCAGGCCGGCCGCGGCGGGCCCTCCGGTGACCTGGCGTGGGGGGAGCCGAGTCGGGCAGTTCGGGAGGGCCGGCCGCGGCCGGGGTTCGTGGGGTTTCCCGGGGGTTCAGACCGCCTCGGCGGTCTCCGGGAGTTCCTTGGCGAGCAGATCGGTGAGGTCGACGACGTCGGCCAGATCGCCGAAGTCGCGTACGGCCGTGTCGACGGTCTTGCGGATACGGGTGTTGACGCGTTCGGAGCGGACCTTCTTGGCGATCCCGATGGCGTCGGTGGCGAGGGCGGCGCCCTGCTCGGGCTCGCGGCGCAGCAGGTGCACGGTGGCCAGGCCGATCAGGTTGAGCGCGTAGGACCGCTGGTGCTCGTCGTCCTCGGCGAACAGGCTGACGGCCCGCTTCATCAGGGGCTCGGCCAGTGAGGCGTAGGCGGGGCTGCGGCCGGCGACGTAGGCGAGGTCGCGGAAGGAGTGGCTGTTCTCGCCGTGCAGTTCGGCCGCGGAGAAGAAGCGGATCCAGTCGGGATCCGGCTCGTCCCACTCGTCGGCGTCCGCGAAGATGTCCTCGGCCATCCGCACGGCCCGCTGGGTGCGTCCGGGCTGCCCCATGTTGGCGTAGGCGCGGGCCTCCATCGCATACAGCATGGACTGGGTGCGCGGACTCGCGCAGTCCCGGCTGCCGTACTGGGCGAGGTGGATCAGCTCCAGCGCGTCGTCGGGCCGGCCGAGGTGGATCATCTGGCGGCTCATGCTGGACAGGATGTACGAGCCGAGCGGCCGGTCCCCCGCCTCCTTGGCGGCGTGCAGCGCGAGCACGAAGTACTTCTGCGCGGTGGGCTGGAGCCCGACGTCGTACGACATCCAGCCGGCCAGCTCGGCCAGCTCGGCGGCGACCTTGAACAGCTTGACGCGGGTGGCCTCCGGCTGGGGTTCCTGGAGGAGGTCGGTCACCTCGTGCAGCTGGCCGACGACCGCCTTGCGGCGCAGGCCGCCGCCGCACTGGGCGTCCCACCGCCGGAACATCACGGTGGTGGTCTCCAGCAGGTCCAGCTCGGGCTTGGACAGCCGGCCCCGGGCGCGCCCGGCGGGCACCGGCTCGGGCTCCGGCGCGGCGGGCGGGGGCGTGGGCACGAGCCAGCGCTGCATGGGTTCGATGAGGGACGGGCCCGCGGAGAGGGCCAGCGAGGTCCCGAGGAAGCCGCGCCGCGCCAGCATCAGGTCGCTGCGCGAGAACTCGCTGAGCAGGGCCACGGTCTGCGGGCCCGTCCAGGGCAGGTCGACGCCGGTGGCGGAGGGGGCCGGGCGGCCGGTGCGCAGGCCCAGGTCCTCGACGGAGACGACGACGCCGAAACGCTCGGAGAACAGCTCCGAGAGGATCTTCGGGATGGGCTCGCGGGGGTTCTCGCCGTCCAGCCAGCGGCGTACGCGGGAGGTGTCGGTGGAGATGTGTTTGGCGCCCAGCCGGCGGGCCTGGCGGTTGACCTGACGGGCCAGCTCGCCCTTGGACCAGCCGCTGCGCACGAACCACGAGGTGAGCAACTCGTTGGGACGCTTGTCGGCGTGCCCGGGGTGTGCAGCGTCCCCCGCGCTCGTTCCGCCGCCACCGTTGCCGCTCACTGGAACGCCCCCATCCCTCAAGACCACCTGCCGCCGAGTGCGCCAAGCCCTATCAGGATGCCGCTGTTCGGACCGTCCGTCCCAGGGTTGTCACTCTTCGAACGGAAAGCCGAGTTGCCTCCGGCATACCCACACGCGCATGTGCCCCCAGGCTCCATGCACACAAAGTAATTTCACGATCACGCGTATGGCCATGGCGATTCCGTAAACGCCACCATTCGCCACCCCTGCGCATGAACTCGTGGCACGGGCCTCGCGATTCACTTGACATCGGCCACTCGGGAGTGGGTGCAACGGAGCACGGCAGGGGCGCGCGTCGCCGGACGCACCACCCGGGATGCTTCCAGGCGCCGTCTGAAACGCTCGGCACTGGGGAGGTGGGAACAGAGAGTCACCGCGCGCACCCACTTCGTAACCATCGGTGCGCCGAACCCGTTGGAGGGGGCATGGGCTTCACGATCGGCAGCAGTCGGGGGATTCGCGACCTCCGGACCGCCGCGCGGCGCCGCGGCCGCCCGTCGGAGTGCACGGCCGTGGCCGAGTTCACCGGCCTGTGGGGGTGGGACGCGGTGCCGGGGGCGCGGGCCGCCGGGGGCGCCTGCTCCTGCGGCCGCGCCGACTGCCCGGCGCCGGGCGCGCACCCGCTGGACTTCGCGCCCGAGGTACCCGCCGGATCGACGCTGGACGAGGTGAGCGAGGCGTGGGCGCGGTTCCCGGGCGCCTCGGTGATGCTGCCGGTCGGCCGGACGTTCGACGTGATCGAGGTGGCCGAGCCCGCGGGCTGCCGGGCGCTGGCCCGGCTGGAGCGCATGGGGCTGCCGGTCGGCCCGGTCACGGCGACCCCGCAGGGCCGCGCCCACTTCTTCGTCGCCCCCGGCGCCGCCGCCGAGCTGCCCCGGCTGCTCTACCGGATGGGCTGGGACGCGCCCTCCGCCCTCGATCTGCGCGGCCTCGGCCGGGGCGCGCACATCACCGCCCCGCCCTCCGACCGCGGCGGCCGGGGCCCGGTGCGGTGGCTGCGCCCGCCGGCCCTGGACTCGGCGACCCGGCCGCCGGAGGCGCGGCTGCTGCTGGGGACCCTGGCATACGTGGCACACCGGTCCCGGGGGTAGCGGCGGCGGTCACCTGGAGACGTACCGGGTGTACTGGGCGTACTGGGCGTACTGGCTCCTGACGCCCGGAAGCGCCCGTCCCCCGAGGGGGCGGGCGCTTCCGGTGTGGGCGGAGGAAGCGTTTCAGTCACCGATCAGCGCGTCCACGAACGCCTCCGGCTCGAACGGCGCCAGGTCGTCCGCGCCCTCGCCGAGGCCGATCAGCTTGACCGGCACGCCCAGCTCGCGCTGGACGGCGACCACGATGCCGCCCTTGGCCGTGCCGTCCAGCTTGGTGAGCACGATGCCGGTGATGTCCACGACCTCGGCGAAGACCCGGGCCTGGATCAGACCGTTCTGGCCGGTGGTGGCGTCGAGCACGAGCAGCACCTCGTCGAGCGGGGCGTGCTTCTCCACCACGCGCTTGACCTTGCCCAGCTCGTCCATGAGGCCGGTCTTGGTGTGCAGCCGGCCCGCGGTGTCGATCAGGACGACGTCGGAGCCGGTCTCCTTGCCCTCCTTGACCGCGTCGAAGGCGACGGAGGCCGGGTCGCCGCCCTCGGGGCCGCGCACGGTGTGGGCGCCGACCCGCTCGCCCCAGGTCTGGAGCTGGTCGGCGGCGGCGGCCCGGAAGGTGTCGGCGGCGCCCAGGACGACGCTGCGGCCGTCGGCGACCAGGACCCGGGCGAGCTTGCCGGTGGTGGTGGTCTTGCCGGTGCCGTTGACGCCGACGACCATCACGATGCCGGGCTTGCCCGCGGGGGGCTCGGTCTTGACCGCGCGGTCCATGTCGGGGCCGACCAGGGTGATCAGCTCCTCGCGCAGCAGCCCCCGCAGCTCCTCCGGGGTGCGGGTGCCGAGGACGCGGACGCGCTCGCGCAGCCGCTCGACCAGTTCCTGGGTGGGCCGCACGCCGACGTCGGCGGTGAGCAGCGTGTCCTCGATCTCCTCCCAGGTGTCCTCGTCGAGGTGCTCGCGGGAGAGCAGCGTGAGCAGGCCCTTGCCGAGCGCGCTCTGCGAACGGGAGAGGCGGGAACGGAGCCGGACCAGTCGGCCGGCGGTGGGCTCGGGGACCTCGAGCGGAGGTACTTCGAGCTCTTCGACGACGGGCGGCTCGGCGAGGGTGGCGCCGCTGCCGCTCGGGAGGTCGACCTCCTCTATCGTCCGGCGCGTTTCGTCGCGCGGTGTCTCGGCCTCTTCGCCGACGTGCGGCTCGGCCGGAGGGGCGGTGAGGTCAGGCGCGGCGGGCGGCGGCTTCGGCAGCGGCTTCTTACGGCGGCTGCCGACGACCAGCCCGCCGATCGCGCCGATCACGACCACGGCGATGACTACAGCAAGGATGACGATGTCCATAACGGCTCCAGTATCAGCCATGGCCCCTGTCGGTCAGGGCCCCGCGGCACACCCGTCTTGGCACTTCCTCCAAGGGACAAAGGTCACTGGTGGGACGCGATGGGAGCAAAGTACGATGGCGGGGCCCGCAGCGACGCGCGTAGATCACCCGACCGCCGCCCGTCCCTCCCCCACGAGGCACGGGCCCCTTGAGGCACGGACACCCCCACATGAGCGAAACCGCCGCCGCGCCCGACGGCGCCCACGGCCTGGAGACCCGCGGCATCGAGCAGGTGCCCGATCACGAACGCACGGCCCGCGTCCGCGGGCTCTTCCCGACCTGGGTCGGCGCCAACATCAGCGTGCTGCTGCTCACGATGGGCGCGAGCCTGGTCGTGGCGTACCGCCTCGGCTTCTGGCAGGCGGTGGTCGTCGCGGTGTGCGCGCCCGTCGTCTCGTACGGACTGGTCGGGCTGATCGGCATCGCCGGCAAGCGCGGCGGGGCGCCCGGGATGGCGCTGTCCCGGGCGGTGTTCGGGCAGCGGGGCAATCTGCTGCCCGGTGCGCTGATCTGGGTGGCCCGCTGGGGCTGGGAGACGATCAACGCGGTGACCGGCGCGTACGCGCTGCTCACGGTGCTGGACATCCTGTTCGGCGTGCGGGCCAACGCCCTGCTGGACATGGTGACGCTGCTGGCCTTCGTGATCGCGACGTTCGCGATCTCGGGGCTCGGCATCAACGCCGTGCAGAGATGCAACAAGTACGCGGCCTACCTCTTCGGCGCCTTCTCGGTGCTGGTGCTCGCCTATCTGGTCGCGGAGACCGACTGGTCGGCGGTCTTCGGCCGGCCCGCCGGGTCGGTGGCCGCGATGATCACCGGGATCGGCCTGATCGCGGCGGGCGGTGTCAGCTGGATCCCGTCCGCCCCGGACTTCACGCGCTACCTGCCGCGTACCGCGTCCGCGAAGGGGATCGTGGGCGTGACGGTCGGCGGCGCCGGGATCGTCGTACTCCCGATGGTGCTGATGGGCGCGGTGATGGCGGTCTCCACGCCGGACCTGGCCTCGACGGCCGACCCGGTCTCCTTCCTCGGGGAGATCCTGCCGACCTGGATCGCGGTGCCGTACCTGCTGATCGCGCTGATCGGCATGCTGCTGATCAACGCCATGTCGATGTACTCGGCGGGCTTCACCGCGCAGACCCTCGGCTTCAAGGTGCCGCGCCACTGGGCGGTGTCGGTGAACGCGGTGATCTCGCTCGTCTTCGGCAGCGTGCTGATGCTGGCGGCGACCAGCTTCCTGGGGTCCTTCACCGCGTTCCTGTCGCTGCTGGCGGTCGCCTTCTCGGCCTGGGTCGGCGTCTTCGGCGCGGACATGCTGCGCCGGCGGGAGTACGACGGCGCGGCCCTCTCCGACACGGGGCGCACCAGCGCGTACTGGTACCGGGGCGGCTTCTCCCCCGCCGCGGTGACCGCGTGGGCCGTGGGTCTGGCGACGGGCCTGATGTTCACCACGTCGGACTGGTTCACCGGCCCGCTGGCCGGCAACAACGTCATCGGCGAGTACGGGCTCGGCTGGGTCGCCACGATCGTGGTCTCCGGCCTGCTGTACGTGGTGCTGCCCAAGCCGGCGGTGGCGGTCCCGGCGGAGCGGGGCGGGGAGCCGCAGCCGCTGCCGCTCTGACGCTCGGTCCGGCCGGCCCGGCGTGCGCCCCCAAGCGCGGCACGCCGGGCCGGTCCGCGTCCGGGCGCGGCCGACGGCTGGCGTTCCTCGGCCGCGCCCGGACCACGGGCCCTGCGGATTCGGGGAGCC
>NZ_JBIVWS010000036.1:0-52762 GCF_044768905.1 Streptomyces sp. NPDC090994
AAGCATCGTTCATCACGATCGGTGACCGTAGTGCCCGAGGACTCCATGCGCCCACTGAACTGGGCAATCTCCAGGCTTCGTTCAGTCAACGGGGCGTGTTCGTGCTGGCAGGGTGACCCGTAGGGGCGAGCACAGTTGCCGAGTTCGACCTTGCGTTTGTCGAAGTGCTCCTCGAACTCGGCCCACTCCTCGGGGGTCACATCGCCGTACTCGTGCTCGGGACGCAGGTCTCGGCGATGGTTCAGGAACTCCTGGTAGTGCTTGACGATGTCCTCGGCGAAGACCGCGACGTAGCCCTGTGTCGTCTGGAGATTCAGGTGTCCGAGGAGGGCGGCACCGATGTGGATTGGAAGGCCGCCGTTGACGATCTCGGTCGCGAAGAGTCGGCGGAAGTCGTGCGGCGTGAACTTGGTGCCGGCGAACGCCGGGGCGCTCTCAGCAATTTCTTCGCAGCTGCGCGCGAGCATGTTGAGGATCGTGTGCGGGGCGATGACATTGCGGATAGTCCCCAGCTGACGCTGGAACAGAAACGGCATAGGTTCTGACCAGAGCTTCTCGTGCGAGTCGTAGCGGGTCACGAGGGGAATGGCCTGGCCGTTGCGGGTCTGGCGGCGGATGATCTGCGCGATGGCATGGAACAGCTCGGCGGACATCGGGATAACCCGCTCGCGTTCACTCTTCGACGGGGCGACGACCAGGAGAGCGATGACCTCGCCGTTGGGCCGTTCGTATTGGCGAATGCTCAGGTGAGTCAGTTCAACGAGCTCTTCGACCCGGATGCCGCTGTGCCGCAGGATCTCAACGGCCACCCACTCCCAGAACGCCGACTCCTCCGCCATGGTCACGTTGATCATCTCGCCGGTGCTGTGGTCGATGATCCGTACGGATGGCTCGGCTAGGGCCTTGGCCCGGCGGCGGTCCTCGCGGGAATCCGTGCGGCTGTAACGACGCTCCTGATATTCGAACGGCTCGCCAAGAGGGACGGGACGGGCAGCCTCCAGCAGGTCCGCCAGGTGCTCGTAACGGTCCTCAACATGTCGGACGAGGACCGGCAACAGAGGCTGGCGAGCGCGGGTGCGGTCGGCCATCCGCCGGTTGATCTCGCGGCGCCGCTTGCCGAACCCCTTGAGATCTCGCGGCAGGATCGGGCAGGGAGCCACCCACTGAGCCCACCGCTCCGGTTCGGCGACGGCCCAACTGTGAAGGTCAACGTAGAGGCAGCGGACGGCCAGCAGCACAGAGGCAGCGTCTTTTCGTAGCCGGGTCCGGTCGGCCTTGCCGTTCTTCCGCCAGTACTGGATCTCGGCCCGCCACTGGTCGTATAGCTCTTGGCTGAGGTTCAGGTCCTTCTGCTCGGGGTTGAGTTCCTCGATGACGGCCCAGAACAGGCTCGCCAGCTGGCGGGCGAGACCTTCGAGGGTGATGTAGTCGGTGTCGGCCTTGCGCCGTGCCAGGTAGTCGATCAGGAGCTGCCGGACGGCAGCGTTCTTGATGTTGTAGCGGTCGACGAGTTCCTCGACGCTTCGCTGACCGTCATAGATGAACGTCCTCAGGGTCGGGGCCGTCCCAGGAGGGAAGTGCCCCATCCTGTGCAGGATCTCCCAGGCGCCCAGGGCCGCGAAACGCGTGGTTCTCTTGGTCGCGCCGGGCGTCAGCCCCAGACGCTTGTTCTCCAGCGAGTAGTGCAGCAGGGCCGGCGGGGTCAGGTCCTCCAAGTGGATGCCCTGTGTCGTGAGCGCGCAGGTCACGTCGAATTTCGCCCGCTGCCGGTGCATCGTGGTGAGCCGCTCTTGAGCGTCGACCGTCTTGAAGAACTCGTCCAGCCGGGGGTCCTGCTGGATCTTCCGGAACGGCTCGGCGTAGTCGGAGAACTTGTTCGCCCGGAATCCGGAGAGCGAGGGCTGGATGATCCGGGCGGCGAAGGCCATCTTCAGCGCGGAGACCATGTTGCTGCCGTCGTAGCCGACCCCTGGCCGTCCCAGGACATTGACCGAGAGGGCGTTCTCCTCGTTGAACCCGCTGGCCTCCCAGCGCTCCTGCCAGGTCTGCCCCGACAGTGTCTCCAGGTGCCCGAAGAGCATCCGGATGCCAGCCGTGCGTTTCTCCACCAGGGAGCGCCCCTGGTTCGGCCACGCGTGACGGGCGAGCTCGCACAGATCGTCGATGCTGGCCTGCGACAGGTCCCCGAACGGGGCCGGAGGCTTTGCGGGCCGGGGAGCTGGGGCCGCCTTCAGCGATGCGCTGGTGAACCTTCTTGGCTCGGTCTGATTGGGCACCGTGTCGTAGTTCTGGCGCCGGTGGCGGGCCGTGTAGGTCTCGACGGTCGTGCGGTTAGGCACCGAACACCGCCTTGACGTCGTCGGGGTCGTAACCGGCGGCGAAGGTCCGTTGCACCCGCGGGCGGTTGTAGTGGGCCTGCAGGGCGTCGAAGAGGTCCTCGACGCGGGCATTGAGGTAGCGGCCGGTGCTGGCCAGGTCGGTGTGCCGCATGATCGCGCGGACCTGGGCGAGGGTGAGGTTGGGGTCGTTTGCCATCCGAGTGGCTGCGGTGTGCCGCAGGTCGTGCAGGGTCCAGTTCGTACCGAGCTTCTCGTTTGCGCGCTGGATCACGCGCCGCATCGCCCAGTAGGTCAGCGGCCGGTCCGGGCCCCGCCGCGTGCGGAGAACCGGCTCGTCGGCCGGCGGCAGTCCGATGTGGTCGAGGTAGGCGGCCAGGACCGTCAGCGCCTGCGGGCTGGCCGGGACCGCCTCGCGGTCGTCGGTCCCCTTGGTGATCACCCAGATCAGTTGCTTGGCCCAGTCGATGTCTCCCGGGGTGACCCCGAGGAGTTCGCTGGCGCGGGAGCCACTGGAGACGTAGAGCAGGACCGCGGCCCGGTCACGGCCGCACGTCATCGCCCCGAAGAACTCGTCCCACATCGAGTCGGGAATCGAGCGGGGATCGGTCCGGCGGACCCGCTGGCGGAGCCTGGCCCGCCGGAATTGAGGGACCTCGCTGTCCGGGGCCCGGTGAGCGAGCGCCCGGCGCTGTGCCCGTGACTCCGGCACCGGGTTGACGAGCGGGCCCCGGCCGTAGTGCCGGTGGTAGGCGTAGAAGCTGCTGACCACGGTCAGGCAGTGGTTGATCGTGCTGGGGGCGTAGCCGGCCTTGAGATAGGGCTTGCCCGTGCGGGGGTTCACCGAGCCGGGGTGCGGTGCGTTCGGGTTCCCCCGGCGGCGCTGCGGATTCGGAGCGACCCGGAGCCATCCGACCAACGCGGACGCTTCTGCCTCCGTCGCCCGCTCCCAGGGGATGCCGAGGAACCACAACAGCCGGTACCAGCGCAGCAGATCGTACGCGTAACTCTTGGCGGTCAACGGCCGGTTGTCGTCCAGGATCAGGCCGCGGAGGTACGGAAGGACGGGGGCGACGGCGGCCCCGTCAGCGTCGAGAACGGTGTACCGAGGTATGGATTCCAGCTCGATAACCGAGCCGACGCGCGGCACATCGGCCCGGCCCTCGATCAGCTGGCGATGCAGGTCTTGCAACACACACTTCCTTGCAGGCGGAGATCATCTCGCTCCATGATCGGAGGCACTGGTGCAGTTAACACACCACATCTGGAGGGCGAAGCCCAGCTGATGATGCTTCGTACGCCGCAGCGCGATCAGATCCCGGTCCACATCGTCCAGGAAGAAGAACCGCTCCAACTCGGGTCTCGTCGGCTCCTCGGCGAACTTCCCGTACGCCTCGGCCTGATCATCAGTTAAGAACTCCACCGGCATGACGCGGACCGTAGCCAGGCCCCACCCGTGATCGACGATCTTTCGGCGAACCTCAGTTCTGGGGATGATCGCTGTGCTAGCCGACCATGATCGTTCTCAGCGCCAACGGCTGTACCGATGTTCCCCAAGGCCGATGCCGGTTTGGTAGTGCCTGAGTTCGGCTGGAATCGGCCGAGCTTCTCGATTCGCAGCGCGGCGACGCCACGGCCGCCACCTGGATCCCGGAGTGCAGGGCCGTCGCCTCGGCGGCAGAGATCGAGGTCAAGGGCTCTTACGTCAGGCCGGCCAGGTGGGTGGTTCTGTACCGACGCGCGCTGCCTCCGTCGCCTTCGTGATGCCGGGCAGCGGCGACGGTGCTGTCTGCCGGCGTTCGGCCCGACGGTGCCCTGGCCAGCTGCGCGCCGGTCGCCGAGTGCGGGGGAACGAGGGTTTCTTCTCCCGCGGGCCAGAGCTTCACGGAAGTGCCTTGAGCGCCACCGCGAGCGCGAGGAGAATCGGTCCTCGAACAGGGAGAACAGGTGGAGGAACGTTGTTGCTGCTGGACACTGGCGCCTTGCCCCCCGCCGAACGGCTGGAGGCGTTCCGGCACGGGATGACCAACGAGTCGGTGCCCAACCGCATCGTTCACGAGTCCTCCGAAGGTGTTCACGCCCGGATGGAACTCTGGAACGTCGGGGACCTGCCGATGTTCTCCACGTACAACAGTGGCTTCGAGGCCCACCGCACCCCCGCGCACATCCGCAGGCAACGCAGCAACCCGGTCGTCTCGGTGTCGCTCCAGCACCGGGGGACGGGCCGCGCGGAAGTAGCCGGCGAGCGGCTGACGTTCGGGCCGGACGACGTCTGCGTCTTCCACGAGCTCTCGCCCCGCGTCTACGGATGGTCGGGCGACGGGGGATCCCAGGCCATGGTCTTCGACGTCGAGCGGATCGGCCTGCCCGTGGAGACGGTGGTGCGGGCCTCTCTCCAGCTGCGGGCCAGTCCGCTCCACGACCTGGTCTTGCGGCACCTGCGGGACATGTGGCGGAATCCGGGCCGACTGGCCCGGGACCCCGGCGCGACGGCCCTGGCGGGTGCCACCGCCGACCTGGTCCGCGCGCTCCTGATATCCGCAGCGCACGACCCGCGGACACCGGTCGTGCGGTCGGTGATGGACGAGACCCTGCTCACCCGGGTGATGGCCCACGTCCGCCGGCACCACACCGACCCCGGCCTCTCCGCGGAGAGCATCGCCCACGCGCACGGGGTGTCGGTCCGCCACCTCTACCAGGTACTGCGCGACGCCGACATGAGCCTGGAACAGTGGGTCATCTCCGAGCGGCTCGCCACCGCCCGGAAGATGCTGGCCTCGCCCGACCACGCGGGCCTCACCATCGGAGCCGTCGCGGCCCGCTGCGGCTTCTCCAGCCCGAGCCACTTCGCCCGCAGATTCCGGTCCGCCTACGACGTGTCCCCGCGCGAGTGGAGGCAGCAGGCGAGACGGGGGACCAGCGCCCCGCCCCGCGCCTGAGTCCAGGGCTCGTGCTCCCGAAGAACACGTGCTCACCGAGTCACCTGCTCCGGAACGCCCTTGGGCCATCCGGCCGTTCAGCGGTCGTACGCTTCGCGCACCGCGTGCGCCAGGGCCGCGCGGGAGGCCACGTTGACCTTCGGAAAGATCTTGTAGAGGTGGGTGCCGACGGTGCGCGGTGACACCTTCAGCCGCTCGGCGATCTGCCCGTTGCTCAGGCCCGACGCCACGAGTCGCGCGATGCGCAGCTCCTGGGGGGACAGCTGCCACACCTCTGTCGGCCTGGTCCGCGCGACGACCGTGCCGGCGGCCCGGAGTTCCGCCGCTGCCCTGCCGGACCAGGGTTCCGCCCCGAGCCTGGTGAAATGCGTGTGCGCGGTTAGCAGGTGGGCACGGGCCTCCTCGGGGCGATGGGCGAGCCGCAGCCACGCGCCATGGCGCAGGTGCAGGCGGGCCAGTTCGAAGGGCCACGCGTCGGCCCCCGGCATCGCGTAGGCGGCCTCGCTGAGGGTGTGCACGTCCCCGCCCTCGGCGGCCATCGCCTCGGCGGCCGCCAGCACGAAGGCGTGCCGGGGCGCGATGTCCCCCATCCGGATCTCATGGCCGGCCGCGATGTGGCGCAGCGCCTCGGCGCGGCGTCCGGTCCGCACCGCCGCCTCGACCAGGTCGAGGAACACGTGCTGGAAGTGCGGCTCCTGAGGAGGCAACGTCCCCGGCGGGGTCAGGGACGCCGCCAGCGCGTACGCGGTCTCGTCCGCTCCCGAGGCCAGGGCGTGAACGGCGCGGATGCCGGTGATCCGGCGCAGGACGTAGGACTGGCCGCGCTTCGCCGCCCAGGACTCGATCCGTTCCAGGACCGCTTCCGGCTGTCGGCCGCGTGCCGCGTGGACCGCGGCCTCGGTGAGGCGGAAGAGCCGTTCGTGGAGTCCGCAGCCCTGCTCCCGGGCCGTGTGCGCGCCCCGGCGGGAGACGGTGAGACAGCGGTCCCACCGGCCTCGCAGGTAGTCGTCTCCGCAGGTGGCGAGATCCACGTGCGCCTGGGTCAGATACGGCGCCCGCTGGACGACGCGGTGCCAGAGCTGGGCGTGCTCGCCCACGCTGTCGAGTGCAGCTGCGATCCACAGCAACTGCCAGGCGTCCCTGACCTCTTCCTCGGGAGTCAGCGCCGCTACCAGCCGCCGCAGGCGGCGCGTTCCGTCGGTGTCCGGACGGGTGGGCCGGTTCCAGAGGTCGGAGCAGAGCCGTGCCACGGCTCCGGAGCGGGGCAGTTCCGTGCGCAGGGCGTCGCGGAGCGCCGGCTCGTCGGAGAAGACGGCCGTCAGGTGGAGCAGGAAACGGAGGGTGGTCCGCGCGGTGTCGTCTGCCGTCGGCGCACGGTGGCGCAGACCGGCGAGCAGCGCCGGAAGACGGGTGACGGCCGGGGAGAGATCGCCGTCGCTCTCGAACCGGACGTAGGCGTCGGTCAGTTCCCACAGGGGGCGGCTGTCAGCGGGTACGCCTTCGACCTCGGCGTCCGCCAGCAGGCGGGTGGCGAGGGCCGGCTGTCCGCCGACGGCCGCCGCGTGGGCGGCGGCCGTGAGCCTGGCGCCGCGAGCTCCCAGGCGTGCGCTCAGCCGTGCGGCGTGCTCCAGGAGCGTCGCGGCTTCGGCGTGGCCACCGTGCCGGATCCTGCGGCGGGCCACCTCCACGAGGTGGTCCGCCACGTCGTCGTCGGTGCCTTCGACGGCCGCGGCCAGGTGGGTGGCATGCCGCTCGTCGTCACGGGGCAGTACGGCGGCCAGGGCGGCGTGGGCGCGGCGCAGGTCCGCGGCGGAGGCTGTCTGTATCAGGCACGTGCGGACCAGAGGGTGCAGGAAGGTCAGTCTGGCGTGGTGCAGGCGGACCAGGCCGGACCTCTCGGCCGCCACCAGCGTGTCCTCCGCGGCCGGCGATCCGGCGGTGACGGCGGCCTCGATCACCAGGCGGACGCTCCGTTCCTCGTGGCCGGCGAGCGCGTGGAGCAGGAGCAGGAAGCGGGTTCGCGGAGGCAGGGCGTCGAGCCGCACGGCGAAGTCGTGTGCCGGGCGGTCGCTCGAGGGAGCGGCGAGGGCCGGAGCCTGCTCCGTACGGTCGACGTGCTCCGGCCGCGCGGGCGTTCCCACCAGGGTCAGCGGGTTGCCGGCCGCTTCCCGTACGAGGCGGGCCCGGGTCTGCGCCGTGAGGTCGGGCCGGCGGCGGCGCAGGACCGCATCCGACTCGGCGGAGGTCAGCGGGGCGAGATCCAGGACCTCGGCACCGGTGCTGTCCAGGGCCGACGCGGCCTCGGCGCGCACGGCGCAGACCAGGACGATCGGCGCGGTGGCGATTCTGCGCTGGACGAAGGCCAGGACGCCCGCGCTGGGCGCGTCCACCCACTGGAGGTCGTCGACGGCCAGGAGCAGGGGCTGTTCGTCGGCGATCCCGCTCAGCAGCGCCAGGGTGGCCGCGGCGACGGCCAACCCTCCGGGAGTCGTGTCCACCACGATGTCCAAGGCTGCTTCCAGACAGAGGCGCTGGGAGTCGGTCAGCACGTCGTGCCGGTCCAGCAGGGGCCGGACCAGCCGGCGCAGGACGTCGAGGGCCATGCCCGCCTCCGGGGCGGCGCCGGCGGCCCGCAGGACGCGCATCCCCCGTTCCGAGGCGAAGGCGGCCGCCTCGTCCAGCAGCGCGGTCCTGCCGATGCCGGCCTCGCCGCGCAGCCACAGCGCCCGCCCTCCGGCCGGGGCCGCGACCACGGCGTCCCGCAAGGCTGACCAGGGGGCGTCCCGCCCCGCCAGCGACGTACAGGACCGGGGTGGTGCTCCCGTCGTGCCGTCGGACGTCATCGTGCCGCTCCCTGGAACCGTGACCGCGTCGAGCGGCGAGGACACGGCCCCCCCCACCGCGGTTTCGACGCTAGGACGCGGACGGAACGGAACCGGCGGTCGCGCACGCACAGGCCAAAGCCCTGCAGCCACAGGCCGAAGTTCCGCGGCCACAGGCCGGAACTCCGCAGCCACGGGCCGCGGAGGTGCCCCTCCGGTTTTTTCCGTCCTTCGCGCGGCACCCACCGGGCGGACGAGGGGAGAACGCGAAGCGGCCGGCCCGGACACAGAGGTCCGGACCGGCCGCTCGGAGGGGCGTGTTCGTCAGTGGGCGGTCATGCCGCGTCTCCCGCCGTGGGATCGACGTGACGGTTGAGGAAGGCGAGGGCCGTGTCGGCGACCTCGCGCCATCCGCTGTCGATGGTGAGGGCGTGGCCCCGGCCCGGGATCTCCAGGATCTCCGTGACCGCGGACCCGTTGCGCACCTGCTTCTTGTACGATGCGTGGGCGATGGCCCACGGAACGGTGTTGTCCTTCTCCCCGGAGAGGATGAGCAGGGGACCCCGGTCGGGGTTCAGAGTGTCCACCTTGACCTCGGTCCACGGGTTGACGTTCGCGACCGCGGCCTGGAACAGCGGTTCGCCCGGGGCCGGCACGGCGAAGGTCTCGTACAGCTCGCGCGCCTCCGCCTCGCTGACGGCGTTGGCGAACGAGTACCGGAACTGCTCGTAGGTGAGCGGCACCGCCCGGTGGTAGTTGGCGGGGTTGCCGAGTACCGCACTGGCCGCCCGCAGGGAGGACAGTGGCAGGGGCAGCACGCCCCGGAACGGTGCCGGGTCGATGGCCACCGAGGCACGGGACAGCCCGCGGCCCGCGATGATCTGGGTGATCAGGCCGCCGAAGGAGTGCCCGACCACCACCGGCTTGCGGTCGAGCTTCCGCACGAGGTCGCAGAAGTGGTCGGCGACCTGACCGACGCTCTTGCCGGCGAAGACCTCGGGGTGGGCGTTGGCCTCCTCGACCGTCTCGGGGTCGTCGGGCCAGCCCGGCATGACGGGGACGAAACCGGCGGCGTCGAACACGGCCGCCCACCGCTCCCAACTGGTGGGCAGGAGCCAGAGGCCGTGGACGAAGACGACGGGGACGCGGCCGTCGGCGTTGGCTCGTTCGACCTGGGCCAGGTCACGCGCGTAGGAGCTTTCGGAGGGGAGAGACACGGAACATCCCTTCGGGAGTGGGGCGCGGTCAGCGCCGGACGGCGCCGGCGGCCGATCGGATCAGCGAGGTCACCGCGTGGGGGAAGCTGTGGAGCGGCAGATGCGAGCTGGGGACCTCGACCGTGTGCGAACCCGCGCGCCGGGCCTGGAAGCGCTGGAGCTCCGGCGGGATGCCGCGGTCCTCGGTGGCGATCAGCGTCCAGGACGGGAGCGTGCGCCAGGCCGCCTCGGTCGCCCGGTCGCCGAAGGCGGTGGCGCTCAGCGGACGCTGGACGGCGGCCAGGACGCGCGCGGTGTCGCGCGGCACGTCCTGGGCGAAGACCTGGTGGAACTTGTCGGTCCTGAGATAGAGGTCGATGCCGGGGGAGCCGTCGGGCGCGGGTGAGGGCACCTGGATGAGTGCCGGTGCCAGCTGCGAGCCGGGGAACCGGGACGACAGTTCGCCGAGCACGTCGCCGGCGTCGGGCATGAACGCCGCGACGTAGACGAGCGCTCGGACGCCGGGGGTGCGCGCGGCGGCCTGGGTGATCACCGCACCGCCGTAGGAGTGGCCCGCCAGGACCACGGGGCCCTCGACGCTTTCCAGGAACGCCGTGATGTGGGCCGCGTCGTGGTGCAGTCCGCGCAGCGGGTTGGCGGGGGCCAGCACGCGGTAGCCGCGGTCCTGGAGCCGTTCGATGACGGGCGACCAGCTGGACGCGTCGGCGAACGCACCGTGCACCAGGACGATGGTGGGCCGGGGCTGTCCGGAGGGCGCGCGGTCCTGGGCGGCGGCGGGGTGTGCGGCGGCGGTGCCGATGCCGAGCGACGCGACCGTGGCGGCACCGGCCGTGATCGCCGTACGCCGTGAGAGGCCCTTTCCTGACATGGCCTGGGCATGGGACATGTGTCTGCGCTTTCTGTGCGGGGTTTCGGCGGGGCGGAGGGCGTCTTTCAGGCGCGGGTCAGCGGGGTGCGGACCAGGTGCTCGCCGAGGAACCAGACCTGGGTCTCGCCGGTCCGGATGACCTCGGAGACGATGAGGTCCTCGCTGCCGACGTCGTCCCGTTCCGCCACCCGGCGCGCGGCGTCCCGGGCGTCGACCAGGATCGTCTCGTGCGCCTCCAGGAGGCGCGACAGCATGGCGGGCAGCTTCTCCACGCCGTCGGGCGGGCGGGGGACGCGGGTCATCTCCGCGACGTGCCGGGGGTCGCCCACCGCGACGCCGCCGAGGCTCTGGACGCGTTCGGCGAGGAGGTCGACGATCGCCAGCTGCTGTTCCGCGTGCCGGTCAAGGAGCAGGTGCAGTTGGTGGAAGGTGGGCCCACGCATGAGCCAGTGGTGCTTCTTGTACAAGGCGTACAGCATCTGGGTGTCGGCCAGCAGAAGGTTGAGGCGTCGGCAGGAGTACAGCCGACTCTCGTGGGAGAGGCCGATGCCCACGTGCTGCACGGTGCCGAATGCCTGCACCTCCTCTCCCTTCCGGCTCTGGCGGGGTGTCGAGGGACGGAGGAGCCGTCATGTTCCACTCCGGGTGTCTGAGGGGCGGGTACGGAGCCTGGCGCCGGGCCCCGTGGGCGCGGGGCGGTGCAGCACCGCACGGACGGCCAGGCCGCTGCCCACCCCGCCGGCCACGGCGACGAGGGTCCACCAGACGGGCCAGGGCGTCAGGCCCAGGGCCGCGTCCACGGACCAGCGGCCGGGACCGGTGAGGGTGAGGACCGCGGGCAGGACCATGAGGACCAACGGGTACTCGTAGCCGTCGTTCTGCACCCACAGCCCGTGCGGGAGCTTCACGGTCAGGGCCACGGTCATCACGCCGATGACACCGGCCGCGGCCGGCGGGGTCAGGGCACCGGCGGCGAGCGTCAGCCCCGCCCCGATCTGGGCGCCGCCCGCGGCGAGAGCCGTCAGGGCGCCGCCGCGGAAGCCGTCGCCCCGGAATTCCGCGGCACCGCCCGCCAGCCCCTTGCCGCCGAGCCGGAAGCTCACCTTCTGCACTCCGTGCCCGGCGACGAGAAGCCCGACGAGAAGCCGCAGGACCAGCAGACCGATGTCCATCGTCGTGCTCCTGGGGGACGTCGGAGGCGGGGTCAGCCCGCGGCGTGCGGGTCGATCATGGACTGGGCGTAGACGACCCCCATGCCGTAGGCGCCGCCGTGCTCCTTCACCACGTCGAGGGTCTGGGTGTACGTCTCCGAGCGCGCCCAGTCGCGCTGGAGCTCCAGCAGGACCTGGAGCCAGGTGACCGGGACGGCGCCGGCCGCGGTCATGCGCTGCATGGCGTGCTCGTGGGCCTCGGGCGTGACGCCGGCGGAGGCGTCGGCGACGACGTACACCTCGTAGCCCTGGCCGAGGGCGGAGAGGGCGGGCAGGACGAGACAGACCTCGGTCCACAGCCCGGACAGGATGATCTTGCTGCGGCCGGTGGCCTTGACCGCCTCGACGAGCGCGGGGTCCTCCCAGGCGTTCATCGTGGTCCGGTCCACGATCTCGTGCTTCGGGAAGACCTCGCGCAACTGCGGCAGGAGCGGGCCGGAGAACGACTCGGCGGCGACGGTGGACAGCACGACGGGCACGTCGAAGACGGTGGCCGCCTTGGCGAGGCCCACGGTGGCGTTGATGACCCCGGCGCGGTCCGAGCTGGCCGCGCCGAAGAACATCTGCGGCTGGTGGTCCACGAACAGCATCATCGCGTTGTCGGGGGTGAGCAGGTCGGGGCTGGGGGCTGCCTCGACGGCATCGAAGTCGATCACGACGGGTCCTTTCAAGGGGATGAGAGTCGAGAGGGCGAAGAGAAGTGCCCGAGGGGGCAGGGCGATGCCGCATGGGCTGATCCGTCGTCAGCTTGCGGGCTGACCTGCCCTGTTCACGTACAGACGCTACGGTCGTGAGGGGCACCGCAGCTTTGCTCAGGGTGGCCGGGGCTGTTCTCACACTGCATGGCTCGTCGGCGTCCGCTCAGAGGACGAAGCACGGATCGAAGACCTGGGGGGCGTTCTCAGGGGCGAAGCCACGGGCGACCCGCCACTGGCGGTGCTGCTCCGACGCCGCCACCGCCTCGGCCAGGCGGTCCGCCTGGCGCGCCCCCGTGATTCCCGGTGGCGGGGTCGCCTGGTAGCCGCCGAAGTGGGCCACCGGGCTCCAGGAGGGGCTGACGGGCGGGACCACCTCGTCCAGGCCCTCGTACTCCGCCGCCGCGTAGACGAGCCGGCCGCCGACGACGGTGAGGACCGACTCGATGTGCGGGATGTCGTCCGCGTGCACGGCGAAGTAGTCGTGGGACAGGACCGCGAAGTCCGCCAGGAAACCCGTCCTCAGCAGACCCTTCACCTCGCCCTCGCCGGTCATCCGGGCGCCGCCCCGGGTGTACATCTCCAGCGCCTTCTCCCGTGACACCAGCCGGCCCGGCGGGTACAGGCAGAGGTCGCCCACGGTGCGCCCGGTGACGAGCCAGTGCAGGGCCACCCACGGGTTGTACGACGA
The DNA here is from genome assembly GCF_044768905.1 of Streptomyces sp. NPDC090994. Lineage (NCBI taxonomy): Bacteria > Bacillati > Actinomycetota > Actinomycetes > Kitasatosporales > Streptomycetaceae > Streptomyces > Streptomyces sp. NPDC090994. Next base: position 12,780 of record NZ_JBIVWS010000036.1, read on the forward strand.
GACCCGGGTCGCGTCCGTGCCCGCCGCCACCGGCAGGCCCCGCTCGAGCATCTCCGTGACCGGCGGCGTGCGTTCGGCCGCCTCGGCGCCGTACCGGTCGACGAAGGCCCTGCCCTGGAAGGACATGCGGTTCTGCACGCCGATCGAGCCGCCCAGCGCCGCGATCCGCTCCAGACTCCGCGGGGACACCGTTTCGGCGTGGTCGAAAAGCCAGCGGTTGCCCGAGGGGAAGAGGCCGTCCGCCGCCAGCTTCTCGAAGACCGCCAGATCCCGGCGGATGGTCTCGTCGTAGGTGGCGTGCAGCCGGAAGTCCCAGCCGTTCTCCATGAGCAGCCGGACGGCCTTCTCGAACTCGGCCTCGTAGCCGGCGGCGAGTTCGGGCCGGGGCTCCGAGAAGTTCTCGAAGTCGGCCGCCGCCCAGGTCAGGTTCTCTCCGGCACCGTTCAGCCGGAGCCATTCGTCGCCCTCATCGGGGCGTACGGTCTCGATCCACCGCCGCAGGTCGTCCAGTTCCTGTCCGGCGGTCTGCGGGAAGAGGTGGTACGCGATCCGCAAGGAGAGCTCTCCGGTCCGGGCCAGCTCGGTGACGGTCCGGTAGTTCTCCGGGAAGCTCTGGAACCCGCCGGCCGCGTCGACGGCGGAGGTGAGACCGAACCGGTTGAGTTCTCGCAGGAAGTGCCGGGTGGAGGTCTTCCGGTCCTCCTCGCCCAGCGTGGGCGCCGCCGCCAGCGTCGAGTAGAGGATCAGCGCGCTGGGCGCGGCGAGCAGGACCCCTGTCGGTTTCCCGTCACGTCCGCGCACGATCTGTCCGCCCCTCGGGTCGGGGGTGTCGCGGGTGTAGCCGGCGGCGCGTACGGCGGCGCGGTTCATCAGGGCGGACTGGTACAGGTGCAGGACGAAGACGGGGGTGTCCGGGGCCGCCGCGTTGAGTTCCGCCACCGTCGGCATCCGCCGCTCGGCGAACTGCTCGGCCGTCCAGCCGCCGACCACCCGTATCCACTGGCCCTTCGGGGTGCGGCCGGCCTGCTCACGCAGCATGGCCAGCGCCTGCCGCAGCGAGGGCACGCCGTCCCAGCGCAGCTCCAGCACGTAGTTGAGGCCGCCCCTGATCACGTGCAGGTGCGAGTCGTTCAGGCCGGGGACGACCCGGCGGCCCAGCGCGTCGACCACGCGGGTCCGCGGCCCCACGTGCCGCGCGACCGTCCCCTCGTCGCCGAGGGCGGTGATCCTGCCGTCGCGGACCGCCAGGGCCGTTGCGGCGGGACGCTCCGGATCACCGGTATGGATCTTGGCGTTGCGGACGACGAGGTCCGCGGTGTCGCCGTCGTCGAGGTCGGGAAAGGGGGTGACACCGCTGACCGGCATCGTCGTCATGACGGGGCCTCTCGTTCTCGGGAGGAGTGGGGCAGGGCCCGACGAGCCCCGCAAAGGACAGGGGAGGGCGGCGGGTGGTTCTAGCCGCGCCGCCCGAGGATGGCGTTGAGCATCCGGTCGAGCTCGGTCCGGATCCGCGGAGAGACGTCGGGTGGCCGGGGCTGGGTCAGGGAGAGGAAGGAGCACAGCGTGTCCGTGCGGAAGCGCACCACGCAGGAGCCGTAGAGGGAGACCAGTTCGATGTGCGTCTCGCCGGCGTCGCCGGGCCGGATCCGGCCGTCGCCCTCGCCGACGGCCCGGACGACACCGTCCTCCAGCAGGCTCCGGGCGAAGACCCAGGTCGCCGCCCCGCCCTCGTCCGGGTCTTCGGCCGGGGCGAAGTCGAGTCGCACCGCCAGCGGGTCGCCGGGATCGTGCCGGATCCCCACCACGAGCCGGGCTGCGCCGTGGTCCGGCGATAACACGTTCACCGTGACGAGTTGCTGGACGGGCCTCACGGAGACTCCTCGAAACGTGGTCCTGGGGGACGCCGGCGCCACCGGTGCGGGCGGACACGACGACCGGAGGGCTCAGAGCGTGCGTCGGACACCGGCCGCGCGTTCGAGGTTGCGCAGCTGGACGGAGAGGTCGCCCTCGACGGCGTGGTGTGCCGGGCCGCTGCGGCCGATCGGCAGGACCTGCTCGCCGCGCATGTCCTCCAGCATGAGGGCGAAGGCCGCGTACAGGGCCGTGGAGGCCAGGACCAGGGCGAGGACGCCGGAGAGGGTGCCCAGCCAGGCGACGCCGGAGAGGTTGGCGACGGCGGCCACGGCGAACCGGGGGACGGCGACGCACAGCACGACCCACAGGGCCCGCTTGGCCCTGGCCACGCTCGCCATGAGGGCGGCGAACACGGTGAAGGCGAGGTTCAGGACGCCCAGCACCGCCGTGCCGCCGGGCGGGGCGAGGGCCAGGACGAGGGACGTGGCCAGCCAGGTCCCGGAGAAGCAGGCCATGAGCGTGGCCGCGAGGACGTCCCGGGCGCCGAACGCCAGGACGCCCACGAGGAGCTGGAGCACGAAGGCGGGCAGGATGGTGAAGGCGACGGCCCGGTGGGCGTTCTCCTCGAAGACGCCGAGCTGGAGGCAGCCGACGATGACGGAGGCGATGGCCACGGCGTAGAAGCCGAGGGGCATCGGTGACGCGATCGGACGGAGGTTGATGCGTGTCATGCTCCGCAGATCGGGTTCGTGGTGCCGGCCGCCGGGAACGGGCGTCGGGCTGTCGGGGGTGTCCATGGGCTGCCTGCCTGCTCGGAGGGGGAACGGGAAGAGCGGGGGGTACGCCGGCCTGCCGGGCCCGCGTACCCCGGGGCGTCCGCACGGGGCGGGCCCTGTCCCGGGCGTCGCCGCCCGTGCCGGTTCAGTCCTCGGCGAGCGCGGCCCGGAGCGTGTCCACGGCGAGGGCGATGGCGGACCGGGCGGCGTAGGTGTCCCGCAGGGCGTTCAGCATGACGAAGTCGTGGATAATGCCCTGGTAGCGCACGGCGGTCACCGGCACGCCGGCGGCGCGCAGCTTGTTCGCGTACGCCTCGCCCTCGTCGCGCAGGACGTCGGCCTCGGCGGTGATGACCAGGGCGGGCGGCAGGCCGGTGAGCTGTTCGGTGGTGGCGCGCAGCGGGGAGGCGGTGATCTGAGCGCGTTCGGCCTCGTCGGTCGTGTACTGGTCCCAGAACCACTGTATGCCGTCGCGGCGAAGGAAGTAGCCCTCGGCGAACTGGTGGTAGGAGGCGGTGTCGAAGGACGCGTCGGTGACCGGGTAGAAGAGCACCTGCTGGCGCAGGGCCACACCGCCCCGCTCCTTGGCCATCAGCGTGAGTGCTGCGCTCATGTTGCCACCGACCGAGTCTCCGGCGACCGCCATGCGGGTGGCGTCCAGGCCCTTGTCCGCCCCGTCGGTCACGACCCAGCGGGCGACGGCCCAGTTCTGCTCGACGGCCACCGGGTAGCGGTGCTCGGGGGACAGGTCGTACTCCGGGAAGACGACGGCCGCACCGGCCCCGACGGCCAGTTCCCGCACCAGCCGGTCGTGTGTGTGGGAGTTACCGAAGACCCAGCCCGCGCCGTGGATGTACAGGATGACGGGCAGCTCGCCCCGGACGCCGGCGGGACGCACGACGCGCGTCTTGACGGATCCGCCGGAGGGGACGGCGATAGTGACCCACTCCTCGTCGACCTCGGGCTTCTCCACCGGTCCGGACTGGACCTCGTCGACGGCCTTGCGGCCGTCCGCCACGGAGATCTGGAAGAGGAACGGCGGTTGGGCTGTGGCCTCGGCGAAGGCCGCCGCGGCCGGCTCCAGGACAGGGGTGACAGGAGTGAACTCGTGCATGGCTGAACCCGTTTCGTGAGGGACGGACGTACGTCGACGCGCCGCCGCGAGGCGGCACACCGGGACGTTATGTCCCTTCGTGCGGCGCGAACCGGCCCCCCGTGCACAGGTCTTGCCCGAGGGCGCACGGCGGAACGGGTGCGCCTCGTTCCTCCCTCCGGACGGTCTTCACCACCCCCGGTGCAAGGCGACGTGGAGGATGTCCACGGTCTGCGTCCGGGCGGCCCGGCCCGCGTCGCTGTCCCGGAGCATGTCGAACAGGATGAAACCGTGGATCGTGCCGTGGTAGCGCACGGACACGACGGAGACGCCCGCCGCCCTCAGCTTCGCCGCGTACGCCTCGCCCTCGTCGCGCACCACGTCGGCCTCCGCGGTCAAAACCAGCGCCGGCGGCAGCCCCCTGAGGTCGTCCGCGGTCGCCAGCAACGGCGACGCGGTGATCTCCCTGCGCCGTGCCGCGTCGGGGACGTAGCTCTGCCAGAAGCTCCGCATGACGGTACTGCGGAGGAAGTAGCCCTCGGCGAAGTCCTGGTAGGACGCCGTCCGACCGGTGGCGTCCGTGACGGGGCAGACCAGGACCTGGTGGACGAAGTCCACGCCTCCCCGCTCCTTGGCGAGCAGTGTCAGGGCGGCGGCGAGGTTGGCGCCTGCCGAGACGCCGACGACGGCGATGCGGCAGCCGTCGAGCCGCCAGTCGGCGCCGTTCTCCGCGATCCAGCGGGCGACGGTGTAGCTCTGCTCGACGGCGACCGGATAGCGGGCGGCCGGAGCACGGTCGTACTCGGGTACGACGACGGCCGCGTCAGAACCGAGGACCAAGTCCTCGAGGAGCCGCTGGTGCGTGGTGGCGGTGGTGTGGGCCCAGCCCAGGCCGTGCAGGTAGAGCACCACCGGCAGGAGCTCCTCGCTGTCGGTCGGCCGCAGGATCCGCACGCGGACGCGGTCCCCGTCGCGACCCGGGAGCGCCAGCCACTCCTCCTCGACGTCCGGTGTCCTGTCGGCCTCTCCACGCAGGGCGGCGAGCGCCGCTCCGGAGAGAACGGGCCCCGCTCTCCCCGGCACGCCCGGGCATTCGTGGGCCTCGACGAAAGCCTGGGCCAATTGTTCGAGGACCGGAGGCGGTCCGGCGACATGTTCCACGACACACTCCCGCGCGTGGGCGCGATCCGGGACGGAAGAGCTGACGGATCCGTCGGGCCGGTCCGCTCCTGACCGCGGCAGCGGCCGCCCGGCCAACGGACCCCCCAGCCTACGGACCGGCCGGGGCTCCGCGGCCCCTCCGCACCGGCCATACGTGCCTGTCCGTGCACACCTCTTGTCCCAGAGGGCGGCTGACGCTCCGCCCTGGGCCATGGCCGCACGTCAAATGACCTATGTGGGGACTTCCCACGCCGCCGAGCATGTGAGGGAACGCACGTGGCCGTTCGCACCCCCTGAGCGGAGAGTTCGCCGACCGGCCGGCGCCCGAGGACAAGGAGCACGCGTGGGACACGTTCTTCGGGACATGGCGGCGGGACGGGAACACGAGGTGCCCCGACCGTGGCAGGACGCCTTCGACGGTCTCCTCGCCCCCGTCCGTCTCGTGATGCGTACCTCTTCAGTAGACCTTCCGCCACCGTCGATCACCCATCTCGGCTATCTGAGCCTGCTGCTCGCCGAAGCGGGGCCGTCGCAGATGAGCCGCACTCCCCGGCACATCGCCCGCAGTCCGGCCGAACGGGTCGCCATCGCCCTCCAGCAGTCGGGCACCGCGTTCCTCACCCAGGACGGAAGGAGCACCGCGCTGGAGCCCGGAGAAGCGGTCTTCATCGACCCGCGCCGGCCCTTCGCCCTGGACCAGCGCGAGTCCTTCCGGATGCTGCTGGTCTCCCTGCCCCGGCAGACGCTGGGCGACCCCGCGGACTACCTGTTCCAGCTCACCGGGCGTGCCGTGACGGGACGGAGCGGTGTCGCCGCCTTGCTGATCCCGTTCCTCGAACGTCTCTCCCACCTCGCGGACCAGGTGACTCCGGCCACCGGTGACCTGCTCGCCGGGAACACCGTCGAGTTCATCGCCCTCCTCGCCGACGAACTGCTCGGGAGGGACCAGGAACCGCCGGGCGACACGCGCGCCCGCCTTGTGCCGCGCGTCCGTGACTACATCGACCGGCACCTGGGCGACGCGGACCTGACACCGGAACGAGTGGCCGCGGCCCACTACATCTCGGTGCGCTATCTCCACCGCCTCTTCGAAGGGGAGGGGACGACGGTGGGGCGGCTCATCCTGCGGCGCCGGGTCGAGGAGTGCGCCAGGGAACTGTCCCGTCGAGGACGCGTCAGCCCGACGGTCTCGACGGTCGCCCGCCGCTGGGGCTTTCAGAGCCCCGCCCACTTCAGCCGCGCCTTCAAGGGGGTGTTCGGCGTGCCACCGCGGCAGTGGAGACTCGCCGGTGACCTGGCGGAGGGCACGTCCGGCCCGGAGCTGTCGAGGGGAGCACAGCGCACCGCCGTGAACTGACGCGCCCCGGGCGTCAGTCATCCGACCTACGTACCGGAGGCGGGGCACGCCGAAAGTGGAGGCGCGGACCATTCGCGCACAAGACCAGAGGAGCCCACGGTGCCGTCCCCTGAGCCTGCACTCCATGGACCGGACCCGCGTTCCGGTCCGGTTCTCCACGCCGCGGGTCCGGAACGGCCGTCGTACGTCCGGATCGGTGTCATTGCCGGCGCGGAAATCGCCCACGCACGCACCCTGCCGTCTCGGGCGGCCGACGAGCCGGACTCCCGCGAGATCACGGTCTGCGCCCCGCTCCGGGGCGGCCTCCTCCTCGCCCCCGAACGCGGTGGCCGGGTGACGCCCGGGAGCCTGGTTCTGGCCGACTCGGCCGCCCCGGTCGTGGTGAGCGGGACGGCCGGATGCGCCTTGGCGGTGCTGAGCGTGCCACGCCGGCTGGTGCCGTTCCCGGACGATGCCCTGGCGCGGACGACCGGCCGGGCGTACGACGCTTCGACGGGCGTCGCCTCGTTGCTGCATCCCCTGCTGCTCTCCCTGGCCACGGCCGAGGGATCCTGGGGAACGGAGGAGGGAAGGGGCGGCATGGCGACACGGCTGTGGCACCAGGCGGCGGACCTGCTCACCAGCCTGGTGGCCGAGGAGGCCGAGCGTGACGCCCGCCCCGGAGAGAGCGGTCTCACGGACGGCGACCGCCGGGCGGCGGACGAGATCCGACGCTGGGTGAACTCCAGGCTTCCGGACCCCCGGCTCCGCCCGGACGCCATCGCGGAGGCCCACCACATGTCCGTGCGCCGGCTGCACAAGCTTTTCGCGGGGGAGAACGGCACGATCGGCCGCTGGATACAGCAGCGCCGGCTGGAGGAGTGCCGGCGGGAACTGGGCCGCGGCGGCAGCGGGGTGAAGGTCCAGGCGGTGGCCCAGCGCTGGGGATTCGCCACGGCCGCCCACTTCAGTAGGTGTTTCCGCGCCCGTTACGGAATGTCGCCGACCGAGTGGAGGGACCAGCGGGCCGAGAACGGCTCGGTGGAGCCGACGACAGGGACCGGTGCGCTCAAGGGAGCGGCGAGGACGGGAGCCCTTCCCTCGCGGCGGGATCACCAGGGGGCGCCGGACGCCGGGCGGGAACCGCGCTCAGTCCTGCTGGGCCGAGTCGTCGGCCAGTGCCCGGGAGATCCCGGCCCTGGAGGTGACCCCGAGCTTGGGGAAGATCTTGTACAGATGCGCCGCGACGGTACGAGGTGACACCTGCAGTGCCGTACCGATCTCCTTGTTCGTCAGGCCCGTCGCGGCGAGCTGGGCGATGCGCCGTTCCTGGCCCGTCAGGAGCCCGCGTCCGCCGAGCGTCGCCATCGCCGGTCCCGCGGCGGCCATCTCCTCCTCGCAGCACTCGGCCCAGGGCTCCGCGCCCAGCCGCCTGAACGCCTCGTGCGCTCGGTGCAGTACGTCGAGTGCCTCCGCGCGCCGGCGCCGGCGCAGCCACGAGCCGTGGGCCAGTCGCAGCCGGGCCATGCCGAAGACCCAGGTCTCGGCGCCCTCGACGGCGTAGGCGGCTTGGTACCGGGCGTCCGCGACGTCGTCGGTCGCGGCGACGGCCGCGGCCGCGGCGAGGAGGAAAGCGTGGTGACCTGAGATGTCGGCCATCCGCGCCGCCTGCCCGGCCTCGACGTGGGCGGCGGCCTCGCGTCGGCGACCCGTGTGCACGGCGGCCACCACGAGGTCGAAGTACGGCAGGTGGAACCAGGGCAGACCGCGCGGCAGCACCCCGGGGGACATGAGCTGGACCAGGAGCAGGTACGCCTCCTCGTACCGGCCGTGCGCCAGCGCGACCAGGGCCCGCAGGTGGACGATGTGGTCAGTGACGAACCGCATCCGGGCGCCCGAGGCCGTCGGCTCGATGAGCGCCTCCATCTCCCGGAGGCCCTGTTCGTCGCCCCGGCCGGCCAGGAAGTGCGCGTAGTAGTGACGGAAAAGCAAGGCATTGCAGTGGTAACCGCGGTCGTCCGCGGCCTCCGCCTCCCGCAGGCACGCGGCGGCGCTCTCCCACCGGCCCCGCAGGTAGTCCTGGTAGAACCGGGCCTTCGCGACCGAGCCCTGGGTGGCATAGGCGTGCTGCCCCGTGAAGCGGCGCCACAGCGTCTCGTCGGCCGCGTCGACCGCCGCCGCGGTCCACAGCAGCAGCCACGCTGCCCCCGCCTCCTGCTCCTCGCTCATCTGCTGCGTCAGCAGGTCGAGTTCACGGGTCGCCCCGTGCGCCGTCCGGGGTGGGTCGGACCAGACCGCACGGCACAGCCGAGCCAGCGGAGAGACGGCGTCGGCGTGTTTCTCCAGAGCGCGCCGGCCCCGGGGGTCGTCGGTGTAGGAGGTGGCGAGCAGGAGCTTGAAATACATCTGCTCCGCCAGCCCTTCGAACGGCTCCACCCCGGTCCGCGAGAGGAGGTCCAGGGCCTGCGGCAGCAGTGTGAAGGACGACTCGAAGTCGATCCGGTGGCTCTGGTCGACGTACACCACCGCGTAGGCGAAGAGGGGCGCGAAGCCCGGAGGCACCGGACGGCGCTGGAGCTCCTCCACCAACTCCGCCGTGTGGGCGAGCCGTCCGCCCCGTGCCGCCATGACGGCGGCCCATGTCAGGCGGGCCGTGTGGGACGCGGCGTCGGCGCTCAGGGCTGCCGCCCGGTCCATCAGCACCGCCCCCTCCGCGTCGCCGCCGCGTCGCGCAAGCCGCCGCGCGGCCTCTTCCAGCCGCTCGGCGAGGGACGCGTCCGGCAGGACCGCGGCCAGCGTCTCGTGCCGGAGCCGCCGGGGATCACCGGTCTCCAGCCGCCCCGCCAGGAACCGGTGGGCCGCCCGCTCGTCCTCGGGCGAGGCCAGGGAGATCACCGCACTGCGCACCAGGGGATGGCGGAAGGCCAGGGCACCGTCCCCGTCGAGGTGCGCCAGCCCGCTCGCCTCAAGGGCGGCGACGACCTCCGCGGGCTCTCCGGGCACCGCGGGAACAGGTCCGGCGCCCGCCTCCCGTACGTCCAGCCGGCCACCGAGAGCGGCCAGGAGCAGGACGTGCGCGGCGTCAGCGGGCAACGAACGGATCCGCTCGGCGAAGAGGTGCTCCAGCCGGTGCGTCAAGGACATCCGGCCGGGGGCGCCAGGGACCCCCGCGTCGTGCTCGTCGCCCCGTAGCGCGGGCAGTTCCATGAGGGCGAGCGGATTGCCGGCGGCCTCCGCCAGCACCCGTGTGGCCGCGGCCGCGGGCAGGGTCGGGTGGTGGCGGCGCAACAGCGCATCGGCGGCGGCCGGTTCCAGTGCTCCCACCCGTACCGGCTCCGCGGACCACCGTTCAGTGGCCGGATCGTCCTCGCGGCCCGCACCGACGAAGACCACGGGCAGAGCGGCGACGTGCCGGTGCAGAAAGTCGAACACCGCGGTGCTGGAGTCGTCCATCCACTGCACGTCGTCCACCAGGACCAGCAGCGGTCGGTCGCGCGCGGCCTCGGTGAGCAGGGTGAGGGCGGAGGCACCCAGCGAGGCCGCACCGGCAGGCGGTCCTTCACCCAGGCCCAAGGCGCACTCCAGCACGTCCCGGTCCCGTGCGGGGAGGGTTCTGGAGCGCTTCAGCAGCGGCCAGAAGACCTGGTGGAAGCCTCCGAAGGCGAGCTCTGCCTCGGCCACGGCCCCTACCGCCTGCACGACGGCGAAGCCGCGCCGCCGCGCCGCGCTCCGTGCCCAGGTCAGCAGTGCCGATTTCCCGATGCCGGCCTGGCCCCGCAGCAGGACCGCCGTTCCTCTCCCGTCGGAGATCGCCGCCTCCAGGGCACAGGACAGCAAGGCCGTCTCCCGCTCCCGCCCCAGGAGTTCCCCGTCCTCCGCCTCACACACCCGAACGTCGCCCCCCCATGCCCCGTCTGCCGGTGCGCCCGTACCCGTCCCCGCGTGCGCCGGCCCGCCACGAGAATATCGCTCACGCCCATGTCACAGCTCGGAATGTCGTGACGGCGGCCGTCAGGGCGCTCCTCGCTCCTCGGAGCCCACCGGTCCGTCCGGGTCGCGCACCGCGCCGTCCAGGAGTGTCGCGAACCGCCCGGCCAGGCGACCGGCGGCCCGCTCCGGGACGATCGAAGGCCGGAACTCGAGCAGGGGGCGCACGGCGTCCCCGACGCGGTCCGCGATCAGCCCGAGATCCACCTTCGCGGCGTCGTGCACCCAATCGGCCTCGGTCACCACACATCCCTCCAGCAGCAGCCGCGGCTGCACGTCGCCGCTGCGGTAGGAGAAGAGGGGGACGACGCTGTCCGCCGGAGCCGGGCGGAGCGGGTTCCCGGGGCCCGTACCGCTCTCCTCGGCCTCCGCCCAGGCGTCGTGCACCCGGCGCAACGCCTGACGGAAGGTTGTGCCGTCGGGGAGCGGGACGTCGAACCGGCGGAGCCGGGTGAAGAAGCCCGTGATCGCGGCGAGCTGCGGGTGGTCGCGCCCGGAGACGGGGACGTCCACCACCACGCGAGGAGACGACGTCCGGCGTGCCGCCAGCGCGAAGGCCGTCAGGAGCACGGTGAAGAGCGGCACCCGTTCCTGACGGGCGAGGCTCTGCGCCTCCAGGATCGGTACGGGAGCCGTCCGCAGGCGCCGCCCCGGCCCGCCGGCCGGACGGGGGAGGACCTGGGGGAGTGGGCACTCCGGGTGGGACGCTCTCCCGGCCTGCCAGTGGGCCCAGTCCGCGTACTGGATGTCGAGCGGCGGGAGGACCGCGTCCGCGCGTTCGGTGTCGGCATAGTACCCGCCCAGCTCGTCCATCAGGATCCGCAACGACCAGCCGTCGGCGGCCAGGAGGTGGACCGCCAGGACGACGAGGTGTTCCCCGGCCGCTCGGCGTATCACCAGCACACGTGCCAGCGGCCCCCGCGCCAGGTCGAACGGGCGACCGGCGAAGTCCCGCAGGAGGGCACCCTCGTCATCGAGCGGGGACACAGTGCCCGACGGGGCGGCGAGAGGATCTACGACGGTCAGTTCCGGCGTCACGTCGGGTGCCTCGACGCACTGCCGCCGGATCGTGCCGTCCTCGTCGGCGGCGAAGGTCGTGCGCAGGGGTTCGTGACGAGCGGTGAGCGCGTCCAGGGCCCGCCGCAGCCGGGGAAGGTCGAGGGGACCGCGCACGTGATGGGCGAGAAAACTCACGTGCGCGGAGGGATCGACGCCGGGGCCGAGCTGGTCCAGCAGCCAGCGCTGCGGCTCCGCGAGCGGAAACCACACACGGTCGTACGACGGCACGCTCCTACGCCTCCTCTGCCGAACGGCGCCTGGGGCGGCGCGGGATGAGTTCCTGGACCGTCGGCCGTGCCAAAGCCGCCGCCGCGGCGGCCGTCGGCGCCCCGAGGAACGGCTTCAGGGGGATGTCCAGGCCCAGTTCGGAGCGGGCGAGCAGGGTGAAGCGGAGCGCGCCGAGCGAATCGCCGCCGAGCTCCAGGAAGTCGTCCTCCGTCCCCATGTCGGGCACCCCCAGGACCCGGCCCATCAACCGGGCGAGTGCGACGGCGTGCCCGTGCGACCCGGTGATGCCGGACGGGGAGGGGAACCTCAGGCTGGCCGCCCGCCTGTCGGGGGCCGACGGGGAGGGCTCCACGGCCTCGGCGGCCCGGGGCGCCCAGTGCGGAAGGTCGTCCATCGCCGTGTGGGGGCGGTCGACCACCGTGCGCAGGACAGCCTCGTAGCAGTCCATCATGCCGCGCACGGTGTCGTCGTCGAGCCGCGCGGTCTCGTACTGCCAGGTCAGGGTGAGTCCCGCCGGCCGGTCCGCCGGGAGGACCGGGCCACGGGAGCGGGGTATGCGCAGCAGACCGTCCGGGCCGATCCCGCTGCGGTCCGGCTGCTCCTCGTGGTGAGGGAAGCCGGTCACGCCGAGTTCGAACTTGGCGGCGCCCAGGGGGAGACCCTCACGGATCGTGATGTCGAGCGGTGACTCCGGGAGGACGGTCAAGGGGGTGTCGTGGAAGCTGAAGGCGCTCTGCACAAGCCGGTTCCTCTCCTCGCCGGTGCGCCGCGGGTGCAGGGCGATCACCTCCTCGAACGGCAGCTCCTGGTGCTCGTACGCGTCCAGGCAGGTCGAACGCACCTCCGCGAGGAAGGCGGAGAACGACAGGCCGGGGTGCGGCTTCCCGCGCAGCACCACGGTGTTCACGAACATGCCCACCACCTCGGCCGTACCGGGGCGGCGCCGGTTCGCCATCCCCGAGCCGACGAGCAAGTCCCGTGCGCCGGTCGTCCGGTGCAGGACGGTCAGGAACGCGGCCAGAGCGACCATGAAGACGGTGGCGCCGTGCGCACGCCCCAACTCCTTTACCTGGCAAAGCAGTTCTGCGTCCAGATGTAGACGCTGCTCCGCGCCCTCCGCACCGGAGGCGGAAGCAGACGCCTTCCGGGCAGGCAGCGGCAGGGGCGGCGGGGGTGAGTCCAGTGCGACGCGCCAGTACGCCCTCTGCCGCTCGGCCCCGGGCCCGGCCGTCCAGTGGCGCTCGGCGGCCGTGAGCGCCCCGTAGCCGGGAAGGGCCGGCTGGATGCCTATGCGTCCGTGGCGGACGTGTTCCGCGTAGCCCCGCACCAGGTCGGCGAGGAGCAGCCGTGCCGAGTGCCCGTCGTGGACGGCGTGGTGCTCGGTCTGGACGAGGACGTGTTCCTCGTCCGCCGTCCGCAACAGGTGCCAGCGGATCAGGGGCCCCGCCGACAGATCGAAGGGCTGGCGGGCCGCGGCGAGGGTGGCCTCGGACACGGCCCGTTCGACATCCGCGGCGTCCCGCAGATCGCTGTACCGCACCTCCGCGCGGGCGGTGGCATCGACCACGTAGCGCGGGGTCCCGTCGTGGACCGGGAGCCGGCAGCGCAGGACCTCGTGACGGTCCACCAGCGCCTGAAGGGCGGCACGCAGGGACGGCTCGCACAAGGGGCCGCGGACCCGGGCCACGGAGGCGGCGTGGTACGCGGGTGTCCCGCCGGACATGGTCTCCGCGAGCCAGACGCGCTGCTGGGCGGCCGAGCAGGGCGGCGGTCCGGCGCTCTCGCCGGCAGGCAGCGAAAGCGGTGGGCCGTCCTGCTCGACGGGGACGGCGAGGGCGACGAGTTCGGTGATGACGGCCCCTTCGAGGACGGCCCGCAGCGGAAGGACCGTTCCCGTCTCCGCCCGGACGCGTGCGGTGAACTCGACGGCCTGGAGCGAGCCCCCACCGTGCGCGGTGAAGGAGTCGTCGGCGCCCAGGGCCCCTTTGCCGAGGACCTCCCCCGCGATGCGGGACAGACGGGCGGCCGGTCCCGAGAGCGGGGCCGTGGCGGCGGCCTCCCGCCCGGGCGGCGGCAGCAGACTCCGGTCGACCTTGCCCGAGGGGGTCAGCGGCCACGCGTCCAGCACCGTCACCGAGGCCGGCACGAGGTGGGTCGGGAGCACGTTGCGCAGCTCGGCCCGCAGGTCATTGCCGTGACGCCGCAGGGACGCCGAGTCCTTCAGCGTGACGTAGCCGAGCAGCCTCCGCCCCTCCACGTTCTCGTCCACCACGACCACCGCGTCCCGGACGTCCGGCAGCCGCACGAGAGCCGATTCGACCTGGGTCGGGTCCACGCGGTACCCGTTCACCTTGGTCTGCGCGTCCAGACGTCCGCCGAACTCCAGGTCACCGTCGGGCCGCAGCCGGCCCCGGTCCCCCGTGCGGTAGATCGGACCGGGAACCGTGCCCGTGGGATCCTCGACCAGACGGCGTGCCGTCTCCTCCGGGTCACCGACGTACCCGGGTGTGAGACCCCAGCCGCCGATGCAGATCTCGCCGAACTCCCCGTCGGGGACGGGCCGCAGCGCGTCATCAAGGAGCAGGATCCGGCGACCGGGTACGGGACGGCCGACGGGAACGGTGCCGGAGGGCGGGGCCGCAGGGTCGACCGTGTGCAGGGTCGCGCAGACGGTCGCCTCGGTCGGGCCGTATCCGTTGACGAACTGGACGTGCCCGGCCCACCGCCGGGCGGTCTCCGGGAGGCAGACGTCGCCCGCGCTCAGCAGGACTCTGAGACCGGGGAAGTCCGTGGGTCGCAGGGTGCGGGCGAGGACCGCCGGCACCGTCGCGTGCGTGGTGCCGGTCTCGGCGGCCACGGCGGGCAGCGGGCGGCCCAGCCTTTCCTCGTCGAGCACTTCCAGACGGCCGCCGTGGCCGAGCGCGAGGAGCAGGTCGAAGACCCAGCCGTCGAAGAGGGGGGTGAACACCTGCAGCACCACGCTGCCCGGTCCGAGTCCCGAGATCGCGTGGCGCTGCGCCGCCACCAGGTGGGGCAGCCCCCCATGGGTGACCGGCACGAGCTTGGGGCGCCCGGTGCTGCCCGACGTCCGGATGAGGTACGCCCAGCTGCCGGGCTCGGGCGCTCCGGCCTCCGGCCTGCCCTGGGAGGGGACGACGGGGGGCCGGGCCGCTTCGACGCGCGCCAGGTCGAGCACCGGCACCGGCAGTCCGGGTCGGCCTGGGGTCCCGGGCCCGGACCCGGCCCCGTCCTTCGAGCGGGTGACGCACAGGACGGCCCCGGCCTGCCGGATCCCGTCGGCCGTCCACGTCGTCCGGTCGGCCGGATCGAGGGGCAGGTAGGCCGCTCCCGCGTGCCAGATCGCCAGGACGGTCTCCGCGAAGTCCGCGCTCCGGGGCAGCAGGACCCCCACGACATCACCGGGCCCGATCCCCCTCGCGCGCAGCTGGGTGGAGAGGCGCCGTACGCGTTCGACCAGCGCCGCGTACGTCACCGTGCGTCGGCTGTCGCCCAGCGCCGGCGCGTGCGGGGTCCGCTCGGCGAAGTGAGTGATCGCCGCCCAGGGCTCGGCGGGAGGATCCCCGGCCGGCGGAGCGGTCACCTGCCTGGTAGGCGGCAGCGTGGTTCTGGCGGGCGTCTCGTCGGGCATGGGCGTCGCGATTCCTGTCCGGAGGGGGGCGGTCGTCCGGCGGGCCGGTAGCCGGTGGTCGGCCGACCTGTGGCAGGCGCACGGGAGGTGTCGGCTCGGGAGCCCCTGCGCCGGGCGCAGATTATCCAGCCACTCGTTTCCGGACACGACCACCCCTGCCGGAACGCCCTCGCGCTCCGGGACGACGCTCGCTCTGACGGCCGGACTTGTGACACCGTCAGATGCTTGCCGTGCCAAGGACGTAGGCCGTTGCCGCGAAAGACAGCGCGGTCCGACCGCTTCCCGGGCGGGAACGCCGGGCCGGCGTGGCGGCAAGGTGACGTCAGTGGTGGGCGTGGACGACGGCGTGCCCCTTGCCGCGGCCGATCATCCACTTGTTGACCGGGGTGGTGACCACGAACGCGACGGCGAATCCACCCAGGAGCGACGTCCAGAACAGACCGTCCGTCAGGTGGGCGTCCATGGCCCCCGGGACCAGGGCGATGACGCCGTTGTCGATGAGCTCCATGACGGCGATGGAGACGCTGTCGGCGGCCAGGGCGACCTTGAACGCGGCGCCGAGGGTGAGCCCGGCCCGTACGAGGGCGGTCAGGGTGGTCGCGTAACCGAACACGAAGGCCAGTGCTATGGCCAGGGCCATCGTGGGAGCGTTGCTCCATCTCAGCGCCGTACCGATGACCATGCCGAGAATCTCGCCCACGGCACAACCGCTCAGACAGTGCGCGGTCGCCTTCGCCGCGGTGCCCCAGGAAGCGCCCGTGCGGTGGTGCGCCGTGCCTTCCGGGCCGGCGGCGTGTGCGGTGTGGGCCGGTGGGCGGGACACCCCGTGGGAGTGGTTCATGAAAGGTTGCCTTTCTGCTCGTCACCTTGCCGCGGTGGGTAGGCGCCGGCGCTCCGTTCCGCGCCATTGATCTCGAATCACCGTAGGGAGGCGGATTCGGCGCTTCTATCCCCAGCGCGACCCCTTGTGTTCCAGGACTGCACGCTCGTACGCCCGCCACCGAGGGCACCGGCTCACGCCGGGACCAGCGATGTGCACGCTGAGAAAAGAATCCCGACCGGCCGGAGATGTCTCATGGAGTCGTTCGACGCATCGCGGGGGGAGTGGTTCAGGCTTCCCGCTGGGCCGTTCGGCCCGGCTGGTACACCTGCCACTCCTCTCGTGGTGACACGGGAAGGAGGTGGACGGCATGGGAGCGTTCCCGGGTAAGCCCTGGTAAGGAAACCGGAGGCCATCCAGATGGCGGGGACGAACGCCGCCCCGCCATCGCTCCGCGCGAGCCACGGAGAAGCCGAGAAGGAGAAGCGGAGAAGTCGGAAGTGGACCCATGCCTGCGTTCTTTCAGCCCTTACGGTACGCGCGGTTCCGTCGCCTGTGGCTGAGTCAGCTCGCCAGCTCCGTCGGCGACAGCGCCTTCGCCGTCGCGATGGTCGGGATCATCCTGAACGAGCGTCGAGCCGCCGACCTTGGTTCCGCCCTGGCCTCGGAGGGCGTCGCACTCGCCGTGGTGACCTTGTTCGCCGGTGTGTGGGTCGACCGATCGTCCCGGGCGCGCGTCATGGCCGTTTCCGACATCCTCAGGCTCACGGCCGTCCTCGGATTTCTTTTTGCGCCCTCGGATCTCCCTCTGTGGCTGCTGATGACACTGGCCGCGATGATGGGCGCCGGCGCCGCCCTTTTCAGGCCCGCCTTTGGGGCCCTCGTACCGTCGCTCGTGCCTCCGGAGGCGATTCCCGCGGCGAACGCGCTCCGGTCGGCCGCCCTCCAGTTCTCCGCCGTCATCGGGCCGGCCGCGGGCGGGATTCTCCTGGCGGCCCACGGCGCGGACAGCGTCCTGCTCTTCAACGTGGCCACCTTCCTGGTCAGCATTCTCACGCTCATCGGCACGAAGGACCCGCGCCCCGCACGGCCGCCGTCGCGCAACGCGTGGCAGGAAGCACGCGCCGGATTCGGTGAGGTGAGAGCCAGGCCCTGGGCACTGGCCATGATGGCCCTGGGGTCGGTACACGCCCTCGTCGTGATCGGCCCGCTCCTGTTCCTCCTCCCCGACCTGCTGCGAAAAGGAGGCCACTTCGCCTCCTACGGGCCTCTCATCGCCCTCCAGGCGGCCGGCGCGCTTGGCCGGCGGCATCCTGGCCGCGCGATGGACACCACGGAACGCGGGCACCGCCGTCATCTGCGCGAACGCGGCGGCAGGGCTCCAGCTCGCCTGCCTGGCCTACGCCGCGCCCGTGCCGCTGATCGGTCTGGCAGCCTTCGCCACCGGGGCCGGATACGCCTTCGGCGGGGTCGTCTGGATCAGCACCCTGCAACGGAACGTACCGAACGAGACCCTGGGCCGTGTGCTCTCCCTCGACATGCTGAGCAGTTACGCGCTCATGCCCCTCGGCGTCGCGGCGGCACCGGTCATGGTGAACACCCTCGGCAGTCGGATGTTCCTTCTGGCGGCCCTGACCGCGCTGCTCACCGCAACGGTCCTGCCCCTCTTCTTCCAGGACGTCCGCATGATGGGGAACGCTCCTCTGACGACGAGCCGGGGTACTCCGACCAACTCGAACTCTCAGCATGCTCAGCGCCATGTCCTTTGAGGGTTCCTAGAGCAATCAAGAGTTTCGTTCGGTCGCGTGACCAGAGGTTTTCTAACGGAGTAGGCCGTGTGTCGTGCGAGGTGGCGGCGTGAGGGGGCCAGCGGGCCGGGGTGTGTCCCCGGCCCGCGTCAGTGGTGGTCTGTTCGTTGGTCGGCGTGAAGGGACGACTGGGAAATGACTCGGACCCTGATTACCGGTGGTCTTGTGATCACGGCCGCGGACGAGGTGCACGCGGATGTGCTGATCGAGCATGGCCGGGTGGTGGCGCTGGCGGCGCCGGGGACGCAGGAGTGGACGGCGGACCGGGTTATTGACGCGTCGCAGAAGTATGTGATCCCGGGCGGGGTCGACGCGCATACGCATATGGAGCTGCCGTTCGGCGGCACGTTCGCGTCGGACACGTTCGAGACGGGGACGCGGGCCGCCGCGTGGGGCGGGACGACGACGATCGTCGACTTCGCGGTGCAGGTGAAAGGTGAGTCGCTGCAGGCCGGCCTGAATGCCTGGATGGAGAAGGCGGACGGGAACTGCGCGATCGACTACGGGTTCCACATGATCATGTCGGACGTGAACGAGGCGACGCTCAAGGAGATGCCGAAGCTCATCGAGCATGGGATTTCCTCGTTCAAATTGTTTATGGCCTATCCGGGTGTCTTCTTTTCGGACGACGGGCAGATTCTGCGGGCGATGCAGGTGGCCGGCGAGACCGGCGGGCTGATCATGATGCACGCGGAGAACGGCATCGCGATCGACGTCCTGGTGGAGCAGGCGCTGGCCCGCGGGGAGACGGACCCCCGCTACCACGGGGAGGTCCGCAAGGCGCTCCTGGAGGCGGAGGCCACCCACCGCGCGATCCAGCTCGCCCGTGTCGCGGGCTCCCCGCTGTACGTCGTCCACGTGTCGGCGCAGGAGGCGGTGGCCGAGCTGGCGGCCGCCCGGGACATGGGGCTTCCGGTCTTCGGCGAGACCTGCCCGCAGTACCTCTTCCTGTCCACGGACAACCTCGCGGAGCCGGACTTCGAGGGCGCCAAGTACGTGTGCTCGACGCCCCTGCGGCCGAAGGAGCACCAGGCGGCGCTCTGGCGGGGCCTGCGGACGAACGACCTCCAGGTGGTGTCCACGGACCACTGCCCGTTCTGCTTCGTGGGCCAGAAGGAGCTCGGCCGGGGCGACTTCTCGAAGATCCCCAACGGCCTGCCGGGGGTGGAGAACCGGATGGACCTGCTGCACCAGGCGGTCGTGGACGGCCACATCTCGCGGCGCCGCTGGATCGAGATCGCCTGCGCCACCCCGGCCCGCATGTTCGGCATCTATCCGCAGAAGGGCACCATCGCCCCCGGCGCGGACGCCGACGTGGTGATCTACGACCCGCACGCCACCCAGGTGCTGTCGGCCGAGACGCACCACATGAACGTCGACTACTCGGCGTACGAGGGGAGGACGGTGACCGGCCGGGTCGAGACCGTCCTCTCGCGGGGCGAGGTCGTCATCGACCGGCGGAAGTACGTGGGCCGCGCGGGGCACGGGGTCTTCGTGCCGCGCGGCCTCTGTCAGTACCTGGGCTGAGCAGCCCGGGGTCTCGTCGCACCGACTCGAACTGGGAGGCCACCGCAGTGGACTTCGGACTCGTCCTGCAGACCGACCCGCCCGCCTCGCAGGTCGTCGGCCTGATGCGCCGGGCGGAGCGCAACGGCTTCCGCTACGGCTGGACCTTCGATTCCGCCGTGCTCTGGCAGGAACCCTTCGTCATCTACAGCCAGATCCTGGAGCACACCACGAAGCTCCACGTCGGCCCCATGGTCACCAACCCGGGCACCCGCACCTGGGAGGTGACCGCCTCCACCTTCGCCACCCTCAACGACATGTTCGGCAACCGGACCGTCTGCGGCATCGGCCGCGGCGACTCCGCGATGCGCGTCGCCGGCCGCAAGCCCAACACCCTGGCCCGGCTCGGCGAGGCCATCGAGGTCATCCGCGACCTGGCGGAGGGCCGCGAGGCGACCGTGGACGGCAACCCGATCCGCATCCCCTGGATCAAGAACGGGAAGCTGCCGGTGTGGATGGCGGCGTACGGCCCCAGGGCCCTCGCGCTCGCCGGGCAGAAGGCCGACGGCTTCATCCTCCAGCTCGCCGACCCCTTCCTCACCGAGTGGATGGTCAAGGCCGTCCGGCAGGCGGCCACCGACGCGGGCCGCGACCCCGACGCCCTCACGATCTGCGTCGCCGCCCCCGCCTACGTCACCGCCGACGACTCGCCCGAGGCCCTCGCCCACGCCCGGGACCAGTGCCGCTGGTTCGGCGGCATGGTCGGCAACCACGTCGCCGACCTGGTTTCCAAGTACGGGGAGCACTCCTCGATGGTGAACCGCCCCGTGTTCGGTAGAGACTCGATTCCGTGAAAGGATTGAGTCATGGCACGTCCTTCCTCCTATCCAGCTGAGCTGCGCAAACGAGCGGTCCGTATGGTCGCCGAGGTCCGTGGTGACTATCCGAACGAGTCGGCGGCCTTGAGGGCAGTCGCCCAGAAGCTCGGGATCGGTTCGGCCGAGACCTTGCGGAACTGGGTGAAGCGGGACGAGATCGACTCCGGTCAGCGGCCGGGGACGACCACGAAGGAGTCCGCACAGATCAAGGCGATGAAGAAGGAGATCGCCGAGCTGAAACGGGCGAACGACATCTTGAAGGCTGCGGCGAGTTTCTTCGCGGCCGAGCTCGACCGGCCACACACACGCTCGTAGCGTTCATCGACGAGCACCGGGACCGCTTCGGCGGGGTCGAGCCGATCTGCCGCGTGCTCACCGAGCACGACTGCAAGATCGCCCCTTCCACCTATTACGCCCACCACAAACGACTCCAGGCCCCGTCGGCCCGCACCGTCCGCGACGCCGAACTGAAGCCGCTCATCCGGCACATCTTCGAGTCCAACTACCGTGTTTACGGAGCCAGGAAGGTGTGGCGTGAGCTGCACCGACAGGGCCACGTCGTGGCCCGATGCACCGTCGAACGCCTGATGCGCGAGCTGGGCGTCACCGGAGCCGTCCGCGGGAAGAGGATCATCACCACGATCCCAGACAGTTCTGTGAAGCGGGCGCCGGACCTGCTGGACCGCAACTTCGTCGCGCCCGCCCCCAACCGCTGCTGGGTTGCCGACTTCACCCACGTCAGCACATGGTCGGGAGTCGTCTACGTCGCCTTCGTCGTCGACACCTTCTCCCGCCGCATCGTCGGCTGGTCCGCCGCTCTGTCGAAAGAGACGCGGCTCGTCCTGGACGCGCTGGACATGGCCCTGTGGCAACGCGACCGCGACGAACGGCCGTATCAGCGCGGCGAGTTGATACATCACTCCGATGCCGGATCGCAATATACGAGTTTCCGGCTCGCCGAGCACTTGGATGCCGCCGGCATCGCGGCATCGATCGGCTCGGTCAGCGACGCTTACGACAACGCCCTCATGGAGTCCACGATCGGCCTGTTCAAAACCGAGCTGATCAAGCCTGGACGGCCCTGGCGAAACCTTGCCCAGGTCGAACTCGCCACCGCCGAGTGGATCGACTGGTACTGCCACCGCCGACTCCACGGTGAGATAGGGCACATTCCACCCGCCGAACACGAGACCAACTACTACCTCACCAGCAAAAAAACCCAGGTCACCACCACAAGCTGAGATCTCTGCCGAACACGGGGCGGTTCAGGCCGCCCTCTACGCCCAGCGATGGGAGTTCGAGTCCACCCTCGACGAAATCAAGACCCACCTCGGCGGGTCGCACCTGGTACTGCGTTCGCAGCACCCCGACGGGGCCGAGCAGGAACTATACGGCTTTCTGCTCGTCCACCATGCCATCCGGCACCTGATGCACCAGGCCGCACGACAAGTCGACCAGGATCCCGACCGGATCTCCTTCACCCGCTCACTGCGCGTCGTGCGCCGCCAGGTCACCGACCAGGCGGCATTTTCCCCCCGGCCGACTCGCCCGCGCGGTCAAAGCTACCCACGCTGAACTCCTCGAACGCCTCCTGCCACGGCGACGCCGCCGGGCCAACCCCCGCGTCATCAAACGCAAAGTCGCCAGCTGGCCCCTCAAACGCGCTGTCCACCGCGTTGCAAACCGCCCATCTGCTGCGGCCGTCACCATCGTTGGCGCCACCAAACCCAAACGGGCCAAACGCATACCAAAACCCTAAGTTACCGGTATTGCCCTTAGCCTCGCGCTTTCACCGGGCGGAGCGTCCGAGGTTTGATCAAATAAGCGGAGAGTGCTCCTGACCTGCAACGATGGGACTTGTCTAGGGTCCATGTCGCCGCAAGGAAAGAAGCACTCTCCAGGTGAAGAAGCGTATCGGGTCCTACCCGTGTGTCCGCGTCGAGGGTGGCGGCCGGGCGGTGGTCTCGCAGGCCGGGGGTGTGCTGCTGGTCGAGACTGTCCGCAAGGCCGGTTTGGACACCGCGATATCAGCGGCGCTGACGCCATGGCGGAAGGCCCAGGCGGTGCACGATCCGGGCTAGGTCGCGAGAACCCTCATTAGCCCACCCTCGATGTATTCCCCGGTCAAACTTCCCGAGGCTTGAAGTACTTTGCTTGAAACTTCAGGGCCTAGGAGCAGCGATTCGACGACGCCTGGCAGTTGAGTGCCGCCATAAAGAAGCACAGAGTCCCAATCGTTGGCATCAGTTATTCCCTGTTTGTCGAAGACTAGAGCTCGCGTGGGCGTGGAAACTCGACGGATTGCGGAAATAACAGCCATCCGAATTGTTTCTACCTCCTCGAAGTCCAAACCGTCTAGCCAGAAGGTTTGAATCTCACAGCCCATCGGCTCGTGGGTGTGTGTACCTACGACGTCAACGTCAGACGAGAGCCACCAGTTGACGGTAATAGAAGGAATCCTCAGTCCTATCAGGCGCGGTATCGTCCTAGACTCCACGGGCACACTTTCCCCGTCCACGTTGACGATGGACATTAGTCCGGTCGCCGGGTTGGCGATTGTCACGCCATGGTCTCTGAATGCGGCCACTTGGTCAGAGAATACAGGAATCGCACCTGACTCTCTGTACCAGCGAATGAAACCGTCTCCCATTGCAACCTTCACGGCATGTTGAAGCTGTGTACGTTATCTTCGCCGAATACTTTGCGTGCTTGCGCAAATGCACTCTCGGGCGTATTGCTGGCGTCTAGGTAGTAATGACCTTGCACGCCAGCCTGGTCTGCGGCGTACTTATTGATTTTGAGGGCCTTGCCGAATTCGGCCGGTTTTGCCGCCTTCGCTCCACCTCCCACGAATATGTATTCCCCATTCGGCCCGACTACGTCGAGGCCGCTCGACCCTACGTTGGGCATAACAATCTTTATGTCCTGCCCTTTCTCGTCCTTAGCGACGAAGCCTCCGACTAGTTTGGCCACGTACTCTTCTCGGCGAAGGCCCAGAGCTTGCGCTTCCGCGCCTCTTGCCGCGCGGAGTCCGGCAGCACCGGCCGCTCCTGAGCCTACAAGCGCGCTCCCGCCTGATGCACCACCGGTCGCCATCTCTGCGATTTCCGCCGCACAGACCGGAGCTGTAGCCAGGCATCCCTCGCCCACGGCGACGGCGACCGGGGCAACGACTATAGCTGCGGCCACGGTGGCGATGGCACCCACCACAACCTTTTGCCAAGTTGCCAGCTTGGGCCGGTCGGCGAGGAGGTCTTCTGCCGCTTGGTTCGCCGGCTGGGGGTAGCTGCCCGCGAGCAGGGTCCAACGGGGCTGTTCCTTCTTCTCAGGTTTCGGGTCGGGGCCCTTCTTGAAGGTAATTTTCGCTGTGCTTACACCCCCGTCTGTGCGGACGGTGACGGTCATGGTGCCGCTTCCGGTACTGCCATCATTTTTCTGGTACTCGAAATTTTGGGTGTACGTCTTGGTCGAGTGGTACACCCATCCGTTAGCGCTCGGAGTCACCGCGACTTGATAGGAGTTCCCTGCGGCGTCTTTGCATCCCCGCTCGCATCCAGTGTCCGGTCGTAGCCCGGTGGGGTCGGATTTGGTGACGGGGGTGTTGTTGGCGTATGCGTAGCCGTTGAGGGATTCGTGATCGTCGGGTGCGAGGACAGGGTCGACGGTGAGGAAGCGTCCGGTTGTCGGGTCGTATTCACGTGCGCCGACGTGAGTGAGGCCAGTGTCTGCGTCGGTGGGTTTGCCGAGGAATCCCTTGTCGTCGGGCCAGGCCGATGGGGTGGCGCCGCGGGTTTCGCCGAAGGGTTTGGTGTAGCGGCGGGTGATGTTTTGTGTGGTGGCGTCGACCGTCATCGATGCGGTGCCGTGGTGGTCGTCTACCATCCAGGACAATCCCGCTTCGGTACGGACGGCGGTGGCATCGCCGGACGGGTAGTAACGCTGGGCGGTGAGTTTTTTGGTGGTCGTGTTGTAGTGGAGTTCTTGGCCGTCGAGATAGAGGACCGTTTTGTCGGAGCCGCGGCGTATCAAGAGCTCGCCGTCAGCGTCGTAGAGGTAGTCGGTGGTCTTCGTGCCCTCGGTGAGGCGGGTGAGCTCTCCTTCGATGTCCCAGGTAAGGACTTGGGCTGTACCGCTGGGCCCGTAGCGGTTGGTGGTGTTGCCCTGTTCGTCGTAGCTGTATGTCCTGGTCGCGTTCCCTGTGGTGGTGGACGTCAGGGTGTGGGGCTGGCCGGCTCCGTCGGTGCTGACGGCGGGGTAGCTGTAGACGGTCTTGGTGTCGCCGGTGGTTGTGTGTTCGGTTTGGGTGTCGCGCAGGCCGCCGGGCTTGTAGGTCCAGCTGGTCCAGTAGGGTGCCGGTCCGCCGAGTGCTGTCGCGGAGCGGGAGCTGGTGCAGTCGTTCGAGGAGGGTGTCCAGGCTTCAGTCAGACGGCGGTATCCGTCGTAGGTGAAGCATTGGGTGTCCTGGGTGCCTGCTTCATCGGTGATGGACTTGATGTTGCCGGTGGCGTCGTAGGTGTAGTCGATGTCGCTGGTGTATCCGGCGTTGGTTTGGTCGACGGTGTGGGTGTTGGCCAGTCGGCGGGTGCCGTCCTCGTAGCGGTTGAGTATCTGCAGTTGCTTGGCGTCGGTGGACGTTCCCAGGCGGGTTTCTTCGATCTCGCCGTAGGGTGAGTAGCCGATGTTCTGTACGTAGTCGGTCATGCCGTCGGTGCCGGTGAGCATGCCGAGGCTGTTGTAGCTGTTGGTGACGGTTTCGGCGGGCAGACCGGCTACTGCGGGCATTGTGGTCGACTGGATGGTTCCGTCGATGTTGTACGTGGCCGACGTGGTGAACGTCTGCGGAGCGCCGGCGGTGACCAGGGGGTCGGAGGCGGCGATGACTGTTTTGGTGCCCT
The DNA here is from genome assembly GCF_044768905.1 of Streptomyces sp. NPDC090994. Classification (NCBI taxonomy): domain Bacteria; kingdom Bacillati; phylum Actinomycetota; class Actinomycetes; order Kitasatosporales; family Streptomycetaceae; genus Streptomyces; species Streptomyces sp. NPDC090994. The sequence continues at coordinate 37,830 of NZ_JBIVWS010000036.1, forward strand.
TGGCGCGGCCGAGTGCGTCGTAGCCCGTGACGACCTGGGAGTAGATCTTGCCGGTGGTGCCGCCGACGTAGCGGATCGATGCGGTCGGCTGTCCCTTGGCCAGGGTGTCGTAGGTGAATTTGGTGAGCTGGTGGGCGTTGTCCTTGGTGCCGTCCCAGGTACCGGTCTTACGTCCGAGTTCGTCGTAGTCAGTGATGAGGGTTCGTGTGGTGCGGTCGAGGGTGGACGTGACCGTCAGAGGTTGGTCTGCGTCGTTGTAGGTGGTGGTGACGGTGCCCTTGTCGGGATCGGTGGAGGTGGTTTTCCTTCCCCGTAGGTCGTAGCCGTAGGTCCACACTGCCCCGTCTGGACCGGTCATCTTCTGTAGTTGGCCGCCCGGGGTGTATTCGTACAGGGTGCGGGTGTAGTCGCTGCCGGTCGGGACGGGGCCGCCGTACTCACGGCGCTCAGTAATCCGGCCTCGGGCGTCGGTGATGGTCAGCGTGCCGGTGCCGCCATCGGCGGCGGTGACGGCGGTGCGGTCTCCCTGATCGTCGGTCTTGGTGCGCCACTTCTCCTGGTCATAGACCCGGAAGATGGATTCGGTGGCGCGGCCCGCGGCGTCGAAGACCGTTTCGGTCGAGGCGGGGACGGAGCCGGGGTAGGTGTTGGCCAGCGCTCCCGAGGGCGTGTTGTTGTCGTGGACCTGGTCGTTGGCGACAGTGGCGAGGCCGCGGTCGTCGTAGAGGGTTTCGGAGATGACCCGGCCGCCGTTGGGCGAGGGCATCTGCTTCTGCCGGGGGCGCAGCAGGCCATCGAATATTTCGTAGGAGCTGTTGTAGGTTTTTCCGTCGGCCTTGAGGGCGTCGGTGCGGACCCAGGTCTCCTTGTCGTTGTTGACGCTGTAGGCGTAGGTGATGCTAGCGGCGTCGTCGAGGGCGCGGGAGCGGTCCGGTTTCCAGACCGAGCGGAGGCGGCCGAGTGCGTCGAAAGCCCACTCGGTGATGTTGCCGTTGGCGTCGGTGGTCTTGGTGGCTGTTCCCCAGGCCGGGTCCACCTCGGTGGTGGACGTGTACAGCTTGGGGTCGGTGCTGGTTTTGGAGGTCAGGGGGCCGTAGCCGCTGCCGTCGGGGACGTAGGCCGTTTTCACGGTCTGGTTGAGGGCGTTGGTCGCGGTGAGGGGACGGCCCAGCTTGTCGTAGGTGGAGCTGGAGACCCTTTGGTAGACGGGAGTTTTGTCGGCCGCGTTGTAGCTGGTGATCCTGTAGGAGGCGGTTATGTCGCCCTTGGTCGGCGCGGCGCCGACGGCCTGGCCGTCGTAGGCCGTGGTGAGGTCGGAGACGGCGTCGTCGGGGAGTGTCGGGACGGTGGCGCAGGGGACCGAGTAGGTCTCGGTGCGGGAGACCTTGTTCACGATCCAGACGTCGGTGTTGCGGGCGTAGCTGGTGCGCACGCAGGATTCGTCACCGGTCTTGGCGGCGTCGCCGCTGTCCTCGACGGTGAGGGGCATGCCGTAGGTGGTGTCGTAGGTGGTCTTTTGTTTGACCGTGCGGGTGCCGGTGGAGATTTTGGTGCGGGTGGCGGTCTCGCCGGCCTGGACGATCCAGGAGTCGGTGGTGCCCCAGCTGTAGGTGTGGCTTCCGGTCTTGTGGGACCAGGGCGTGTTGATGGTGCCGCTGAGTTCCTCGGAACCGTTGTAGATGATGGTTTCGCGGACGAAGCCGGCGTATTGGCGGGCGTCGTCGAGGGCAGTCCCGGCGGAGTCGGTCACCTTCTCCGTGCGGGCGGTGCCGTCGAGTTCCTTTTCTCCGTTGAGGCCGCGCATGTAGAGGGTGGACTTCTTGGAGCGCGGGCCTTCGGAGTTGCCGGAGGTTTCCACGACCTTGCCGTAGCCGCGCCACTGGGACCAGGTGCGGTTGGACGCCTTGGTCAGGCCCTCGTCGTCGGCGTAGGCCCAGCCGGCGCCGCCCTGGTAGTCGTAGTACGTCTCGGCGGTGTCGGCGTGCCCGTAGGGGTCGTCTTGGAAGACGGAGGTGACGACGTATTTGTGGAACCAGTCGGTGGTCGGGGTTGCTCCGGACTGGGACCACTTGACGGGGAAGCAGCGCTGGGTGTTCTTGTCGACCGCACTGGGCATGTTGCTGCCCCAGATGCAGTCGGGGTCGGAGTAGTTGACGGTGAGGGTGGATCCGGCCTCGGACTTGATGGTGCGCACGCGCCATTTGATGTAGCGCAGGGTGTCCGGGCCGCTGCCCTCGACGTGGTTGGACATCTGGATGCCGCCGAAGACGATGGGCGGCATGGCGGCCGTGGTGCCGTTGGCCTTGCCGGTGTTCTGGATGGACTTCAGCCACAGGCTGGGCGACGAGGCGTCTCCGGTGTCGGGGAAGTTCTGCTCCAGGTGCCAGGTGTCGACGTCCCTGCGCGTGGTGCCAGTGCCGGTCCAGACCGAGGTGGTGACGTCGGTCAGGCGCTTGCGGGTGAAGAAGGCCGGCCCGATCTGCGTGGTGCATTCGGTGCCCGAAGCGCAGATCATGTCGAAGGGCACGTCGGGCCAGTTCGCCTTGGTGTCCTTCGTCAGGCTGGCGCATCCGTCGGTGGTGACGCAGCGCTCGGCGTAGGTGAACTTTACCTGCTGTGCGGCGGGCTTGGTGTAGATCAGGTCGCTGCGCAGGCCGTAGTCGATGCGGTTGAGGTAGCCGCCGCGGGTGTAGCCGGTGCCGTTGACCGTGGTGTCGGCGTTTTTGGAGTAGTAGTTCGTCTCCTTGCTGTACCAGTAGGTGCTGGCGTTGTCGTGGGTGTCGACGACGTAGTCGAGGTTCCAGCGCCATGCCTGGTTGCAGGAGGAGTCGGCGAAGCCGGTGGACTTGTAGCACGGCTCGCCGCTGTCGTCGCCGAAGACGGGGACGGTCCAGGTGGAGTCGGTGGTCGGGTCGTCGTCGGTGGTGTCGGTGGTGCTCTTGTCGCTCCAGCCGGGCATGCGGTGTTTGCCGAAGTAGTACTGGTTGCCGGAGGCGTCCGTCACCTTCCAGTACTCGCCGTTGTTGTCGCCGTTGCCGGTGGCGCCGGTGAGGTGTTCGACGCGGGTGCCGTCCTCGTTCTTCAGTCTCCAGTTGCCGCCGGGCGCTTCGGACAGGGACGCGGTGTCACAGGCTGCGTCGTCGGTGCAGGGGTTGACGAGTTCGACGGCTTTGCCGTTGAGGACGAGGGTGGCGTTGGCGTACTTCCAGCACAGGTCGCCCTTGCCTGACTGGCCGTCGTCCTTGCAGGAGGCGTATTTACGCTCGATGTAGGACTCGGTGATGGAGAAGCCCTCGCCGACCACCGAGGTCTGGTTGTTCTCCCCGGCTGTGCGGCCGTCGACCGAGGCGGAGTTGTAGGAGATGGAGAGTTCCGGGGCGGGGCCTGCGGTGGCCGGCGGAACCCGTAGCGGGTAGTTCCAGGTGAAGTCGCCTGTGCTGCCGCCGGCTTCCCAGGTCGCGGTCGGTGACAGCGGGGTGGCTCCGTAGTCGCCTCCGCCGCCTGAGCTGTCGGCCGCCGCTGCCAGCAGCACCGGGGTGCCGGCCGCGAGGGTACGGGCGGAGACGGTTCCCGTCAGGGTCTGTGCCCCGGTGTCGTTGTTCGCTCCGGTGACGGGCTGCTGCTTGCGGCAGGACTCCTTTTCCGGGGTGGTCAGGGCGCACACCGGCAGCGTCACCAGGCTCAGGCGGGGACCGAAGTTGCCGCCGTAGACATCGTTGAAAATGGAGTAGTCCAAAGACACCCGGAGCCGGTCGGTGTCTCCGGTGGTGGCCTCGGCGGGGTCGACGGTGAGCAGGATGCCGTTGACGCCGGCTTTCTTCGCAGCTGCCTGGGAGTGGACCCGCAGGGCCACTTTCTCAGCGGGGCCGGTGGCCTTGGCTTCCGTCTTGGTCTTGGCCGACTTGTGCCCCTTGGCGGTGGGTTCCTGGGCCAGGTCCACGCCGAGTCCGCCGACGGTGACGGTGGTGCTCTCAGAGGCCGCGGGCACCTCGGTGGTGGCCTTTCCGGTGGCCGGCCAGGAGGTGTTCTTCAGCCGGGTACGGGTCTTGGCCGAGGCGGGAGTCGCTTTGTCCTTCGGGGCCTTGGACGTGCCGGGTTTGAGCTTGCCGACCTTGTCGATCTTCGCCTCGGGCCGGTCCTCCAGCTGCTTGCGGGCTGTCGCGGTCTGGGCCTGGGCAGCGAAGTCGTACCCCAGGGGGACCACGACTTGAGGAAGGACTGCCAGGGAGGTGACGAGGGCACCACGGCCGAGCCAGCGGCGCAGGACTGCCCCTGGAAGGCGTCTGCGGAAGGGTGGCGATGACACAGTTACTCTCCGTGTTTGACGATGGGTGGGGGAACGTCCGTGGCAATGACGTCGGTGCCGTGGGCGCTGCTCCCGGACACACGTCCGTGAACAGGCGTGTGTCCGGGATATATGGGGAGACAGTTGGGGCTTGGGCGGCAGCATCAGCGGCACCCGAGCTGGGTCACGACGCGGCCGGGGCGCAACGGATGCGCCCCGGCCTGTCCCGTTTTTACCGTTGCTCGAGGTTGTGCCGGTTGGCGACGCTGTCGGTGGAGGTGGCTCCGGCCCAGACGCGGACGCTGTCGATCTTCCCGGGGAAGTAGCGGGCGGCGGCCCCGTTGATCTTCGCTCGGCCGATTTCGTACGCGCCTCCGCCTTGCCAGGTGGTCGTGTACGGCACGCCGTCCTCGTCTCCCATCAGGGCGCTGTCGACGTACAGCCGCAGCGCGCCGAGCTTGGAGGTGTCTTCGGGGTCGGCTGCCGCCTGGGCGTCGTAGACGGCCGTCAGCATGACCGGCACGCCGAGCTGGGTGGTGGTCAGTGCGGTGGACTCGCTCTCGGTCCAGGCGGCGCCGGTGCCGTCCTTGTCAGGTCGGCCGAACGTCCATCGTCCTTGCGCGCTGCCGGCCGGCTGTTCGTACCAGACTCCCCAGGAGGACTGGCTTGTGCCCGACTGTCCGAACACTTGCACCGTGTAGGACTTGCTGGTGTCGGCGAGCTTGGTCGGGTCCAGGGTGACCCAGGCGGTGGCGGTGAAGGATCCGGAGTCGTCGACGACTGGCCCGGGGGCAGTGGCGTAGGCGCTGGTGCCGTTCAGGGTCATCGTCTGCGTGGTGGTGACCTCTTCGCCGATGTCCGGGTCGCCGGTGGTGAACTGAGTGAGCGCGGCTCCGTTGAGTGTCAGGTTGCGGCCGAAGCCACTGGTGTCCTTGACCGTGGTACCGGTGGCGTTGCTCAGGTCGGTGGCGTCCCACTTGGCGACGAGCGCTGGGACGGGGTCGCCGGCCGTGCCGTCGCTGATGTCCTCGTCCTCCAGCCAGGCGTCGTGGGTGACCTCAGTGTCGGCCAGCGCGCGGGACCAGACCTTGACCTCGTCGATGGTGCCCGCGAAGTGCTCCTTGCCGGTCGCCGATGCCCACAGCCGCCCGACCTGCAGGTTCCCGGATGCCTTCCAAGGGGTGACCGTGAACGGCACTGGGTCGCCCTGGGGGGAACCGTTGACGTAGAGCTGCACGGTCTGTGCCGCCGCGTCGTAGACGCCCGCCAGGTGGGTCCAGGCATTCAGGACCGGCGGCTTGGTGCCGATCGAGCGGGTGATCGCGGGGCCGGACACGTCGGTCTGGTGACGGTTGAAGACCCAGGCGTCGTAGGCGGTCGAATAGTACAGCTGGAAACCCGAGGCAGTCGTTCCCGCCTGGGACAGGACGGTGTAGTTGACGTCCTTCTTCGTCAGCCGTGCCCAGGCCGAGACAGTAAAGGACTTGGTGGTGTCCAGGACCGGGCCGGAGGTGGAGAGGTAGGTGCTGGTGCCGTTGAGTTTTGCCGCGCCGGACCCACCGCGTGCCAGGGCGTCGTAGGTAGCGCCCGAGGAGGTCAGCGGATGCTGCGTGGCAGTGGTGGTGTCGGTGAGGCCGTTGTCAAGGTGCCAGATACCGGTGGGCTGTTCTGCGCCCTTGACCAGGAAGCTGTAGTAGCCGGTGAGCGAGCTGTGGCTGGCCGCGTCGTAGCCCCAGACCTGGATAGTGTTTTCACCGGGTTGGTTGGGTGTGATGGTGCGGGTGACGGCCTCGCCCTTGGCGACGTTGATCGGGGCGGAGACCGCTCCGCTGTTCAGCTTGAACCTGTAGCTGACGACGTCGGACTGGATACCGGCGGTGCTGGGATTGGTGTCCGCAGGAGTGAAAGTGAACTGGCCCGCGACGCCCACACCGCCGGCGGCCGGATCGGTCTCCGCCGGCTTGTAGATATCGTCGGCGCTCGTCACCACGGGAGGCGGTGGTGAGTCGGTGTCTACACGGAAGTAGCACCAGGACGACCAAGCCGAATCGAGAACGCCGGTGGCTCCGCGATCGGTCTTGTAGTACGCCTGCGTCTTGACCCGCATCCGGTAATCCGTCTGCGCCGGCAGCGCGGTCGATGTCGCGGTGCGGGGAGCGTTGTCGGCCACCCAGGCTTCGTCCGGGGAAGCTGCGTACCAGGCGCGGCTGGAGCCGTCGGCCTTCCACACCTCGAACAGGGCGCGCAGCTGGGAGTTGGAGCCGTCGGCTGACTGTACCGTGGCCAGCATCTTCGGCGTGGTGTCGCTGGTGGCGAAGGGGAGGGTGGCGGCGTTGCAGGCCCGCCCTGTCGTGCCCTGCTGGACGCCGTAGGAGGTCGGCTTGCTGGGGTAGGAGACGTAGGTGACCGACAGTTTGGCGTCGTTGCGGAAGCGTGCCCAGGCGCCGGCATCGGACTCGTCGTGCGCGGTCAGGGAGAACGTGATTTGCGCGGACTTGTTCGCAGCGTGGGACGCCAGCGTCGTCGTCAGGTTTTCGTTCGTCTCCTCGTCCACGTTGTCGCTGAAGCGCACCCAGTTCGCTGGCTGCGACGGGTCACACAGGCTGCCCCGGCCGTAGGCCACGTTCCGGTCGCCCATGAGGTCGTCCGCGGTGGGCCGGGTAGACCAAGTGGTGCTGGAGGAGATGCCTTTGTCGACATGGCTTAGGTCGTACCAGTGCGGATCGCAGGTGAACGTCCATACCTGGTACACCTCCATCGTCGCGTCGAGGATCTTCTTACCGTGGATCGACGAGAGCGGATACTCGAAGTACAGGCGCTGCGTGTACGGGCTGTTGGAGCAGAGGTAGCCGGCGTAGTTGGAGCAGCGCCCCACGCCCTTGTCCCCGTCGAACTCCCAGAACTTGTCGCCGTCTGAGGACAGTGCCGTCCAGTCGCCCAGTGCGATGCCCTTGGTCGGCGGGTCGATGTAGAGCGGGAAAACGGTGTCCTCGCCGTGCAACAGTGCCGGGTCGGGCGTGATCTCCAGGGCGGTGTCGGTGATTTTGAGCGGGAGTTCCGCCGTCGCATCGCCGCTGCTTGGGCCCTGGGAGGGCGTCGGCTCTCCTCCGGCCTCGGGCAGTGGAGCCGGTCCCGTCTCTGCGGAGCCCTCCTGTGTTCCGGTCGGGGAAGCCGTGAAGGCGGACTGCGTGATGACATCGTTGGTCGCAGCAGTGGGAGTGTCACCTGCTGAGTCCCACATGCGCCCGGCCGGGCTTTCGAAGACCGGGGTTCCGTCGGCGTCCCGCGCGATGAAACCTCCGTCGGCCGTAGGGGAAATGCCCAGGCTGCCGCCTGCGACACTCATCTGGATGGTTGCGAGCGCCGGGTTTTTCGCGGCCTCGGCCGTCTTCACCACGAGTACAGAGGTGTACCCGGTGCTCAGCGCCGTCAGTTGCAGATCAACGTCCGGGAGGACATCGGTGTAGATGGCGGTGTCACCGTCCAGTTGGGGCACAGGAAGGGCGGTGGGCCAGCCCAGCCGCAATGTGTGCCCCTCGTCCTCCAGCTTCACCAGCGGCTCGCCGCTGTCACCGCCGTTAAACGTGACATGGGTTGTCGTGTTGCTCGCCTGGATGGAGCCGTCGGCCTCACGCACGAGAGCGGTGTCTATGGGGGCCCAGGTTCCGCCGTCCTTGCGGGCGCGGACGGGAGCAGCGTTCATCTCCTGGGTGAATGTGCCGTCTGGGTTGGCGTAGATTTGAGAGGACTCGGTGGTCGCCGTCTCCACAGCGACCCTCTCACCGCTCTCCGCCGCGAGAGCGCTCGCCTTCGACTCGGCAGTTCTGTCAGCGGACGCCGAAACTGCCCTGTCGTCAGCCAAGGCTGGGGTTATCCCAACCGTTATCGGCGGTATCGCCCCCGCCAGCAGTGCAACGGCTATCGCCCCGCTTCGCACCGGCCGGCGCCAACCATGGCGTCGTCTCCGCGTGAACACGCCCCCCACCCACCCGTCCTCTTTAAGTGTTCAATACAAGAAATCTGTGAGGATCATGTGGCGATCATGTTCATCAGTCAAGAGTGACATACATCACGTTTTCTATGAGGTGGAGGCTTCACGCTCTGGCGGGTATGCCACCCGTTAACACCGAAGACCCTCAAGAGCAATCAGATGTCTGGAATATCAGACCTGAACGCGCCCGCAGGAACCGCCCAGAGTGCCCACAAGGATACGTATCACCATTCTCGCCTTGCAGTCGCATTTACCGCGCTTATCGTCACTGGCTCATGCCCCCCATGCGGCGCTCATGGGGCGGAGGGTTCCGGTCGCCTTGTGAGGATCATGACCGTAATCGCATCCCCGGACATTGCCCCGGTGTCCTCAACAGCGGACGCGGAGATGTTCATGCGTCCCTGTCGCTGCGGCCTGCGTGCTTCGCGTCCTCCCCGCCGACGCGGGGGTGTTCCGCCCTCCGCCCTGACGTGCCCGGTGTGCGGAGAGTTCTCCCCGCCGGCGCGGGGGTGTTCCGCAAACCGGCCACTTTGCCGTACGTTAACGAACGCCGCACCAACGCCTTCAAGGTCGCCGGCTCCCGGAGTCAGGCCCCCATGGGAAGCCCCAGAAGATCGTCGCGGAGGGCGGCCCGCACTAAGAGATCATCTTCGGCCTGCTTGCGCTCTCCGGCTACACCTACACACCTGCAGCCGCCGACATCACTGACATGACCCTCGCCCGCATGGACACCGCCTCCGGCGAAGACTACGGCCCCTTGCAGCACGCCACCCGCAACAAGATCGGCACCGCACTCATCGAACGGCGCTGGGACGACATGCTCCGTCTCGTCGGAGCGGTCCATTTCGGCCGCATTCGGTCCGCGGACGCGATCCGCATTGTGATCCGCAACGGCACCCCGACGTCCTTGGGCAAGGCCCTCGCCCACTACGGGAAAATCTTCAAGACCGCACACATCCTGGGCCTCATCGACAATCCCGATTATCGCCGACAGATCGAAACGCAGAGCAGCCGTCACGCGCAACGCCACGAGCTGGTCGCGAAGATCTATCACGGGACGGAAGACCGCATCCATCGCTACCAGACCGGGATGGAGGAGCCTGCAGGGCGCTCGGGTGGGTGGGGTGGGTGTCGAGGCGGACATGGGCGTCGATGGCGGTGGTCACAGGGGGTCTCGTCTCTGGCACCGGTGGCCGGGCCTTGGGCGCCGGCCACCGGTGTACGTGCGGGGTTATCGGGTTGCTCGTGTGGACCGGGCGGCGTGTGCGGCCGTGGTGGTCGGCGGGCCGGCGCGGATGGCGGGCGCCGACGACGAGCTGGAAGGGGGTGTTCGCGGGGTCGCCGGCGTACGCCTCGATGCGTCGGCCCGTGTGCTCGGCCGTGGCCAGGAGGGAGCGCTGCAGGACGCGCTCGCCCCAGTGCTCGACGGATCCGGCCGGTTCGGCCAGCATGCGCAGGATCTCGCCTGGTTCGCTGCCGTCGTCCAGACGGAGGGCGGCGCCGGGGTGCGGGGGAGGACACCGGAGCGCGGGGGGAATCGGTTCGCGATGTCGTCCACGACCGCCGCGAGCGCATCGGCCTCGGCGAGCACCGGCTGGACGGGGTGCGGGAGACAGACGTCGTGGGCGGTGTGGACGAGGTGTTCGGCGGCCGTCAGCAGGCGGCGGCGGGCGTGCTCCGCCTCGACCATGCGGGCGTAGGCGGGGGCGTGGCTGGGCCAGGGACAGACCTGGACGAGGGTGTGCAGGTAGGAGGCGGTCAGTCCGCGCGCCTGCTCCCGACCCGTGGCGAGCACGCGGTCGAGCCACTTGGTGTTCTTCGCGTGCCCGGCGGGGTCGGGCCGCGGCACGGTGCTGATCGCGGCATACAGGGCGGCGTGCGCGGCGGTGGAGAAAGAGTCAGCGGCGATGCCGTTCACGTCGTCCAGGCGGTGCGGGTCGAGGAGGAAAGCCCCCAGGAGTGCCTGCTCGACGTGGAACACCGGCTGGGGCGGTGGGACGGCGTAGAGGTCGTCTTCGTCGGGTTCGGGAGTGGAGGTGTGGGGCATCAGGCGGCGAGGGTGAAGTCGTCGGGGTCGAGGGCGACGCCGAGGTGCGGGGCGAGGAGGTGGCGGGCGAGCAGCGGGGGCACGGCGTTGCCGATCTGGGAGAACTGCTGGCCCTTGTTGCCGGCCCAGGGGTAATCGGCGGGGAAAGTCTGCAGCAGACCGGCCTCGCGGGCGGTGATCCGGATCGGCTCGGGAACGACCGGCGCATCGGGGTCCGCGGCCGAAGAGGTGGCGGGTTCGGCGACCCAGGTGCACTCATTGGCGCGGTGCCCGAAGAAGAGCGTGCCGGCCAGCTCGGACAGCGGACGGATGGTGGCGTTGGCCTGGTTGTTGCTGCGCAGAGACCAGGACCAACGGTGAGCCTCGGCTTCACGTCGGGACTGCACGACCACTTCGTCCAACCGGGGCATCCAGGTGCCACGCTCCCGGGCGTCGGACAGTGTCTTGCGGGAGCCGGAGGGGAAGGGCTCGGGCCCGCCGCCCGGTCCGCCGCCGGCGCACACGGTGGGAACGGGACGGTCGGTGGCGCCCCAGCCGAGTGCCTGGGCCATGCTGACCCACCGGGCGCGACCCGGCCCGAACAGGGAGTCCGGCTCCGCGACCTGGGCGTGGGTGGGCTTGGGTGGCTGGGCGGTGCGGACCCGGGAGGCGATCAGGATCGCCCGGCGTCTGGTCTGGGGCACGCCGTAGTCGGCGGCGTTGAGGACGCCGGTCCACACCGAGAAGCCCCAGCGGCGCAGGACGGCCGCGTACTGCCGCCACAGGGGTAGGACGTCAGGGACCTCCTCCATCGCGACCCACTCCGGCTCACCCACCGCGTTCAGCGCGTGGAGGTAGCGCATCGGCTCGGCGGCCAGCAGCGAACGTGGGTCCCGGCAGGCGGCGAGCAGATGCTCGCGGGTATCCCGGCCGGCGGCGAGGTCGGCGACCGCCTGGTGTACCAGCGGCTGGTCCACCAGCCCGAGGCGCTTACCGGCCATCGACCACGCCTGGCACGGCGGGCTCGCGATCAGCCCCCGCGTACGGCCGACCCACGGCCACACCGGATACAGCGCCACATCCGTCCGCAGCGTCAACTGCCCCGCGCGGGCCCGGGTCAGGCAGGCCCACGCGTCCCATTCCAGACCGACGTCCTGTACACCGAGGACGGTGAGGGCGTGGCCCCAGCCGCCCGCGCCGGAGAACAGATCAAGGACGGTCAAGAGGCCAGTCCGAAGTCGTCCCGCCTCAGCGCGGTGTCCGCCTCCCCGCGGCACGCCCACGGGGAGCAGCCGTCCGTGACACCGTGCTCCAACTCCTCCATGCCGGGGCCGTCGGACAGTTCGTCCTGGCGGGCGGCCCACTCGGCGGTGGTGACGTGGTCGATCGGCGCCTGGTCCAGCGGCACGCGGGAGCGGTGGAGGAACGCCTGTCCCAGCAGCGGGTTGCCGCTGGCGTTGGCGCGGGCGTTGCCCTGGCGGATGGCAGCGTCGAAGTCCACGACGTCCCGCCACTCGTCGGGGCTGGTGTCGCGGATGTGCCGCCACTGAGCGTTGCCGTGAAAGGGACAGCCGAGGCAACTCGATTTCGGCGTGTTGGCGAAACCCAGCGACGTGAGGTACCGGACGCAGTCGCTTCGGGACCAGCCAAGGTCGATCAGAGGGTGCCGATTGCGCATGTAGCGGACGTCGGCATCCTTGGCGCGGTGGAACTCGTCCGTGGAGATGCCCACCCACTGCTCGACGAAGACGTCCTTCGGGATGCGCCGTGGGTAGGGGTAGCCGAGGAGTTCTCTTACTTGTCGTTTTATCGGCTTTATCTTGTATTCGCCGGTGCTTCTCTGCACTTCACTCTCACGGGTGACGGCGGTTATGTGGCTCGTCAAAGGACCTCCGAGATGGATGGGATGGGGTCAGGGGGGCGCGCCGGCGCCGGCGACCGCCCGGCAGGTCGCCGAGCGTCGGTAGGATCAGCGCTCTCATGGGGGGGCGATGCGAACATCAGGGCGGGGCGGCGAGGGGCAGAAGTACACGCTGACCTCGGACGAGGACGACAGCGACTTCTGGGGCTTTGCCCACGAGGCCGAGGGGTTCTTCACGCCTCTGCCGGCTGATGAGGGCGCTCGCCGAGTGCGCCTCGAAGGTTGCCTTCCGCAGGGTGGCCTACTGAAGAGCGTCAATCATGTCGGTGGTCGTCGCGCCATGGCGGGGAACGCCTGGTTCGATCTCCTCGACGGCGACGGTGCCACCATGGGGTCCTACTTCGTCAACGAGGTCACCGTCGTCGACGTCAAGCCTTCCGCCCGTGGAGCCGGCCTCGTCGACCTCACGGTGACACTGTGGTGCGAGAACGCCTTGCCTGGAGCGGAACGAGCGTGGGATCTGCTCCGGACTGATCGCCTGAACCGCACCGGAATGTGGCACGAACTCGCACCCGCGGACAGACACGCGTGGCTGTCGGTGGCCCTGTGGTCCCGGGAGTACCAACGCCAGGGAAAGCCCGATGCGCCCGCAGGCCAGGCGTTCACCTTGAACGGCCGGCACATCGTCGACAAGGACACCTTCTACTGCACGATCGGTGAAGCCATCAACGGGCCTGGCGGATACTTCGGCTGGAACCTTGACGCTCTGGACGACTGCCTGAGGGGCGGCTGGGGCGCCACCACTCCGTTCTCACCTTGCACTGGGGTTCCTCGGCCGAGGCCAGGGCACGGTTGGTGGAGCGCGTGCCCGCTGGCGGCGATCGCCGGGTTGCGCTGTTCGACCTGCTCCTGGAGATCTTCGAGGAACGAGGCGTGAGCGTTAGCCTCCGGTAGACCGCCGATGCCCTCGTCCCCGAAGCTGCCTGCTCAGGGACGCGGTTGCCTGACACGTGCTGCTCAGCGGTGTTCGTCGGCCAGATCGCGGTAGCGCCGGCTTCTTCCTTGGTCCAGTAACGGGCAGCTCTGCTCGTCGGGCCTTTGCTCGGTGGCTGCGGGCGGCGCCGAAGTCCGCGCGAGATACGGATCTCCGGTCCGCCCAGGTGCTCAGCAATACTCGCTCTCCAGTAACTCGGCCACGAAGCCGCTGCTACGACAGTTCTGTCTCGACGAGCCGGAGGTAGCTGAACGGATGCTCTTGCTTTTTCTGCACCACGGGACGAACCTCGCGAGTGGCAATATTGAACCCGATGCTTCCGGCGATACCGGCCGCCCACGCTAGGTCTGGGACGGCCAGGGCTCCGACTACCGCGGTGCTTACCGCCACCGTGGCGGAGATTGACCTGGTGATCCACGCCATGCGACTGCTCTTTACAGCTCCCTGGTAGTCGTCGCGTGCCTGGGTCAGTTCGCTGCGCATGCGTTGAAGAACATCAGCCGGGTGTTCCCAGTGCCGGTTGAGCTCACTGAGCATGGCCTGAGTTGCCTTGATCAAACGTTCTCGCTCGGCGGCGTATTTTTCACGGAAGGCCAGAACCTCGGAGGTTGGGGTTCCTGGTGCCGGCATGGGCAGCATGCGGCCAAGTTCCACGCGCCAAGCCGACACAGCGGACCATGCATTCGGCCTCAGCGAAAGTTCATCAGCCGTGGACTGATCGGTGTAGGGCGTGTAGGAGATACTCGTTGTCGAGCGGGCCACCTCCTGAGCCATGGTGCTGGCCAGGATGAGTAGCGCCTTCTCAGGAATTACGAGGAATCCAAGATTGGGACGCTCAAGGAATCGATTACGTCGGGCCACACCAAGTGCGATGAGCCCCTCTTCGAGACCGAATCCCACCTTGCCCCCGTGGTCGAGGTAGACAGGGCGCCCCCTGTGGGGGCCGAGTGCATGGAGCCGATCGACCATCCCAGGAAAGTCCTCGATTTCCCTGTTGGCTAGAAGACTGTAATGACGCTTGAGATTAATGGGGTGGTAAAATCCCCGGTCCTTGAGATCTTGCAGCGTGCCCATGAGTGTGCGTTCATACGTTTCTCGTCTATCCGAGACGATCGAAGCGATGCCGTCCCAGTACAGCAACGCTTCGTGGACCACGTTCACTGGAGGCTTAGCCAAAGGGTAATAGAGAAGGGTAGGCATGATTTCCCCCTGCATGACTCTTGCTGTCGATTTCGCGAAAGAGAATGTATTCGTTGCGGCGGCGTGGCTGGACTGGCTCAGGCTCGCATGCGATAGGTGCGGTTGTCCGGCCACAGGAGCAGGTCGAGGCCGTACCGGCCGAGGGCCCGCGAGCCGGGCATGGACGGCAGTTCCGTTCGATCATATTCCGGGGGGCGCCGAGGCGTCCGAGGTTCTGGATCAGGCATCGGTCTCTGGTACGTCATTCGGACCCCTTCGACCGGCGGCGGGCGGGGATGCCGAGGTGCAGGGTTGGTCGCTGGGCTCGGCGTTGGGTCTCGTCGCGCTTGGCACGGAGGAAGGTGAGGGTGAGGTCGATGCCTTCAATCTCACCGATCCAACCCTCGGCTTTGGCCTGTGCACGGCGTTGCAGGAGGTCGGCTTCCAGTTCGGTGAGTCGGACGAGCATCTTGGGGTTGACGTGGAGCATTGGGCAGCGGATGCCCCGTTGACTGAACGAAGCCTGGAGATTGCCCAGTTCAGTGGGCGCATGGAGTCCTCGGGCACTACGGTCACCGATCGTGATGAACGATGCTT
>NZ_JBIVWS010000037.1:0-51811 GCF_044768905.1 Streptomyces sp. NPDC090994
CGGTCCCTGCGGGAGATCGGCATGGCGGAGGACGACATCGACCGGATCGTCGACATCGCCCTGGGCAATCCCTACGCCAACCCCCGTGACGTGACTCGGGACGGTCTGCGGCAGTTGCTGCGGGCCGCGTGGTCGGGAGAGCCCCCGGCCGTACGTTCCTGATCGGCGCTCCCGACGCCGCGCTGCCATGCCGCGTCCGCTGTGTCCGTCAGCGCCGGCTGGAAAGTCCGGCGGCTGTGGCCGGCGGGCGCACGCACGCGTGCCGGACGGGTACGGGAGGCGGTGACGGAGAGGGACGGCGTGGTGCGGTGATGGTCGGCCCGGCCAGGACCGGCTTAACACAACGTTGACACCACCCTATTGACGACTCGGTCGCCCATCGGCCAGGCTCGGTGAGGTATTACACATCACACCCTAGGAATCCGACCGGGCGGAACCGCGTGCGGGTTCCCGACCGAAGGGGCGCAACGTGAACACCAGGGTGGCCGACGGGCCGCAGAGCCGCGGACAGCAGGTGAAGTGGATCCTGGGCGGCTCGATCGGCAACTTCATCGAGTGGTACGACTGGATCATCTTCGCCCTGCTCGCACCGGCTTTCGCCGGCTACATCTTCCCGTCGGACAGCGAAGCCACGTCGGTCATGCTGACCTACCTGACGTTCGCCGCGGGCTTCCTGGTCCGCCCGCTGAGCGCGGTGGTCCTCTCCCCCTACGGCGACCAGTACGGCCGGCGCAAGCTGCTGTCCCTGACCATCGTGCTCATGGGCGCCGGCAGCCTGATCATCGCGCTCACCCCGGCGCACGACAGCATCGGCGTCCTCGCCCCGGTCCTGGTCGTCACCGCCCGCGTCATCCAGGGCATCGCGACCGGGGCCGAGTTCCAGGCCGGTTCCACCTACGTCGTCGAGCAGGCACCGCCCCGCCACCGCGGGCTGGCCGGCTCCATCATCTACAGCGGTACGGCGGTGGCGAAGATCGCCGGGACCGGCATAGCCGCCCTGTCGGCGAGTCTCGCCCCGGGCGTGCTGCCCGAGGCCTGGGCCTGGCGGGTCCCCTTCCTGCTCGGCGCCGTCTTCTCGCTCTACGCCCTCTACGTGCGGTTCCGGACCCCGGAGTCACCGGAGTTCGAGGCGGCCAAGGAGACGAACAGCCTGGTGGACAAGCCGCTGCGGGCCCTGTTCGCGAGCCACAAGGGCAGCATGCTGCGGGTCTTCCTGCTGGTGGCGCTGGAGTGCCCGTTCACCATCTGGACGACGTTCCTGCCCACGTACATGCACCTGACCGGTGACATGCCGCTGGACGAGGCCCTGCTGGGCGGCACGCTGAGCCTCGTGGTGTTCTTCTTCGCGCTGCCCCTGGCCGGCGCGCTGTCCGACCGGATCGGGCGCAAGCCGCTGCTGCTGGTCACCGCGGTCGGGTTCCTGCTGTACACGTACCCCGCCCTGCGCCTCCTCGACGGCGCCTCGTTCGGGACGTTCGTGCTGATCGACTCGGTCGGGTGCGTGCTGCTCGCCGCGACCTGCGGACCGCTGCCGACCGTGCTGTCGGAGCTGTTCCCGACCGAGTTCCGCATGAGCGGCATCGGCCTCCCCTACGCGGCCGGGGTGGCGGTCTTCGGCGGCACCGCCCCGCTGATCGCCACGGCGTTCATCGACGCCGGGCACACCCTGTGGGTCGGCTTCTACGTCACCTTCGTCGCCCTCCTCATGGTCGTCAACGTGGCCACGATCCGGGAGACGGGCCACACACGGAAGGCGGCCCAGGACGCGGTGCCGCCGGCGCCGGCGCCGGAACAGAGCGCCGCGCGGCGCGTCCCGTCCTGACCGCTCCGGCCGACCTGGAACAGAAAGTACGCGCCATGACCATCGGCAAGACCGTCCGCGCCATCGACCTGCACTGCGAGGGGGAACCGAGCCGGGTACTGACCGACGCCCACCTGCTGGTGTCGGGCTCGACCATGGCCGAGCGGCTGGAGTACTGCCGGACCCACCTCGACGATCTGCGCCGGTTCCTGCTGCGCGAGCCGCGCGGGTATCCGGGCATGTGCTCGGCCCTGGTGCTGCCGCCGACCCGCCCCGACGCGGACTTCGGGCTCGTCGTCATGACGCAGTCCGGGTTCAGCCCCATGTCCGGTACGAACTCCATCTGCGCGGTCACCGCGCTGCTCCAGACGCAGGCGCTGCCCGCCGTGGCGCCCGTCACCTCACTGGTGATCGACACCGCGGTCGGACCGGTCCGGGCGGACGCCGCCCTGACCGACGGCCGGGTCGACCATGTCACCGTGCACAACGTCCCGGCCTTCGCGACTCATCTGGACGTTCCCCTGGAGGTGCCCGGGGTCGGCACGGTCCGGGCCGATGTCGCGTTCGGCGGTCAGTTCGTCGTCCAGATCGCCGCCCGAGACGTGGGTGTCGACCTGTCCCCCAGGGCCGCGAAGGACATCACGCGCGTCGGCGCGCTCGTCAAGATGGCCGCCCGGGAGCAGTTGTCCGTGCGCCACCCGGACAACCCGGCCATCGACTACATCGGCCTGGTCATGCTGCACGCCCCCGCCGTGACTCCCGGTACGTCGGCCCGTACCGCCACCGTGATCACCACCGGGGAGCCCGTGCCGGACCGGCCGGAGAGCTGGACCGGCACCCTGGACCGGTCCCCGTGCGGCAACGCCACCTGCGCGCGGCTGGCCGTCCTGCACGCACGCGGCGAACTGGCCGAGGGGGACGGCTTCGTCAACGAGAGCCTGCTGGGTACCACCTTCACCGCGTCCGTCACCTCCACCACCACGGCCGGACCGCACCGGGCGGTGCGGCCCAGCATCCGGGGGCGGGCCTGGGTCACCGGGACGGCGCAGTTCTCCCTCGACCCGCGCGACCCGTTCCCGGCCGGCTTCACCCTCGACGACATCTGGGGCACCGGGAGGTGAGGCGCGGGGGCGGACCTCAGCGGCTCCCGGGCCGGGCCGGGGCGCCGACCCGGTCGCCCGGCACCGGTGCCGGCGCCGGGTCCGCGTCCGCCGCGGGTGCCGTGCGCCGGGGCGCCGTCAGCACCGCGAGGCAGGCCACGACCAGGGCGATGCCGGTCCAGCCGAGGGCGGGCAGCCGCTCGCCGACGACCAGGACGGCCAGCACCGCGGCGACGGCCGGCTCCAGCAGGGAGAGGGTGGTCGCCGTACTCGCCGGGACCCGGGCCAGGCCCCAGCCGAACAGCACGTAACCGAGGAACATCGGCACCAGCGCCATGTAGACGCCGACGCCCGCGTTGGTCCACGAGGCGGTCAGCGGGGCGCCGGTGGCGAGCAGGACCGGCATCAGGAGCAGACCGCCGATACCGAAGACGGCGCCCATGGCCGCGCCGGAGGTGGCGCCGCGGTCGATCAGCCGGTGCGCGGCCCACGAGTAGAGGGCGTAGGTCACTCCGGCCACCAGGCCGAGGCCCACACCGAGCACGGTCGCCCCCGTGGACCGGCCCGTGGTGCCGGAGCCCGCCCCCGCGGCCTCGGCGGCGCACAGCAGCACCGTGCCGGACAGGCCGAGCGCGGCACCGGCCGCCCAGCGGCGGGTCAGGCGGCGCCGGTCCGCGACCCGCTCGATCAGGGCGGAGGCGAGCGGGGCCGAGCCGATCGAGACGACCGTGCCCGCGGCGACCCCGGCCAGGTGCATGGAGCTGTAGAACGCGAGCGGGTAGGCGGCCACCGACACCGCGCCGAGCAGCACGGTGCCGCGCCGCGCCCGCAGCGCGGGTGCCTGACGGACGAGGGCGGGCAGGGCGACGGCGGCCTGGAGCAGCCCGCCCAGGCCCATCGCCACGGCCCCGATCGCGAGCGGGCCGACGCCGGGGGCGAAGGTGGCGGCGGTGCCCGTCGTGCCCCACAGCAGGGAGGCGAGCAGGACGCACAGGGCGCCGGCGGCGGGCCCGGCGGGGCGGTTCACAGGCGGTCCAGGAGCTGCTCGGCCAGCGCCTTGGCGTGCCGCACCCGGGTGCCCGCGCCCTCCAGGCCGGCCCGCACCATCGAGCCCTCCAGCAGGAACGACAGGTGTTCCGCGAGCCGCCGCGCCTCGTCGTCCCGGCCGGGCAGCAGCTCGGTGAGGTGCCCGGCGAGCAGCGACTCCACCTCTTCCTTGTGGCGGCGGACGACCGCACGGCCGGGGTCGCCCGGCGGCAGCTCGGCGGCCGCGTTGAGCAGACCGCAGCCGCGGAAGCCGCCCTCGTACGCGAAGGCCGCGTGGTCGGCGTAGGCGTCGAACACGGCGAGGACGCCGCCGCGCGCGTCCGCCGCCCGGGCCAGCCGGCGCCGGTAGAGCTCCAGCCACTCCTCGTGCCGGGCGTCCAGGTACGCCTTCACCAGGTCCGCCTTGGACGAGAAGTTGTTGTACAGGCTCATCTTCGCCACGCCGGCCTCGGCGGTGATGGCGTTGATGCCGGTGGCGGTCACGCCGTCCGCGTAGAACCGGCGGGCCGCGGCGGCGAGCAGTTGCTCGCGTACGGCTCCCTTGTGCGCCCCCGGCCGGGCCTCGGCGTCGTCGGTGCTGGTCATGGGCTTCCTTCCGTCACTAGGTAGACCAGTCTACCTAGTGAGGCAGGGGCACCCGCTAGCGGAGGACGAAGCCGGCACCGAGGTCGTCGTCAGGGTCCAGTTCGAAGCGGTGCTCGCCCGTCCTGTACGCGGTTCCGGTGACCTCCGGGACCACGGCCGGGTAGCCGTCGGCGGTCAGCTCCGCGGCGACGCGGGCGACGAAGCGGCTGCCGACGATCGAGTCGTGGACGAGGACCTGCCCCGCCTCGAGCACGCCGGTCGCGGCGAGCACGGCGACGCGCGAGCAGGTGCCGGAGCCGCACGGGGAGCGGTCGACCTGTCCGTCGGCGAAGACGGTGACGTTGCGCTGGTGGGGGTTGCCGTCGGCGTCGGTGCCGAGGTCGTCGTAGAGGATGGTGCCGTAGATGCCGCTGAGGCGGTCGTCGACGGGGTGGCGGGCGTGCGCGGTCTCGTTGAGCGCCCACTTCACCTCGCGTCCGACGGCGATGAGGTCGGTGTAGTGCTCGGGCGTCACGGCCAGGCCGACGGCGGCGGCGTCGAGGTGGGCGTAGATGGCACCGCCGTAGGCGATGTCGACGGTGACCTCGCCCCGGGAGGTGGTGAGCGCGACCCGCTCGGCGAGGCGGTAGCTCGGTACGTTGACGAAGTCGATGCCGGTGATCCGCTCACCGTCGCCGCGCACCCGCAGGGTGACGCGTCCGGACGGGACGTCGATGACGACGGTGGTGGTGCCGGAGGGGTCGCGCTCGACGCGGCCGGTCTGGACGGCCCAGGCCGCGAGGGCGATGGAGCCGTGGCCGCAGGCCGTGGAGAAGCCGTCCTTGTGCCAGAACAGCACCCCGAAGTGGGCGCCCTCGTCGTCGGGCGGCGTGATGAACCCGCCGTACATGTCGGCGTGTCCGCGGGGTTCGGAGCACAGCAGCCTGCGCAGGCCGTCGACGTCGGGGTCGGCGATGGCGAAGGTGCGGCGCTCGGCGACGGTGGCCCCTTCGATGGCGACGGGCGGCTCGCTGACGATGCGGAAGGGCTCGCCGCCGGTGTGGTAATCGACGGTGCTGATCACCAAGGGCTGCTGTCCGGCCATGGGCGTCTCCTTGCGCAGTGGTCGTACCGCACGTGCACGCGCGGCCGTCGTCGTCGGTGGTCGGTGATACGGACTCTTGCCATCCGGTGACTTAGGTGTAATACATTACCCAACACCCGTCAACGGCCGGCCTCTCCGAGCGCCTGCCCTGACCGGCGAGACCGGCGATCCCCACGCCCGCAGGCACCGCCTCGGGACGCGGACGCGGCCGGTCGTCCCCGCGCGAACGCGCCATCCCCCACCCCACGGCTGCGCAAACCACGCGAAGCCCGACCGCCATGACGAGGAAGAGGGCCGGAGATGTCACCGACGAACCCCCTGGGAAGAGGCTCCGGCCTGTTGCGCCGCATCCCGTTCGGATCGACCGACGAGATGGAGCACGGCGGCGCGCTGCACCGCACACTCGGGCTGTGGCAGCTGACCGCCATCGGTCTGGGCGCGATCATCGGAGCGGGCATCTTCTCGCTCGCGGGCGCGGTCGCCCATGACATCGCGGGCCCGGGCGTGACACTGTCGTTCCTGATCGCGGGCGCAGCGAGCGCGGCGGCGGCGCTCTGTTACGCCGAGTTCGCCGGACTGATCCCGCAGGCCGGCTCCGCCTACACCTACGGCTACGCGGTCCTCGGCGAGCTGGCCGGCTGGCTGATCGGCTGGGACCTGCTGCTGGAGTACACGGCGATCGTGGCCGTGGTCGCCATCAGTGTCTCCGGATACGCCAACTTCCTCCTCCAGAATCTCGGCGTCCAGCTGCCCACCTGGATGCTCGGGGCCCCCGGCACCGGCGAGGGGCACCGGGTGGACCTGCTCGCCATGGTGCTGTGCCTGCTGATCACCTTCCTGCTGAGCCGCGGCATCAAGTCCAGCGCCCGCACCGAGACCGTCCTGGTCGGCCTCAAGGTCGCACTGGTCGTCGCCGTCATCGTGGTGGGCGCCTTCTACTTCGACGCCGACAACCTGCACCCCTATCTCCCGCACGGCTTCGGGGCCACGGTGACCGGCGCGGCCACCGTCTTCTTCGCGGTCTTCGGCTACGACGCGATGACCACGGCCGCCGAGGAGTCCCGCAACCCCTCCCGCGACCTGCCGCGGGCCATCCTCATCTCGCTGGCCATCGCGATGGTGCTCTACGTGCTCGCCGCCACCGTGCTCACCGGCATGCAGCCGAGCGCCGCGCTGCACCCGGAGAGCGCGTTCGCCCACGCCTTCGCCGCCGTCGGCCTCGACAGTTTCGCCGAGATCCTCGCGGTCGGCGCCATCCTGGGCATCGTCACCGCCATGTTCGCCCAGTTGCTCGGCGCCTCCCGGATCGCGTACGCGATGAGCCGCGACGGCCTGCTGCCCCGCTGGTTCGCCCGCGTCGACGCCAAGCGCCAGGTGCCGGCCCGGCCGACCTGGCTGCTCGGCGTCATCGCCGCCGGCATCGCCGGGTTCAGCCCGATCGTCACGGCCGCCGAACTGACCAACATCGGCATCCTCATGGCGTTCGTCGTGGTGTGCGCCGCGGTGATCGTGCTCCGCTTCCGCGCGCCCGATCTGCCCCGCAAGTTCCGCACCCCCTGGGTGCCGCTGGTGCCACTGCTGGGCATCGGTTTCTCGCTGTACCTGATCAGCAAGCTCCAGCCGCTGACCTGGCTGCGGTTCGGCGTGTGGGTCGCCCTCGGCCTGACCGTCTACGGCTTCTACGGCTACCGCAACTCACGCCTGGCCACCGCGTCCGGACAGCCCGACGGGCAGCAGGAGAACACCCAGAACCCGGTCGGCAGCTGACACTCGCACAGCACAGGCCGGTGCGGCCCGCACCGGCCTTCGCCGAACGATCAGGAAGCGGGCTCGGCGCGCCCGGCCCAGATACCCCGGCTGTGAGCCAGGTGAGCGCGCATCAGTTCGGCCGCCCGGTCGGCCTCCCCGGCCTCGATCGCGTCGACCAGCGTGAGGTGCTCCTCACCGGAGTGGGTCAACTCGCCCTGGTCCGCCAGCTTCTGCAGGCCCTGCATCCGGGCCTGGTCCCGCAACTGGGCGACCATCGCGACCAGTCGGCCGTTGCCCAGCAGCTCCAGCAGACCGAGGTGGAACTGCCGGTCCTTGTCCAGGAAGTTGACGAGATCGCCCTCGCGCGCCGCCTCGGTGAGCTCTTCGGCCAGCCGCCGGAACCGCGGCACCGGGGCCCCGTCCAGGATCCGTACGACATCGGCCATGGCGGGCACTTCCAGCATCGTCCGGATCCGGAAGATCTCGTCCAGGTCGTGCTCGCTGAGCTGGGGCACTCGGAAGCCCCGGTTGCGCATGACCTCGACCATCCCCTGGTTGGCCAGGTCCATCACCGCCTCGCGTACGGGCGTGATGGACACCCCCAGCTCCTCGGCCACGCTGATCACGCTGCGCACCTCACCCGGCTCGATCCGTCCCAGCACGATCCTGGTCCGTAGCTCCTCGCGCGCCTGCTCGCGCAGGCTCACGGACTTCAGACGTGCGGACGGGGCGGCGGCGGAGCGGGAGACGGTCACACCTCATACATAACACGGAACCTCCGACCCGCCGCGGACCCGATCAAGTAAGGTGTAATACCTTACTCAGTACTGCCACCTCTCCCGTGCCGCGCGGGGAGGCCCACCACACGACGATGCGGAGTCCCCATGTCGACCGTCGCCCTGACCCCCCACGAGATCCGCGAAGCCGTCAGCATGCGCGAGGCGATCGACGCGGTCCGCAGCGGCTTCATCGATCTCGCCGCCGGTGAGTTCGAGATGCCCACCCGCACCGTGCTGCGCGACGGCCAGTTCCTGGTGATGAACGCCCACCACCGGGCCACCGCCTCCGCGATGATCAAGACACTGAGCCTCGACTTCGACCGGGTCCCGGCCATCGCCGGCACCGTGGTCTGGGCCGAGACCCGGCGCCCCGACACACTGGTCGCCGACGCCGGCGCCGTCACCACGCTGCGCACCGGCGCCGCCGTCGGCGTCGCCACCGATCTGCTCGCCCCCGCCGACGCGGGCCGGCTCACCATGATCGGCGCGGGCGGGCAGGCCCCCGACCAGGTCCGCGCCGTGCACACCGTGCGCCCGCTGCGCGAACTGACCGTGGTGGACGCCGACCCGGCCCGCGCGGAGGCCCTGGCCCGGACCCTCGCCGACGAGCTGACCGGCACCAGGATCAGCACCGCCACGGACCCCGAGGCCGCGGTCGGCGACGCCGAGATCGTCTGCTGCGCCACCCCGGCGACCAGCCCGCTCTTCACCGCCGGGGCCCTGCCCGCCCGGGTGCACGTCAACGCCATCGGCGCGTTCCGGCCCACCATGCGGGAACTGCCCGACGAACTCCTCGCCGGCAGCACCGTGATCATCGACGAGCGCGAAGCGATCCTGGAGGAGTCCGGCGAGATCCTGCACGCCCTGAAGAGCGGCGCGATCACCCAGGACAGCCTGACCGAGCTGGGCGCCGCCCTGACCGCGGCCGAGGCACCGAGCGGCGACCGCACCGTCTTCAAGACCGTCGGTGTCGCCATGCAGGACTGGGCCATCGCCCGCCTGCTGGCCGACAAGTTCCTGCCCTGACCCGGACCCCGCCCCAGAACTCCGCTCGGTTCCCACGCGCCGTTGCCCGAGCGGAACCGCCCCGGCCGCGCCACCCCTTGCGGCCGGGGCTTGCACGGCCCGGCACGCCGGGGCAGCGTGCGGCGCGGGCAGCCCGTACACCATTTCCCTTCGACCGCTCGCACTGCGCGTCGCACAGCGGCACATGTCCTGTGGCGAGGAGAAACTGGTTCCGGGTGGACACCCGTTTCGGAGCAGCCGGAACATGGCGATAGGGGAGATCCGCTGGAGGGCTGACTGATCACCGCCGACCAACGCTGGCACCGTCCGACATGCACACTGACGGCAGATCTTCGATCCCACAGCCGACCACAGAAGTAGCGTCCCGATCCAGAGACTTGCACATCACGCGCCTATGAGTGGACCAGGCTGCCCGCTGCCGCAGGATACCGCCGTCACGTTGCAGCCCTTGTCGCCGTGCAGTTCGCCGGGCCGCCGGTTCGAGGTGGACCTTCAACGCGGGCGAGGTCCAGTTCGGCGGCGAGCGACACCGCGACGACGGCGTGGTCGACGTTGGCCGCGAGGATCTGCCCCTCGGACGGCTTGGAGGAGGTGAACCGCACGAAGGCGGTACGGCGGGGCAGCAGGGTGCGCACGTACAGCGGGTCGCAGCCGTCAGGATCGACGGCGGCCCCGGTGTCGGCACGGACCGGGCCGGCCGGTGTGACGACGTCGCAGAGGGCGCGGTCGACCCGGAGGACGCGGCCGGGCAACACGAGACCCCGGTCCGCGTACGGGGCGGACTCGGCCTCCCAGCCCGTGTCCCAGTCGTACGGAACGAGTGGATGCGAGGACGAACCGAGTGAAAAGAAGAAAGACAAGGGCTGCACCTTCACGAAGGTGACCTCGGCGCCGCGCCCACGAAAGCGGAAAAGGAGTGAGGTCAGCCGACGGTCGCGGAGGGGGACTTGACGAACTTCCGGATGCGGCAACGCCCATCGCAACGACAGTCATCGGTCAACACCTCCCGGCTCACCCGTCCCTCCGCTCAGGTAGCCGAGCAGTCCCGCCCGTTGAGCGTGAAGTGCTCCGGCACCGTGTTGCTCCCCTCCCACGTGGCCAGGAAGCCGAAGGACAGGGTGCCGCCCGCGGGGACCGTGGCGTTGTAGGGGACCGCGGTGGCGGTGACCCGGGGGCCGGTCGGGGTGTGGGTGGCGTCCCACATCTGGGTGATCCGCTGGCCGTCGGGGAAGGTCCAGGAGACGCGCCAGGTGTCGAGGGCTCGGGCGGTGGTGACGGTGACGGTGGCCTGGAAGCCGGCCGGCCATTGATTGACGAGGTCGTAGTGGACCTGGCAGGGCGACGGGGCGACCGTGGCGTCGTCGAGGGCGGGCGTGGCGGTCGGTGTGGCGGGGGCGGCCGTGGCGGTGCCCTGCGGTGCCGGGTTCCGTCGGAGGGTGGCGGTGGCGGTGGCCGGGGCCGAGGGGGTGGCCGTCGGTGATTCGGAGCCGGCGGGGGCGGGGCGCGGGGGCGGGGCGGAGGAGGAGCCGGCCGGAGGGTCCGGCACCGGCTGCCGGCCGGCCGTCGCGGACGGGGCGGCGCTGGGGGCGGCGCTGGAGGCGGCTGGACCGCCGAAGGGGCGCAGGGACGCGGTGAGGGCCAGCAGGGAAATCAGCGCGGCGGTGGCCAGGAGGCCGCCGCGGACCGCGCGGGCCCGGCGGGCGCCCCGGCCGCCCGGGATGGCACCGTCGTCGTCGGCCCGTGCCGGGCGGACGGCGGCGAGGCGTACCTCGGCGGCCCGGCGGCGGCGTTCCAGGTAGGCCGGGCCGCCCCAGCCGATGACGCCGTCGGCCAGGGCCACGGGCAGGGAGCCGGGGTCGGTGCGCAGACAGCCCGCCGCCTCGGCGCAGTCGGCGCAGCCGGCCCGGTGGCGGGAGAGTTCCTCCGAAGTACCGGTGTCCGCCGTGTCCAGCAGGCGGGCGGCGTGGTCGCGGCAGGTCTCGTCGGCCGGGCCGTCGAGGTGGTCGCGGCGGCAGCGGTCCCGGAAGAGGTCGCGTGCCTGGGCGAGTTCGCCGGTCGTGGCGGCCGGGTCGAGGCCGAGCCGGCGGGCCACCACGGGCAGCGGCAGGGCCTCCACCTCGGCCAGCCAGAGCAGTTCGGCGTCCGGGAGCTGCATGTCCCGCAGGGCGCGCAGGGCGAGCGGGCGGCCGGCGGGAGGTCCGGTGTAGCGGGCGGCCCGGTCGGAGCGGAGCCAGCGGCGGAGGCCGGGGGTGAGGTCGTCGCCCTGTCCGGTGGCTTCCCAGGACGCCGCAGTGGTGCGTACGGCGGTCAGCAGGAGGGGGATGGGCGGCAGCAGCCGGACCGGGCGGCGGCCGGGTCCGGAGGCCGTCCGGGCGGCTGTCGCGCCGCGTGCCTCGCGCAGGCCCCGGGTGAACGCCTCCGTGGCCAGCCGGGCCGCCGCGGCGGAACCGGCGGTGCACAGGTCGGCGTAGGACAGGACGGCGTCCCAGCACTCGGGGAACCGGGCGGCCTCGGCGTTGTCGGAGGTGGCGCCGGCGGCGTTCTGGGGCATCGGCAGGTCGTCGGACATGGATCTCCCGCGTCACACGGGCGAGACCAACTCCGGCACGCCGACGGTGGAGTTGGTGGTACCTCGCGGCAAGGGGCGAGCTTGTCACGGGCCCGGCGCGCCTGACAAGCGTTCCGGCCCGGAACAGCGACGGCCCGGCCGCCGGGCGTGCGCCCGCGCGAACCGGGCCGGACCGTTCCGCGCCCCTCACCCCGGCGGGGTCACACCTCGACGGGCGTGTCCGCCGGGAGGCTGTCCATGAAGGAGCTGACGGAGAAGACCGCGTTGCCGGCACCGGGCGGGCCGTAGCCGGGGGGCGAGGAGAGGCCGAAGTCCTCCATGGTCTGGCGGTAGGCCTGGAGCAGGCGGATGTGGTACTCCAGCGGCGCCCCGTCGGGGTTGGTCTTGCCGAGCGGAGTGGTCGGCTCGGGGCACCAGGTGGTGAACCGGGGCGTGATGCCGTGCGACATGAAGAAGCGCAGGCCCTCGGTGGTCGAGGCGATGGCCTCGTCGACGGTCTTGAAGCCGAAGGGCTCGGCCATCTCCACGCCCGCGACGAAGTTGGGGATCACGTTGCGCGGGCCGAAGACCTCGGTGGAGTCCAGGATGCGCCGGTGCCACTCGTCGCGGCCGACGTAGCGCTCCTTGCCGGGGCAGTACATCTTGAACAGGTACTCGTCCCACACCTCGAAGTTGGGGTGGTAGATCTGCACGCCGTAGTCCTTGAACCGCTGGACGTCCGGCTTGGGCAGCGCCTGGGCGACGACCTTGCCGATCCAGCGGCCCGGGAAGTGCTCCTCGATGGCCTTGGCGTACCGCCCGTAGAAGTCGGCCTCGTCCAGCCCTTGCACCTTGGAGGTGATCGCGCCGCCGGTGAGCGTGTACGCGGTGGAGATCTTCGCGGTGTCGTACTTGTCGATGATCTCCAGGGCTTCGAGGACCTCGTCGACGTCCTTCACGCCCGTGTACGGCCGGCCCGCCGCCTTGTGCTGGCGCCAGTTGTGATTGATGTCGCAGTACTGGCACTCCTCCTTGGCGCCGAAGTACTGGCAGACCCGGAACGCGGTCAGGTAGATCAGGTAGCCCCACTGGATGGTGGGGGCCACCTCCATGACCGACTTCCCGTTGGAGAGCTTGTGCCGGTAGTACTCGGGCATCGGCGGCACGCCGACGTCCGCGATCCGCTTGCCGTCCAGGTAGAGGCCGAGAACACCGTCCTCGTTCGCGGCGACCCGGTACGGCGACGACGGGTTCACCCGGACCGAGACGACGGTGCGGCGCAGGTCGTAGGGGCCGCCGGTGAGGATGATCTCCTCGGGCGGGCGGCGCAGCGCGGCCTCGCCCAGCTCGGGCAGGGTGCCGTGGTCGAAGGAGAAGATGAAGTACGACTTCGGCTTCACCTCGCCGTCCTCGTTGTCGGACAGTGCGCTGGGGTCGAAGGCCACCCCGCCGCGGAGCAGGTCCTCCTTGAAGACCGCCTCCCGCGGTACGTGCGGGAAGCGCTCCATCAGATCCTCGACCAGCGCGGTGCGGCTGCCCATCCTGTGTCTCCTCCCGGCTCGCGTTCGACTTCTCACGGTATGCCCCCGCCGGTACGTCTTCCCCGGCGGGGGCCCTCTCGGCGTGCCAGGTAGGTTTCCGGCGGGGGCCGCGGGCCCTCGTGATCTTCAGGGAGGGCTGCGGACATGACCGACACCACCGTGACCAACTGGGCCGGCAACATCACCTACACGGCCAAGGAGCTGCACCGGCCGCACTCGGTCGACGCGCTGCGGGCGCTGGTGGCCGGCAGCGCCCGGGTGCGGGTGCTGGGCAGCGGGCACTCGTTCAACGCGATCGCCGAGCCGGGCGCCGACGGGGTGCTGCTGTCGCTGGCGGACCTGCCGCCGGAGATCGACGTGGACCGGGCCGCCCGTACGGTACGGGTGGGCGGCGGCGTCCGGTACGCGGAGCTGGCCCGGGTGGTGCACGCCCACGGTCTCGCCCTGGCCAACATGGCCTCGCTCCCCCACATCTCCGTCGCCGGTTCGGTGGCGACCGGCACCCACGGCTCGGGCGTGACCAACGGCTCACTGGCGTCGGTGGTGCGCGAGGTGGAGCTGGTGACGGCCGACGGTACGGCGGTGACGCTCGCGCGGGGCGACGAGCGGTTCGGCGGCGCGGTCACCTCGCTGGGCGCGCTGGGTGTCGTGACGGCGCTCACGCTGGACCTGGAGGAGGCGTACGAGGTCGAGCAGTACGTCTTCGGCGAGCTGCCGCTCACCGCGCCGCTGGACGAGGTGCTGTCCGCCGCGTACAGCGTGAGCCTGTTCACCGACTGGCGGGCGCCGGGCTTCCGGCAGGTGTGGCTGAAGCGGCGGACGGACCGGCCGCTGCCGGACTTCCCCCACGCGGCCCCGGCCACCGGGAAGGCACACCCGGTGCCGGGCATGCCCGCGGAGAACTGCACCGAGCAGTTCGGCGTGCCGGGGCCCTGGCACGAGCGGCTGCCGCACTTCCGCGCCGAGTTCACGCCCAGCAGCGGTGCCGAGCTGCAGTCGGAGTACCTGATGCCGCGTGAGCACGCTCTCGACGCGCTGCGCGCGCTGGACGCGATACGGGACGTGCTGGCGCCGGTGACGCAGACCTGCGAGTGGCGCACGGTCGCCGCGGACGCGCAGTGGCTGAGCCCGGCGTACGGGCGGGACACGGCGGCGGTGCACTTCACCTGGGTCGAGGACACGGCGGCGGTACTGCCGGTGGTGCGGCGGGTGGAGGAGGCGCTGGACGGGTTCGCGGCCCGGCCGCACTGGGGGAAGGTGTTCACCACGGCGCCGGCCCGGCTGCGGGAGCTGTATCCGCGGCTCGGTGACTTCGGGGCCCTCGTACGGGAGCTGGACCCGGCGGGCACGTTCACCAACGCGTTCGTCAGCGAGGTGCTGACCGGCGGACCGGCGTGAACAGCGCGACGGCCGCGATCAGCACGCAGCAGGCGCCGGCCGCCGCGGCCACCGGAGTGGTGCCGTGCCGCTCGGCCGCCCAGGTCAGCAGGGCCGCGCCGAGGGGCGCCGCCGCGTAGTGCAGGGTCCAGAAGGCGGCGGTGACCCGGCCGAGCAGGTGCTCGGGGGTCACCTCCTGCCGCAGGGACAGCGAGCAGGTGCCCGCCATGCCGACGCAGGCCAGGAAGGCCGCGCTCAGGACGGCGACGGCGGGCACCTCGCGCACCCAGCCGAGGCCGGCGAAGGCGAGCCCGCACACCGCGACCGCGCCGGTCCAGGTCCGGCCGAAGCCGAGCCGCCGGCGGACCCGGGCGACGAGCAGGGCGCCGGTGACGGTGCCGAGGGCGCCGGCCGCCATGACGATGCCGACGGTGTGGTCGTCGTGGCCGAGGTCGTGCTTGAGGTGGTAGATGACCAGGTCGTTCAGGCCGAGGGTGAGGAAGCTGAACCCGGCGAGCAGGACGGTCAGGGCGCGCAGCACCGGGTGCCGGCAGAGGAAGCCCGCCCCGGTCCGCAGGTCCCGCCAGAGTCCGGGCCGTTGGTCCGGCGTCTCCGGCGTGGCGCGGGCCCCCAGCCGTACGAGGACCAGGCAGGCGGCGGAGACGGCGAAGCTGGCCGCGTTCACGCCGACCGCCGCGGCGGGCCCCGACCAGGCGGCCACCACTCCGGCGCACACCGGGCCGAGCACGCCGGCCGCGGCGGCGGTCGCGTTGAGCCGGCCGTTGGCCTCGGTGAGCCGCCCGGTGCCGACCAGGCCGCGTACGACGGTGACGTAGCCGACGGCGAAGAACATGCCGACGGCCTCGCACAGCGGCAGGACGACGTACAGCAGCCACAGTTCGGGCCCGAACAGCCAGACCACGGGGATCACCCCGTACAGGGCCGTGCGGACGAGGTCGCAGCCGATGAGCAGCTTGCGGCGGTCGACGCGGTCGACGACGGCCCCGGCGAACACCGCCGCGAGCACCGAGGCGGCGCCGCCCACGGCGGTCAGCAGTCCCATGCGGGCGATCGATCCGGTGGCCTCCAGGACCAGCAGGGGCAGGGCGATCAGGGCGAAGGAGTCGCCGAGGACGGAGAGGGTCTGCGCGGCCCAGAAGACGCCGAAGTCCCGTTGCCGCCACAGGGGGCGCGGGGCGGCGGCATCGGGTGCCCGCCCGGTCTTCGGGCGGTGGTGTGCCTCGTACGTCATCCGGTCCCTTCCCCGTCGGGTCACCCGTCGCGGTGTGCCGGGTCACCGTAGGACGGACGGGGAAGGGACCGGTAACGAATTACGGGCGGTCGGTGCCGTCAGTGGTCCGCGCAGCACGGCGTCGGGTCCGGGTCCTCGAAGGGGACCAGGGTGCCGCCGATGTGGGGCATGGCGGCGAGGGTGAGTGCGCCGTTCTCCCAGTGGGGGCGGACGAACTCCCGGGTGACGAGCCGGGTTTCCGGGTCGGGCTCGCCGGGTGTGCCCAGGACGCGGACCCGCTCGATCGCGGAGCGGTCCAGCAGTTCCGCGACCGTGAGGGTGCCGGTCAGGGCGGCGGCGCCCGGGTAGAGCACCGCCCGCCCCTGGTCGTCCCAGGCGCCGTCCGTCACCGTGTGCCCCTGGGCGGTGAGCCGCTGGCGGGCCGCGTCGACGGCCGCCCGGTCCCCGGCGGCCAGGGACAGCGCCACGCGCCGCCGGCCGCCCTCCCGCACCAGGTGGGTGCAGCCGAACAGGCCGTCCTCCTCGGTGAATCCGACGGCCAGCTCGCGCAGCAGGTGGTCGGCGTCGCGCAGCGAGGTGGCGTCCGTGTCGACGGCGATGACGTACGGCGGCGGGGTCACGACGGCAGGACCCAGACCGGGTTGGAGTAGAACCAGAGGTCCTTCCACGGGTCGGCGTCGCCGATGACGTCGATGGCCGGACCGTGCGGGTCCACGGCCGCGCCCATCGGGCCGACGGCGGAGCGGTTGCCGTCGGTGCCGCGCAGCCGCAGGTAGACGGGGCGGTCGACGCGGCCGAGGTCGTAGGTGAGGGTGACCGTGCCGGCGTTCTTGTTCACCTCGTAGGACTTGACGACCTTGGCGGACGGGGCGGTGAAGGTGTCCTTGTCCTGGACCTCGCCGGTCACGTCGCCCTGGATGACGTCGACGCGGGCCAGGGTGGGCTGGAAACCGGCCCAGTTGGGGCCGCCGGCCAGGGCCACGTCGACGCTGAGGGTGACGCGGGTGCCCTTCTTGACCTGGAGGGCGCCGCCGAGGGTGGCCCAGCGGCTGCCGCCGGAGACCCGGACGTCGAGGCCGGAGATGAGCTGGCCGTGGTCGACCCAGACGCGGCCGGCGCGGATGCCCGCCATGACGGCGGCGTAGGAGAAGTTCTCGGCGCCGACGTGGGTGCGGCTGTAGTAGCCGGGCCAGTAGTCGTTCTCGGTGATGTCGATCGAGCCGCCGTAGACCGGGTCGTCGTAGCGGCCGTTGGCGTCGAAGTCGCCGCCGCCGCGGGCCGCGGTGTCGCCGTAGACCTGGTGGGAGTCGGAGTTGGCGGTGATCCACCAGGGCTTGCCCTCGGCGAGGAGGCTGTCCCACAGGCCGCCGACGGTGGCGGTCATCCAGTCGAAGCCGCCCCAGGTGCGGTAGGACTCCAGGGGGTAGTCGGCGAAGGAGTTGGAGCCGGGGCTGTTGTTGTAGATGCCGCGGGCGCCGCCCGGTCCGAGCGGCGTGGGCAGGCCGCCGGCCTGGTGTCCGGGGGCGCCCTCCATGCCGACGGCGATGCGGTGGCTCGCGGAGGTGGCGTCGCGCCAGGCGCGGATCTCGTGCGGGGAGTCGATGCCCTTGCGCGCCGGGTGGTTGGCGAGCATCAGGGCGTCCTTGACCTTGCGCCGCTCGACCTGGTCGGCGAGGAAGGCGAGGCCCGAGATGGCGAGGGCCTCGTTGGCGGGCGAGGAGCCGGTGGCGGCCTTGACGGCGCCGTCGTAGCCGGTCTCGAACTGCTTGAGGACGGAGACCTCGTTCTTGCCCGGGTGGACGAAGACGGTGCCGTGCTCGGCGGCCGGGATGTTCCACTCCAGGCCCTGGAAGACGAGGGTGTCCTTGTGGGCGCTGCGGGCTTCCTGGATGTCCGGGTTGACCTTCTCCACACCGATCTTGGCGTGGGTGGCGCTGCCGTGGTCGGTGATGACCAGCCAGTCCATGCCGTGCCGGGCGCCCTGGCGGACCTGGTCGCCGACGCGGTACTTGCCGTCGCTGCTGTACTGGGTGTGGATGTGGTGGTCACCGGCCAGCCACAGGAAGCCCTTCTTGCCGTTGCCGTTGCCGCGGCTGCCCGCGAACGCCGGGGCGCTCGCGGCGCCCGTCAGCACGCTGCTCGCGGCGAGGCCGGCGCCGAGCAGGCCGGCGCGGCGCAGCAGGGTGCGGCGGGACTGCTGCTCGGGGCTGAGCGCCTCGTCGGGTACGGAGGTGTCGAACGCGGCGGGCAGGGGCGCCGTCTCGTGCGTGTGCCCGTGACCGTGGTCGTGACCGTGGTCGTGGTGGTGGTGATGGCCGTGTCCGTGTCCGTGCCCGTGACCCATGTCGCTCCTCGTGGATGGCCGCCGTCTGCGCGGCTGCGTCGCTGCGGCCACACCTGGGGTGCGTGGGCCGCGTGAGGAGAATCGATGCGCGAGGTGACCTGGGGACGACGTCCGGGTGAGCGGCGGGCGTAGTCGACACGTCCGGTCGGCCTTTGGGGCGCGGGGACGTCAACGGGTGTGGTAATGCGGGGAGTTGCAATTACCAGGCAGTCTCAGCTGCGCATGATGTGCAACACGGGGGCGTCAGCACGACGTGAGGTCCGGTTCCTCCGGTGCGGGCCGGTCCATGATCGGCTGGAGGTGACGGGTGTAGACGGCGGACCACCGCGAGGTCTCTCCCGGGGACTTCGCCATGACGGCCGACAACGCCTCGCACACCTCCTGTCGCAGCTGCCGCTCCTCGCCGTCCACCGCCACCCCGTAGCCCTCCGAACCGCCGAGGCTTTCGAGGGCCTTGGTCTGGGCGTCGTACTTGTCGGCGAGTCCGGCGACGATGACGTCGTCGGTGGCGACCGCGTACACGTCGGTCTTCGGGTCCAGCAGTGCCTTGACGCAGTCCTCGTAGCCGGCCCGCAGCGCCATCCGGTCCGCCAGCCCCGCCTTCTCGAGCCACGGTACGTAGACCGACTCCCTGGCGGTGCAGACTTCCGCGGTGCGGTCGTTCTGCAGGTCGCTGAGGTCGTTGTACTCGCGGTTCTCGCGCACCAGCAGCCCCTTGAGCGCCTCGAAGTAGGGGCCGGCGAAGCGCACCCCGTCCTGCTTCTCGCGCCGTTCGTCGATGCTGTAGGTGGCCAGCACGAGGTTGACCCGGCCGGTCTTCAGGGCGTCGTCGCGGTTGTCCGAGTTGACCTCGTAGAACTCGACCGCGTCCTTCCCGAAGCCCATCTCGCGGGCGATCTCGTAGGCGAGGTCGACCTCGAAACCCCGGTAGGTGCCGCCGTCCCGCTCGCTCAGTCCGGGCTGGTCCTTCTTGACGCCGACCCGCAGCACGTCATGGGTGTCGCCGAACCGGGGGCCGCCGTCCCGCTCCGGCGCCACGGCTCCCTTGCCCGAGCCGGCGGCGTCGGAGGCGTCGGAGGCGTCCTTCCGGTCCGCCCAGAGGAACCACGCCGCGCCCGAGAGCAGCGCCGCGCAGACCACGGCCGCCGTCACCC
Organism: Streptomyces sp. NPDC090994; assembly: GCF_044768905.1. NCBI lineage: Bacteria > Bacillati > Actinomycetota > Actinomycetes > Kitasatosporales > Streptomycetaceae > Streptomyces > Streptomyces sp. NPDC090994. The sequence goes on from NZ_JBIVWS010000037.1 coordinate 19,388, forward strand.
GCCACCGGGTCCGGCGCCGGGCCGCCCCCTCGCCTCCCCTGCCTCCGGGGTCCCGCGGCGGCAGGGGAGGCGCCTCCGGTTCCCAGGAAGCGGCGGCCGGTGCGGTGACGGTCGGGGCGGCCTCCCGCAGCATCCGTTCCGCCGCGGCGGCGTCCGGGCGGCGGCCGGGGTCCTTGGAGAGCAGCGCCTCGATCACGGCGGTGAGCGGACCGGCGTACTCCATGGGCGGCACCGGCCGCTCGCGTACGGCGATGAGGACTTCGTAGGCGGTGGTCCCCTCGAAGGGGCGCCTGCCCTCCACCATCTCGTACAGCGTGACGCCGAGCGCCCACAGGTCGGACGCGGTGGACGCGGGGCGCGGGCCGGCCGGTGTGTGGCTGAGCAGTTCCGGCGCCAGGTACTGCGGCGTCCCGATGATCTCGTGCGACCGGGTGACCTGCGCGGCGCCCTCGAAGGTGGCGATCCCGAAGTCCATGAGGAGCGCGAGCCCGTCGGGGCGGAACAGGATGTTGTGGGGCTTCACATCGCGGTGCAGTACGCCGGACTCGTGCACGGCGGCCAGTCCGCGCAGCACCTGGAGGCCGATCCCCGCCGCCTGGGGGACGGGCAGCCGCCGCCGCTCGCGCAACAGGTCGGCCAGGGAGCGTGAGTCGAGCAGTTCCATCACGATCCAGACCTGGCCGCCGTCCTCGATCACGTCGTGCACGTCGACCACGCTCTGGTGCCTGATCCGGGCGATGGCCTGCGCCTCCCGGCGGGCCCGGCTCACCCAGGTCGCCTGGGCCCCGGGGTCCGCGGCACCCGGGTACAGCAGCCCCTTCACCGCCACCGGACGGTTCAGACGCGTGTCGAGGGCCTCCCAGACCACGCCCATCCCGCCACGCCCGAGCTGCCGCCGCAGCCTGTACCGGCCCGCGATCACCGTGCCCGGTCCGTCCCCCGGACTGTCCCCCGGACCACTGTCGACGGTGTTCTCGCTGCGCATCCCGACCCCCACGGTTACCGATACGGACAGCAACCCTAGACACACGTCGGCGTCCCGGTGTCGGAAACGCGGCGACAACACCCGTCCTGGTCACGGGGGCGGATCAGCCCCGCGCACCGCCGGGATTGCCTACATTGAGGCCATGCCCCGTGCCGGCCTCACCACCGAGCGTCTCGTCTCCGCCGCCGTCGAACTCGCCGACGCGGTGGGGTTCGAACACGTCTCCCTGTCCGCGCTGGCACGGCGGTTCGGCGTGCGGGACGCGAGTCTGTACTCGCACGTCAGCGGTCTGCGGGAGCTGCGCGTCCGGATGGCGCTGCGGGCCGGCGGCGAGATGACCGACCGGATCGCGGCGGCCGTCGGGGACCGGACCGGCCGGGAGGCGCTGGCCGCGTTCGCCGGCGCCTACCGGGCGTACGCGCTGGAGCACCCGGGCCGTTACGCCGCCACCGGCATCCCGCTCGCCGGCCGGGACGACGCCGACGCCCTGGCCGGCTCGGCGGTGATGCGCCGCACGGCCGAGGTCACCCACGGCGTGCTCCGCGCGTACGGCCTGGCCGAGCCCGACCTCACCGACGCCGTACGGCTGTTGCGCAGTACGTTCCACGGGTTCTGCGCGCTGGAGGCAGCGGGCGGGTTCGGTGCCCCGCGCGGCCTCCAGGCGTCCTGGGACAAGGCGGTCGACGCGCTGCACGTGGCGCTGGTGCACTGGCCCCGGGCCCCGGCCGGCGCGGGGGCCGGTCAGGACAGGTCGCCCACCGCGTCGGCGTAGTACGCCGACTCCGTCAGGTGCAGGGCGAGCCGGCGGAAGCTCCAGCCCGGGCCGGGCGAGTGGTCGAGCTGGTCGTCGGTGAGCGCGTCGAGGCGGTTGGCCCAGATCCGGGCGAGCCGGGTGAGGCGGCTGCGGGCCTCGTCGAGGTCCTCGGCGGTGAAGGGCGCGCGGTCGGCGTCGGTCGTGCTGGCGGAGGCGTGCCAGTGGTCGGGCTGCGGCTCCTCGCCCGCGAGCCGGGCCTCCAGTTCCGCCAGGTGGTCGACGAGGTGGTCGGCGACCCGCCGGATCGCCTTGTGCGGGGTGTAGACCCGGTCGTCCACGTGGGCCGGTACGCCGTCCCAGCGGGTCCAGGTCCCGGCCAGCGCGAGGACGTGGTCGACCATGGCGGTGACGGCGTCGGAGGGGCGGGTGCTCGGGATGACGGTGGTGCTGTCGTTCATGTCCGGGACTCTAGGCGCGGGTCGGTTCGGTGCCCGCCGAACCGTCCTGGTGCGGGGCGGCCGGTGGCGTACCGTCAGGGACCGGCCGCCCCGCCGCCGGGCCGCCCCGCGCGTCCTACGGCCTGACCCGCCCGGCGGGTACGAGACGCAGGTCGACGAGCGCGTCCCGTACCAGCTCCGCGTACACCGTGGCGCCGTACTCGGAGGTGTGGGTGTTGTCGCGCTTCTCGTCCGTGAGGTAGAGCGCCTTGGACCGCTCCACCCCGAGGGACTCCACCAGCGCCTTGGTCCGCGCGGTGAGGTCGATCAGCGGGACGCGCCGCTCGGCGGCGACGGAGCGGACGACGGCCGGGTGGTCGACGCCGAGGCCGTTGGCGAGGAGCGCGGTGCCGTTGTCGAGGGTGCCGTCGGCGTTGAACCAGCGCCGCACGATCGGCGTGACCAGCACCGGCCGGCCGCCCTCGGCCCGCGCCTGGTCGACGAGGGTCTCCAGGTTGGCCCGGTAGGTGGCCCCGTCCGTCGTCTTGTCGTTGTGGGCGAGCTGGACCAGCACCAGGTCGCCGGGCCGGATCAGCGGCCGGACGGTGTCCCACATCCGCGGGTCGGCCAGGTAACTGACCGTGCTCTCCCCGGAGTCGGCGTGATTGGCGACGGACACGCCCGCGCGCAGGTACTGCGGCAGCCGCTGCCCCCACCCGGTGTACGGCTCCCCGGGCTGGTCGCAGACGGTCGAGTCGCCGACGAGGAAGACCTGCCGGGCCCGGTGGGCCGGGGTGACCCGGATGTCGGCGAGGGCGGGCGCCGCACCGCCGACGACCAGGTCGAGCCCCGGGCTGCCGTCGGCGCCGGCGGGTTCGCCCTCCGGTGTCCGGACGTCGACAGTGAAGGAGCGCGTCGCCCGCTCCCCCGCCCCGACGGCCGTCTCCGGCAGCAGCGCCCGCCGGGTCTCCCCGCTGATCGCGGTACGGGAGGCCGCGTCGCCGCCGAGCCGGACCCGTACGTCGTACGTGCCCGGTGCCACGTCGAAGTGGCAGGTGCCGGCGACGCAGTTCTCCGCTCCCCAGGACGGCCGCCCGTCCCGTGCCTGGGCGGGCGCGGCCGTGACCGCCCCGCTCCCCAGGACGGCGGCCAGCGCCACGGCGGCCAGTGATGTTCCCGTACGCCTCATCCGACCCGTGTACACCGCTGTCCCCTCTCTCACACCGAGTCCGCGACCGGGACGCCGAAGTCCGGGGTCCCGTCCCGTTTCCAGCCGAGCCGCTGCACACGGGTGTGCCGGTCGGGATTGTGCAGCGGGTCGCCGTCGATCTCCTGGTACGGGCGCGCGTGGTAGACGAGCACGTCGGTACGGCCGTCCTCGGCGACGGTGAAGCTGTTGTGGCCGGGGCCGTACTGCCCGGTGGTGTCGTCGCTGGCGAAGACGGGGACCGGCGACTTGGTCCAGCTCGCCGGGTCCATGAGGTCGTCGTCCGCGTCGGCGGTGAGCAGCCCCATGCAGTAGTTGGCGTCGGTGGCGCCGGCGGAGTAGGTCATGAAGACCCGCCCGTTGCGGACGATGACCGAGGCGCCCTCGTTGACCTTGAACCCGACGCACTCCCAGTCGTACTCGGACGTGGACAGCCGCACCTGGGGTCCCGTCAGCGTCCAGGGGTTCGCCATCTCCGACAGCCACAGGGCGGTGTTGTTGTCCATGTCCGGCTCGTGCTGGGCCCAGGCGAGGTAGCGGGTGCCGCGGTGGGTGAAGGTGGTGGCGTCCAGGGAGAAGGTCTCCCAGGCGGTCTTCAGCTGCCCCTTCTCCGCCCAGGTCCCCCGCAGGGGGTTCGGGTGGGCGTTCTCCAGCACCCAGATCCGTATGTCCCACACGCTCTCCGCGGGCGCGGCGGCGAAGTAGACGTACCACTTGCCGTCGATGCGGTGGATCTCCGGCGCCCAGATGTGCGCGCCCATGTCGCCGGTGGCGTGCTTGGTCCAGATGACGGACTCGGCGGCGGTGGCGAGCCCGTTGATGGTGCGGGAGCGGCGCAGGACGATCCGGTCGTACTCGGGGGCGGTCGCGGTGAAGTAGTAGTAGCCGTCGGTGTGCCGGTTGATGTGCGGGTCGGCACGGTTGCGGACGAGCGGGTTGGTGTACGCGGCGGCCGGCGCGGCGGCGTGGGCGGCACCGGGAACGGCCGCGAGGGCGCCCGCGGCGGCGGCGCCCTTCAACAGCAGTCTGCGGTCGGGGGCTTCGAGGTCTTCGGGGGCATCGTCGGTGCGGCGGCTCATGCGGTGCCTCTCGATGTTTGTTCGGCATTGCGAACGGCATCTGATATGACGAACGTCGAAAAGGTAAGGGCGTGCCAGGAGAAGGTCAACGGGTCGGGACGGATCAGGCCGGCGGGGCGGGCGCGAAGGAGAACATCGCGTCCCCCTCCGGCCGGACGACCCCGTACGTGCTCTCCGGGACCTCGTTCCACGCGCCCGGCAGGTCGCCCAGGGGTTCGGAGACGATGAGGCGGGTGTCGTCGGAGGCTTCGCGCAGGAAGTCCAGGTCGGGGTGGAGGGAGCGCAGGGTCTCGACGCGGGTGCTGTAGAAGAGGGAGCGGGAGGCGCCCTGGCTGGAGTAGCGGAAGGACCACAGGCGCAGCCCGTCGGTGACGGCGACCGTCATCTGGAGCGGGTACTCGACGCCGTGCTCGTGGCCGACCCGTTCCACCAGCCCGGCCATCCGGGCCACCGCGCCCGGCGGGTCGTCCTCCAGGCCGTAGGTGAGCGCGAGGTAGAACATCACCTCGGAGTCGGTCGAGCCCTCGACGTTCAGGAAGAGGTCCGGGTCGACGGCCAGCATCAGGTCGCGCCGTACCCGCTGGAAGTCGGCGACCGCGCCGTTGTGCATCCACATCCACCGGCCGTGCCGGAACGGGTGGCAGTTGGTCTGCTGGACGGCGGAACCGGTGGAGGCCCGGATGTGGGCGAAGAACAGGTGGGAGCGGACGTGGCCGGCGATCTCCCGGAGGTTGCGGTTGCTCCAGGCCGGGCCGATCTCCCGGACGACGGCGGGGGTGTCCTTGGCCGTGCCGGACGTCCCGTACCAGCCGACGCCGAAGCCGTCGCCGTTGGTCGTCTCGACGCCCATCTTGGCGTGCAGGCTCTGGTCGATCAGGGAGTGCCGCGGCCGGTAGAGGATGTTCTCCAGCAGGACCGGGGTGCCCGAGTAGGCCAGCCAACGGCACATGGGTCGGTCACCGCCTCGTCTCGCGTCCGGCCGTTCCTGCCCCCAGGATCGCAGGGCGGGGTGGGGCGCGCGCGGCGGCGTTACGGTCGTCGCATGAGCAGCGGCACTCCCTCTTTCGCCCAGGCCCTGGCCACCGCCTCGCCGTCCCTCGTCCTGGACGGCGGCCTGTCCAACCAGCTGGAGGCCGCCGGACACGACCTGAGCGACGCGCTGTGGTCGGCGCGGCTGCTCGACGAGCGGCCCGAGGCGATCGTCGAGGCGCACCGCGCGTACTACGCGGCGGGCGCGGACGTGGCGATCACCGCGAGTTACCAGGCGACCTTCGAGGGGTTCGCGGCACGCGGCACCGGCCGGGCGCGGGCGGCCGGGCTGATGACCCTCAGTGTGGAACTGGCCCGCGAGGCCGCCCGCCGGTCCGGCGCCGCCCGGCCGCTGTGGGTGGCGGCGTCGGCGGGCCCGTACGGGGCGATGCTCGCCGACGGGTCGGAGTACCGGGGCCGGTACGGGCTCACGGTGGCGGAACTGGAGCGGTTCCACCGCCCCCGCCTGGAGGTGCTGGCCGCGGCCCGCCCCGACGTCCTCGCCCTGGAGACGGTCCCCGACACCGACGAGGCGGCGGCGCTGCTGCGGGCGGTGCGGGGGCTCGGGGTGCCGGCCTGGCTGTCGTACACCGTGGCGGGCGACCGTACGCGGGCGGGCCAGCCGCTGGAGGAGGCGTTCGGGCTCGCGGCCCGGGCGGAGGAGATCGTCGCGGTCGGCGTGAACTGCTGCGCTCCGGCGGACGCGGAGCACGCCGTCGCCGTCGCCGCCCGGGTGACGGGCAAGCCGGTCGTGGTGTACCCGAACAGCGGGGAGTCCTGGGACGCCGCGGCCCGGCGGTGGACCGGACCGTCCGCGTTCGACGCCGGTCTGGTGCGGGGCTGGCGGGCGGCCGGGGCGCGGCTGATCGGGGGGTGCTGCCGGGTGGGGCCGGAAGCGATCGCCCGGGTGGCCCGGGCGCCGGCCTGACCCGGCCGCCGCTTCAGCCGACCCGGGCGGTCTGTCCCGGGGCCAGCCGGTGGTAGCGGGTGCCGACGCCGGGCCCCTGGTCGCCGAGGAAGCCGCCGACCATCGCGGTGCCGATGTCGTCGAGGGCGCGGTGGACGGCGTAGGCGTCGGCCGCGAAGTCGGTGAAGGACCTGATCGCCGCGGGTCTGGTTCGAACCGAGCCCCACCCCGGCGACGGGCGCAGGCTCCTGGTGCGCATCACCGGCCCCGGCCGCACCCGCCTGCGGCACGAGCGCGAGCGCCGCACCCGCGCCCTGGACGCCGCCGTCCGGGACACGTTCAGCGCCGAGGAGCGGGAGCGGCTGCGGGAGTGCGCCGGCCTGCTGTCCTGTCCGACGGCTCGCCTTGCACGTCAACCCCCCGGTGGGAGATACTCCGCTTCCCCCCACACGCGATGATCACAGCCGTCCGTGAGCCGACTCCCACCGGCCGCGATCGGCCGCCTCGCTCCGCCATCCCGTCTCATCTCTTCTCACCACCTCTCACCACCTCTCATCTCGACCCATCGCCTGGACATCCCGTGGGGGGACTCTGCCCAATGGGCGCGACCTCGCGCGCGCTGCGCGCTCTCCTGCTGCTCGTCGGCTTCCATCTGCTCGGCGTGCTGCTGCTGGCCGCCCTCGCGGGCGCCGACTTCCTGCTGTACCTGTACGCCCCGTCGAGTGTCGCGGCGAAGCTGTACTTCGTCTCCGTACTGCTGGCGATACCGCTGATCCGCGGCATGGTCATGCTGCGCACGCCGAAGGCCGAGGAGATGCCCGGCCTGCCCGTCACGGAAGCCGACGAGCCCGCGCTGTGGCACACCGTGCGGAAACTGGCCGGCCAGGTCGGCACCCGCGCGCCGTCCCGCATCCTGCTGACGCCCGACGTCAACGCCGCCGTCGCCGAGGACGCCCGCCTGCTCGGCCTGCTGCCCGGCCCCCGCCGCCTGTACCTCGGCGTACCGCTCCTCCAAGGGCTGACGGAGGCCCAGCTCAGGTCGGTCCTCGCACACGAACTGGGCCACTACTCCAACGCCGACACCCGGCTCGCCGCCCTCACCGTGCGCGGCCGGGCCCAGATCCTGCGCACCATCGGGCATTTCGAGGAACGCGCCGGGAAGACCGCGGCACGCGAACAGGCCCGGCAGGAGAAGAAGAACGCCAAGGCCACGGCCAAGGGCAAGAAGACCAGCGAGGTCGACACCCGGCACGCGGGCGTCACCTACCGCGCGATGGCCCGGATCTACACCGCCTACGCCAAGCTGTACATGCGCGCCACGCTGACGGGCGCCCGCGCCCAGGAGTACGCCGCCGACGCCGCGGCCGCCCGTATCGCCGGCCAGGCCGCCACCGCCTCGGCCCTGCGTGAGATCCCGGTGCTGGACGCCGCGTTCGACTACTACGCGCGCCACTACCTCACCCTGGGCCAGGACGCCGCGCTGCTGCCGCCGCGCGGTGAGGTGTTCGGCGGCTTCGGGCAGATGCTGAGCGCCCGCCAGCTGGAACTGGCGGGCCTGCGCGCCGAACTGCCGACCGGCCCCCTCTCGCCGTACGACTCCCATCCGCCGATCGCCGACCGCGTCCACCGCATCGAGGCGCTGCCCGCCGACGACCGTACCGACGAGGGCGGGGGCGCCGCCCTCGGCCTGCTCTCCGACCCCGGGCGCACCCTGACGGCCCTGGAGGACGCGGTGCTGACGGAGGAGGTACGGCGCTTCCGGCGTACGGCCGACTGGCCGGAGCTGCTCAACGGCTCGATGACCGCCCAGCTCACGGACCTCGACACCCCCCTGCACCGGGCCCTGGCCATGTACACGAAGGCCAGCCCCACCCTGCCCGCGCTGCTCGGCCTGATCGACGACGGCGGGCTGTGGCAGCTGGCGCGGCGGCTGCCGCTGTCCGAGGAGGCGAAGGCCGCGAAGGGACGGGTCTTCCGGGAATTCGTACGGCCCGCCCTGACCGAGTCGCTGTACTCCATGGTGGTGGCCGAGTTCAGCGCACGCGCCCGGCTCCGGTGGGAGTTCTCCTGGGAGCGGCCGGCGATCCCCCGGCTGCTGCCCGCGCCGGGCGGAACCGCGCCGTCGTCCGACGTGGCCCTGAACGACCTGGCCGGCCCCGCCGTGGCCGCCGCCGTCGCCGACCACCCGGACACCGGCCCGCTGCGCGCCCTGCTCTCCTCCGCTCCGACCGGCCCCGCGAACCGAGAAACGGACAGCCCCCGATGACCGTAGTGCTGTGGATCCTGGCGATCCTGGCCGTTCCCACGCTGATCTTCTTCGGGTGGATGGCCTGGGTGTTCCTCAAGGAGTTCTTCTCCCCCAGCCCCGATGAGGACACCACCGCCGCCGAGGCCGCCCAGAAGCTGGGCCTGCTGCCCGCCGAACGGCAGAACACGAAGAACGCCGGTCCGCTGCCCGCGGGCTGGAAGGCGGCCCTGGGCCGCGTGGCCGACGGCGACTGGCAGGCGGCGGCCGAGCTGCTGCGCGGCATCGGCCGGGACTGGGACCGGCGGTCGATGGCCGTCTCGTTCCTGAGCGGACTGGCCGCGGAGGACGACACCTGGCTGCTCGCCTGGGAGTCCGCCCACCCCGACGACCCGGACGCCGCCGTGGTCCGGGCCGCCAGCACGGTCTCCGTCGCCGGACAGCTCCGGGGCGCCAAGCGGGCCGAGTACACGACCGAGGAGCAGTTCGCCGGCTTCCACCGGATGCTGCGCGCTTCCCGTGAGGAGATCGCCCGGGCGGCGGCCCTCGACCCCGACGACCCCACGCCGTACATCACGGAGATCACGGTGGCGCTCGGCCTGGGCTACCCGCACTCGGAGATGGACAAGCTGTGGGCGGAGATCACCGCGCGCGCCCCGCACCACTACGAGGGGCACTGGCGGGCGCTCCAGTACTGGTGCGCGAAGTGGCGCGGCTCCGAGAAACTGGCCATGGAGTTCGCCGAGCAGGCCGCGGCGAAGGCGCCCCTGGGCAGCCTGCTGACCGTGCTCCCGCTGATCGCCCACTTCGAGCACGACGACTCCGACGACACCGAGGGCGACCGTACGCCCGAGATGGTGGCGCGGGTGGACGCGGGGCTGGCCGACGCCGCCGCGGCCGACCCGGACCATCCGCGGCTGCCGGAGCTGCGCCACCTGCTGGCCTACTACCTCTCGCTCCAGGACCGGGACGAGATGGCCATCGAGCAGTTCCGGCTCGTCGACGGCCATGTCAACGCGCTGCCCTGGCGCTACCGCGGCAGCGGGGAGCGCATGACGGCGTACTACTGCAAGATCCGTGACTCGTCGGCGCAGGCGGTCGTCGCAGGCGCCGACGACACGGCCTGACCTGGCGGTCGCCGGGCCCCGGGGCGAGGATCAGACGCCGCCGAACTCGCACCACACGATCTTTCCGGGTTCGCGCTCCTCCACGCCCCACTTGTCCGCCAGTTCCGACACCAGCAGCAGCCCGCGCCCGCCCTCGTCCGGTTCCCGGAGGGCGGGCACGCCGTCCCCGCTGTCGTGCACCTCGATCCGTACGCCGCCGTCGTCGTCGCCGTAGGGCACCAGCCTCAGCAGGAAGCCGCGGCCCGGCGGTACGCCGTGCAGCAGGGCGTTGGTGGTCAGTTCGCTGACGCAGAGCAGGATGTCGTCCGCGCGTCGGCGAACGTTCCAGTCGACGAGCGCCCGGCGCGTGAACGCGCGCGTGGCGGGTACGGACTGGCGCTCACGGCGGTACAGCCGTTCGCGTGGCCCGGGTGGAGTTTCGCTGTTCACGTGACGATGGTCACGCTCTGTGCCCATCATGAAACAGTGCGCGATGCCGTACGGATCGTCCGTACGGGCGCGCGCGGGTGAACGTACGCGCACGGGTGGGGAGTTCGACCGGCATGAGCACCAGGAAGCGCAAGAACGCGTCGGCGATGAGGATGGTGGGCGCGTTGCTCGCCCTCTACCGGGAGGCGGCGGGGTACACCCAGCGGTCGCTGGGTGAGGTCTTCGGCATCAGTGAACAGCAGATCGCATCGGTCGAGCAGGGCAGACGGCCGCTGAAGCTGGATCTCGCCGAGAAGCTCGACGATCTCCTGGAGACCAAGGGGGCGTTGGTCGCCGCGGTGAGCAGGATGCCGGAGGTGGATCTCATCCCGCTGTGGGCGGAGGAGTTCCTGGATCAGGAACAGGAGGCCATCGCCATCTCGTCCTACGAGAATCAGGTGTTGCCGGGCCTGCTCCAGACGAAGGCATACGCAGAGGCGGTCTTCCGCAGCCGCGTTCCCGTCTACGACGAGGACAAGATCGCCCAGTTGGTGTCGGCGCGGGTCGAGCGGCAGTCGATCCTGCATCGCAAGGAGCCGCCCATCACGTCGTTCGTGATCTGGGAGCCGGTACTGAGCGCACCCATCGGGGGACAGGAGGTCTGGGTCGAGCAGCTGAGACATTTGCGCGAGTGCTCCGCGCTGCCAGGGCTCATGCTCCAAGTACTGCCACTCGGGCGCGCCTCGCACGCATCACTCGACGGCCCGTTCGTCCTCCTGGAGACCCCCGAACACCAACGACTCGCCTACACGGAGAACCACCGTGGTAGTCAACTGATCGCCGACCTCGACGAGGTGGCGATCCTTACGCAGAAGTGTGCGATGCTGCGGTCACAGGCCCTGACACCGGAGGACACCCGGGACCTGATGGACCGTCTGCTAGGAGAGCAATGAGCGGCACCGCACTTGAGTGGTTCAAGTCGAGCTACAGCGGCAGCGAGGGCGGCAACTGCGTAGAGGTCGCTCGCGAGCCCGCCGCCATCCACATCCGCGACTCGAAAACCACCTCCACCCCCCACCTCACCGTCACCCCCGAAGCCTGGACCACCTTCTTGAACCTGGCTCGGTGACGGCCTCGGGGCCGTCGGTCGCCCACAGGGCGATCTCCCGGTCCCACGGACCGAAGACCGTGCCCGGCGCCCCCGCCCCGAAGACCCGTACGGGGTGGGTGGCGTCCCACGCCTCCCACCCCGGGTCGCCGTCGGCGACGAACGACACCCACGCCGCGTGCATCGCGTCCGCCAACGCCTCCGGCGCCCCCTCCCCCGCCAGCCGCCGCGACTCCGGCAGGTCCCCGCTGTCGAAGACGAACCCCAGCTCCAGGGCGTGGCAGGCGCCGAGGCCCGGCCGGTTCGACGGCCACGCGAACTCGTAGACGTACGACGATCCGGGCCGCGCGTCGGCCAGCCGGTGCAGCGGGACGCGCAGCAGGTGGTCGGTGACCAGCTGGCCGACGATCTCGGCGGTGCCCGCGTCGGGACGCAGCGACCGGTACCCGCGCGGCACGTCGTGCCCGCAATGGCACCGCGCCCGCGCCCCGGCCAGGGCGACCGCGCCGAGCCGGTCGACGCGTTCCAGCAAGCCTCCCGGCACCAGCCACAGCCGGTACTCGTCACGGGTCCAGCCCATCAGCAGGCGGACGCCGGGCGCCGCGTCCCCCGCGACCAGCGCTTCCAGCGGATCACGCGGCACGAGGTCACCGTCGACGACGATGCCGAAGGCGGGGCCGCCGAGCACGGGGCTGCTCAGCCTGCCCACCTCGGCCTGGGTGCGCAGCAGCACGTCGCGGTCGACCGACGCGAACGCCTCCGCCGTGGCGGGGATCTTCAGCCGGGCCGCCATCCGGCGGACCATCCGCCGCACCTTGGCCCGGTCGGAGACCTCCGGCGCCCCGCTCTGGAGCACCGCCCGGCGGAACAGGCCCTGGGCGCGCGGCGCGGCCAGCAGGGCGCCCGCGCTGATGGCACCGGCGGACTGGCCGGCGAGGGTGACCCGGTCGGGGTCACCGCCGAACGCCCCGATCGCGTCGCGCACCCACTCCAGGGCGGCGAGCTGGTCGCGCAGGCCGGCGTTGGCGGGGGCGTCAGGGAAGAGGCCGTAGCCCTCGACGCCGAGGCGGTAGTTGAGCGAGACGCAGACGACGCCGTCGCGGGCGAAGGTGCGGCCGTCGTAGACCGGGACGGCGGAGGAGCCCCGGGTCAGGGCGCCGCCGTGCAGCCAGACCAGGACGGGGAGGCGGGCGCCGGGGGCCGGGTCGGGGGTCCAGACGTTGAGGTTGAGGCAGTCGTCGCCGGGGACCGAGGGGTCGGAGAGGTACTGGCCGAAGGCTTCGGAGTACGGCGGTTTGGGCGCCGTGGGGCCGAAGGCGTGGGCGTCCCGTACGCCGTCCCACCGCTCCGGCGGCACGGGCGGGCGGAAGCGGCGGGGGCCGAAGGGCGGGGCGGCGTAGGGGATGCCCCTGAACACCGCGACGCCGTTCTCCCAGCGCCCGCGTACCGCTCCGTACGGGGCCCTGACCACGGGGTCCGTGGGGTTCGCCGTCATGCGCCCACCAGCCCTTCGCCGCGCCGGCACCGGTATCGCAGAGCCAATGCAGAGTCAATGCAGAGCCAATGCAGAACTCATTCTGGGAGCACCGCGGGCCGCGGTGGTATTCCAGCCCGGCAAGGACGCCGCGGAGCCGGCATCCGTCTCCGGGGTCTTCCCGCCGGGGGCGGGCCGATCTACATTGGGGGCGCTTAGGAAGCGCTTTCTACAGCCTGCTGCGGCCTTCACGGCCCCGGTCTCGGAGGTGGGTGCCCGATGGTCCGTACGGCGCGTGCGAGCACCGCGACCGGGCCGACCCTGGCGGTGGTGGCCCGCGAGGCGGGGGTTTCGGTGCCGACCGCGTCGAAGGTGGTCAACGGCCGGGAGGACGTGGCGCCCGAGACCCGGCGCCGGGTGTCGGAGGCGCTGGACCGGCTGGGCTACGTACGCAGGCCCCGGTTCGACCCGACGGTGCGGGCGCCCCGGATGATCGACCTGGTGGTGCACTCGCCGGCGGACTCCGGTTCGGGCGCGGTGCTGCACGGGGTGGAGGAGGCGGCGTACGACGCGGGCCTGGAGGTGGTGGTCTCGGCGGGGCTGGACCGGCGCCGGGGCGGGACCGTGGAACGCGGCGGCTGGCTGGACAAGCTGAGGGCGCGGGGGTCGGCCGGGGTGCTGTTCGACCTGGCGGAGCTGACCGGGACGCAGTACGCCTGGCTGGAGCGGCACCGGGTGCCGTTCGTGCTGATCGACCCGGTGGCCGAGCCGCCGTCGGGGGTGGTGTCGGTGGGCGCGGCGAACTGGCAGGGCGGGGTGACCGCGACCGAGCACCTGCTGGGGCTGGGCCACGAGCGGATCGCGGTGATCGCCGGGGAGCGGGGTACGGCGGCCAGCGGGACGCGGGTGGCGGGGTACCGGTCGGCGCTGGCCGCGGCGGGCGTCCGGCACCGCGCCGAGTACGTGCGGCACGCGGGGTTCGACCGAGACACCGCCCGTCGGCGGATGCGGGAGCTGCTGGAGCTGCCGGTGCCGCCGACGGCCGTGTTCGTCTGCTCGGACGCGATGGCGCTCGGGGTGTACGAGGCGCTGGCCGAGCGGGGGCTGCGCGTGCCGGACGACATGAGCGTGGTCGGCTTCGACGACCTGCCGGAGGCACGCTGGGCCGCCCCCGCCCTGACCACCGTCCGCCGCCCGCTGACGGAGATGGCGGCGACCGCGCTGCGGCTGCTGCTGCGCATGATGGACGGCGCCCACCCGGAGAGCACCCGCACCGAGCTGTCGACCCGGCTGGTGGAACGGTCGAGCACGGCAGCGCCGGGAGGCCGCTGACCGGCGCCGGAGGCCGGAACCGCGTCCGGGGCGGGCAGGACGCGCGGTCGCGTCAGACCTGGTGCAGACCGCCGTCGACGTACAGGCTCGAACCGGTGATGAAGCTGCTCTGCCCGGAGGCGAGGAAGGCCACGGCGGCGGCGATCTCCTCCGGGCGCCCGAGCCGTCCCAGCGGCACCTGCGTCGTCAGGTTCCGCTTGAACTCCTCCGGGTCGGGGGCGAGACCCAGCAGTCCAGGGGTCTCGGTCGGGCCGGGCGTGACGGTGTTGACGCGGATGCCGCGGCCCTTGAGTTCGTTGGCCCAGGTCCGGGCGAACGACCGGGTGGCGGCCTTGGTCGCCGCGTACACGCCGAACGCCTCGGCGCCGACGTCCGCGTTGGTGGAGCCGTTCAGGATGACCGAGGCGCCCTCGTTGAGCAGGGGCAGCGCCTTCTGGACGGTGAAGAGCATGCCGCGGACGTTGATGCCGAAGAGGGTGTCGAAGTGCTCCTCGGTGATCTGCTCCAGCGGCACGAACGAGGCGACGGAGGCGTTGGCGAACAGCACGTCCAGGCCCTGGCCCCGGCCGCGGACCGCCTCGTAGATCCGGTCCAGGTCGGCCAGGTCGGCGATGTCGCCGGTCACCGCGGTGGCCGCCGGGCCGATCAGCTCGACGGCCGCGTCGAGTTCGGCCTCGCGCCGGCCGGTGACGAACACATGCGCGCCCTCGGCCGCGAGCCGGACGGCACCGGCCAGGCCGATGCCGGTGCCGCCGCCGGTGACGAGAGCGGTCTTGCCTTCGAGCAGTCCCATGTCGAGCAGTCCCTTCGAATTATGCAGCGATCGCTGCGGAAGTCGAACGGCAGCACTTCCGCAGTGGTCGCTACAGAAGCGGTAGGGTGGGTGGCGTGGAGACGAAACAGAGCAGCGCCATCGGCCGGCCCCGGGGATTCGACACCGAGGAAGCCCTTGAGCGGGCGATGCTGGTCTTCTGGGAGCACGGCTACGAGGGGGCCAGCACGGCCGTGCTGACCCGGGCGATGGGCATCTCCACCACCAGCATGTACGCGGCGTTCGGCAACAAGGAGCAGCTGTTCCGCAGGGTGCTGGAGCGCTACACGGAAGGCCCGAGCGCGTACCTGGCGCGGGCCCTGGAGGAGCCGACCGCCCACGGTGTCGCCACCGCGATCCTGGCGGGCACGGTCCGTACCACCACCCGCCCGGACGGTCCCCACGGGTGCCTGGGGGTCCAGGGCGCGCTGACCACCAGTGACGCCGGGAAGGAGGTCCGCGAGCTGCTCGCCGCCTGGCGCCAGGACGGCTGCCGCCGCGTCCAGGACCGGTTCCAGCGGGCCGTCGACGACGGCGACCTGCCGCCGGGGACCGATGCCCGCCTCCTGGCCCGCTACGTCAGCACCCTCGCCCACGGCCTCGCCGTGCAGGCCGCGAGCGGCGTCCGCCGCGACGAACTCCAGGAACTGGCCGACGCGGCACTGCGCAACTGGCCGCTCTCCTGAGCGCGGCCGGAGAACGGCCGCTCAGACCGTGCGCCACCGGTCGGAGCGGGTGACGGCGTCCATCAACAGGTCGAGCAGGCGCTCGCCCTGTGCGCGCTGGTGGGCGGCGCCCGCCACGACAGTGACGCCCGCCAGGGACATGAGCAGGTCGGCGGCCGGCACGTCGTCGCGGAGCACGCCCTGGGCGACCCCCGCACGGCGGAACTCCTCGATGGCACCGGCCATCTGCTCGCGGGTGCGCGAGCCGAGCCGCTCGTCGTCCTGGAGGAGGGTCTTCAAGGTGTCCGCCATGCCGTGCTTGGCGGCGAGGTGGTCGAGGACCTCGGACATCCATGCCCGCAGCGCCCGGTCGGCGGGCAGTCCGGCCAGCAGGTCCGCGGCCCGCGCGGCCAGCCGGGCCGTCTCGTAGCGGTAGGTGGCGTCGACGAGTCGCTCGCGGGTCGGGAACCGCCGGTACAGGGTGCCGATGCCGACGCCGGCGTCCTTGGCGATCTGCTTCAGGGTGGCGGCGGCGCCGTCCCGGGCGAAGGCCAGGGCGGCGGCGGCGAGCAGCTTGTCCTCGTTGGCCCGCGCGTCGGCACGGACCGGCCGGTCGGCCGGAGCCGGCATACCCAGATCATCCCCTCGACGTGCCGTTTGCCATACGGAGTCGGCTCCGCTTACGGTTGCCGACCAAGCGGAGCCGACTCCGCATGCTCGGAACGGTAACAGGTCACGAGAGGCGGCACCCCATGCAGTACCGCACGTTGGGCAGTACCGGAGTCCAGGTCAGCTCGCTCTGCCTCGGGGCGATGATGTTCGGGAAGTGGGGAAACGCCGACCACGACGACTCGGCCGGCATCATCCGCACGGCGCTCGACGCGGGCGTCAACCTCATCGACACGGCCGACGTGTACTCGGACGGCGAGTCCGAGCGCATCGTCGGCAAGGCGATCGCCGGACGGCGCGACGACGTCGTCCTGGCCACCAAGGTGTCCAGCCCGATGGGCCCCGGCCGCAACGAACGCGGCGCCTCGCGGCGCTGGATCGTCCGCGCCTGCGAGGAGAGCCTGCGCCGTCTGGACACCGACCGCATCGACCTCTACCAGGTGCACCGCCCCGACCCCGCCACCGACCTCGACGAGACCCTGGGCGCGCTCTCCGACCTCGTGCGCGCCGGGAAGATCCTCTACGCCGGCTCCTCCACGTTCGCCCCCTCGGCCATCGTCCAGGCCCAGTGGACGGCGGAGCGACGCGCCCGCGAACGCTTCGTCTGCGAGCAGCCGCCGTACTCCCTGCTGGCCCGGGGCGTGGAAGCCGACGTACTGCCGACCTGCGAGCGGTACGACATGGGAGTACTGGCCTGGAGTCCGCTGGCCGGCGGCTGGCTGTCGGGCCGCTGGCACCGCGACGCGACCGACCCGGCCGGCAGCCACCGCACGGGCACGATGCCCTTCCCGACCACCCTCTCCCACTACGACCTGGCCGTGCCGGGCAACCGGGCCAAGCTGGACGCCGCCACACGGCTCGCAGCGGTGGCCGCCGAAGCGGGCCTCACCCTGATCCAGCTGGCCCTGGCCTTCGTCACCACACACCCCGCGGTGACGGCGGCGATCATCGGCCCCCGCACCGGCGAGCACCTGCGCGGCCAGCTCGCCGCCGCGGACACCGTCCTGGACCCCGCCGTACTGGACGCCGTCGACCGCATCGTGCCCCCCGGCACCGACCTCAACCCCGAGGACACGGGGTACGGGGCGGCGGTCCTGGCGGACGTGGGGCGCCGGCGTGCGGCCGGCCGGTGAGCCGCGGCGGCCCGGTCAGCCGAAGTCCGACTCCATGGCCCGCGCGGCGGAGCCGGAAGCCCTCTCGGAGCCTCGCCCCTCGCCTGCCGCCGGATCCGTGAACGACAGCGTGCGGGCCGTACCGAGGAGCACCGCACGGTAGTCGTCGGCGAGTCCGACCGACGAGGTCACCAGTTGCACGACGACGATCGACGACGTACGGGGCTCCGGTACCGCCACCGTTCCCTGCCAGACAGTGCCCTCCAAGGGTTCTTCCCGGCCCGCGGGCGGGGCACCGGGCGCCGGCGTCTTGCGTACCCGCTCGGTCAGGAAGCCGACGCCTGCGGGCAGTTCGACAGGGCGCATACCGTCGATCTCATCGCCGCCCGCGCTGTCGGTCACCATGGCGGCGAGGACGCGCAGGGGATGCGCCCCCTCGGAGGGAACGGCGGAGATCGTGAGGACCGACGACGCGGGCTCCCCCTCGGCGTCGGGGTGCACGCCCAGCGCGTAGACGGCCACCGGCTGCTTTCGCAGAAGCAGCACGGTCATGGCGTACAGGCGGAACGTCTGGTCGGCCCGGGCACGGGCTTCCGGCGGGAGTCGCCTGAGCTGTCGGGCCAGTTCGGCGACTCCCTCCTCCGTCGGGTCGAGGTCCACTTCCGCGTACCCGTGAGGGAGGCCGTACCAGAACTGCGGCATCGGCCTGGTCTTCGTGTCCGTGCTCACAGCCGGATGCTCCCCGCGAGTTCAGCGATGTCGGTGCCGAAGGTCCCGAGCGTGCCCGCCGCGCCGGAGAGGGCAACGCCGGCCTTGGTGGCTTCGGTGGAATCGTGGCCGATGCCGTCGTCCGGGAGCACTCCGAGTGTCTCCGCCGAGGAGACGGTGTTCGCGGTCGCGTTGATACCGTTCAACGCCCAGTCGCGCACCTTGCTGGGAGAGGTGGCGACGTCCACCGCCCGGTCCCAGTTGACCGCCTTCAGTTCGGTGGCGAACGTCGTGGCCTTCGAACCGAGCGACATGGCTTCGCCGCCCTCTCTGGCCACCGCCGCCGCCAGGCCCACCTCGCTTCCCGCCCTGGCCAGCATGCCGACTCCGGGTACGACGCCCAGGGTGTCGCCGACGACGGAACCCCACGCGGTCAGGCCGGCCTTCCACCCGTGCTCACCCATGAGCGAGTCCCGGAAGTCCTCGCTGGCGAGGTTCTTGCTCAGCGCGGCGGCGCTGGCCACGATGGCGATGGCGGCGAAGGCGGGAGCGAGAGGGGTCGGGAAGAGCGCCAGGAGGCCGGCGATGGCGCCGATCGTTCCGGCGTGGTCCAGAAGGAACTTGCCCACGTCCTTCAGGAGGTCGCCGATGCCCTCGACGGCCTTGCTCAGCCACCCCGGCTCCTTGGGCGCCAGCTTGTCGTCGGCCTCGTCGAGCTGCTTGGCGACGCTTTCGGCCTTGTCCTTGTTCTCGCCCTCCAGGGTGCGGGCCTTGGCGAGCACGTCCTCGTACGCCCGGTTGGCGTTGTCGAGCTGGGTGGTCGCCTCGTTCAGCGAGCGCTCGGCCGCACGCAGGCGGGCGGTCGCGGCGTCGGCCTCCTGCCGGCTGGGGAACTCCTTCCCGGCCAACTGGAGGTCGGGGTGCCGGGCGGCGTCGTCATGGTGCTGCTTGGCCTTCTCGGCGGCGGACTTCTTCTCGCCGGCTTCCTCGTCGTACTTCTTCGCCAGGTCGCGGTGGGCGGAGAGGTCGCCGTTCCAGGTGTCGAGCGACGCGGCGGCCTTGTCCAGCGAACGCGCCGCGTTCCGCATGTACGTCGGCAGTTCACCGTCCAGGGCATCGCGGAAGGCGTCGGCCGCGTCGCCCTCCCAGTGCGCACTCTCCCCGAGCAGCTTCTCGATCTGGCGGTGAGAGCTGTCCAGCGCGTTCGCCGCGGCCTTCACCTTCTGCTGCAGCGAGGCGACCTCCGCGGGAATACCGGGGACCGGGTTCCAGCCGAGGTTCGGATACGGGTTCGTCGCCATCAGCTCTTCCCCCCGCCGCCCGAAGTGGCCGACTCCGCCATCTGCTTCAGAGTCTTTTCCAAGTTCTCCTCGAACTCTTCATAACTCAGTTTGTTGGCCTTCACGCCCTCACTGATGGCACCGATCATCTCGGCCAGCTGTTCGGACCCGTACTTCCATCTCTCCTGGAACGCGTCACAGGCCTCGTCCAGTCGCGCGGTGCCGATTTCGGCGCTGCGGACATGAGAAAGCGCCTTACGGGCTTCATCAAGGTCCTTCGTCGCCTGTTGCAGCGTTCTGACAAATCGGTCCAACTGATCGATATCGACCTTGAAGTGGTCACCCACCCCGCACCCCCGTGGCAGCTCCGTCCATCCGGGTGGCAGCTTATAGCAGTAGAGTGGCAGGCCGATCACGCTGGGAGACATGCCCTCACAGGCCCCATCACGCGCGAGGAGAAGTTGTGACAGAGAGCGGTGCGGGTCTTCCCTCCGACGAGACCATGGCGCAAGCGCATCAGACCACCTCGCCTGCACCGGCCCCGCTGTACAAGTGCGCCTTCGACCACCCGGAAACCCGCGCAGCGTGGGAGAAGGAGCAACGTGCGGCAAAGAGACGCACGTGGGTTTGGCACTCCCTGTATGTCCTGTGTTTCGTTGCTCTCGGCGCGGTCCATGGAAACGTCTCGAGCGACTTGAACAAGTCACGGGTCGTCGGAGTGTTCGTTGTTCTTTCTTTTGTCTACTTTCTATCGATCGTCTATCGGCGTCGGGACGCCATGGCTTCCCTGAAGCGCATCCGGCGGGTACTCGAACAACATCCCTGGGAGTTCATCCCCGCGGCTCACCGCGCCTCAGGCACCAAGGACCTCAACGGAGTTGCCGTCCGGTTGCGCTACCTCGAAGGCGCGGAGCTGACCGGTCTTCTGTCCGCCCGGAAACCGACGCGTCGCCGTCACTGGCCTGAAGCGCTGGAGGCCGGCGCCTGGTACGCCGGTGAGGTGCGGCTGGAAGCAGACGGCAGAAGGCGTGGATTCGGTGTCCTCGCCCCTCCGGGAGGGGGCGAGTTGCTGGAGGTGTCGGGAGTGATGCCGGTGCGATGGCGACAGCCGCGAAGGTGAGCGGTCGTCGTTCTTCAGGTCGACACCGGGGAAGCCCTTGAGGGCGCAGGCGGTGTCCGAGGTGTTCGTCAGGTGGAGGACGATGTCGCATGCCGCTCCTTGGACCGGTGCCGCTCACGTTTCCGGGTGAGCCCTTCTGCCTCGTAGGACGACCGGCGTCATCCGGCCCGTCGCACGCGCGCGCACGCGTACATGGCTGTCGCACGGGAACTGTCCCGTGACTCCGCCCGTCCGATTCCTTCAAGACCGGCCGTCCCGCCGCCGCCTACGGTGACCGCATGACCGCACGATTCGACGCCGTCGGCCTGGTCGTCTCCGACATGGCCGCTTCCGTGATCTTCTACCGCCGCCTCGGTTTCCCCTTCCCGCAGGGTGCCGAGGAGCAGCCGCACGCCGAGGCCGGGGTGCCGGGCGGCATCCGGTTGCTGCTCGACACCGAGGAGACCGTGCGCTCCTTCCACCCGGGGTTCCGGCCGCCGGCCGGCGGGGGCCGGGCCTCGCTGGCCCTGCGGTGCGAGACGCCGGAGGAGGTGGACGCGCTGTACGAGGAGCTGGTCCGCGACGGGTGTCACGGGGAGCTGAAGCCGTGGGACGCGGTCTGGGGGCAGCGGTACGCCGTCGTGCACGATCCGGACGGCAACGGCGTGGACCTGTTCGCCGCGCTACCCGGCGCCGCCGCCCAGTAGCTCCGTCGGGGGCAGGCCCGTCAGTTCCCGTACGTCCCGGGCGAGGTGGGCCTGGTCGGCGTAGCCGGTCCGGGCGGCCGTCTCCGCGAGGGGGACGCCGGTCCGGGCCAGGGCGAGGGCGCGGCGCAGGCGCAGGACGCGGGCCAGGGTCTTCGGGCCGTAGCCGAAGGCGGCCAGCGAGCGGCGGTGCAACTGGCGGGTGCCGATGCCGAGGTCGTCGGCGGTACGGGCCACCGGGCGGCCCGCGTCCAGGGCGGCCACGATCCGCAGCAGGAGCGGGTCGGGCGGGCCGGTGTCCGCCGCCCGGGACAGTGCCGCCTCCTCCAGGCCGCGCGCCGGGTCCGCCGCCGCGTTCACCCGGGCGGTGAGGCGGCGGGACGCGGCGGCCGGCCAGAGGTCCGCGAGCGGCACGCGCCGGTCGCGCAGCGCGTGGGCCGGTACGCCCAGGAGGGCCGGCGCCGTGCCCGGATGGAAGCGGATGCCCGCCCACCGGTCGCCGGTCGCCCCGGGGACGTGGGCGCGGGTGTCGGGGCCGGCCACCAGCAGGCGTCCGTCGTGCCAGAGCAGGTCCATGCAGCCGTCGGGCAGCACGCGTCCGGTGCCGTCCGGGGTGCTGGTCCACACCACCGCGCCGGGCAGTCGGGACGGCCGTTCGGTGTACACGGGGGCCAGGCTACGTCGCCGTGTCGGTCTCGTCCGGTGGTCCCGGGGCTGACGCCGTAGACCCGTTCGAAGGCGGTGGACAGCGCGACGCCGCGGCGACGGGGTGCCCGCCGTACCGCGGGTGCCGGGGCGGGAGCCGCGGGACTTCGCGCGGTACGCGCGGGAGGCGGCAGCGGCGGGCGTCCGGCAAGGGGGAGCCCCGGGCGCGCGAGGGGTCAGTCCTCCCTGCCCCGCGGTCCCGGCCCCTCCTCCCCCCGCGGCGTCGACTTCGCGTGGGTGCGCAGGCGGGAGGTGACGTCCTCCGGGGGCAGGAAGCGGGACCAGCGTTCGGGGAACTCGGAGGGCATGTCGGGGTCGGCCTCACCCTGCGCGGCGGTGCGGGCGACGTACTCGGCGACCTGCGCCTGGCGGACCCGCTCGTTGGCCTCGCGGGCGGCGGCGGTGGCGGCGGCCGGCCAGACCCGGTCGATGGCCGCGTTGACCGCCGCCCCGACCAGCACCGCGAACGCGGACACGCCGATCCACAGCAGCACGGCGACCGGCGCGGCGAGCGAGCCGTAGATGGTGGGGCCCTCGACGGTGCTGGTGAGGTAGATCCGCAGCAGGAAGCTGCCGAACACCCACATGGCGAGGGCGACCAGCGCGCCGGGGACGTCCTCGATCCAGGGCGAGCGCACCGGCACCGACACGTGGTACAGCGTGGTCAGGAAGGCGACCGACAGGACGAGGACGACCGGCCAGTACAGCACCTGCACGACCGTCGTCGACCACGGCACGATCCGCACCACCGCGTCCGGGCCCGCCACCATCAGCGGCAGCGCGACCGAGCCGATCAGCAGCGCCACGATGAACAGGCCGAAGGCGAGCAGCCGGGTCTTGACGATGCCCCGGACGCCGTCGAGGCCGTACATCACGGTGATGGTGTCGATGAAGACGTTCACCGCGCGGGAGCCCGACCAGAGCGCCAGCAGGAAGCCGAGGGAGATGACGTCGGGCCGGCCGCCCTTCATCACGTCCTCCAGGATCGGCTCGGTGATCTCCTTGACGCCCCGCTCGGACAGGACCGCGCGGGAGGCGTCCAGGATGTTGGTGCGCAGGCTGTCGGTGGTGTCCGCGCCGATCCACAGGTCCACGTAGCCGAGCAGGCCGAGGAGGCTGAGCAGCAGGGGCGGCACCGACAGCAGGGTGAAGAACGCGGCCTCGGCGGCCAGTCCCAGGATGCGGTACTCCATGCAGGAGTTGACGGTGTCCTTGAGGAGCAGCCAGGCGGTCCTGCGCTTGGAGACGTTGCGGTAGAGGGCGCGGGCGCGATGGAGCCGTCCGGACGGCCGCTCGGGGGGTTCACTTGCTGGCTGCACGACCTAAAGGTATCCGCCGTGACCGGCGCCTCTCACCCGCGGTGGCCCGTGGCACGGCGGACACCGGCCCGGACCGGCCTGGCATGTCCGCGTTGACCGGAAAGCATCGGCCCCGGCACCGGGTCCCCTCGACGGGGAGCCCGGCCACGGGAGCGCGGTACCGGCGCCGGGTCCCGGGTAGGTTGCCCCCATGACAGGCAGCACCCACACCGTGACGAACCAGGCCCCGCCCCTGGTCGGGTACGACGTCTTCACCGCCGACCGGGCCCTCGCGGCGGCGGTCGAGCGGCATCTGGCGCCGGACCTGGCGGAGGAGGCGCGGGCGGAACTGTCCGGCCTGGGCCGCAGCTGCGGGTCGGCGCAGGCGCAGGAGTGGGGTGCGCAGGCCAACGCGAACCCGCCCGTCCTGCGCACCCACGACCGGTACGGGAACCGGCTCGACGAGGTCGACTTCCATCCGGCCTGGCACCGGCTCCTCGGCAAGGGCGTCGCGGCGGGGCTGACCGCCGCCTGGTCCCGGCCGGGCGGGCACGTACGGCGGGCCGCCGCGTTCCTGATGTGGACGCAGGTCGAGGCGGGCAACGGTTGTCCGCTGTCGATGACGCACGCGGCGGTGCCCGCGCTGCGCGCCGACCCCGCCCTCGCCGCCGAGTGGGAGCCGCGGCTGACCTCCACGATCTACGACCGTGAGCTGCGGCCGGCCCACCTGAAGGCCGGCGTGCTGTTCGGGATGGGGATGACGGAGAAGCAGGGCGGCAGCGACGTGCGGGCGAACACGACCGCCGCGCGGCCGCTGGCCGAGGAGGGCACGTACGAGCTGACGGGACACAAGTGGTTCTGCTCGGCGCCGATGTCGGACGCCTTCCTGGTGCTGGCCCAGGCCCCGGCGGGGCTGACCTGCTTCCTGGTGCCGCGGGTGCTGGCGGACGGCACCCGCAACGTGTTCCTGATCCAGCGGCTGAAGGACAAGCTGGGCAACCGGTCCAACGCCTCCGCCGAGGTCGAGTTCGCCGGGACCTGGGCGCGCCGGGTCGGCGAGGAGGGCCACGGGGTGCGCGTCATCATCGGGATGGTGGCGGCGACCCGGCTGGACTGCGTACTGGGCTCGGCGGGGCTGATGCGGCAGGCGGTGGCGCAGGCCGTGCACCACGCCGGGTACCGGGAGGCGTTCGGCGCGAAGCTGGCCGACCAGCCGCTGATGCGCAACGTCCTGGCGGACCTCGCGATCGAGTCGGAGGCGGCGACGACGCTGGGGCTGCGGCTGGCGGCGGCGTACGACGACGGCGGTGACGCGGAGCGGGCCTTCCTGCGGATCGCGGTGCCGGCCGCCAAGTACTGGGTGACCAAGCGGTGCGCGCCGGTGGCGGTGGAGGCGGCCGAGTGCCTGGGCGGCAACGGGTACGTCGAGGAGTCCGGGATGCCCCGGCTGGTGCGGGAGTCGCCGCTGAACTCGATCTGGGAGGGCGCGGGCAACGTCCAGGCGCTGGACGTGCTGCGGGCGCTCCAGCGGGAGCCGGCGGCGCTGGACGCGTATCTGACCGAGGTCGGCCGGGCGCGCGGCGCCGATCACCGGCTGGACGCGGCGATCCGGGACCTGCTGACCGAACTGGCGGACCTGGCGCACGCCGAGGCCCGGGCGCGACGGCTGACGGAACGGCTGGCGCTGGTGCTCCAGGGGGCGCTGCTGGTCCGCCACGCGCCCCCGGAGGTGGCCGACGCGTTCTGCGCCGCGCGGCTGGGCGGCGACGGGGGCGCGGCCTTCGGCACCCTGCCCGCCACCCTCGATCTGGCGTCCGTCGTGGAGCGGGCGCGCCCGGTGGCTTGATCCGGACGGTGGCGCGGGGCGCACGGGGGTGGTACCGGGGGTGATACGGGGGGTGGTGCTGCGCCGACACGGCACCACCCCCCGCACACTGGCCCGTTTCAGGCGGGCGTGCGTCGCTCGGGGCGACGCGAGGTCAAGTCTGGGGCACCGCGCGGCGCTCCACCAGGGTTGCAAGGGGTTGCAACTTCGCTGTGCACTGTGTGCGGACTGTGTCTCCCGTGCCGGGGCAAGCGGTGAGAATGAGACGCGTACGCCAGACGATGTGCGATCCCATCTCACGGAGGGGGGACTCAGGCCGGTGACGCTCTCGCCGATGGACGTGACGCAGGTGGCGGCCGTGGACGTGACGCACGCGGCACGGATGCTGGACGCGGTCCGTTCCGCCCGGCTCGCCGGCGGGCGGGCCCCGGCGGCTCCGCGGCCGGTGATCGAGCGGTCCTGGGAGCGGCTGCTGCGCAGCGGGGTCGACCCGGACCACGACGTCCGGGCCGGGCTGCTCTCCCGCGAGGAGGTGGAACGGCGGCGGGAGGCGTCGGCGCTGCGGCACGTGCTGCCGGTGCTGCGCGAAGGGCTCCTGTCCGCCGTGGACGTCGCCCACCACATCATGGTGGTCGCGGACGACGAGGGCCGGGTGCTGTGGCGGGAGGGCAGTCCGCAGGTGCTGCGCAAGGCCGACGGACTCGGGTTCGAACTCGGCGCGGACTGGCGGGAGGACGTGGTCGGGACCAACGGCATCGGCACCCCGGCGGTCGTCCGGCGGCCCGTACAGGTCTTCGCCGCCGAGCACTTCGTCCGCTCGCACGCCACCTGGACGTGCGCCGGGGCGCCCATCACCGACCCGCGCGACGGGCGGCTGCTCGGGGTGGTCGACGTCAGCGGGCCGCTGGCGACGATGCATCCGGCGACCCTCGCCTGGGTCGGCGCGGTGGCCAAGCTCGCCGAGGCCCGGCTGCGCGAGCTGCACGTACGGTCGCTGGAACGGCTGCGCGCGGTGGCGGCGCCGGTGCTCGCCCGGATCGACGGGCGGGCCCTGGTGGTGGACCGGGACGGGTGGACCGCCGCGGTGACCGGGGTGCCGTACACGGAGCGGGTCGCCCTGCCGAAGTCCGTGTCGGCGGGGGTGCTGTCCCTGCCGTCGCTCGGGGCGTGCGCGGTGGAGCCGCTGGCCGACGGCTGGCTGGTGCGGACCGTCGAGGAACCGGCGCCGCGGGAGGCCACCCGGATCGTGCTGGACCTCGGACAGCCGCGGCGCTGGTCGATGCGGGTACGGAGCGACACGGGCTCCTGGATCCACGAACTGAGCCCCCGGCACGCCGAACTGCTCTACCTGCTCGCCGTCCACCGCCGCGGCCGCAGCGCCGCGGGCCTGGCCGAGGACATGTTCGGCGACCCGGCCCGCACGGTGACCGTCCGGGCCGAACTGTCCCGCGTCCGGCGCTACCTCGGGGGCCTGCTGGCCCATCGGCCGTATCGTTTCTGCGACGACGCCGAGGTGGAGGTCCTCCTCCCCGACGACCCCCGCGACCTGCTGCCCCACTCGACGGCCCCGGCGGTGGCGGAGCACCGCCGCGCGGCGACGGTCCGCTGACGGGGACGGCGCCGGCCCGGCCGTGGACCCGGCGCCGACGGCGTGGCGGCGGCGTGGCCCGTCCGTGCCGGTGGTGGCGGTACGACCCACCCGGGTGCGCGCGCAGTCCCGTTCGGCGGCGCCGGCCGCGGACCGCGAGCAGCGCCCGCCCGCGGGCGAGTGTGACCGAATGGTGGGCACCAGGGGTACGAGTGGGGTTTCTTCCACTCTTTTACGGGACCCGCGTCCACGGAAGAGCCCGTCTGCCGTAGAGTCAACGATCGACTCATCGGGCGTAGTTGGTCCGCTGCCTGTGGAGGTTTCATGACGCATCGCGGCAGACACCGCCGGCGCAGGCGGAACAGAGCACTGCGCGCGACCCTGACCGGCGCCGCCCTGGCGCTGACGGCCGCCGCCACGATGATCAGCGCTTCACAGGCCGAGGTCGCCGACGGCCCCGGCGGGCTGAAGCGGCTCACGGCGTCCGCCGACGCCACCCGGCTCGGGCTGACCGAGCGCCAGGTGCCCCGCCGCTGGCTGGGCCGGCTGTCCGCGTCGATGGGCTCCCCGGTGGACGTCCGTACCGTCCTGGCCTCCGCCGACCGCACCCTGCGCCCCACGGACGACTGTTCGGAGGCCGAGCGCGAGTCCCTGCCGATAGCCCCCGCGGCCTCCCGCGCCTACTGCTGGGACGACGCCGACACCAGCGGCTGGTCCCCGGGCGCCGTGACCACCTCGGCCGGCGCGGACGACGCCGGGCACTGGGGCGCCGACCAGGTCATCCTGTCGGCCTGGTCCCGCGACGACACGGCCACCGGGCGCCGCATGACCCGGGTCTCCTTCGTCGACGCCGACGGCACCGGCCGGCCGCGCTACACCTCGGTCCTGCTGGTCCTCCCGGTCGACGGCGGCCGGGACTACCGGCCGCTGGCCTCGCCCGTCTCCGGCATGGTCTGGTACCGGGACAAGCTGCTGGTCACCGCCGGCGCCGGGGACCGCAACGCGCTCTACGCCTACGACCTGGACCGCATCCAGCGGACCACCGCCGACACCGGCACCGTCGGCCGGGTGACCGGCGGCTGGTCGGCCGGCGGCCACCGCTACGTACTGCCCGCCGTCGCCTCCTACGAGGCGGACGACAGCCCCGGCGCGGGCCGCCCCGACGTCCTGTCCCTGGACCGGGGCACCACACCCGACAGTCTCGTCGCGGGCGAGTCCGTGCCCGTGGACGACGACCGCCCCTCCCGGCTGTGGCGCTACTCCCTCAGCACCGAACCCGGCCGCACCGGCCTGCCCGCCACCGACCCCACCGGCCGGGCCGGGGCGCGCGAGGTGTACGAGACCGGGGCGCGCGGCATCCGCGGCGTGCTGTCCCACCGCGCGGCCGGCACCGACCGCACCGAGTGGTACCTGGGCGGCACCGCCGGCAGCCCGGACGGGCGCGGCACGCTGTGGCGGACGGACCTGGACGGAGCCCGGGCCACCGAGTGCGGCGCCGACCGCTCGCACCTGTGCTGGAGCGGTGAGCCGGGCTCGCTTGCGTACTCGCCCCGCACCGGCGAGGTGTGGTCGCAGTCGGGCCGGACCCTGTTCGCGCTGCCCCTGGACGCGGTCGACGGCGCACTGGGGTAGCCGGCCGCCGTCGACAGCGGCCCCCGCCGGATGATTTTCTGACCGGCATGACCACCATCCCCGTGACCACCTGGTCCCTGGAGCAGACGGCGCCGTCCGACCTGCTCCCGTCCGACGCCCCGGAGGGGGACGTCCGTGTCGTCCGCGCCGAGGTGCCCTCCCCCGAGTTCAGCCGCTTCCTCTACACGGCGGTGGGCGGTGACGTCCGCTGGACCGACCGGCTGGAGTGGACGTACGCGCGCTGGCAGGAGCACCTGGCCCGGCCGGGCGTGGAGACCTGGGTCGCCTACGAGAGCGGCACGCCCGCCGGGTACGCGGAACTGGCCGCCGGGGACGACGGCACGGTGGAGATCGAGTACTTCGGCCTGATCCCGGCCTTCCGGGGCCGCCGTATCGGCGGGTACCTGCTGTCGTACGCCACCGCCCGCGCCTGGGACCTCGCCGAGCGCCGGCCGGGGCTGCCGCCGACCAAGCGGGTGTGGCTGCACACGTGCAGCAAGGACGGCGAGCACGCGATGGACAACTACCAGCGGCGGGGCTTCCGGCTGTTCGACACCAAGGTCGAGGAGGAGGCCGAGGTGTCCTCCCCGGGGCCGTGGCCCGGCGCTTTCCCCTCCTGACCTGCGTCGAAACGGCCGGAACCGGCCCATGTGACCAACAACACCATTGTCTCACTGTACGAGACAATGGTGTCCACATTTCGGATGAAGCTGGACTGTGTCCAGAACGCCGTGCCACGCTTCCGTCATGCCTGGAACTGGAATTGCCTTGGTGAGTCGACGCCACGTCGACCTCGGCCGCATGTCCAGCGCCATCTGTCCGGCGCGCTGAGAGCTACCCCAGCAGCACCGGTCTCTCCCTTCGCCTGAATTCCCCGCGCGACGTCGCGCCCGTATGCCCATGCGCCCGCCGCGCAGGTCAGTGCCGTATTCCGCCTGTCTGAAGGACGTGTCCACGATGGCCGCCACCCCGCCCGAGCCTGCCGCCACGACTCCCCGCCGCAAGGTGAGCCGTCACCGCGGTGAGGGTCAGTGGGCCGCGGGTCACTTCACCCCGCTCAACGGCAACGAACAGTTCAAGAAGGACGACGACGGTCTCAATGTCCGGACACGGATTGAGACGGTCTACTCCAAGCGGGGCTTCGACTCGATCGACCCCAACGATCTGCGCGGCCGGATGCGCTGGTGGGGGCTGTACACCCAGCGCCGCCCCGGCATCGACGGCGGCAAGACGGCCGTCCTGGAGCCGGAGGAGCTGGACGACGAGTACTTCATGCTGCGCGTCCGCATCGACGGCGGTGCGCTCACGACTCAGCAGCTCCGCGTGATCGGCGAGATCTCGCAGGAGTTCGCCCGCGGCACGGCCGACATCACCGACCGGCAGAACGTCCAGTACCACTGGATCCGGATCGAGGACGTGCCGGCGATATGGGAGCGGCTGGAGGGCGTCGGCCTGTCCACGGTCACCGCGTGCGGCGACACGCCCCGCGTGATGATCGGCTCCCCCGTCGCGGGCATCGCCGAGGACGAGATCATCGACGGGACGCCGGCCCTGGAGGAGATGAAGCGCCGGGTCCTGGGCAACCCGGCGTACTCGAACCTTCCCCGGAAGTTCAAGACCGCGATCTCCGGCTCGCCGGTCCTGGACGTAGTGCACGAGATCAACGACGTGGCGTTCGTCGGCGTCCGCCACCCCGAGCACGGCCCGGGCTTCGACCTGTGGGTCGGCGGCGGTCTGTCCACCAACCCCAAGCTGGGCGTGCGGCTGAACGCCTGGGTGCCGATCAAGGACGTGCCCGACGTCTACGAGGGCGTCATCTCGATCTTCCGCGACTACGGCTACCGGCGGCTGCGCAACCGCGCCCGGCTGAAGTTCCTGGTCGCCGACTGGGGCCCGGAGAAGTTCCGGCAGGTGCTGGAGGACGAGTACCTGAAGCGGAAGCTGACCGACGGTCCCGCGCCGGACGAGCCGGTGGCCCGCTGGCGCGACCACATCGGGGTGCACCGGCAGAAGGACGGCCGCTACTACGTCGGCTTCGCGCCGCGCGTCGGCCGGGTCGACGGCACCACCCTGACCAAGATCGCGGACGTGGCGGAGGCGCACGGCTCGGGCCGGGTGCGCACCACCGTCGAGCAGAAGATGATCGTCCTCGATGTCGAGGAGGGGCAGGTCGAGTCGCTGGTCGAGTCGCTGGAGGCGCTGGACCTGACCGCCCGGCCGTCCACGTTCCGGCGCGGCACCATGGCCTGCACCGGCATCGAGTTCTGCAAGCTGGCCATCGTCGAGACCAAGGCGCGCGGCTCCCAGCTCATCGACGAACTGGAGCGCCGCCTGCCCGAGTTCGACGAGCCGCTCACCATCAACCTCAACGGCTGTCCCAACGCCTGCGCCCGTATCCAGGTGGCGGACATCGGTCTCAAGGGGCAGCTCGTCGTCAACGACGCGGGCGAGCAGGTCGAGGGCTACCAGGTCCACCTGGGCGGCGCCCTCGGTCTGGAGCCCGGCTTCGGCCGCAAGGTGCGCGGCCTGAAGGTCACCTCGGACGAGCTGCCCGACTACATCGAGCGCGTGCTCAAGCGCTACCAGGCCGAGCGGGAAGCCGGCGAGCGGTTCGCCACCTGGGCGGCGCGTGCCTCCGAGGAGGCCCTGAAATGAGCGAGCGCGCCGCTCCCTTCTACTGCCCTTACTGCGGCGACGAGGACCTTCGGCCCCACGAAGAAGGCCACGGCGCCTGGGAATGCGCGGCGTGCAACCGCGCCTTCCAGCTGAAGTTCCTCGGGCTGCTGGCCCGGGGGCTTCGGCCCGACCCCTCGGGAGGGGAAGCGATATGACGGCGATACAGGAAGAGCGTACGGCCGAGGATCTCAAGGCGCTCGCCGAGCGGGCGGGCCGCGAGCTGGAGGACGCCTCCGCGCTGGAGATCCTCCAGTGGGCCGTGGACACGTTCGGCAAGCGGTTCTGTGTGACCTCCTCCATGGAGGACGCGGTGGTCGCCCACCTCGCCTCCCGCGCGATGCCCGGCGTCGACGTGGTGTTCCTCGACACCGGCTACCACTTCCCCGAGACGATCGGGACCCGGGACGCGGTGGAGGCGGTGATGGACGTCAACGTCATCACCCTCACGCCCCGGCAGACCGTCGCCGAGCAGGACGCCGAGTACGGCCCGAAGCTGCACGACCGCGACCCCGACCTGTGCTGCGCCCTGCGCAAGGTCAAGCCGCTGGAAGAGGGCCTGACGAACTACGTGGCCTGGGCGACGGGGCTGCGCCGCGACGAGTCCCCGACCCGGGCCGGCACCCCGGTCGTCGGCTGGGACGAGAAGCGGCGGAAGGTCAAGGTCTCCCCCATCGCCCGCTGGACCCAGGACGACGTGGACGCCTATGTCGCCGAGCACGGCGTCCTCACCAACCCCCTGCTGATGGACGGCTACGCCTCCGTCGGCTGCGCCCCCTGCACCCGCCGGGTGCTGGAGGGCGAGGACGCGCGCGCCGGCCGCTGGGCGGGCCGCGCGAAGACCGAGTGCGGGCTGCACGGATGACCACGATCATGGAGGAGTCCCCAGTGACGACCGGAGCCACCGTCTGGCTCACGGGTCTGCCGAGCGCCGGCAAGACCACCATCGCCCACGAACTGGCCGGCCGGCTGCGCGCCGAGGGCCACGGCGTCGAGGTGCTCGACGGCGACGAGATCCGCGAGTTCATCTCGGCGGGCCTCGGCTTCAGCCGCGAGGACCGGCACACCAACGTGCAGCGCATCGGCTTCGTCGCCGAGCTGCTCGCCCGCAACGGCGTCCTGGCCCTCGTCCCGGTCATCGCCCCGTACGCGGACAGCCGCGACGCGGTGCGCAAGCGCCATCAGGAGAACGGCACCGCGTACCTGGAGGTGCACGTCGCGACCCCGGTCGAGGTGTGCAGCGAGCGGGACGTGAAGGGGCTGTACGCCAAGCAGGCGGCGGGTGAGCTGACCGGGCTGACCGGGGTCGACGACCCGTACGAGGAGCCCGTCGCTCCCGATCTGCGCATCGAGTCGCAGGACCAGACCGTGCAGGAGTCCGCGGCGGCGGTGCACGCCCTGCTCAGCGAAAGGGGACTGGCATGACGACGACCGTCGCGACCGCCGAGGAGGGCACGGACAGCCCGTACGCCCTCTCGCACCTGGACGCGCTGGAGTCCGAGGCGGTGCACATCTTCCGCGAGGTCGCGGGCGAGTTCGAACGGCCGGTGATCCTCTTCTCCG
>NZ_JBIVWS010000038.1:0-48222 GCF_044768905.1 Streptomyces sp. NPDC090994
AGACGCCGCACCGACTCGACCGGATCCAGCTCCGGCCGGGTCGCGTCCCCGAACGGGTCCCTGCCCTGCCAGCCAACGGTCCACAGACCGAACGTGAACCTGTCCTCGGGAGTGGGGTTGAAGCGCTTCGACATCGTGCGGCCCTTGCTGTCGTACCGTCGGCTCCCACGCCGGACGGTTTTGTTTGATGGCATGACTAATACGTCACGGAGCAGCTTCCGCGCTAGACCCGAAGGAAACCCTCCGCTCCGTGAGTGCGCCGTTCTCTTCGGTTATCCGGGCAGTTCAGAGGCCGAAAAGCTGGACCTGAGCCCTTCCGCGCCGATTTGTTTTGTGTACGATCAAAACGCTCCTGAGACGTCACGCACCGCTATCCGACCGCTCTCGCCCCACCCGAGGAAGATCATGAAGTTCACCGACGGCTTCTGGCTCGTCCGCGAGGGCGTGCACCTCTCGTACGCCACCGAAGTACGCGATGTCCGCGCCCAGTCGAAGCGCTTCACCGCCCATGCCGCCGTGAAGAAGGTGACACGCCGGGGCGACACACTCAATGCCCCGCTCATCACCGTCGACTGCTTCTCGCCGGCCGAGGGCGTCATCGGCGTCCGGGTCACCCACCACGCGGGCAAGCGGCACCCGGGCCCCGACTTCGCGCTCACCGAGGCACCGGACGGCGCCGGCGAGGTCCGTCAGGACGGCCCGGTCACCGAGCTGACCAGCGGCCCGCTCACCCTGCGCCTGGACCGCTCCGGCCCCTGGGGGCTCACCTTCCACGACGCGGACGGACGGGAGCTGACCCGGGCGGACGCCAAGAGCACCGCGTACGCCACCACCGGCGAGGGCGCCCACCACATGCTCAGCCGCCTCGCGCTCGGCGTCGGCGAGCAGATCTACGGGCTCGGCGAGCGCTTCACCCCGTTCGTGAAGAACGGCCAGGTCGTCGACGTCTGGCAGGCCGACGGCGGCACCAGCAGCGAGCAGGCGTACAAGAACATCCCGTTCTACCTCTCCTCACGCGGCTACGGCGTCTTCGTCAACCACCCCGGCGCGGTCTCCTTCGAGATCGGCTCGGAGTCCGTCGGCCAGGTGCAGTTCAGCGTGGAGGACCAGACGCTGGAGTACTACGTCGTCGCGGGCCCCACCCCGAAGGAGGTCCTGTCCCGCTACACGGCCCTCACCGGCCGTCCCGCCCTGCCCCCCGTCTGGTCCTTCGGCCTCTGGCTGAGCACCTCCTTCACCACGTCCTACGACGAGGCGACCGTCACGTCCTTCGTCGACGGCATGGCCGAGCGCGGCATCCCGCTCTCCGTCTTCCACTTCGACTGCTTCTGGATGCGCGAGTACCAGTGGTGCGACTTCGAGTGGGACCCGGACGTCTTCCCGGACCCGGAGGGCATGCTGGCCCGGCTGAAGGAGAAGGGGCTGAGGATCAGCGCCTGGATCAACCCCTACATCGCCCAGAAGTCCCCGCTGTTCGACGAGGCGGCGGAACTCGGCCATCTCGTACGGAAGCCCAACGGCGACGTGTGGCAGTGGGACCTGTGGCAGGCCGGGATGGGCCTGGTCGACTTCACCAGCCCCGACGCCCGCGCCTGGTTCCAGTCGAAGCTGAAGCCGCTGCTCGACCAGGGCGTGGACTGCTTCAAGACCGACTTCGGCGAGCGCATCCCCACCGACGTGGTCTGGCACGACGGCTCCGACCCGGAGCGGATGCACAACTACTACACCCAGCTCTACAACCAGACCGTCTTCGAACTCCTGGAGAAGGAGCGCGGCCAGGGCGAGGCCGTCCTGTTCGCCCGGTCCGCGACCGCGGGCGGCCAGCAGTTCCCCGTGCACTGGGGCGGCGACTGCTGGTCCTCCTTCGGTGCCATGGCCGAGTCCCTGCGCGGCGGTCTGTCCCTGTCGCTGTCCGGCTTCGGCTTTTGGAGCCACGACATCGGCGGCTTCGAGGGCACCCCCGACCCGGCCGTCTTCAAGCGCTGGCTCGCTTTCGGCCTGCTCTCCTCGCACAGCCGGCTGCACGGCTCCTCGTCGTACCGGGTGCCGTGGGAGTTCGGCGACGAGGCGGTCGACGTCGCCCGCCGCTTCACCCTCCTCAAGCACCGTCTGATGCCCTACCTCTACGGCGCCGCCGCCGAGGCCCACCGCACCGGCGTGCCGATGATGCGCCCGATGGTCCTGGAGTTCCCCGGCGACCCGGCCTGCCGCCCGCTGGACCGCCAGTACATGCTCGGCCCCGACCTGCTCGTCGCCCCGGTCTTCACCGAGGACGGCGAGGTGGAGGTCTACCTCCCCGAGGGCACCTGGACGCACCTGCTCAGCGGCGAACAGGTCACCGGCCCGGCCTGGCGCACCGAACGCCACGGCTACGACAGCCTCCCGCTGTACGTCCGTGAGGGCGCCGTGCTGCCGCTGGCCTCCGACGACCGGCGGCCCGACGGCGACTGGCTGGACGCGCCGACGCTGCTCGTCCACCCGTCCGCGTCCCTGGACTACGCGGCCGAGGCCGTCGTGCCGGACGCGGCGGGCGCGCCGGCGGCGACGTTCCGGGTGCGGCGGGACGGTGATGTGCTGCGGGTGAGCGCGGAGGGGACCCAGCGGGCGTTCACGGTGCGGGTCGCCGGCGGGGCGAGCGCCGAGGGCGCGGGTGAGGTGACGGTGCCGCTCGGCTGAGGGACCGGTGTGCGCGAGGCCGGAGGACAGCCTCCGGGCCTCGCGCGTGCGGGGCACGCGGACGGGCTCGGCGGCTCGCGTGCCTCACTCCGCCCACGTCGTTCAGTGGCCGGCCAGGTGCTCGCGGAGCACCGTCTCGACGGAGACGGGTTCCCGGCCGGTCAAGGCGGCCAGCGTCGGGTCGACGGTGGCGAACTCGCCCTCGCGCGCGGCGGCGAAGATGCCCAGCAACTGCCGCGCCACGGTGGCGGGCATGCCGTGCCCCGTCACCTCCGCGAGCCATTCGTCGTCCGGCACGGTGATCCTGGTGAGGGCGCGGCCCGTGATCTCGGTGGTGAGCGCGGCGAGGTCCTCGAAGGTGAGCGCCCGCGCCCCCGTGAGCGGCGGCGTGGGGCCCTCGAAGCGGCCCTCGTCGGCCAGGACGGCGGCCGCCGCCTCGGCGAGGTCGGCGTGCGCGGTCCAGCTGAACGGCCCGTCGGCGGGGAGCACGAGCCGGCCGGACTCCACCGCCTGGCCGATGAAATGCGCCGCGCTGGCGGCGTAGAAGCCGTTGCGCAGCGAGGTGAACGGCACTCCGGCGGCGCGCAGGGCCTCCTCGGTGGCGGCGTGGTCGACGCACGCCTGGAAGCGCGAGGACGGGCTCGCCCCCATCTGGCTGGTGTACAGGATGCGGCGGGCGCCCGCCGCGACCGCGGCGTCGATCGCCACCCGGTGCTGCTTGACGCACTCCTCGCCCATCTTGTCGACGGAGACGACGAGCACCTGCGAGGCGCCCTCGAAGGCGTGGGCGAGACCGGCGACGTCGGCGAAGTCGCCCTGCCGTACCCGTACGCCGCGGTCGGCGAACGCCCGCGCCTTGCGCGGGTCGCGCACGCTGACGCCGACCCGGTCGGCGGGTACGCGGGTGAGCAGCCGCTCGACGATACGGCGGCCCAGCAGGCCGGTGGCTCCAGTGACGATGATCATGATGCGCTCCAGTGATGAAGAGACCGTGGTTCCAGTGGAAACGCAAAGACGATAACACCGATATTAACGGCGGAACCATAGGTGCCGTATCATTGATTCATGTCATCACGGGAGCAGACCCGGCAGCGGGTCATCGAGGCCGCCATCGACCTGCTGACGCGCGGCGGGCGCGACGCGGTCACCACCCGCGCGGTCGCCGACGCGGCGGGCCTCCAGCCGCCGGCCATCTACCGGCTGTTCGGCGACAAGGACGGGCTGCTCGACGCGGTGGCCGAGTACGGCTTCACCGCGTTCCTCGCCACCAAGCGTGTCGATCCCGACCCCGAGGACCCCATCGAGGACCTGCGGGCGGGCTGGGACGTCGCGGCCGAGTTCGGGCTGGCCAACCCCGCGCTGTTCACGCTGATGTACGCCGAGCCGGCCAGGACCGCCTCGCCCGCTTTCGCGGCCGGCATGGAGATCCTGATGGGCCGCGTCCGGCGGCTCGCCGCCGGTGGCTGGCTGCGCGTCGACGAGCGGCTCGCGGCGCAGATCATCCACGCCACGGCACGCGGCGCGGTGCTCACCTGGCTGTCGCTGCCCGAGGACCGGCGTGATCCGGCCCTGCTGACCGCCCTGCGCGAGGCCATGGTCGTCGCCGTCACCCACGAGAAGCCGGCCGTCCGGGAGGCGGGCCCGGCGGGCGCCGCCCGCGCCCTGCGCGCCGCGCTGACCGAGCGGACGCCCCTGAGCGAGGCGGAGCGGCATCTGCTCAGGGAGTGGCTGAACCGCCTCGCCGACGGCGACTGACGCGTCCCGGTGGGCGCCCCCCTCAGGGGGAGGCGGGGGGCGCGAGTTCCGGCGGGCTCTTGTCCCGCCCGCCCGGGTGGCGGTGCCGCCAGATCCAGAACACCGCGCACGACACCAGCGCCCACCCGGCCAGCACCAGGAACGGGAACGCGTGCTGGTGCCCCGCGAAGTACACTGCGGTGTGCTGGGCGTTGACCGAGGCGCCCGGCGGCAGCCACTGGCCGATCACGCCCAGCGCGGACGGCAGCAGCGGCCAGGACACCGCGCCGCCGGACGACGGGTTGCCCAGCAGGATCATGACCCCCCAGGTCGGGAGCATCGCCCAGCGGCCGACCAGGGTGTTGAACATGGTGAACGTCATCCCGCTGGCGAACATCGTGAACGCGAGGATCAGCCAGGACTCCACGAACGGCAGGTCGAGCGAGCCCAGCAGCCAGTCGACGACCGCCGCGATGGCGAACCCGCCGAGCAGCGCGTAGGCGAGGGTGAAGCCGATCCGTTCCAGCGGGGTGAGCGCGCGGGCGTGCACACTGAGCTGGATCGCGCCGACGAAGCCGATGATCACCGCCGCGAGCGAGATGTAGAAGATCGCCAGACCGCGCGGGTCACCGTCCTGGAGCGGATTGATGTCCCGCACGGTGACCGTCACGCCGGTGGCCTTCCCGACCGCCGGGGCCGCCTGCTCCAGCAGTTCCGCCACCGAGGCGCCCGAGGCCGAGGAGACGTCCAGCCGCACCTGCCGGCCGTTGTCGCGCAGCTCGAAGACGGCGAAGACGGACTGTTCCTCGACGGCTTCCACGGCCGCCGCCCGCGAGTCGTAGGTGTGGGTGTGGACCGAGGAGTTGAGGGCCTTGCCCAGCCCCTCCAGGAACGCCTTCCCCCGTCCCTCCTCGTACGAGCCGACGACGGCCGTGGGGAGCTGGTGCGGGGTCGGGTTGGCCATGGTGTACGTGTACGACCCGGCGAACAGGCCGGCCGCCGCCGCCAGGATCAGCACCAGCACACTGGCCGGCCACCACGGACCCGCGCGGAACCGCGTCCAGGCCCCTTCCCGTGCCGGGGGCGGGCGCTGGCCGTCGGGGGGCCTCTCGGGAGTCTCGTGCACGTTCGCTCGTCCTTGGTCGGGCCCGCCGGTCCGGTGCGGTGTACGACGGCGGTCATGAGGAGGTGGCGGCCGCGCGCCGGGGAGCGCGGCGGGAGAGGGCGGGACGGGGCACCGGTCGCGGCGCCCCGCCGTCCGACGGCTCCCGCCGCCCGGCGCTCCGCTCAGACCCGTACCAGCGGTGTGTCCACCAGGTGCTCCGCCAGGAACCAGGCCTGGAGTTCGTTGGTGCGGATGACGTCCGAGACCAGGATGTCGTTGGTGCCGTCGTCGCCCTGTTCCTGGACGACCGCGGCGGCGTCGTGGCAGTCGGCGAGGATCTGCTCGTGCGTCTCCAGCAGCCGCGACAGCATGGCCGGCACCTCCTCGACCCCGTCCGGCGGGCGGCGCACCGTGGTGATCTCCGCGACATGGCGGGGGTCCCCGATCGCGACACCGCCGAGCGTCTGGACCCGTTCCGCCATCGTGTCGATCAGCGCCAGCTGCTCGCCCGCGTGCTTGTCCATCAGCAGATGCAGCTGGTAGAACGTCGCCCCGCGCATCAGCCAGTGGTACTTCTTGTACAGGTCGTGCAGGATGCGCGTGTCCGCCAGGACCTTGTTGAGCCGCTGGGCGGAGTAGAGGCGGGTCTCCATGGACAGGGCCAAGGGGAACTGCTTGACGGTGCCGAACTCCTGGATGACCCGGCCCTGCTGATGCAGCCACGGCTGGCTGCCGTCGGTCTGGCGTGCCGGTGCCGCCGGCCTCGGATCGGTGCTCACGCCTGAACTCCTTCCACGGGGAGCCGAAGGGGAGTGCCGGCGCCTCGCGCGGCCGGACTCGGCCCCCTGCGACAGTCGACCAGCCGCCCGCCGGGCCCGCAAACGCTACGGCGCGGGCGAGGCACCCGGCCCGGACGGAACGGCTGCGGACGGGCCGGGCGGGAGGGGTTGTCCAGGCGTTCGCCCGACGCCTAAGGTCAGCCAGGGTGTAAGCGCTTTCCATCAGGTGTCGTCCGCCGTTTCACCGTCCGGCGCCCGCACCCGTGTGCTGTGCCGTGCTGTCGTCAGCGTCCGAGGAGGACCCCCGCATGTCCCCGCTCCCCGCCCGCCGCCGGGTGGCCGTCGTCGGCACCGGTGCCATCGTGGCCGGAGGCCATCTGCCCGCGCTCAGAGCCCATGCCGACCGGGTCGAACTGGTCGCCGCCGTGGACGTGGACCAGGCCCGGCTCGACGCCTTCCGCGCCGAGGCCGGCCCCGAGGTCACCGGTCACACCTCGATGGGCGCCATGCTGGACGCCGTACGCCCCGACCTCGTCCTCATCGGCACCCCGCCGTCGCTGCACCGGGAGCAGACGGTGGCCGCGCTCGAGGCGGGCGCCTGGGTGCTGTGCGAGAAGCCGCTGTGCCTGTCGCTGGCCGAGTACGACGACATCGCGGCGGCCGAGCGGGCCTCGGGGGCGTACGCCTCCGTCGTCTTCCAGCACCGGTACGGCTCCGGCGCCGCGCACGCCCGCGAGCTGATCGCCGGCGGGGAACTGGGCGCGCCGCTGGTCGCCCACTGCCAGACGACCTGGCACCGCGACGCCGCCTACTACGCGGTGCCCTGGCGCGGACGCTGGGCCACCGAGGGCGGCGGCCCGACCATGGGCCACGGCATCCACCAGTACGACCTGCTGCTCCACCTGCTCGGCCCCTGGGCGGAGGTCCGGGCGATGGCCGCGCGGCTGGTCCACGACACCGAGAGCGAGGACGTGTCCACCGCCCTGGTGCGGTTCGCGAACGGCGCCCTGGCCACCGTCGTCAACAGCGTCCTGTCGCCGGACGAGACGAGCCGGATACGGGTGGACTGCGCCGACGCCACCGTGGAGTTGACCCACCTGTACGGCCATCGCAACGCCGACTGGACCTACACCCCGGCCCGGCACGTCGACGCCGCGCGTGCCGCCGCCTGGCGCACCCCGGCCGCCGACGTGCCCAGCTCCCACACCGCACAGCTCGGCGCGGTCCTCGACGCCTGGGACGCCGGATTGCGGCCCCCGGGCAGCGGCGAAGAGGCCCGCGCCACCCTGGAGTTCGCCGCCGCCCTGTACAAGGCGGCGTTCACCGGACGGCCGGTGCACGCGGGGGAGATCGGCCCCGGCGACCCGTTCCACGCCGCGATGCACGGCGACCACCCCGACTGGGCCCCCGAGGAGCACGCATGAGCGACGGCATCCGCGTCACCCACACCCACGGCGAGGACATCACGGTCACGACGGCGGCCGGCACGGAGATCCTCCGGTACGTCTACCGCCCCGACCCCGACCCGTTCGAGTCCCGCAAGCCGTACGCCCACCCGGTGCGCACCCTGGCCGGGCGCACCGTGACCGGGTACCGCCCCAGCGACCACCGCTGGCACAAGGGCGTGCAGATGACGGCGAGTCATGTGTCCGGGCAGAACTTCTGGGGCGGCAACAGCTATGTCCACGGCCGTGGTTACCTGCCGCTGCCCGAGCGCGTCGGCTCGATGCGGCACGACGGCTTCGCCGAACTGGCCGCCGAGGACGACCGGCTGACCGTCACCGAGCACCTCACCTGGGTCGAGCACGGCGGCGCCGAGTGGGCCCGCGAGGAACGCGGACTGACCGTCCACTCGGTCGACGAGGAGTCCGGCTCCTGGGCGCTGGACTGGTCGATCCGCCTCACCAACCTCCGCGCCGAGCCGCTGGCCTTCGGCTCACCGACCACCGCGGGCCGCGAGCTGGCCGGCTACACCGGCCTCCACTGGCGCGGCCCCCGCGACTTCACCGGCGGTACGGCCTTCACCCCGGACACAA
This sequence comes from Streptomyces sp. NPDC090994, assembly GCF_044768905.1. Lineage (NCBI taxonomy): Bacteria > Bacillati > Actinomycetota > Actinomycetes > Kitasatosporales > Streptomycetaceae > Streptomyces > Streptomyces sp. NPDC090994. The sequence goes on from NZ_JBIVWS010000038.1 coordinate 8,331, forward strand.
CGGGTGCCGGGCACCTGATGGGCAGCCAGGCCCCGTGGCTGGCGTTCACCGCCGAGCACGACGACGTGGACGCCCACTCCACCCTCGTCTTCGCGCACGCGCCCGAGAACCTCGACGAGAAGACGGCGATCCACCCCTCGCACTGGTTCGTGCGCGCCGAGCCGGTCCCGACCGTCGCGTTCTCCTGGGCGTTCTTCGAGGAGTTCGAGCTGCCGCCCGGGCAGTCCTTCGCCTACCGCTACCGGCTGGTGGTCGCCGACGGCGCCTGGGACGGGGACCGGGTCGCCGCCCACCTGGCCGGGCTGCCGTGGTGATCCCGCACCCGCTGCCCGGCGCCGTCGGCCTGTCCCACCTCAGCACCTACGACTGGGAGTCCGCCGACGGGGTGTGCGGCGGCAGCCCGCACCTGCACCTGGCGTGCGCGGAGGCGTACGTCGTCACCGCCGGCCGGGGCGCGGTGCAGACGCTGAGTCCGGACGGCTACCGGGACATCCCGCTGGGGCCGGGCTCGGTCGCCTGGTTCACGCCGGGCACGGTCCACCGCATGGTCCAGGGCGGCGGCCTGCGGATCACCGTGCTGATGCAGAACAGCGGTCTGCCGGAGGCGGGCGACGCCGTCTTCACCTTTCCGCCGGAGGTGCTCGCCGACCCCGGCGCGTACGCCGCCGCGGCCGCGCTGCCGCCGGGCGGCGGACCGGAGACGGAGGCCGCCGCACGGCGTCGCCGGGACCTCGCCGTCGAGGGCTACCTTCCGCTGCGCGCGGCCCTGCTCACCGGCGACGACACCCCGTTGCGCGCGTTCCAGCGGGCCGCCGCCCGCCTGGTGCGCGACAAGGTGCCGGTCTGGCGGGAGGTGTGGCGGGCCGGGGCGCTGGCCGCCGCCGAACGCACCGGCGCACAGCTCGACGCCCTGGCGGCCGGCGACCCCGCCCACCTCGACGGGGCGACCGCCCGCGCGGCCGTACCCACCCGGCGCGGCGGCTACGGCATGTGCGGACGCCGGGACGAGTACGCCCTGCCGGGGACGACACTGCCGTACGAGGAGACCGGTCGCCCGCGTACGGGGCGGGAGTGACGGCCGTTCACCTCCCGTCGCGCGGCCCGAGGCCGCATCGAGGTGTGGGATGCGCCGCGGAAGACTCGTGACCGGTCCTGCCGCCTCGGCACCCTCCGTCCTCACCGCGACGGCTCGACCGTGTCCGCCACGGGACCTCGGGCGCGCCCGCCGCGCCGGCGGCACGCAGACCACCCGCGACGGAACGGCGTGCACGTACTGCCAGGCCGTCAGGGCGTTCGGCCGGCGCACCCCGGCCGGGTACGGGCCGTCACCGCCAGGGTGACGGCCGCACTCGCGACCCCCAGCACGGCCCCGGCGGCCACATCGCCCGGATAGTGCACGCCGGTGTGGACCCGCGCGTAGCCGATCGCGCCCGCGAGGGCGGCCAGCGGGACGGCGGCGGGCGGGAGCACCGTGCCGACGGCGGTGGCGAACGCGACCGCGGAGGCGGTGTGGCCGGACGGGAACGCCGCCGACGCCGGCATCGGCACCCGCCGGTCCACCGTGACCCGGGCGGCCTCCCGGTCGGGCCGCGGCCGGCGCACCAGGCGCTTGCCGAGCAGGTTGGCCGAGGCCGAGGCCAGGGCGAGGGAACCGGCGCCGAGGGCCGCGGCCCGGCGCCGCCGTCCCCCGCCCAGGGCGAGCGCGGCGGCGATGGTGAGCGAGATCTTGGAGTGGTCGGCGGCGCGGGAGAGCCGTCGCAGCGTCCGGTCGAGCGTGGGCGTCGGCGTGGCGGCCACCGCGGCGTACAGGGCTCCGTCCACGGCCCGCAGATCACGCAGTACGGCGGCGGTCGGCTCGCTCATGTGCTCCTTCTCCCCGGGACGTCCGGACACCAGCCTGACCCGCGGGGGCCCGGACGGCGCCTCGGCCGGGCCCGTACGGGTCAGGCCCGCGTCACGCCAAGAGGTACCCCCAGGGGGTATGCTGGAAGTGAAGTGGCGCACCCGCGTACCGAGCCCTGAGCCGAGGAGACGACCGACCATGAACACGGGACTGCGGATCACCGCCTTCGCGGCCGCCCTGGCCGCGACCTTCGGCACCGCCTACGGCGTGGGCGCCGCCGTCGACCCGGCCGCCGAGGACCCCGCGCCCGCCGCCCACGGCGAGCACGGCGACCCGGCACGCACGTCGCGGGCCGGTGACGGGCACGCCGGGCACGAGAGCGAGCCGGCCGGCGGGCTCCAGATCGCCGAGGACGGCTACACGCTGGACCTCGACACGCCCCGCGTCACCGCCGGACGGCGCACCGAGCTGAGTTTCACCGTCCGCGACGACCACGGGCGGGCCGTCACCGCCTATCGGCGTGAACACGGCAAGGAGCTCCACCTCGTCCTGGCCTCACGCGACCTGGGCACCTACCGCCACCTGCACCCGGAGCGAGCCGCCGACGGCACCTGGAGCACCCCCGTCGACCTGCCCCGGGCAGGCGGCTACCGGGTCTTCGCCGACTTCACCCCGGCGGAGCGCGGCGCCGGGAACCTCACCCTCGGGGCCGACCTGGCGGCGTCCGGCTCCTACGCGCCGCACCGCCTGCCGGCCCCGGCCGCCACCGCCCGCGTCGACGGCTACGAGGTACGGCTGACCGGCGCCCTGCGTCCGGGCCGGGCGAGCGAACTGCGGCTGACGGTCGCCCGCGACGGCAGGCCGGTCACCGACCTCCAGCCCTACCTCGGCGCCTACGGCCACCTGGTCGCCCTGCGCTCCGGCGACCTCGCCTACCTGCACGTCCACCCGAACGGCGAACCCGGCGACGGCACCACGGAGCCCGGCCCCGCCGTCTCCTTCACGGCCACCGCGCCCAGCGCCGGCGACTACCGGCTCTTCCTCGACTTCCGGCACGAGGGGAAGGTCCGCACGGCGGCCTTCACGGTCCGGGCGGGTACGGCGCCGGAGGCGGCCACGCCGTCGCCGTCCGCCACCCCCACGGACGGTCGCACCGACGCGCCCGGCACCGGCCACGGCCACTGAGCCCCCTCGGCCGGGGGCGGCGGCCCGGCGGCTCACACCGCGACGACCGTGATCCCCGCCTCCTCGAACCGCCGGACCGTGTCCGCGTCCACCGCCGCGTCCGTGACCAGGGTGTCCACCGTCCCGGCCGCGCAGATCCGGGCGAACGCCCGCCGGCCGAGCTTGGTGGAGTCGGCGGCCACCACCACGCGTCCGGCGCGCTCGCACAGCAGCCGGTTGATCGCGGCCTCCGCCTCGTCGTGGGCGGCGGCCCCGTGCGTCACGTCGAACGCCACGACACCCAGCACCGCCACGTCCATCGTGATCTGGCCCAGCACCCCGTCCGCGAGCGGCCCGATCAGTTCGTAGGACTGCGCCCGCGCCACCCCGCCGGTCACCACGATCTTGAACTGCGGCCGGACGGCCAGCTCGTTGGCGATGTTCAACGCGTTGGTGACCACGGTGAGCGCGGGCGTGCCCGAGGCGAGATCGGGGCGCACGGCCAGCGCGCGCGCCACCTCCGTGGTGGTCGTGCCGCCGGTCAGCCCCACCGCCTCGCCCGGCGCCACCAGGGCGGCGACGGCCTGCCCGATGCGCTCCTTCTCGGAGGCCCGCCGCGCCGTCTTGTACCGCAGTGGCAACTCGTACGACACCCCGTGCACGACCGCGCCGCCGCGCGTGCGCACCAGCATCTGCTGCTCGGCGAGCTGGTCGAAGTCGCGGCGGATCGTCGCGGCCGACACCGCCAGCTCGGCCGCCGCCTCCTCGACATCCAGCCGGCCGCGTTCGACGAGCAGCTCCAGCAGCGTCTTCCAGCGGGCGTCGCGCGACATGCGCACCCTCCGTTCCTCGGTCCCTGGCCGACCCTAACGCAGATGCTCTTCCGTCAAATGCTTGATTGTGCTCGAAAGCTCGCTATACCTTGCAAGAACAATCAATCCAGGGGAGGGTGTGGCCATGACACACGTCGAGGACGAGCTGAACAGCCAGCCGGAGTGCTGGACCCGCGCCGCGGCGGAGGCGGCACGGCACGGCGGCGCGCTGCCGGCGGCGGGGGAGCGGGTCGCGATCGTCGGCTGCGGCACCTCGTACTTCATGGCCCAGGCCGCCGCGGCACTGCGCGAGGGGACGGGCCAGGGCGAGACGGACGCCTTCGCCGCCTCGGAGTTCCCGCACGGCCGCCCCTACGACCGGGTCGTCGCCCTCACCCGCTCCGGCACCACCACCGAGGTGCTGGAGCTGCTCGGCCGGCTGCGCGGCCGTACCCGCACCACCGCGATCACCGCCGACCCGGCCACCCCCGTGATGACGGCCGCCGACGACCTGGTCGTACTGGACTTCGCGGACGAACGCTCGGTAGTGCAGACCCGGTTCGCCACCACCGCGCTGACCCTGCTCCGCGCCCACCTCGGCCTGCCCGTCGAGCAGTCCGTCGCCGACGCCCGCACGGCACTCGCCACCGACCTGCCCGAAGGGCTCGTCGACCGCACCCAGTTCACCTTCCTGGGCCGCGGCTGGACCGTCGGACTGGCCAACGAGGCCGCCCTGAAGATGCGCGAGGCGTCCCTGTCCTGGACCGAGGCATACCCGGCGATGGAGTACCGGCACGGCCCGATCAGCGTCACCACCTCCACCACGGCGACCTGGATGCTCGGCGAGGCGCCCGACGGACTGGCCGAACAGGTCGCGGCCACCGGCGGCATGTGGGTGGCGGGCACCCTCGACCCGCTCGCCGAACTGGTCCGCGCCCAGCGGCTCGCGGTCGCCGTGGCCGCCGCCCGGGACCTGGACCCGGACCGGCCGCGCCACCTCACCCGCTCGGTGATCCTCGCCCCCTGACGGGCCTCGGGAACCTCAGGAAAAGGACAGATCCGTGCCCCTCGCCACCACCGGCGACCTGGTCGCCCGCGCCGCGGCGGCGCGTACCGCGGTCGCCGCCGTCAACGTCATCACCCTGGAACACGTCGAGGCCGTCGTCGCCGGCGCCGAGTCCGTGGCCGCGCCCGTGATCCTCCAGGTCAGCGAGAACGCCGTGAAGTTCCGGCACGGCCGGCTCGAACCGCTGGCCCGCGCCGCCGTCGCCGCCGCCGAACGCGCCGCCGTGCCCGTCGCCCTCCACCTCGACCACGTCAAGAGCGACGCCCTGCTGCGGCAGGCGCCGGACGCCGGCTTCAGCTCCGTCATGTACGACGCCTCCCGGCTGCCGTACGCCGAGAACCTGGACGCGACCCGCGCCGCCGCCGACTGGGCGCACTCCCAGGGGCTGTGGATCGAGGCGGAGCTGGGGGAGGTCGGCGGCAAGAACGGCGAGCCGCCGCTGGACGCCCACGCGCCCGGCGCCCGCACCGACCCCGCCGAGGCCCGCGCCTTCGTCACCGACTCGGGGGTGGACGCCCTGGCCGTCGCCGTCGGCAGCTCGCACGCCATGACGACCCGCACCGCCGCCCTCGACCACGACCTCCTCAAGGAACTGTCGGCCGCGCTGGACGTCCCCCTCGTGCTGCACGGCTCCTCCGGCGTCCCGGACGGCGAACTCGCCGCGGCGGTCGCGGGCGGCATCGCCAAGGTCAACGTCGGCACCGCGCTGAACATCGCCCTGACCGGGGCGGTCCGGGCGCACCTCGCCGCACACCCCGAGGCGGTCGATCCGCGCGGTTACCTCGCGGTGGGCCGGGACGCCATGAGCCGCACCGTCGCCGACCTGGTCCGGGTGGTGGGCGCGGTCACTTCCTGACGGCCCGCAGCACGACGAACTTCGGGTCACCGGCGACCAGTTCGCTGTTGCCGAACAGGCGGCGCAGCTTGACGTGGTAGCCGAGGTGCCGGTTGCCGACCACCCACAGCTCGCCGCCCGGCCGCAGCGCGCGCCGGGCACCGCTGAACATGCGCCACGCGGTCGCGTCGGTGGTGGCCTGGTGGGAGTGGAACGGCGGGTTGTTGAGCACCAGGCCGACACTGCCGTCCGGCACCCCGGCCAGCCCGTCACCGACCCGGAACTCGGCGTTCCCCCGTGCCCCGCTCGCCCGGTACGTCGCCTCCGCCGAGGCCACGGCCTGGAAGGACTCGTCGGTGAACAGCACGTCGGCCCCGGGGCTCGCGAGCGCCACCGCCGTACCGACGACGCCGTTGCCGCAGCCGAGGTCGACCACCTTCCGGTCCCCGGCGTCCGGCAGGTGCTTCAGGAAGAACCGGGTGCCGATGTCCAGCCGGTCGGCGCAGAAGACGCCCGCGTGGTTGACGACGGTCCGGCCCGAGACGGGACCGCTGCCGTCGGGGAGCCGGTAGCCGAGCGGCCAGGGGTTGGCGGGCCGCTCCGACGACGGGTCCGGCGTGCAGAAGACGAGCCGGGCCTTCTTCTTCGCGAGGGAGGTCCGGGTCGGGCCGAGGGCCCGCTCGAACACCGCCAGCGTCGAGGTGTGGATCTCCTTCACCATCCCGGTGCCGACGACGACCGTGTCCGCGTGCACCGACGGCGCCAGCCGCAGCAGCTGGTCCTCCAGCAGCGCCAGGCTCTTCGGCACCCGCACCAGCAGCACGTCGATCCGCTCCGGCGGCGGGTCCTGCGTGGTCAGCAGCCGCACCGCGCCCGGCTCGACGCCGTTGCGGGCGAGGTTGAGCCGGGTCGCCTCCCGGCCGAGGTACGAGTCGGTGATCTGCACCGGCCGGTGCGCCGCCAGCGCCGTCACCAGCGCTCCCCAGCGGTCGCCCAGGGCCACGACCGTCCCGGACAGCGGTACCCGCTCCTCGGCGAGATGCCCGAGCAGATACTCGTCGGAGGCGTCCCAGGCGCGCAGCCGGTCGCGCGGATCCTCGGGGAACCGGGTCAGCACCGGCTCGCCCCACTCGGTCGTCATACGGTCATCACGGTCGTCCATCGTGCGTCCAGGCTAGCGGAGCCGCAGCTCAGGGCCGGTCGGCGGCGGGAGGGCGCAGGATGGGGCACATGGACGCCGAGCTGTTCCCCCGAGGCCGTACCGAGATCGCGCCGGGCGCCGTCCACCTGCCGGACCGGCTGGACGCCGGGCTCCAGCGCGAGCTGCTCGACGCCTGCCGCCGGTGGGCCCGCCCGCCCGCGGGACTGCGCACCGTCCGCACCCCCGGCGGCGGCACGATGACCGCCCGGCAGGTCTGCCTGGGATGGCACTGGGGCCCGGTGCGCGCCTGCCCGAGCTGCGGCCGGGCCGTGCGGGACAACCCGGACTGCCCCGGCCCGCACGCGTACCCGTACGCCTACTCCCGCACCGTCGTCGACGGTGACGGTGCCCCCGTCAAGCCCTTCCCCTCCCGGCTCGGCGACCTGGCCCGCCGCGCGGTGACCGACGCGCTGGGCGCGCGGGCGGTGCCGGCGGCGCCGTACGACATCGCACTCGTCAACTTCTACGACGCCGACGCCCGGATGGGCATGCACCGCGACGAGGACGAGCTGTCGGACGCGCCGGTGGTCTCGCTCAGCCTCGGCGACACCTGCGTCTTCCGCTTCGGCAACACCGAGACCCGCACCCGCCCCTACCGCGACGTCGAACTGCGCGGCGGCGACCTGTTCGTCTTCGGCGGCCCGGCGCGGTTCGCCTACCACGGGGTCCCGCGGGTACGCCCCGGAACGGCACCGCCGGAGCTGGGGCTCGTCGGGCGGCTGAACATCACCCTGCGGGTGAGCGGGCTCCGGAGGGCTTCCCTGCCGGGGACTTCCCCGGCACAGATCATGGGAGACTCGCCTCCATGAGCGGCAAGGCGGACCCCCGGAGAACGGCGGACGGTACCACCTCCAGGACGCGGCTGGACCGGGGGCGCGGGGCGCTCGGTCCCGCGTTGGAGCTCGTGCACACCGGACGCGCGCCCACCCGCGCCGTCCTCACCGCCGAACTCGGCGTGACCCGGGCGACGGCCGGCGCGGTCGCCGCCGAACTGGAGGCGCTCGGCCTGATCCGGGTCGACGCCCGGCCCGGCGCCCCCGCCGGTTCCCAGGGCCGGCCCTCGCACCGCCTCGCCGTCGCCGAGGACGGCCCCGTCGCCCTCGCCGCCCAGGTCCACGCCGACGGGTACCGGGCCGCGCTGGTCGGGCTCGGCGGCCGGATCGTCGCCACCACCCCCGGCTGCGAGATCGTCGACGCCGACCCGGCCAAGGTCCTCGGCTCCGTCGTGGAGGCCGGCGCCGAACTGCTGGAGCGCACCGGACGGCGCTGTGTCGGCGCCGGGCTCGCCGTACCGTCGGCGGTGGCCGAACCGGAGGGCCTCGCGCTCAACCCGCTGCACCTGGCCTGGCCGGCGGGCGCCCCCGTCCGGCAGATCTTCGCCGAGCGGGTGCGCGCCGCCGGCCTCGGCGGACCCGCCTTCACGGCCAACGACGTCAACCTCGCCGCCCTCGCCGAGCACCGGCACGGCGCCGGGCGCGGGTCACGCGACCTGCTCTGCGTGGCCACCGGCCACCGGGGCGTCGGCGGTGCCCTGGTCCTCGACGGCCGCCTGCACTCGGGCAGTTCCGGTCTGGCCCTGGAGGTCGGCCACCTCACCGTCAACCCCGAGGGCCGCCCCTGCCACTGCGGCAGCCGCGGCTGCCTGGACGTGGAGACCGACCCGCTGGCCTTCCTGACCGCGGCGGGACGCGAACCGGGCCCGGAGCAGTCCCTGCTCCAGCAGTCCGTCGACCTGGTCCGCGACCACTACACCGACCCGGCCGTGCGCACCGCCGCCGAGACCCTCCTCGACCGCCTCGGCCAGGGCCTGGCCGGTCTGGTGAACATCCTCAACCCGGACCGCATCGTCCTCGGCGGCCTCCACCGCGACCTGCTGCGCGCCGACCCCGACCGGCTGCGCGCGGTGATCGCCGGCCGCAGCCTGTGGGGACAGAGCGGCGGCGTCCCCGTCCTGCCCTGCGCGCTGGACCACAACAGCCTGGTGGGCGCCGCCGAACTGGCCTGGCAGCCGGTCCTCGACGACCCGCTGACGGTACTCGGCTGACCGCCGGGCCGGGCCCGTCGGCTCCTCGCCGGGCGCCGGCACCGTTCCCCGGAGAAGGAGCGGTCACCGCCCGGTCAGCCGGCGACGGCCGACCGGGCCGCGGCGGCGCGTGCCACCTGGGCGAACGGCTCGGCGGACACCTCCTCGGCCAGGCGCCGGGGCGGGCGGCCGGACAGGGCGGGCAGGGACGGTGGCGTGGTGAGGGCGAACCAGACGACCTTGCCGGACTCGCCGTCCGGCCGGGCGCCCCAGCTCTCGCTCATCGCGGCCACCATGGCGAGACCGCGCCCGCAGGTCGCGAGCGGCTCGGCCTCGTCCACCACGGGCAGCCGCGGGTCGCGGTCCCGTACCGACACCGTGAGCCGGTCGGGCAGCAGCTCGATCTCCACGGTGCACGTCTTGTCGGGCCGGGCATGCTGGTGGACGTTGGTCAACAGCTCCGTCACGCCGAGCGCGGCCCGGTCGATGAGGGAGTCGAGATGCCAGTAGCGCAATTGCGCAGATACGATTCTGCGGACCTGGCCGATCCGCGACGGCAGGGCTTGGAGCTCCACCGTGCAGTGCCTGCTTGGGTGACTGATCACGGCTGCGACTCCCCGACATAGAGGTCCGGAAGAACACTGAGGACGGATCCAGCAGGCGCCTGCGTCACGCGACCGCCTGCTGTCGTGGCCGGCGGGCTGGTTCGCAGCGTTATCGCCGGTAAACCCAGAGTGACGTGAGACCAGCGTGGCGCAAGGGGTGAGGCAGCGCAACTTACGGACATCTCACCCGCTGTGTCCCGCCGCCCGGCGCACGGCCTCGATGAACCGGCGTGCCGCCGCCGGCCCCGACTCGCCCGGCACCGGGTCCGACTCGCCGAGGGTCAGCAGGTACCGCTTGCCGTCCAGCTCCGCCAGGGCCCGGTCCCCCGGGGCGAACCAGGGCCTGGAGGCCCGCACCGACCGCACCGGCGCGCTGTCGATCTCGCTGCCGTAGCTGGTCAGCAGCTCCAGCCGGCCGTCGCTGATCCGCACCTGCCCGGCCCGCGTGAGCGAGCGGAGCCACTTGTCTATCCGCACCCCCGTCGCCGTGAACTCCGGCTCCGCCATGCCGCCGCCCCCTCGTGCGCGTCGGTGGCCGGACCGTGCTCCGGGCGGGCCGGTGCCGGCTCGTACAGTGATCCTGTGTGCCCCCGGGCGGGGCTCGGGTCCCACCCGGAGCAGTGTGCCCGCCCCCGGCGTGGAGCACCAGTGCGCGCGGGTGTCTTCCCGGTGCGGCCCGGAGCACTGGCGCGAATGCGCCCCCACCTCGCACCCCGCCCCGCCCCGCGTCCCGCTCCAGATGTTCCTTTGAGCCTCCCCAAGAGGTCTTTATGCAGGTGAGAGAGGTGCGGGAAACATGCTTATGATCGGCGCAGGCGGCCCGGCCGGGCGCCGTCGGCACCAGCGTGAGGAGCCGTGCCATGAGCACTTTCCAGCCCACCGGGACCGGTGCGACCCTGGACGTCGACCGCGGCGACACGGCGTACCGCGCGTGGCTGAAAGAGGCCGTCCGCAAGGTCCAGGCCGACGCCAACCGCTCGGCCGACACGCACCTGCTGCGGTTCCCGCTGCCCGAGCCCTGGGGCATCGACCTCTACCTCAAGGACGAGTCGACCCACCCGACCGGCAGCCTCAAACACCGGCTCGCCCGCTCCCTGTTCCTGTACGGCCTGTGCAACGGCTGGATCCGGCCGGGCCGTCCGGTGATCGAGGCGTCCAGCGGTTCGACGGCCGTCTCCGAGGCGTACTTCGCGAAGCTGATCGGCGTCCCCTTCATCGCCGTCATGCCGCGCACGACCAGCGCCGAGAAGATCCGCCTCATCGAATTCCACGGCGGACGGTGCCACTTCGTGGACGACTCGCGGAAGATGTACGAGGAGTCGGCCCGCCTCGCGGCGCAGACCGACGGGCACTACATGGACCAGTTCACCTACGCGGAGCGGGCCACCGACTGGCGCGGCAACAACAACATCGCCGAGTCGATCTTCCGGCAGCTGCGTCTGGAGCGGTTCCCGGAACCGGCCTGGATCGTCGCCACGGCCGGCACCGGCGGCACCTCCGCGACCCTCGCCCGCTACGTCCACTACATGCAGTACGACACCCGCATCTGCGTCGCCGACCCGGAGAACTCCTGCTTCTTCGACGGCTGGACCACCGGTGACCCGGACGTCACGTGCGACTGCGGCTCCCGGATCGAGGGCATCGGCCGGCCCCGCATGGAGCCGAGCTTCGTGCCGGGCGCGATCGACCGGATGATGAAGGTGCCCGACGCGGCGAGCGTCGCCGCGGTCCGCGCCCTGGAGCGGGTCATCGGCCGCAAGGCGGGCGGTTCCACCGGCACCGGCCTGTGGAGCGCGCTGAAGATCGTCGCCGAGATGGTGGCCGCGGGCCGCCGGGGCAGCGTGGTGACGCTGCTGTGCGACCCGGGGGACCGGTACCTCGACAAGTACTACTCCGACGCCTGGCTGGCCGAACAGGGCCTGAGCATCGAGCCGTACACCGCGGCCATCGAATCCCTGCTGCACACCGGCGTCTGGCCCGACTGACGGCCGGGCGCCGGCCGCATGACGTCCCCGCGCGCCCGCACGCGCCTGCCTCCGCAACGCAGCGTGGTACGCGGATCTCAGACGTCCCCGCGCGCCCGCACGCGCCTACGCACGCGCCGAGCGCCGGTCCAGCGCGCCGACCGCCCCCTTGAACGCCCGCCCCGGACCGGGCCGCGCGCCGCGCAGCACCAGCCGGAAGAGCACCGTCCCGTCCGCGGCGACGGCCCACCGCACCCGCGTCCCGCCCCGCGGCAGACCAGCCGTACCGGAGCCGCCGCCAGGAAGTCCAGTTCCACCGGATGCCGGCGGCGTCCGTCAGCCGTCCTGCTCCGGCTCGCCCGTCACGGCCCCCGCCACGACCACCCGCACATGCTCCGCGACCTCAGCGCGCGCCTCCTCGGGCAGCCCCGCGTCCGTCACCAGCGTGTCCACCCGTGTCAGCTCCGCGAACGAACTCAGGCCCACCACACCCCACTTGGTGTGATCGGCGACCACGACGACGCGCCGCGCCGACTGCACCAGCCGCCGGTTGGTCTCGGCCTCCGCGAGATTGGGCGTGGACAGCCCCGCCTCCACCGATATGCCGTGCACACCCAGGAAGAGCACGTCGAAGTGGAGCGCCGCGATCGCCTGGTCGGCCACCGGGCCCACCAGCGAGTCGGACGGCGTGCGCACCCCGCCGGTCAGCACCACCGTCGCCGCGGCCTGCCGCGCCCCCGAGGTGCGCTGCGCCGCGTGGAAGACGTCGGCCACCCGCACCGAGTTGGTCACCACCGTCAGGTCCGGCACGTCGACCAGCCGGTGCGCCAGCGCGTACGTCGTCGTGCCGCCCGACAGCGCGATCGCCGCGCCCGGCGCGACCAGTTCCGCCGCGGCCCGCGCGATCTCCTCCTTGGCGGTCGGCTCCAGACCCGACTTGGCCTCGAAACCGGGCTCGTGCGTACTCGCCTCGACCACCGGCACCGCACCGCCGTGCACCTTCTCCAGCACACCCTGCCGGGCCAGCGCGTCCAGATCGCGGCGGACCGTCATGTCCGACACGCCGAGCCGGCGGGTCAGCTCGTTGACCCGGACGCCGCCACGGCGCCGGACCTCGTCGAGGATCAGGGCCCGCCGCTGCTCCGCGAGGAGGTTCTGATTCTCGCTCACGTACGCTCCGGTCCTTTCGCCGCCACCAGTCCGACCCGCCCGGCGCGCCCGCTCCGACGAGGGCGTCCGCACGCCCCGGTGCGCCGACGCACCATCCTCGCACGCCCCGTCACGGAGCGCCCCACCGCCCACCCGTCGCGCACATGTCACTCAGACCTCACCGGAACGCCGCCAGTCACACGCTTGGGGGAGATTCCGTGGGAAGGGGTGTACGCGGCCCGCTCAGCGGAGATCCTGTGCCCGCACGCACACAGCCGACGGCGCGTCACGGGGGAAGTGCGACACAGTGGAACAGGCGCAGGAACGGTCCGCACACCAGGGCACGGCGGACGGCGGACAGGGCACCGGCACCGCCCTGGAACTCCTGGTGCACGGCGTGGGCGGCACCACCCCGCAGGAGATGCTCGACGACCCGCGCACGGTGCGGGTCACCGGCGACGACATCGCGGCCGTCTTCCGCCGCGCCGAGGACGCCGACGCCGAGGCACGCCCCGAGGACTACCGGGACAGACCGGTGCCCGAGGCGTACGTCTGGTGCAACCTCACCTCCGGCGACGGCACCCGCGCCCTGTGGCTGCTGCTCCTGCCCTTCATGGTGGCCAACCTCGCCCACTGGATGCGCCCCGCCGCCACCGGACACACCCGGACGGTGCGCCTGTACGGCCTGCTGGTCCGGCTCGCCGGACTGACCCTGACGGTGCTGCTGGTCGCCGCCGCCGCCGAGGTCGCCCTGGACCTCGCGGCCTGGCAGTGCGCGGGCACCGAGGCGTGCGCCGTGCGCCACTCCTGGCTGGGCTTCCTCTCCCCGGCCGGCCCCGACGCCGGCTGGTGGAGCGCCCCCGGCCGCCGGCTCGCCCTGGCCGCCCTGGTGCCCGCCGCGCTCACCGGCCTGCTCTGGTACCTGTCCCTGCGCACCTGGCGCGCCTACGAGTCCCAGCAGCCGATGGAGCGCGATCCGGAAGCCGGGACGGAGACCGGGCACAACGCCCTGGGCCGGCCCGGGTTCTGGTACGGGCGCCGGCTGGTGGCCCGGCTGCGCGCCGCGCACACCGCCGCCGGACTGCTGACCGTCGCCGCCGCCCTCGCCGTACCCGCGGCCCGCTTCGACCGCCGGGCCGGCGGCCCCGCGCTCCTGGACACCGCCGGGTGGCTCCTCCAGGCCGCCCTGGTCGTCATGGCCGCCGTCGTGGTGGGCGTGGTCTGCCGCCGGGGCCGCGGCGAACGGCACCTCGACCGGGGGCTCGACGAACACCTCGTACGGCGGCTGCCGCTCGCCGCGCTCGCCCTGCTGCCGCTCGCCGCGGTGTACGCCGGGTGGCGGCGGCCGGGGTGGGCGTCCGCCGGGCGGCTGCCGGGCGACGCGGTCTTCGGCGGCCTCGCCCTGGCCCAGGGGCTGCTGGTCGTCGCCCTCGCCGTCGTCGCCCACGTGCTGCACCGGGCCGCGCCCGACCCGCGTGCCGCGATGCGGGGCCTGGGCGGACCCGCCGTCGCGATGCTGGCCTGCGCCCTCGGCGGCGTCATGTCCGGCGGCGTCGCCCAGCGGGTGTCGGACTGGCTGGACGGCACCGGCACCTCGCTCGCCGGTCCGCCGGTCCTGCTGACCTGGCAGGCGTCCGTGATCCCGCCGCTGCTCGTCGTGGTCCTCGCGCTGTGCGCCCTGCTCGCCCGGCGCACCTGGTCCCGGGCCCGCGCCGAACGCGCCGCCGTGGCCGGCGACCACGCGGCCGAGGCCGGTGACCCGGCCCGTACCCGCCGGATCGCCGCCGCCCGCGCGATGGCCGGCCTCACCGACCTGGCACCGCTCCTGGTCGCCGTCGTCTCCACCGCGACCTTCCTGCTCGGCATGGGCGCCCTGGCCGGCGCCCTGACCACCGGACGGACCCCGGCGAAGGCCGCGGAAGGGACGTACGCCGTCGTGCACGGCGCCGCCCAGACCGCGCAGGCCGTGGGCTCCTGGCTGATCGGCCTCGGCTTCATACTGTTCGTCACCTGGGGCCGCCGCGCCTACAAGGACGCCTCCGCGCGGCGCACCATCGGCATCCTGTGGGACGTCGGCACCTTCTGGCCGCGCGCCGCCCACCCCTTCGCCCCGCCCTGCTACGCCGAGCGCGCCGTGCCCGACCTGACCTGGCGCATGGCCACCTGGACCCGGGCCACCGGAGGGAAGCTGGTGCTGTCCGGGCACTCCCAGGGCAGCGTGCTCGCCGCCGCCGCGGCCTGGCAACTGGAGCCGTCCGCCCGCGGCCGGGTCGCCCTGCTCACCTACGGCTCCCCGCTGGAGCGGCTCTACGGCCGCTGGTTCCCCGCCCACTTCGGACCGGCCGCGCTCGCCTCCCTGCACGGGGAGATCGACTGCTGGCGCAACCTGTACCGGCACACCGACCCGATCGGCGGCCCGGTCCGGCTGCCCGGCGACTGCGGCCCGGAGGTCGACCGCGAGGCCCTCAAGGACCCGCTCTCCTACGGCCGCACCGCCGAGCACCCGCTGCCCGCGCCGATCCTCGGGCACGGCGACTACCAGGCCGACCCGGCGTTCGCCGAGGAACGCCGGCGGCTGCTGGGCCGGCTCCGCCCCCAGGTGCCGGCACCCCGGCCCGAGGAGGACGGGACCCGGGCGGTGCCGGGCGCCGACGGCGGACCTCAGGGCTGCTCGGGCAGGTCCTCGGCGTAGAGCAGGGTCAGCTCGTCCGTGCTGGGGTCCGCGACCTGCGCGACCCGGCTCGCGTGCCGCTCCACCATCGCCTCGAAGGTCTGGCGCGCGGTACGTCCGTTGCCGAACGCGGGCCCCTTGGGCAGCGCCGCGAAGTACTTCAGCAGCCCCTCGGCCGCGCCCGGCGCCAGCCGGTACTCGTGCTCGTCGGCCTGCTGCTCCACGATCCGCAGCAGCTCCTCGGGCCCGTAGTCGCCGAAGGTGATGGTCCGTGAGAAACGGGACGCCACACCGGGGTTGACGGACAGGAACCGCTCCATCTCCGCCGTGTAGCCCGCGACGATCACCACGACCGCGTCGCGGTGGTCCTCCATCAGCTTCACGAGGGTGTCGATGGCCTCCTTGCCGAAGTCGCGGCCCGCGTCCTCCGGGGAGAGCGCGTACGCCTCGTCGATGAACAGCACCCCGCCGTGCGCCTTCTGGAACGCCTCCTGGGTGCGGATCGCCGTGGAGCCGATGTGCTCGCCGACCAGGTCCACCCGGGACACCTCGACCAGGTGGCCCTTCTCCAGGACGCCCAGGGAGGCCAGGATCTCGCCGTACAGCCGGGCCACCGTGGTCTTGCCGGTGCCGGGGGAGCCGGTGAAGACCAGGTGCCGCTTGACCGACGCCGCCTTCAGACCCGCCTGCTGCCGGCGCCGGCCCACCTCGATCATGTCGATCAGGGCGCGCACCTCGCGCTTGACGCTCTCCAGGCCCACCAGGGCGTCGAGTTCGCCGAGGACGTCCTGCGAGTCCCGGGCCGGCCGCTCGGGCACGGCGGCCGTGACGAGGGGCTCCTGCTCGGTGCTGCGCTGCCCGGGGATCGAGCCCAGCAGCCCGGGGGAGCGGGTCACCGCCTGCACGGCGGGCTCCCGTGTCTCGGGCGGCGTCCGCAGGCTCGTGCTCTCGTCGCTGGTGCAGTCCTCGACCACGGGTCCCGCGTCGCCCGCGTCCGGCCCGGCGTCCGCGAACTCGTACCCGCCGCGCGCGCACCGCTCGGTGCGGCACTTGCGCAGCGTGGTGCGGCAGCCGTCGATCACGTGGAAGCCGTAGCCGCCGCTGTTGGTCACCCGGCAGTTCAGGAAACTGCCGCGGCCGCCGGCCGACACATAGGCGCCGGCCTCGCCGGGGGAGTCGATGGTGCAGCGCTCGATGGTCGGGTCGGCGCCCTTGGTGACGATCACGCCGGTGCGGGTGGAGTCGATGGAGCAGTTGTTCAGCGTGCCGCCGCTGCCGTGGTCGCGGAACCAGGCGCCGGTCGCCGCCTCCCGGATGCGGCAGTCGTCGAGCTGGGCGGTGGCGCCGTCGCTCACCGACACGGCGGTGTTGCGCACCTGCGACAGGTCGCTGTCGACGACGTCGGCGCGCGAGCCCCGGTCGAGGACGAACAGGGCGTCCGGCACGTCGTGCACCCGGCAGGAGTCGAGCACGGCGGTGGCGCCGTCGCTGATCCAGACGGCCGGGTAGTCGCCCGTGCTGTCGAAGATCTCGCACTGGTTGGCGTCCACGCGGGTGCCCGGGTCCCACACCGACAGGCCGTTGCGGCCGAACTGCCGCACGCTGGTGCGGGTCAGGGTGAGGACGGAACGGGAACGCAGGTCCACCGCGTTCTCGGGGATGTCGTGAATGCGGCAGTCGGCGAGGGTGAGCACCGCGTCGGTGTCCAGCGTGATGCCGTCGGCGGTGGTGCGGTGCACGTCGCAGTCGGTGAGGTGCGCGGTGGCCCGGCCGGTGACCTGGACGCCGCTGCCCCGCACCTCGTAGATCTCGCACCCCACGGCCTCCAGCGAGGAGTGCTCGCCCGTCGCCGTCAGGCCCGAGCCGGCGGCGTGGTGGACGCGGCAGCGGTCCAGCCGGGGGCGGGCGCCGGAGCGCACCGCGACGCCCTCCTGGCCGGCCGCGACGACCTCGCACTCCTCGAACACCCCGCCCCCGCCGTCGACCACGGCGATGCCGATGCCCGCCGGGTTGTCGACGGTGCACCGCCGCACCGTCGGCCGCGCACCGCCGCGCACCTCTATCCCGGCGGCGGACCGGGTGACGACCCGGACGTCGAGCAGTTCCGGGGTGCCCTCCTCGATCAGTACGGCGGGTGCCGCCGCGTCCTGTCCCTCGACGTGCAGGTCCTGCACCACGGCCGAGGCGCACACGGTGAGCGGCACCCCGTCCACGGGCGCGATCCGCACCGATCCGTGGGAGCCGTCGGGACCGCGCAGGGTCACCGCCCGCCGCACCACGAGGTTCTCCCGGTAGGTGCCGGGGGCGATGGTGAGCACGTCACCGTCGGCCGCGGCCTCCAGGGCGGCGGCGAGTGATGCGTACTCGCCCGTGCGGCGCCGCCACCGCGACGTGCCGGTGTGCGTCACCTGGACCGTGCCCTGTGCCATGGCGTTGCTGTGCCCCCACCTCGTTGGTTCGATGGCTCGTTCACCGCCGGGGCGTGCCCCGGTGGTCTCTCACGCGCGGGTCGATGCCGAAACGGGTTCGGCCGGTCCACCGTAGCGTGCGCCGGAGGGGTGGACCGACCGGAGGCGGAAGCCGGTCAACTGCCGGTGCCCGTCCTGCCCCAGTCCGGACCGGCCTGCTCCCACGCCTGGTCGAGGCGGGCGTAGCGGCGGCGGACCATGCGCCAGACGACCAGCCGCCGCGCTCCTTCGGCCAGGGCGGCGGCCGCGAAGGCGGCGCCGGTCCCGGCGAGCACGGCGTGGGTCGCGGCGGTGGCGGCGTCGAGCGGGCGGGCCACCGTCCGGCCGTGCTCGTCCGTCCATATCGGGAACCGGTCGCCGGGGTGCGGGCCGTCGGCGACCGTCAGGACGGGGCCGTGCCGGGCGGAGCCGTCCGGTGCCGTCCACTCGGCGAGGACACGGCTGCGCGGGGGAGCCGCGGCGGCGGCCTCCGGGTCGACGTCCAGCGGCGAGGGGTCCAGCTCTCGGACGACGGTGGCCGTCACCCGGTGGCGGGCCTCCTGCTGGTCGTGGACCGAGCGTCGCAGGGCGTCGGCGGCGGCCGTGCCCACCCGTACGCCCACCACGGGTGCGACGCACACGATCAGCACCAGGGTGGCCAGCGCCACCCAGGCCTCGGCCAGGTCGGTCGCGCGGCGCAGCGGATTGTGCCGCCAGCGCCACAGCCCCCCGATCGCTCGCACGGTCCGCACCCCCTTCCCGCTCTGCTCCGCTCCGTGATAACCCCGGACCGAGCCGTTCATGAGCGCGGCCGTCGAAGAGAGAGCGAGATCACCCCCCGGCGGCTCCCGCCGGGCGCCCCGGCGGACCTCTCATGAACTTCTCATCCGGGTCAACGCGCGGGCCCCGCCCCCGGGTTCCCGCCGGCAGACCGGTGCTCCGCCGGATCAGCCGTCGACGGTGACGGGGTCGCCGACGCGGACCGTGCCGCGGGTCAGCGGCACCAGGTTCTGTCCGAAGAGCAGCTTGCCGCCGTGCCGGCGGTGCCGCCCCAGGGTGTGCAGGGGTTCCCGGCCGCGGGCGGCGGTGTCCTGGTCGGTGGTGGTCACCACACAGCGTCCGCTCGGCTTGGCGACCCGGAAGGAGGCCTCGCCGATGGTCACGCGCGACCAGCCGTCCTCCGCCCACGCCTCGGTGCCGGACACCACCACGTTGGGCCGGAAGCGGTCCATGGGCAGCGGGCCCTCCGCGGCGTGATCACCCCGCGCGATCAGCGAGTTGAGGGCGTCCAGGGAGGCCGTGGCCGTCAGCAGCAGCGGGTAGCCGTCGGCGAAGGACACGGTCTCGCCCGGTCGCGCGTACGCCGGGTCGACGGGCCGGCGGGTGGCGGGGTCGTCCAGGTACACCAGCCGGGTCCGCGCCCCCACATAGGCACCGCACCACGCGTGCGCCGCCTCGTCGGCGGCCGGTGTCACCCGGACCTTGTCACGGAAGAGCTCCACCGTGACCGTCTCCCCAGGGTCCGGGACGGGTACCGACAGCGGCCGCGCGCCGGGCGCGGACAGCCGTATGCCGCCGCCGGGCAGCGGCTCGGCGGCGGCCAGCGCGAGGCGTGGCCGCTGGCGTTGCGTGACGACCTTTCCCCCGTCGTCGACCAGCATCCAGCGCCGGTCCCCGGCCAGCCCCCAGGGCTCCACCTCCGCCTCCCGGGGCGCGAAGCCCCGGAACGCCTTGACCGGATGTACGTGAATCGACCGCAGTCGCGCGTTCCCCATGGGGCCATCGTGCCAGGCGGCACCGACAGCCGGGCCGGCTCAGTAGCCCCGGTACTGCTGGTTGTTGTACGGGTCCTGGTACGGAGCCGGGGCCGGTGCGGGCCGGGGCGCCGCGGGGCGCATCGCCTCGTACCCCGCCGGGGCGGGCGCTGCCGGACGGGGCTGCTGGGGCTGCTGGGGTGCGGGGTAGCCGCGCGGCGCCGACATCTGCTGCGGGATGTAGGGGGCCGGGGCCTGCTGCAGCGGCGCGGGCTGGGGGGCCTGCTGCGGATAGCCGTAGGAGGGCTGGGAGGGCGCGGCCGGCAGGGCGGGAAGGGCCGACGGGAGGGCGGGCAGATGGCTGCCCGGGGCGTCGTACGCGGCGGGGACCCGGATCGGGGCGATCTGCGGGGTGCCCCGTTCGGCCACGAGCGAGTCGTAGATCGGGGTGTCCGGGAAGGAGGCGGAGTAGTAGCCGCCGCCATAGGTGGAGCGGGGGGAGGTCATGGCACATAAGTTAAGCCCACGATGTGCTGGTTGGGGAGACCGATAAGAGGGTTGTTTTCCGTGTCCGCCGTGACCGGAGATCCCCAATGCGAGCGAACTCGATGAAAAAGGGCATGCCCGGAACGCGATCTTCTGATAAAGGCGGACTTGCGCGCGTGTTACCGACCGGTTGCGACCCGGCTCCACGGCTCCGTCCGCCCGGGCCGGCGGCCGGGCGGGGGCGGGAAGGCGCCGCGCGCGGCAGAATGGACGGACCGCGCGGAACGCGCCCAGGGGCGTTGTCAGCAAGACATAAAGGGGGCCGGACATGCTCATGGCCAAAGGGGCGAACACCGTGGTGCCGACGGGGGCGCTGCGGGTGGAAATGGGCTGGCGTTCCGGACCGGGTGTGCCCGACGTGGACGCCTCGGCACTGCTCCTGGTGAACGGAAAAGTCCGTTCCGACGCGGACTTCGTCTTCTACAACCAGCCGGCGCACACCTCCGGCGCCGTCCGCCACGAGGGCAAGCGGGAGGCCGGCGGCCGGGTGACCGACAGCCTGCTCGTCGACCTCGCGGGCCTGGAGCCCGCCGTCGAGACCGTGATCCTCGCCGCCTCCGCCGACGGCGGTTCCTTCGGCCAGGTCCCCGGCCTCCGCGTCGAGGTCCGCGACGCGGCGCGGGGCACGGTGGCGGCCCGCTTCGACAACCCGGGGGCGACGGTCGAAACGGCCTTCGTCCTGGGCGAGTTCTACCGCCGCCAGGGCAGCTGGAAGTTCCGCGCCGTCGGCCAGGGCTACCGCAGCGGGCTGGAGGGCCTGGCCACGGACTACGGCATCACGGTGGACGAGCCGGAGCGGACGCCCTCGCCCCCGTCCCCGGCCACGCCGGCGCCTCCGCCCCCGGCCACGCCGGTCCGCCTGACGAAGGTCACGCTCACCAAGGCCGCCCCGTCCGTCTCCCTGGCCAAACAGGGCGGCACCTCCGGCGCCCTGCACGTCAACCTCAACTGGGAGACGCGCGGGGAGCTTTCCGGCTGGGCGCGCAAGCTGAGCCGGGCCCTCGCCCCGCAGAGCGGCCCCGACCTCGACCTGTGCGCCCTGTACGAACTCGCCGACGGCAGCAAGGGAGTCGTCCAGTCCCTCGGCAACGCCTTCGGCGCCCTGGACCGGCCCCCGTTCATCCACCTCGACGGCGACGACCGCACCGGCGCCGTCGCGAACGGCGAGAACCTCACCGTCAACCTCGACC
Organism: Streptomyces sp. NPDC090994; assembly: GCF_044768905.1. Lineage (NCBI taxonomy): Bacteria > Bacillati > Actinomycetota > Actinomycetes > Kitasatosporales > Streptomycetaceae > Streptomyces > Streptomyces sp. NPDC090994. The sequence continues at coordinate 29,601 of NZ_JBIVWS010000038.1, forward strand.
ACCGGCGCGACTTCCGCCGCATCCTCGTCTTCGTCACCGTCTACGAGGGAGCACGCTCCTTCGCCGGCCTGAACGCCACGGTCACCCTCCGGCCGCAGCACGGCGCCCCGGTCGACTTCTCGCTCGACGAGTGCACGGTCCCCTCGACGGTGTGCGCGCTCGCCCTGATCACCCGCACCGGCGACGACCTCGTCGTCCAGCGCGAGGCCCGCTACCTGGTCCCCGAGCGCGGCGTCAGCCCCCAGCGCACCGTCGACCGGGCCTACGGCTGGGGCATGGACTGGACGCCCGGCCGCAAGTGAGCGGAGACGTTCCCCCCGGGGGCGCGGTCAGCTCTCCTCCGGCACGGCCTCCGGACGGGCGTAGGTACGGCCCTTCCAGGCCGCGCCCCGCCCCCGGTGGTGCCGCACCGCCGAGTCCACCGTCATCAGCAGGTACAGGCCCGCGGTGAACGGCAGCAGCGGCGCGAGCCACGGCGGCTGCCCGTAGTAGCGCAGCATCGGCAGGTACGTCCCCGCCATCACCAGCCACGCCAGACCGCCGGGGACGGCGCACGCCGCGCTCCCGGTGACCGCGCCCGCGATCAGCGCGACGGGCGGGACCAGGTACACCAGCGCCAGACCGGCGACCGTGCCGAGCAGCACCAGCGGGTTGTGCCGCAACTGGGTGTACGCGCTGCGCGCCACCATCCGCCACAGATCGGCGAGCCGCGGATACGGCCGCACGCTGTCCACCCGGTCGGCCAGCCCCAGCCAGATGTGCCCGCCGGAGCGCTTGACGGCCCGGGCGAGGGCCACGTCGTCGATCACGGCCTGCCGGACGGCCTCCGGGATCCGGGCCCGCTCGGCGGCCTCCGTCCGCAGCAGCACGCAGCCGCCCGCCGCCGCGGCCGTCCGCGACCCGCGCCGGCCGATCCGGCGGAACGGGTACAGCTGCGCGAAGAAGTACACGAAGGCCGGTACGACGAGCCGCTCCCACCCGCTCGCCACCCGCAGCCGCGCCATCAGCGACACCGCGTCGAAGCCACCGGTACGGGCCGCCGCCACCAGCTCCCGCAGACTGTCCGGGGCGTGGGCGATGTCGGCGTCCGTCAGCAGCAGGTACTCCGGTCCACGCGCGCGTGCCAGCCCGATCCCGTGCCGCACCGCCCAGAGCTTGCCGGTCCAGCCCGGGGGCGGCTCGCCGGGGGAGGCGACGGTGAGCGGCAGTCCGCCCACGCCCAGGGCCAGCTCGCGCGCCAGGGCACCGGTGCCGTCCGTGCTGCCGTCGTCGATCAGGAAGATCTCTGCCCGTCCCGGATAGTCCTGGGCGAGCAGCGACGGCAGGCTGCGGGGCAGCACCGCCGCCTCGTCCCGGGCGGGCACGACGACGCACACGGACGGCCAGCGGCCGGGGCCGGGAGCCCGGAAGCGGGGCGGCAGCCTGACGTCGGTGCGCCAGAAGAAGCCCTGGCAGAGCAGCAGCCACAGCCAGGCGGCGAGTGAGACGGCGGAGATCCAGGCAACGGCGTTCACGTGCGCAGTCTTACCCACCGCGCGGGGCCGCCGAGGCACATCGTCTATCGTGGCCGGGTGAAGATCGCGCTCATGGACTCCGGAATCGGTCTGCTGGCGGCCACCGCCGCGGTACGGCGCCTGCGGCCGGACGCCGATCTCATCCTCTCCCTGGACCCCGACGGCATGCCCTGGGGACCCCGCACGCCCGAGGACCTGACCGGCCGTGCCCTCGCGGTGGCCGAGGCCGCAGCGGCCCACCACCCGGACGCCCTGATCGTCGGCTGCAACACCGCCACCGTGCACGCGCTGCCCGCCCTGCGGGACCGGCACGAGCCCGGGCTGCCCGTCGTCGGCACCGTCCCGGCGATCAAGCCGGCCGCGGCCGGTGGCGGCCCGTTCGCGATCTGGGCGACGCCCGCCACCACCGGCAGCGCCTACCAGCGCGGCCTGATCAGGGACTTCGCCGACGGCCTGCCGGTCACCGAGGTCCCCTGCCACGGGCTCGCCGAGGCCGTCGAGCACGCGGACGAGGCCGCGATCGACGCCGCCGTGGCCGCCGCCGCGGCGCTCACCCCGGCCGACGTCACCACCGTCGTCCTCGGCTGCACCCACTACGAACTGGTCGCCGAGCGCATCCGGGCCGCCGTGCAGCGGCCCGGCCGCCCGCCGCTGGCCCTGCACGGCTCGGCGGGCGCCGTCGCCGCGCAGGCGCTGCGCCGCGTCGGTGCCGCGCCCGCCCCCGACGCCCCCGCCGACGGCACCCTCACGGTGCTGCTGAGCGGACGGGAGGGCGCGCTGCCCGCGCCCGCGCTGGCGTACGCGGAGGGCAGGCTGCTGCGGACGGCCGCGCCCGCGCGCTGAGGCGACCGGGCGCCCGGTCGGCCCAGTGACTCTCCGCGGCGCGGTACACGCCGAGCCGAACGTGAGTAACCTCATTGCCATGAGGGACCACCTCCACGGCGGGCACGCGCCCCACCCCGATGTCTGGACCGGCCGCGCGACCAACCGGGTCCAGTGGCTGCTGGCGCTGATCGGCGCCGCCTGCATGGCGCTCGGCGTGCAACTGGCCGTCGACTCGGCCTGGGAGTCCGGCATCGCCGCGCTGGCCATGGCGGTCGTCGGCTGCATCGCGGCCGGGCTGCTGGTCCTCTTCGGCACCCTGGCCTTCGTGCACGTCGCCCTGAGAGTCGACCAGGAGTGCCTCGAAGTGCGCTGCGGTCACATCGGCGTCCCGCGCCGCCGCATCCCCCTGTCGCACGTGGCGGGCGCCGAGTTCGCCCCCGTCGTGTGCCCGCGCCACTGGGGTGGCTGGGGCTACCGGTGGCGGCCGGAGAAGGGCACCGCCGTCGTCGTCCGGCGCGGTGAGGGCGTGGTCCTGCGCCTGTGGGACGGCCACACGTTCACCGTCACCGTGGACGACGCGGAGTCGGCCGTACGCGTCATCAAGGACCGGCTCCGGCCACGGGCCCCCGGCACCGCGCACTGAACGGACCGGCTCCGGCGCCCGCGCACCGCGACGGTGCCCGAGCCGGTCCCAGGTCACCCGCGTACACTCCCGGGGTGACCGTCACCGCACCATCCGTCGCCGGGCCGGACCGGCCGGACCCGCGGACCGCGCCCGCCTCGCGCGCCGCGCGCCTCGGCCGCCGTCTCCTCCCCGCCGCCGCGGCCGCCCTGGCCGGTGTCCTGCTCTACGCCAGCTTCCCGCCGCGCACCCTGTGGTGGCTCGCCCTGCCCGCCTTCGCCGTCCTCGGCGCGGTGCTGCGCGGGCGCGGCTGGAAGGCGGGCCTGGGCCTCGGTTACCTCTTCGGCCTCGGTTTCCTGCTGCCGCTGCTGGTGTGGACCGGCGTGGAGGTCGGCCCGGGACCCTGGCTGGCGCTGGCCGCGATCGAGGCGCTCTTCGTCGCCCTGGTCGGCGCGGGCGTCGCCGCCGTCTCCAGGCTGCCCGCCTGGCCGGTGTGGGCGGCGGCGCTGTGGACGGCCGGTGAGGCGGCACGCGCGCGTGTGCCGTTCGAGGGCTTCCCCTGGGGCAAGATCGCCTTCGGGCAGGCGGACGGCGTCTTCCTCCCGCTCGCCGCGGTGGGCGGCACCCCGGTGCTCGGCTTCGCGGTCGTCCTGTGCGGCTTCGGCCTGTACGAGGCGCTGCGGCTGGCCGTGACCGCCCGGCGCACCCGGACCGTCCGCAGGGGAGCGGCCGTCGCCGCCCTGCTGAGCGTCGCCGTCCCCGTCGTGGGCGCGCTCGCCGCCCGGCCGCTGGTCGGCGACGACGCGGAGGACGGCACCACCACCGTCGCCGTCGTCCAGGGCAACGTGCCCCGCGCGGGGCTCGCCTTCAACGCCCAGCGCCGCGCGGTCCTCGACTACCACGCGCGCGAGACCGAGCGCCTGGCCGCCGAGGTCGCGGCGGGCAAGGCGGACCAGCCCGACATCGTGCTGTGGCCGGAGAACTCCTCCGACATCGACCCGTTCGCCAACGCCGACGCGTACGCGGTCATCGACGCCGCCGCCAAGGCGATCAAGGCGCCCATCTCGGTCGGCGGCGTGGTGAAGCGCGACGGCAGGCTCTACAACGAGCAGATCCTGTGGGACCCCGACAAGGGCCCCGTCGACACCTACGACAAGCGGCAGATCCAGCCCTTCGGCGAGTACCTGCCGCTGCGCTCCCTCATCGGCGCCATCAACAGCGACTGGACGTCCATGGTCAGCCAGGACTTCAGCCGCGGCAGCGAGCCCGGCGTCTTCACCATGGCCGGCGCCCGTGTCGGCCTCGTCACCTGCTACGAGGCCGCCTTCGACTGGGCCGTGCGGTCCGAGGTCACCGACGGCGCCCAGCTGATCTCCGTCCCCAGCAACAACGCGACGTTCGACCGCAGCGAGATGACCTACCAGCAGCTCGCCATGTCCCGGGTCCGCGCCGTCGAGCACAGCCGGACCGTCACCGTGCCGGTGACCAGCGGGGTCAGCGCGATCATCATGCCGGACGGCCGGGTCACCCAGCGCACCGGCATGTTCGTCGCCGGCTCCCTGGTGCAGGAGGTGCCGCTGCGCTCCTCCCGGACGCCCGCCACCAAGCTGGGCGTCCTGCCCGAAGTCCTGCTCGTCCTCGTCGCGGCGGGCGGACTGGGCTGGGCGGTCGCCGCCGGCGTGCGCGGGCGACGCGCCGGTGACGTGTAACCGTACGCCCGTCGCACGCCGTGCCAACCGGTGAGCCGGGAGGCCGGTGCCCGTTAGGGTCGGACGCATGGCTACTCCCGACTTCATCCGCACCCTCCGCGCCACCGCCGGGAACCAGTTGCTGTGGCTGCCCGGCGTCACCGCCCTGGTCTTCGACGACGACGGCCGGGTGCTGCTGAACCGCAGGTCCGACACCCGGCGCTGGTCCGTGATCGGCGGCATCCCGGAGCCGGGGGAGCAGCCCGCGGCCTGCGCCGTGCGCGAGGTGTGGGAGGAGACCGCCGTGCGGTGCGCCGTCGAGCGGGTGGTCCTGGTGCAGGCGCTGGACCCGGTGACGTACGAGAACGGTGACGTCTGCCAGTACATGGACATCACCTTCCGCTGCCGCGCCCTCGGCGGCGAGGCCCGGGTCAACGACGACGAGTCCCTCGACGTCGCCTGGTTCGCGGTGGACGCCCTGCCGGAGATCGGTGAGTTCGGCCGGTTCCGGATCAAGCAGGCGCTCGCGGAGGCGCCCGCCTGGTTCGAGCCCCCGGCCGCCGGCTGAGGCGCGCGGCGCGTCAGCCGAGGACGAAGCGGACCGGTGTGCCGGCCGTCGCCTGGGCCGCTGCGGCGAGGGCGGCTTCCGTGACGACCGCGATCACCGGATAGCCGCCCGTCGTCGGATGGTCGTGCAGGAAGACCACGGGGCGGCCGTCCGGCGGGACCTGCACGGCGCCGAGGACCATGCCCTCGCTGGGCAGCTCACCCGCCGCCGCCCGCTCCAGCGCCGGTCCCTCGGTGCGCAGGCCGATGCGGTTGCTGTGGGGGGAGACCTGGTAGGCCGCCGAGGTGAAGGTCCGCAGTGCGGCCGGGGTGAACCAGTCGGCGCGGGGGCCGAGGCGGACCGGAAGGACCAGCTCGGCGGGCGGGGCCGGCCACGGGACGGCCACCGGGATCGCCGCCCGTCCCGTGGGGGTGGCCAGCGGGAGGACGTCCCCGTCGCGCAGGGGTGCCGGGCCGAGCCCGGAGAGCAGGTCGGTGGAGCGGCTGCCGAGAACGGGTTCGACGGCGACACCGCCGCCGAGGGCCACGTACGCGCGCACGCCCGCCGTCACCGGCCCCACGTCCAGCACGGCGCCCGCCGGCACCCGCACCGGGGCGCCCCAGGCCACCGGCCGTCCGGCCACCGTCACCGGGCAGGGCGCGCCGCCGACCACGACGGTGACGGCGCGGTCGGGCCGCACCGCGCAGCCGGTCAGGGTGGTCTCCAGGACCGCGGCGTCGGGATCGTTGCCGAGCAGCCGGTTGGCGAGCCGCATCGCGGGCGCGTCCAGCGCGCCGGAGCGGGGGACGCCCAGGTGGGCATGGCCGCGCCGGCCCGCGTCCTGGACGGTGGTGAGCGCACCGGCCCGTACGGTGGTCAGCTTGCCGGTCATGCCGTGTCCTCTGCCGTCACGAAGCGCACCCGGGTCCCCGGGGTGAGCAGCGCCGCCCGGTCCCTCGCCGGGTCCCACAGGGGACCGGGGTCCGGCATGGTGCCGATCAGCTGCCAGCCGCCCGGGGTGGCGCGCGGGTAGACCGCGCTGTAGGGGCCGGCCAGCGCGACCGCTCCGGCCGGCACGCGGGTGCGGGGCGTGGCGCGGCGGGGGACGTGCAGGTGCGGGGGCAGCCCGGTGAGATAGCCGAAGCCCGGCGCGAAGCCGCAGAACGCGACCCGGTAGGTGAGGGAGGAGTGCAGCGCGGCGACCTCGTCCGGGGCGACTCCCCACAGGTCCGCGACATCGGACAGGTCCGGTCCGTCGTAGCGGACGGGGATGTCCACCACGTCGCCGTCGTCCGCGGCGCCGGGCGGCAGCTCCCAGTCGGCGACCCGGCGGGCCAGCGCCTCCGGGTCCCGTACGCCGTCCAGGAGCACGGTCCGGGCGCCGGGCACGATCTCCTCCACCGGCGGCAGCGTCCCCGCCGCGCGCCGGCGCAGCAGTTCGGCGTGGAAGGCCGCGGTCCGCTCGGCGTCGGGCAGTTCGACGAGGAGCGCGTGCCGCCCGGCGGGACGGGCCGTGAGCGCCGGCTGGGGCGAATCCGGTGTCATGCGAACGGCCCGACCTCGACCCCGGCCGCCGCCAGCTCCGCACGCACCCGCGCCGCGATCCGGGCCGCGCCCGGGGTGTCGCCGTGCACGCACAGGGAGCGGGCGGCGACCGTGACGGTGGTGCCGTCGACGGCCTCGACCGCGCCGTCCACCGCGAACGCCAGCGCGCGGCGTACCACCGCGTCCTCGTCGGTCACCACGGAGTCCGGCTCGCGGCGCGGGACGAGGGTGCCCTCGGGGGTGTAGGCGCGGTCCGCGAAGGCCTCGGGCACGCCGGTGAGACCGGCCTCACCGGCGGCGGCGAGCAGCCGCGACCCCGGCAGGCCGAGCACGGGCAGGTCCCCGCCCGCGAGCCGCACGCCCGCCACCACGGCGTGGGCCTGCGCGTCGTCGTGCACGGTGCGGTTGTAGAGGGCGCCGTGCGGCTTGACGTAGACCACGTCGGTCCCGGCGGCGCGGGCGAAGACCCGGAGCGCGCCGATCTGGTAGGCGACCTCGGCCGCGAGTTCGCCGGCGGGCACGTCCATCGCGCGCCGTCCGAAGCCGGCCAGGTCGCGGTAGGACACCTGGGCGCCGATCCGCACCCCGCGCTCGGCGGCGAGGTCGCAGACGCGCCGCATCACCGAGGGGTCGCCCGCGTGGAAACCGCAGGCGACATTGGCGCTGGTGACGACGGAGAGCAGGGCGTCGTCGTCGGTGAGGGTCCAGCGGCCGAAGCCTTCGCCGAGGTCTGCGTTGAGGTCGATCACCTCTCGAACGTAATGGATCGTTGAACGATTCGACAAGGGCTCCACGGGTTGCCCCCGGCCGACTTCGCCGGAAAGTCACCCCTTGTTAGATCGTTGAACGATCGTCTAGGGTCCGTGCATCCGCCATGCATCCGGAACGACGCGGTCCGCTTACCGCTCCCGGGTCCGTGCCCTGCCCCCGAAGCCTGAAGAAGGCCACCGAATGATCGTGCTTCTCGGTGTGGTCGTGGTGATCCTCGGATTCGTCACGCGCCGCAATCCCGTCCTCGTGGTGGGCGTCGCCGGTATCGTCACCGGACTGCTCGGCAAGATGGACCCGCTGGAGGTCCTCGCGGCCTTCGGCCGGTCCTTCGCCGACAGCCGCTCGGTCACCGTCTACGCCATCGTGCTCCCGGTGATCGGCCTGCTGGAACGCTACGGCCTGCGCGAACAGGCCCGAAACCTCATCGGCCGCCTCGGCAGGCTCAGCGCCGGCCGGTTCCTCACCGTCTACCTGCTGGTCCGCCAGGTCACCGCGGCCTTCGGCCTGAACAGCATCGGCGGTCCGGCGCAGACCGTGCGGCCCCTGGTGGCACCCATGGCCGAGGCCGCCGCCGAGCGCACCACGGGCGCCAAGCTGCCCGACCGGCTGCGCGAGAAGGTGCGCTCCTACTCCGCGTCCGCCGACACCGTGGGCGTCTTCTTCGGCGAGGACTGCTTCATCGCGATCGGCTCCATCCTGCTGATCACCGGCTTCGTGAACTCCACGTACCACCAGGAGATCGAACCGACCCAGCTGGCCCTGTGGGCGATCCCGCTCGCCGTCTGCGCCTTCCTCATCCACGGTGCCCGGCTGCTGCTCATGGACAAGCAGCTCGAACGCGAGATGGCACGCGCCGCCGCCGAGCACGACCTGCCGCTTCCCGAGGGGGCCGACAAGTGATCAAAGTCGAATGGCTCTACTGGCTGATCGGGCTCGTCTTCGTCGTCATGGCCGTACAGATGGCCATGGACCGCACCAACCCCAAGCGGTGGACGTCCGCCGCGTTCTGGGGCCTGCTCGGGCTCACCTTTCCCTACGGGACCGGGGTGGCCAACGCGACGGCGGAGAACGGCGGCTGGACCCTGCCCGCCGAACCGCTCGGCGTCGCCGTCCTCGCCCTGATCGTCCTCGCCGGGTTCAACTTCCTCGGCAAGGGCGTCCCGGTCACCACCACCGGCGAGCAGCGCGAGGCCTCCGCCGCCCGGCTCGGCAACAAGATCTTCGTCCCCGCCCTGACCATCCCGCTCGTCGCCATCGTCTGCGCCTCCGTGCTCGACGAGTCCGGCCTGTTCGAGACGGGCAAGGCCACCCTGCTGGGACTGGGCCTCGGCTGTATGGCCGCCCTCGTCGTCGGCATGCTGGTCACCGGCGAGAAGAAGGTCTCCGTCCCGGTCCACTCCGGCCGCTCCATGCTGGAGGCGATGGGCTCCGCCCTGCTGCTGCCCCAGCTCCTGGCCGTGCTCGGCTCGATCTTCGCCGCCGCCGGGGTCGGTGACCAGGTCGGCGACATCATGAACAAGGTCCTCCCCGACGACTCCAGGTACCTCGCGGTGCTCGCGTACTGCGTCGGCATGTTCCTGTTCACCGTGATCATGGGCAACGCCTTCGCCGCGTTCCCCGTGATGACCGCCGCGATCGGCTGGCCGGTGCTCATCCAGCAGATGCACGGCAACGAACCCGCCGTCCTCGCGATCGGCATGCTCGCCGGGTTCGCCGGCACGCTCTGCACACCGATGGCCGCCAACTTCAACATCGTCCCGGCCACCCTGCTCGAACTGAAGGACCAGTACGGACCGATCAAGGCCCAGCTCCCCACGGGCGTCGCGCTGCTCGGCTGCTGCACCGTGATCATGGCGGTCTTCGCCTTCTGAGCCGCCACCGTGAGGAACCTCCTGAGCCACCCCCGTAAGGAAGTGTCGTGACCCGCGTCCTCATCACCGGCTTCGCCCCCTTCGACGGCGAACGCGTGAACCCGTCCTGGCAGGCGGCGTCCCTGGTCGCCGCCGAACCGCCCGCCGGACTCACCGTCACCGCCACCGAACTCCCCTGCGCCTTCGGCGACTCCCTCGACGCCCTGTACGAGGCCGTCCGCACCGTCGGACCCGACCTGGTGCTCTGCCTCGGCCAGGCCGGCGGACGCCCCGGCGTCACCGTCGAACGCGTCGGCATCAACATCGACGACGCCCGCATCCCCGACAACAAGGGACGGCAGCCCGTCGACGAACCGGTGGTCCCGGACGGCCCCGCCGCCTACTTCTCCACCCTCCCCGTCAAGGCCTGCGTCGCCGCGATGCGCGAGGCCGGCGTCCCCGCCGCCGTCTCCCACACGGCCGGCACCTTCGTCTGCAACCACGTCGCCTACGGCCTCGGCCACCTCATCGCCACCGAGTTCCCGCACATCCGGGGTGGCTTCGCGCACGTCCCCTGGGCGCCGGAACAGGTCACCGACGGCCGGGCACCGGCCCTGCCGCCCGCCACCGTCGCCCACGGCCTGCGGGCCCTGCTGACCGCCGCCGCCCGCACCCCGGCCGGCCAGGACCTGAAGGTCACCGAGGGAGCCACCCACTGATGCCGCTCAGCACCCACGCCGCGCCCTTCGCCCGGCTCGCCCTCGCCAACATCACCCGCGCGTACCCCAACTTCCCGGCCCACCTGATCACCTCCGCCGACGAGCGCGTCGAGCCCCGGACCCTCCACCCGGTGTTCTACGGCGCCTACGACTGGCACTCCTCGGCCCACATGCACTGGCTGCTCGTCCGCCTGCTGCGCCGGTACGGCGACACCCCCGCCCTGCCCGGCACCGGGGCCGCCGTCGACGTACTCGACCGGCACCTCACCCCCGAGAACCTCGCGGTCGAGGCGGCCTACCTCCGCGACCACCCCTCCTTCGAGCGCCCCTACGGCTGGGCCTGGCTGCTCGCGCTCACCGCCGAGTGCCGGGCGTACGGCGGCGCGGCGGGCGCCCGGTGGGCCGAGGCGCTGGCACCGGCCGCGGCCACCGTCGACCGGCTGCTGGCCGGCTGGCTGCCCAAGGCCACCTATCCCGTGCGCCACGGCAACCACCCCAACAGCGCCTTCGCCCTCGGCCTCGCCCTCGACTCGGGCGCACTGACGGCCACCACCGAACGGGCCGTACGGGAACGCCTGCTGGCCTGGTTCGCCGACGACCACGACGCGCCCGCGCACTGGGAGCCGTCGGGACAGGACTTCCTGTCCCCGGCGCTGACCGAGGCCGACGCGATGCGCAGGGTGCTGCCCAGGGAGGAGTTCGCGCCGTGGCTCGACCGGTTCCTGCCCGCGCTGCGCACCGGCGCCGCCTGCCCGCCGCTGGACGTGCCCGTCGTCTCCGACCACGCCGACCCGCAGATCGGCCACCTGATCGGGCTGACCCTCAGCCGGGCGGCGGCGCTGCGCTCCCTCGCCGACGCCCTGCCCGGCGGGCCGGTCCGCGACCGGCTGGGCGCGGCGGCCGACGCGCACCTCGCGGCGGGCCTGCCGGCGGTGGAGCGCGGCGACTTCACCACCGACCACTGGCTGGCCACCTTCGCCACGCTCGCCCTGGAGCCCGGCACCGGCACCTGAGGCCGCACGGCCGGGTTTCTTGCCGAAACGGCAGGAGAGCTGGCCCACGGGCTCGCGCCCCGGCGACAGTCGCCGTCGATCCCGCCCTGCGGAGCACCGCGGCGAGGCGGGCCAGGGCCGAGTCAGAAGGAGCCAGTTCCGTGACACAGCGATCCCAAGGTCCCACCGCGGCCGACCTCGCCGCCCAGGAGCCCGGGGAGTTCTGGGAGGACCTCTACCGCCGGCGCGCCGACGACCTCGCCGCCTGGGGAGTCCGCGTCAACCCGGTGCTCGCGCAGGTGGCCGACGCGCTGCCCGCCGCTACCGCGCTCGACCTGGCCTGCGGAACGGGCGGCGACACCCTGTGGCTCGCCCGGCGCGGCCGGCGGGTCACGGCGGTCGACATCGCGTCCACCGCCGTGCGGCGCGTCGCCGAACGCGCCGCCGCCGAGGGCCTGGGCGACCTGGTCACCACGGTCCGCCACGACCTGGCCCGGACCTTCCCGGCCGGGAGCTTCGACCTGGTCTCGGCCCAGTACTTCCACACCCCCTACGACCTGCCGCGCGGGCCGATCCCGCGCACCGCCGCCCAGGCGCTGCGCCCGGGCGGACGGCTGCTCGTCGTCGACCACGCCTCCATCGCGCCCTGGTCCTGGAACCAGGACCCGGACACGCGCTTCCCCTCGCCCCAGGAGGTGTACGACGGCATGGGCCTGCCGGCCGCGGGCTGGACCGTGGAGCGGGCCGACGCCCCGCGCCGCACGGCCACCGGGCCGGACGGGCGGAACGCCACGGTCACCGACCACGTCCTCCTGGTCCGCCGGACGGCAGGCCGAGGGCGCCGCCCGGGCGCAGCGCGCCGTCCGCCAGCACCGTGACGTCGTCGGCCACCTGGCGCACCACCCGCGGATCGTGCGTGATGACCAGCAGCCCCAGTGACTGCTTCTCGCACAGGTCGCGCACCAGGTCCAGGACGGCCGCCTGCGTCACCGAGTCCAGGGCCGAGGTCATCTCGTCGCACAGCAGGACGCGCGGGCCTGCCGCCAGCGCCCGGGCCAGGGCGACGCGTTGCCGCTGACCGCCGGAGAGCCCGCCGGGCAGCCGCCGGGCGTGCTCGGCGTCCAGCCGGACCAGGGTCAGCAGCCGTTCGACCTCTGCGTCGATCTCGTGCGGGTCGCGCAGGCCCCGCAGGACCCGCAGCGGACGCGCGAGGGCGGCGTGCACGGTCTGGAGGGGGTGCAGTGTCTCCGCCGGGCTCTGCGGGACGAGCTGGACCGCCGCCCGGTCGGCGACCCGCCGCTGGTGCGCCTGGCCCGGCAGCGGGCGTCCGTCGAGCAGGACCGTACCGCCGGAGGGCGGGTGGAGTCCGGCCAGACAGCGGGCCAGCGTCGTCTTGCCGCTGCCGGAGGCGCCGGTGACGGCCAGGCACTGCCCCGGGCGCACGGCGAGGGCGACGTCCTCCAGCACGCGCCGGGTGCCGCGGTCCGCCGTGAGCCCTGCGACGCGCAGGACCGGTGGCGTCCCGCCGGGCTCCGGGGCCGGCCGGCCGCTCGTCGCCGGGGCCGCCGCGCCGACGAGCGCCGTCGCCGCGCGCGAGACGGGAGCGGTCAGGACGCGGTCCGCCGCGGCGTCCTCCACGATCCGGCCGTCGTCCAGGACCACGACCCGGTCGACCAGTCCCTCGACCGACGACAGGTCGTGGGTGATCCACAGCAGGCCCACCCCGGAGGCACGGACCCGGTCGAGTTCGGCACGGACCTCCTCCTTCGCCACCGGATCGAGGGCGGAGGTGGGTTCGTCGAGCACCAGCAGCCGGGGGCCGCGCGCGAGGGCGGCGGCCAGGGCGGCCCGTTGCTGCTGGCCGCCGGAGAGTTCGGCGGGCCGGCGGCCGGCGAGCGAGGCGGGCAGCCCGACGCGGTGCAGCAGGGCCTCCACCTCGCGGTCGTCCCGGCTGCCCAGCGCGGTGCGCAGGGTGACCGACAGCCGGCGGTACGGATTGAGCGTCGTACCGGCGTCCTGTCCGAGGTGGGCGACGGTCCGGCCGCGCAGCCCGGGGTGCGGCACGGGCAGCGTGTCGTGGCCGTCGACGCGGACCCGGCCGCCGCCCAGGGTGATGCCCGGCCGCAGGTGGCCCAGGACGGACAGGGCCAGGGTGGTCTTCCCGGAGCCGGACGCGCCGACCACCGCCAGCGCCTCACCGGCGCCGGCGGCGAGGGACACGCCGCGCAGGACCGGGCCCCGGGCCGACCGCAGCTCCAGGTTCTCGATGGAGAGCATCCGCGCGCTCACTTCTCGCCGTCGGGGCGGGTCAAGGTGTCGGACAGCAGGTTGACGCCCACGGCGAGGACGGCGATCAGGACGAGCGGCGCCAGCAGCGCGTACGGCTGGAGCGCGGCCCCGGGCAGGGCCTCCTGGACGAGGGTGCCCCAGTCGGAGCCGGAGACCCCGACGCCCAGGAAGCCGGCGGCGCTGACCAGGTAGAGGGAGAAGACGAACCGCAGCCCGGCGTCGGCGAGCACCGTGGTCACGACCAGCGGCAGCACCTCGTACCGCAGGACCCAGGGCCACCGTTCGCCCCGGGCGAGGGCCAGCTCGACGTGCGGCCGGCGCAGTACGGGCAGGGCGGCGGCCCGGATCACACGGGCGGACAGCGGGACGCCCGCCACGCAGGCCGCCAGGACGACACCGGTCCGGCTGGGCACGGCGGTGAGGACGAGCAGCAGGGCGAGCATGGGCGGCAGCGCGGCCAGGGCGTCCAGCGGGCGCATGACGACGCCCTCGGCGGCGGGCCTGCGGTGACCGGCGAAGGCGGCCAGCAGTCCGGCCGCGGTGCCGAGCAGCACCGTCAGCGCGGTCGCGCCCGCCGTGGTGAGCAGCACCGACGGCCCGCCGTGCAGCAGACGGGACAGCACGTCGCGGCCGAGGTGGTCGGTGCCCAGCGGATGCCCGGCACCGGGGACCGTGTACGGCGTCGCCACCGTCTCGGTCGCGGAGTGCGGCGCGAGCCACGGCCCGGCCAGACCGACGAGCACGACGGCGCCGACGAGGACGGCCACGGCCACACCGCGACGCCGGTAGGGGCCGGGGCCCGGCGACGGTTCCCGCGAGCCGCGGACGCCTCGGGACTGCCGTACGGGGACGGTCATGGGGACCTCGTCCTTCCCACCGCGGTGCCGACGACGTCCGCGGTGATGGTGGCCAGCAGGGTCAGGGCGCCCATGAGCATGGCGAGGGCCTGGACGACCGGCAGGTCGCCGGTGCTGACGGAGGAGACCAGCACCTTGCCGATCCCGGGATAGCTGAAGACGACCTCCACCAGGACCGTGCCGCCGAGCAGCCCGGCCGCGCCGATCAGCCAGATCTGCGCGGCGGAGGGCAGCACGGCGGGGAGCACCGCCTGCCGCAGGACGGTCCGTTCCGGAATCCCGTTGAGCCGCATCGCCTCCACGTGCGGGGCGCGCAGCGCGACCAGGGTCTGCGCCCGGATCACGCGGGTGGCGTAGGCGAGGCTCACCCACAGCAGGCTGAGCACCGGCAGCACCAGGACGTCGGGGTGGGCCAGGGGCGAGTCGCCGGCGGGCACCAGCGAGGTGGCCGGCAGCCAGCCCAGCTGGGCGCCCACCACCAGGGCCAGCGCGCCCGCCACCACGAACTCGGGTACCGCCGTGGTCAGGAGCAGCAGCGTCGACCCGGTGCCGTCGGCCCGGCCGCCGGCCCGCCGGCCGAGCGCGACGCCGAGTGCGAGGGAGAGGGGCACCAGGAGCAGGACGGTCAGCCCGGCCAGGACAGCCGTGTTGCCGAGCCGCCCGGCGAGCATGCCGGAGACGGGGGTGCCGTTGGCCGAGGTGCCGAGGTCGCCGTGGAGCAGACCACCGGCCCACTCCAGGTACCGCTGGGCCAACGGCTCGTCCAGGCCGAGCCGTGCACGCGCCTCCGCCACCTGGTCCGGGGTGGCGTTCGGGCCGAGCCGGGCGCCGGCGGGATCGCCGGGCAGCAGGTCGACGCCGATGTACACCACCACGGACAGGGCGGCCAGCAGCACCGCGGCGGTGACGAGCCGTCCGGCGACGTACCGGACCGTGTCCCTCCTCACGCGATGAACCCGACCTTGCCCAGCCAGGGGTACTTCGGCGACTCGCGGTTCTCGACGCCCGTCAGCGTCTCCTTCGCCAGGCTCAGGACGTCACCGCGTCCCCAGGCCACCCAGTTCCCCCGGTCCGCCATGACCCGCTGGGCCTTCGTCCACGCCGCGGCCCGTTCGCCGGCGGAGGTGGTGGAGATCGCCGTGGCGACGGCCGCGGTCAGCTCCTCGTCCGGGAAGGCCAGCGTCTCGTAGGCGGCCGAGCGGGTGTAGGTGAGCGCCAGGGAGACGGGGCCCAGCGGGAAGGAGATGGCGTCGCACGCCTTCATGCCGGCCGGCTCGTACCCCTCGGTGGTGCTCACCTTGACCAGGGAGGCGTCCAGTCCGAGGCCCTTCAGCTGCTCGACGAACAGCTCCGCCGAGGAGTTCAGCCCCGTCTCGTACTCGGCGGTGCGCACCACGAAGGGCTTGCCCGTCGCGCCCGCCTCCTTCAACAGCCTTTTGGCGGCGGCGACATCGCGCTCGGGAACGGCGACATCGTCGAGGTAGTACTCGGCTCCGGCGCCGAACAGGTCGTTGGCGGGCGCCCCGTAGCCGAGGAAGACGGCGTCGACCAGTGCCTTGCGGTCGATGCCCAGCTTGATCGCCCGCCGGACGCGGGGATCGGCGGGCAGGTCGCGGGTGACGTTGAGGACGAAGCCGTACGTCGTGCGCAGGGCCTCGCCCGCGTCCCGGATCTGGAGGCCGGTCCCGGGCGGTCCGGCCTTCGCCGTGGTGAAGGAGATGTCCGAGGCGTAGTCGGCCTGGCCGTCCTTGACCGCGTTGACGCGGGCCTGCGCGTCGTCGACGCTGAGCAGGACGACCTTCTCGGCGTGGCCGGCGCCGTCCCAGTAGTCGTCGTGGCGCTCCAGGCGGGTCTCGACGCCCGCCTTGAAGGCGGTCACCCGGTAGGGCCCGGTGCCGGTCGCGGTCTCGGCGGAGAAGGAGGAGGTGCCCCGCTTGATGACGTACAGACCGGCGCCCGCCAGCAGGGTGGCCGGATCGCCGACCGGCTGCACGGTCGGTACGACGACGGTGTGGTCGTCGCGGGCCTCGGCGGCGGCGAGATCCAGGTAGGCCGACAGTTCGCTGGGCGCGATCCGGTCGGGGGAGGCGCGGTACTTCAGCGTGTGCACGACGTCGGCGGCGGTGAACGCGGTCCCGTCGTGCCACGTCACTCCCCGCCGCAGGGTCAGGGTGCAGGTCCTGGCCTCGCTGTCCACCTCGGCCGCGGTGGCGAGCGACGGCTCGGCCGCGCCGTCGGCGAAGGAGAAGAGGGTGTCGAAGACGACCGAGTAACGGGCGAGGTCGCAGGGCGAGGTGCTCGCGGTGGGGTCGAGCGACTCGGCCGCTCCCGCCCCGGCGAAGGCGAGCCGGACGGTGCCGCCGCGCCGGGGCTCGCCGGTGGGGGCGCCGGTCACGGTGGGGGCCGCGGCCCCGCCGGAGGTGCAGCCGGTGAGCGCGGCGGCGCCGAGCCCGATGAGGGAGAGGACCGTGCGCCGGGTGACGGCGGGGGAACGGAAGGCAGGGCTCTGAGACATGACACTCCGAGAGGACCGGGACCGGGAGGACCGGGAAGGACCTCATTCTTACATGACAATCATTTTCAGTTACAAGGGGCGCCGTGTGAACAGGGCGTCGTACGGGGCGTGATGGCGGTGGCGGGGCGCGCGAAACGAGGGCTTAGCGGCGCGCGTAAATGGAAACGATGATCGAGAGCGGTTGTCGCGACACGATGCGACGGCCGGCTGATGTGGGGAGGGTACTCAGTGAAGGACGCGCCCTTGTACTTGCGGCCGCGGGTGGATCCGCCGCTCGCCGGGCTGCTGGGGGATGTGCCGTTCCTGCACTCACTGGTGGACGCGCTGGGGTCACCGCTGAACGTGCTGCTGCCGGAGGTCGTCGCGGAGAACGCCGAGCGGTTCCGCTCGGTCTACCGGCGCCACCACCTGGCGGGGCGGGTGTACTTCGCGCACAAGGCGAATCGTTCAAGCGCCCTGGTGCGCAGGCTGGCCGCGTGCGACCCGGCCGCGGTCGGGATCGACGTGGCGTCCCTGGAGGAGCTGCGGCACGCGGTGAGCTGCGGGTTCACCGGGGACCGGATCATGGCGACCGGCCCGAAGGACGCGGAGTTCCTGTGGCTCGCCGCACGGCTCGGGGCGACGGTGAACCTGGACTCGCCCGGTGAACTGGAACAACTGGCGGGGCTCGTCCGCGCGTACGGTCTGGGCAAGGCCGATGTCCTGGTGCGGCTGTCGGGGTTCGAGGACGGCCACGCCGCCGGTACCCGCCTGCTGTCGCGCCGCAGCCGCTTCGGCACCCCGGTGGGGGACGCGGACGTGCTGTGGGAGGCGGTGGAGCGGAACGCGGACGCCGTCGAACTGACCGGCGTGGCGTACCACTTGGACACCACCGCGCTGGAGGAGAAGGCCCGGGCCCTGGAGCGGTGCGTACTGGTGATGGACGAGTGCCGGGCCCGCGGGCTGGCGCCGCGCGCCGTCGACATCGGCGGCGGGTTCGGCGTCGGCTACGTGGACGACGCGGGGGAGTGGGAGCGGTGGACCACCGCGCTGAGCGAGGCGGTGCTCGGCGTCCGCCCGCCGCTCACCTGGCGCGGACACGGCTACGGACTGCGCAACGAGGGCGGTACGGTGCGGGGTTCGGCGGCGCTCTACCCCGCTCACCGGCCCCTCGCCGGCCCCGGCTACCTGGAGGAACTGCTCGCCCGCCCCACACCGGTCCTGGGCCGCTCACCGGCCACGCTGCTGCTGGAGCACCTGCACGACCTGTACGTCGAACCGGGCCGGGCGCTGGTGGACCAGTGCGGTCTGTCCCTGGCCCGGGTCCTCGACGTACGGCACACCGGCGACGGCCGGCCACTGGTGCGCCTCGGCATGAACGCCGGGGACGTGAGCCTGGAGGAGCACGGTGTCCTGGTCGACCCGGTGCTGCTGCCCCGCGGCGGACCCGTGACCGCAGCGGACGACGAGCCCGTCGGGGTGCACCTGGTGGGCAACCTGTGCCTGGAGGCCGACCTGATCACCCGCCGCCTGGTCTTCCTGCCCCGGCTGCCGCGCGCCGGCGACCTGCTGGCCTTCGTCAACACCGCCGGGTACGCCATGGACTTCCACGCCCACCGCGCCCAGCGGCAGCCGGTCGCGCGGACGGTGGCGGCCGGGCACGAGGGAGGGTCCTGGCGCTGGTGCCTGGACGAGGACTACTGGCCGGTCAGCTACCCGCAGGGAGTGCCGTCATGAGGTACGACAGCATCACGGATGCCATCGGGAACACGCCGTTGGTGCGGATCGATCCGGCTGTGCACGGGCTGCGTCATATCGACTTGTTCGCGAAGCTGGAGATGCTGAATCCGTTCGGGTCGGTGAAGGACCGTCCGGCGTGGCACATGGCGCGTCCGCATCTGGAGGCGGC
>NZ_JBIVWS010000039.1:0-43083 GCF_044768905.1 Streptomyces sp. NPDC090994
CACAGGCACTCGCCTTCATGCGCGCCGAACTCGTCGAGAAGCTGAACGGCTACAACGCCGCCTAACCCCCCAACAACCCACGGGGCGGCCCCCAAACCCCACCAAGGGCCGCCCCGCCCCCCACACCCCCTCCAAGGGCCCCCAAAGGCCCGCCCACGGCCCTGGGAGACACCAGACCGGGACAGGGCGACCCCCAACCCCCAGGGGCCAGTACCCGGCCACCCGGCCTTGGAAGGACAGCATGTTCGCCAAGATCAAGGAACTCGAACCCGGCCAGCGCGCCACCCTCCGTGTGTGGGTGAAACTCTTCGGTCGCAAGTTCACCGTTCTTTCCGTGAGCTTCGAGGGCTGTTAGCGCCCTTCCCGCCTCCCGGCCCCGGCCACCCGGCCCACACCAGCCGAACGCGCCCCGCCACACCAGCAGAGATGAGCCGAGGATGACACAGCGCACAGGCCAGCCTGAAGTACCCGCCGCCTGCCCAGGATGGGGCGAGGAGTGCGGCAACGAGACGCAGAGTGGAGCCGACCTCTGCCCGGACTGCTACATGGCGCGGCTGGACGCGCAGTCCCCCCGGATCCCCCTGTAGAGCTGCTGCGAGACAGCGGCAGACCCCAAGACCAGGGCCGGGCGGCCCTGCCCTCCAAGGGCCGCCCGCGCCCGCCACAGGCCCGGCCCCAGCCCCCTCACCCCACTGGGGCCGGGCCGCCCCCACCGCGCATCTCCGCGCCACCCTCACAAGCTAGGAAAGTGGGACCGATGATGAACCGCAGGATCAACCGCCGAGCCGGGATGTTCCTGGGTGTCCTGCTGGGTATCTCCGCAATCGTCCTCACTGTGTTCAGCTTCAAGATCTCCATGGATGCTTCCCGCGCGCTCTCGAACCCCGCCGCCGAAGCTCACGCCGTGCCCCGTTGCCGGTAACGGCTTACAGCCGTTGCCCACCGAGAGGATCCCCTGATGACCGACAGCAAGATCACGGAGTTGCTTGCCCGCGCAGCGAGTGGCGACCCTGATGCCGCCGCCGCGTTCGTGCGAGCGCGAGCACTCCGCCTCTACGCGGCGGGACACGTCAGCGCCAGCGGCCGGGCGGCTGCACGGCGGATGCTGCGGCGAGCTTCGTAGTCTCGCGTGCCGCGCCTCACCCGGCGCGCCCCCGGCCCTTGCGCGCCCCCGCTCAGCGTTTCGCTGGGCGGGGCCGCTTGCGTTCCGCAGCCCTCGGCGATCTGCTCAACTCACCGGCCCTCTCGAACCCGTCTCGGCTCTCTACCTCGTACTCACGGTCCCTGGGGCTTCCCGCTTCCGTTCTCCCTGTCTGCCTCAGTGCTTCGTGGTCTATCTGTGTCTCGTCTGTCGTTGTCTGCTTCGGCTGTTCCTCTACCTCTTCGGCTCTTGTGCTCCTCGGCTCCTTCCTCTCGCTTGCTGTTGTGGTTCTGGTTGCTCCCGTTGTTCGCTACTCCTCCTTCCCTCGCTCCTTCCGTCCTGCTGCTCTCTCGTCCGTCTCGCTTCCTCCTCACTCCTCTGCCGGCTTCCTCCTTCCTGTCGTTCGTCTGTAGCTCTTCGCTGGTGTCCTCAGTTCCCTTATGGGTCTTATAGAGAAGTAGTCGGCGCGCACCGGCCCCCTTGACCGTCCCGCTGAAGTGCAGTTTTCCCTGTCGAGTGCGCAGCGTGGGGGCAAGTTGTGGGGCAAGTCGAAGGGCAAGCTGTAGGGCAAGTTGTGGCGCATGTTGTAGGGCACGTTGTAGGGCAGGTTGGCCTTTTGGAGCCCTTAGTGGGGTTGAGTCGCACCGTTGGGGGGGGTGATTTCTCTCCCCCTGTGGCATCTACGTGGGGGAGAGAAATCACCCCCCTCTGGCTAGTGAGTTCTACAGGAAGGGGGGGGAGAAATCTCCCTCCGTCAGGGGGGAGATTTCTCTGTTGCCGTGGTGGGGGAGATTTCTCCCCCACTTGGCCTTGGGGGGAGAAATCACAGTCCCTTGGTGCGTGCCCGGGGCGGGGCGCCGGCGCAGGTCGGGCGTGCCACTCAGCACCGGCGGTTGTGCGGTCTTGGACGCGGTAGGGTCATGCTTCCTGCGGCGTCAGGGCGGTGGCTGGCGTGCTGTCGGGGGAGCGCCCGTCGAGGCAGAGTTCGCGGTAGCCGGGCGGGTAGGTGAAGCCATGGCCCTCGCAGGTGGCGCAGTCCGGGGCGTGGGCGGTGGGAGTGCCGAAGCAGAGGACCGGTTCCTGGTGGACCGGGGTGTAGATGTCGTCGCCGTGGTGCTCCCAGGTGAGCACGGTGAGGACTTCACCGGTGCCGTAGCAGTCTCCTGCGCAGTCACGGGGGTGCGGGTCGTCGTCCTCCTCCTGGTCGTCGAGGTCGCGGAAGGCGTCGCGGAGGTAAGCGCGGGGAGGGAGGTCAGTCAGGGCGGCCCGGCGGTCGAAGGTCCGCAGGGTGTGGCCGGCGTTGGCGGCGGCCGCCGCTGTGGCGCTGTCGGCCGGTGCCGCGGAGGCGGCCCAGTCGAGAAGGAGTCCGCGGGTCATGACGTGCCGCCGTTGCTCGCTGGCCACGTCGACGGCGTGGAAGCGGGAAGAGAGGCCGAGGTGGGCCCAGGCGTAGGCGTCGAGCATGTGGCGCACCATCCGCGGGCCGGATCGGCGGAAGGGGCGCTTGATCGGCCGAGACTCGTCAGCGGGATGGGGTGCTCGGCATACGTCGCCGTGGGTGTGGTGATGGAGCCGGGCGTACTGGGCTCGCAGGTGGTCGAGACCGTTGTGGGGGTGGTCGTCGAGGGCCAGGCCGTCGACCTCGCGGAGGGCGGCGCCGTGGTCCCGGGCGGCTTCGTAGAGGTCGGGGTCTCGGGTGCGCAGGGCTAGGACGTCGATGAGAGCGCCGGCGTGCAGGAGCTTGAGGCGGCGCAGGGCAGGGACGGTGTTGCTGTCGGGGTCGTGTTCGAGAGTGTCGGTGAGGCGGTAGTGCGCCCACCGCGCTTCGAGGATGAGTCGGGTGACGGACGGTCGTTCGTCCTGGTACGCCTTCACGGCGTGTTCGGGGTAGTGGCTAATGGGCACGAGGATTCCCTTCAGGGTGATTGCCGGCGGGTGAGCGGGGCCTCGTCGGCCCACGCTTCAGCAGGGCGTTGCAGGCGAGGGCAGGATGGCGTCGGTCAGGCGGTGAAGGCGTTCGTCCTGCGGAGCTGCGGTCTTGAAGACGCGGTGCGCGGCTCCGGCGGGGGCGTGGGGCAGTGCGAAGACGCGGCCGCGGTCGAGGACGGCGAGGAGGCGTGCGGCGTGGTGTTCGCATCCGTCGGCGCCGGCGTTGTCCGCGTCGAGCACGGTGACGGTAGCGGGGCCGGCGCAGGGGGTGTGATCCGTCGGGAGTGCGGCGGGGCAGCGGGACATCGGTCCTCATCTGGTGGGCTGGGTGAAGTGGCTGTGGGATGGAGGGCTGGGGAGGATGGCGGCTAGCGCCGCTCTTCGTCGAGGAGGTGCGCGTGTCCCCAGGGGTTCGGTTCCGGAACCGGGCGTCCGTGTGCGATGTCGCGGAGGCGCTCGCGGCGCCGTTCCTGAGCCGCGGCAGTGCAGGGGGTTGTGCTGGGAGGTGGGCCAGGCCGAGGCTGTGACGCACCAGGGGCAGTGCGGTCGCCGGGTCAGGCGCCGGCCGACGGCAAGAGCGAGCAGGGTGACGGCGGCTCCGAGGACGGTTCCGAGAACGAAGGGGTGAATCTGGTGTCTCCCACGGATGATGCGGGGCCACCGGACGGTGGCCCCGCATCGAAGGTCGTCGGGGCGGGTGTGCTGGGGGTCGGTAACTGGTCGCGTGGCAGCGGATCGCCAGGGAAGAGGGTCAGTCGTGACTCACCGGGGCTCCGTGGCGTCGGTCCCCGTTCCGCTTCGATCACCACCAGTGCCGGAACAGGTAGTCACTGCGCGGGAGTTCGCCGCGTCGGATGAGATCGGCGAGGATCAGCTTCAGCGACGGGGAGAAGGCGCGATCGGCGAAGAATCGGCTCTCGAACACGGCGTTCTCAAGGTCTTGCGTTTCAGGCGGGTTCGCCTCGACAGTGGCTGGCGTGTGCTCGTCAGCGACGCGGATACTCAGCCAGTAGTCCAGCTCGGTCATGCCGGTCTTGATGACGCTCTCACCGATGCTGGAGTCCCAGCCCAAGTACAGCTCGGCGTCGTCGAACTGTTCAAGGGCCTCCTCGTAGTCCCCGTCGGAGGCGAGTTCGTACAGCTTCACGCTGTCATTACCGATGTGCTCGTCGTCCCGCTGGCATCCGCGCAGCGAGCTGTAGGGCTTGCCGTAGACGCGCTCGGCGATGGCTTCGATCGGGATGTAGCCGTTCTCGGCCGTCGCATGATCAGCGTGTGGCTCCAGCATGTAGATGCTGAACGACGTGTACTCCGGTACACGGGGCATGACGAGTCCTCCTGATAGGGGTCGAGGTCTCCGGGGTCGGTCAGATGTGGTCGTGGAGATCGGTGTCGTTGTAGGTGGTCTCGGAGACCGTGACCCAGCCGGTTCGGTCGCCGTCGCGGAGCTGGAGCTCCCACTTGCCCGGTTGCCAGCGCTGGCCGGTCTGCTTCCGGCCGACGTGGTGGCGCTGGCACTGCTTGGTGGGCTGGCTGCTGCCGTCTGTGGTCGAGCCGGAGGAGCCGGGCCTGGCGGTGCCGGAGGTGCCCCCGTTCGTGAGCGACTTGCCGGGCGGGGTGCCGCCGGACGAACCGCCGGAGCCGTCGGGGGTGGTGTCGTTGTTCTTCTTGCCGGTGCTGCCCGACGAGCTGGACTTGCCGCCGCTGGACTTGCCGCCGCTGGAGCCGCCGATGCGGCCCGCGAAGGCGGCGGTGGTGAACGAGCTGGTGCGGATGGTCGAGCAGTCCTGGCGGTACACGTCCTTGTACTCGGGGGTCCAGCGACCGGCGTAGCCGCGCTTGTCGATGACTTCGCCGTGCTCGACAGGCTCGTTGGCGCAGCCGGTGAGGGCGAGGAGCGCGGCGGCCGCTATGGCGGTGCCGAGCGTCAGGGTGCGGGGCGTGGTCACGGTGGACTCCAAGAAGGGGGTGTGGGTGCGCTCATCTGCTACAGGTGTTGTGCGCGAGCGGCGTGTGACACAGAGGCGGAACTTTCTCCGCGAAGAGAACAATACACACTGAAACATAAATAGGCAACGTTCAGAATGTGGGGCCGCTCTTCACCGTGAGACGTTGGGACTGCCCGTTACGAGCGCGCCTGAGCGCTGAGCGGGCGATCGCGCGTGTCAGCGCATGGACTGGATGATCCAGGCGAGCAGGCAGACGGCGGCGATGACCGCCCACATGCGCAGGGCGGCCGGATCCTTGGCGACTGGCTTGGCGTTGGACTCGAACACCTCGGCTGTCGGGATCATGCCGGGATGGTCGGTGTCGCGGTGCTCGTCGCGCTTGGCGGACGCCTGCTCTTTCGACAGCCACCCGGTCGTGACCCCGCACGGGCCGCACTCATACCGCCATGCCACCGCGGGCTCCCCCTCCACCGGTCCTGGATGTGGTTCGACGGTACCGGGCGGCCGCGCGCTGCGGGAGGGGAACAAGCCGACAGTGCCCGGTAGATGAGGGCGGTAGATGCTTCTACCGTTGGGATAGATCCGCAGGTCAGACGGTCGTAGATGTGGCCGATAGATGGCCGGCGGGGCCCTTGCGGGGGAGGGGAGCGGCAGCTGGCCGAAGGAGGTTTCGGGTGCCCGGGAGCTCCCTCTGGGCGGCGGCGAGGGAGCTCCCGGGTGGAGGGGTTCAGTCGGCGTCCGCAGGGGCCGCGAGGAAGGCGACTTCGGGGGGTGGGGCGGGCGCCCCGACAGGGGGCGCGGCGGGGGCGTTCGGGGTGAGGTCGGGGACGAGCTGGGCGGGGATCCGTAGGGCCCTGCCGAGGGCCTGTTCGAGGTTCTCGACGTGCACCCCGAAGTAGTTCCTCCCCTGGATGCCCATCTGGGTCCGGACGGGGATGCCGAGGGACTTGCACTTCTGCCTGATCATGGGTTCCGTCCAGTCGGCCAGGATTCCCTCCTGGTGGATCCGCTTGAGGAGGGTGTCGGTGTGGACGCCCTTGCGGCCCTGGCGGACGGCGAAGGCGACGCTGTGCTCGATGAACACTGCGAAGGCGGCATCGGCTTCGGCTGAAGCGACCTGCGCCGGCGTCGTCTCGGGGTCCTGCTCCCCCGGCGTTTCATGATCGTTTGAGGTGGCGGTCCCCTGCGGCTCTTCCCCCGCGGCGGTGGTGTGTGCGACTTCCAGGTCCTTCACCGTGCGGCCGGCCGACAGACCGGTGCGAACGGCGACGGTCGTGACGACGACAAGACCGGCTGCGCCGTAGACGTACCAGAGGCCGGGATGCTTTTCAGTGAAGTAGAGAGCGATGTAGCCGCCAAGGCCGAGTGCACCGAGGCGGACGAGGAACCCGCCTCGCTCTTGGTCGCCGGCGCGCAACCAGGCGCCGACGTAGCGCAGGGCGACCATGGTGGCGCTGGCGACGACAGGCACCTCGCGTACGAACGGGATGTGCTCCACCCTGATCGTCCGCCGCTTCTGCTTGGCGGTGTTCGTCGTGTCCGACTTCCCGGTCATGCGCCCACCAGGGACAGTCCGGCGGTGGCGACGGCAACGACCGCCCGCCAGATGGAGCCCTGCGCAGCGGCCATGGCGGCTGCGGTGAGCATCCCCCACAGGGCGCCGGTGAACGGCACGATGGGGGCGAAGGCGGACAGCACGAGCAGGATGATCACCACGGCAGTCATGCCGATGGGTCCTAGGTCGGGGTTCGCGGCGATCTGGCGCGGGATGTCCTGGACAGCGGTGCCGAGGTCGTGGGGCCAGGAGTCGGCACGCAGGAAGGCGAGCTCGGCGAAGAAGCCGATGGCCTGGGCCGGTCCCCGGGCCAGCTTCTTCTTGCCCTTGCCCCAGATGCCGTAGATGAGCGTGACGATCAAGATGATGCTGACGGCGGTAGCGGACATCGGGCCGAGGGCGCTGGTTCCGGCCCCGGCGGCGAGCAGGCTGGTCACGAGAATCCTTAAAAGGTGGAGGGCAAGAACAGCAGGACGGCGATGCCGGCGGAGGCGACCGGGATATGAGTGAGGAAGCGGACCGCGGCGCAGAACGAGGGCAGCCGGTACAGCCACTTCTCCACGAAGGCGGAGATGCCGCCGCCCACGACTGCGGCGAGCAGGATCACGCCGCCACCGACGATGAACGGGGTGGACGGCTCGTTGCTGCTGGCGGCAGCGTCGTGCATGACGGCGAGCGTCCACTGAGGCAGCCCGGCGTCCCACTGGGCGGTGAACACGCCCCAGCCCCAGGCACCGGCGGTTGCGGCGGATCCGTTGTGGAGGATGAACCGCTGCAGCGGTGTGAGCGACGTCCACCAGGCGGTGAGAGAGCTGCGGTTGCGGCCCGGACCGGTCCTCTCCCCTGCAGATGCCGACGGCTCCTGGCCAGTGCCGTAGTAGTGGTTGTGCACCTCGTAGGTGTCCGGGTCCGGTGCCTGCGGATCGGCGCTCTTCCGTACGCGGAACCAGTCGGGCCCGTCGCCCTCCGCATCCGCGGCGGCCGGGTCTTCGGCCTGGTCGTCGCCCTTGCGCCGGCGCCGAGAGATGCGAGGCGGCCAGGCGCTTTTCGCCTGCTCGCCCGTGGACTGCGACTCCGATGGCTCGGCCGGGTCAGGTGTGGCGTCCTGGTTCTCGGCGGGCATCGGCCCGTCGGCCGGGGCCTGCTGCTGGAGGTCCGTCAGGTCGATGGTCTGCCCGGGAACGGGCAGTCGTCCGCCGGGCGACATCGAGATCCGGCGGGTGGCACCGGCGGAGTCCAGGACGTTGTCGGGGCGTGCAGCGCCTGGCTCGGGCTCCTCCTCGACAGGCTGCTCGGCGTGGCCGAGCGGCCGGACACCGATGCGGGACAGCAGGCGGCGCAGTTGCGTCTCGTCGTCCGGCGTGCCGCTGTCCGTCTCCGGGGTCTGGGGCGGTTCGTTGTCGGGGGTGCGGGAGTGGGCCCGGTTGGTCCGGCCGCGGGTGGAAGGGGTCGTGCTCACTGCTCGCTCCCTTCGTGGGAGGCGGGGCGTCGCACGAGGGCGAGGCGGGGCCGACCGTGCTGCGGGGCGGCGGATCGGGCCGGCCGGGCGGCTGTGGCCGGGCGGCGGGCCGGGGCGATGAGGGCGAGGGCCTCGTTGACGTGCTGGTCGAAGGTGGTGGCGGGCATCTGTGGTCCTCACGGTCGTGCTCGCGGGCAGCCCTCCCGGGCGCCCTGCGGAGCGGGGCGTCAGGGTCGGCTGCCAGCGGCGGGGACGAGGAGGCCGCTGTCGTGCTGCTCGAAGTGGTCGCCCACGGTCGGGTCGAGCTGGAAGAGCTCGTCGAGAGGCGACTGCGGGCCGGCCGGTGCCGGGGCGGGCTGGAGGTCTTGAGGGGCCGCGGCCGACGGCGATGGCTCATTCGCGAGGGCGAGGGCCTGGTCGAAGTGGTCGGGCTCCTCGCCGTCGACGACGCGCGCGGCGGGATGAGCGGCCAGCGCCTTGGGCAGCCACTCGGCCCGTGTGTCCACGAACCTCTTGGCCCGCGGGTTCCCGATGCCGAGAGCGGCAGCGATCCTGTTGATGCCCCAGGCGAACTTGCCGTCATCCTTGAGCGGGACGGTCTGGACGAAGGCGGCCATGACTTCCTCGTCGGTCTTGCGCCCGGCGGCCGTGTCCTCATCCTGCTCGGCGTCGACGTCCGCGCCCGGCGATGCGACGTCCTCGTCGCCGGTGTCCTTCCCGGACTTGTCCCTCTCGCCCATCCCGGCCTTGACCTGCTGTTCTTCCTCATCGTCCGAGCGGGAAGAGGGAACGGGATGGGGGCCGGCCGCCTGGGATGGGATGGTCGGGATGGTGCCGATCAGGGTGTTGAGGATGCCCTCGAACGCGACGGGATTGCGCAGGTTCATCCCGGCGATGTCGGACTGGCGTACGCGCAGCTGCAGCCGGGCGACGACGCGCTTCAGGATGACGGGGTCGGAGCATCCCGCTCGTTCGCTGGCATCCTGGGCACGGCCGTCGGCATGCATCTCGGCGAGGCGGTATACCCAGCGGGTCATCCTGCCGGCCTGCTTGACCGCGTCCTGGGCACGGCGCAGCCGGTACCAGCGGTAGGCGGCCCGGGAGATGCGGACCTCGGCGGTGGCTTCCTCCTGGGCCAGGTCCTGGCGGGCGGCGAGCAGCAGCGCGACGCGGAAGGCCTCGACGGGGTGGAGCAGGCGCACCAGGGCGATGCGGCGGTCGGGGCGTCCGCCCTTGGTGCGGGCGGCGCGGCGTTCCTCGAGCGAGCCGATCTCCCAGAGCACGGCGGCCAGGACCGGCCAGACCGCGCGGACGGCGCCGCCGAGGAGGGAGTCGGCTTCGGACGCGGAGAAGACCGAGCTGATGCCGGCGAGGATCCAGAACAGAGCTCCGGACAGGCCCGGTCCCTCGCCGTCGCGGGCGCGGCGGCGGGCGCGGCGGCCGCAGACCATCGCCGCGACGTCGAGTGCGACGAAGGGCAGGAGATCGAACGGGGCTTCCAGGCCCATCTGGTGGTGGCCGACCCGGCGCAGACCGGTGGCCGACAGGGCGGCCGCGGCTGCGGCGATGACGACGGTGAGGAGGTCCTCGACTCGGCGCCCGCGGCGGTCGGCGGCTGCGGCGCGTTCGTTGTCGGTGAGCGCGGCCAGGGCCATGCGGCGCCGGCGTAGGGCGATCGCCGGGCCGAGGGTGAGGACGAGCGCGCCGAGGACGAACTGCCAGCTGCCGAGGAGTTCGGCCAGGGCCGCGCCGTGGGGAGCGAGGTCGGGTGTCACGGGGAGTCCCTCCGGGCGAGGTTGCTGGCCGCTTCAGCGGCCTGGGCGCGCAGCGGGTCGTCGTTGGGCGGGGTCGGGTCCTGGGTGATCCAGTCCCTGTAGGCGTCGCGCTCGGCCCTGGCCTGGCCGAGCAGGACCAGGAGCAGCAGGGTGAGCGGGTTGACGGGCGGTATGTCGGCGCCGGCCGGTACGAGGACGGGAAGTAAGCGGACGTCGTCGCGGCGGGCGAGGGCGCTGACCAGGGCGCGGTTGAGGGCGTAGACGTCGCCGGCGGAGTTCATGCGGCGGCTGTCCAGCCGGCGGTGAGGCGGTGGGCGGCGACGAGCTCGTCGCGCCGGCGGGCGGCCTCGCGCATCTTCTCGACGTTCTCCCTGCGCTTCTGGGGCTGCCCGGTGCCGAGGTACTGGCCGGTGAGCCGCAGGAGCTCGGCGCCGGCGGCGAAGCGGGCGCGCTGCTGTTCGCCGGTCTGTTCGTCGGCCGCGCGGGCACGCTCGAGCCTGCTGCTCTCGGCCGCCAGCCGGCGGTCGAGTTTCTGCGGGTCCAGGCCGCCGCGGACTCCGGCGGTGTCACCGTCGCGGAGGGCGAGCTCGGCGCACGCGGCCCGCACCGGGCAGACGGTGCAGTGGTCGCGGACCGTGCGGGTGCGGCGCTGCTTCCAGTCGGCGTCCGGCTCGCCGTCCTCCTGGAAGAAGCTGTCGACGTCCGGCTGAACCGCGTGGCACACCGAGCGGTTCATGGCCTGGCGCAGCTGTGGGGCGCGCAGCTGGTGTGCGATGAGGCGGCCGTCGTGGCCGGCCAGGTATCCGTCGGCGACGAGGGAGTCGACCGGGACGGTCTCGGCGATGTAGGCGGCGATGCCGTCCTCGGCGATTCCGCGGTGGCGGACGGGTGCTGGCGGGCGGGCTGTCATCATGGTGTTCACGTGTTCTCATCTCCTGTGACGCTCTGGTGGGTGGTGAGGCGCGTTCGCGGCCTCCGGGGGGACCAGCCCCGGGGGTCGCTTGCTTTTTCACGCCCCATCTGACTTAACTGACTGCGTCAGATGCGTCAGATCATGCACGGGGATGCCGATCACGTCAAGGAGAGGGCGTTTGATCACATGACCAAGGAGCAATGGCTGGTACGGCAAGATGTGGGCATGACGTCCCATCACCCGCACGAACGCGCCGCGGCAGCACTACGCGCCGACATCACGGCGGGAACGTACGCCGCCGGCGCGGAACTGCCGGGGCAGCGGGAGCTCGCCGAGAAGTACGGCGTCGCGCAGAACACGATGGGACAGGCACTGCGTCTGCTCGAGGCCGAGGGCCTGGTCGAGATGGCACCCCGCCGCCGCACCCGTGTGCTGCAGGCGTTCCCGCACCTGGAGGTGCGGGTCTCCGGCACCGGCCACCTCCAGCCGGTCGACACCGAGAACCTCGGACACGCCGACCTCCGCGCCGGCACCAGAGTCACGAACCAGCAGGCCGCCGAAGCACTTCTTCTCCCCCCCGGCGCGCGGCTCTTCGAGAACCAGGCCGTCCTGCTTCACGCAGGGACGCCCTGGGCGACGCAGACGCTGCTCACCGCGGCCAAACCCGACACGGGCAACGGCACCCACGCTGTCACCGTGGCACCCTTCGTTACTGGCGCGGCGCAACAGGAATCCGAGCACCGCAGTCGCTGGAGCGCGCGGCCGGCAACCGTCGAGGAGAACCGGCAGCTACGGGGGCACGGTCTCACGGTCTTGGAGATCCGCAGAGTGGGCTACGTCCAGGAACGCCCGAATTCATACCTGTTGACGGTAGTACGGGCAGATCGAGTGACCATCCGCACAGAGAGCGGCAGTTAGCCCACAAATTGGGCAACTGCTCCCTTTTGGCTGCACTCTTCGACGTCGCGTGGACAACGCGCCGAGAGCATGTGCGCGGCGGTGGTCAGGGGATAGGGTGACTTCCGCTTGATCCAATACGCCTCACCTCGGGCCCCCGGCGCACAGCGCCGAGGAGGAGTCCGGTGAACCGAGAAGGCGGTTCTTCCATGACCAGCACCGCACAGACCCCGAGCGGTTCCGCCGCGCCGGGCGCGGCGCTGCCGTGGGCGCTGCCTGGCGCAGCCGGGCCCAAAAACGCGAAAACCCCCTGGAAGGGGGAGTTGCGGATGTCGTAAGTCTTCCGGGCGGGCGCCTCTAGCAAAGGCAGCTCCTCGCCCCTCTCCGCCGGCTTCGGAGTTAGCAGCTCCTCTGCCGGCCGTCACCGCTCAGTCCTGGGTTAGCGGCCCAGTTGAGCGAGGGCCAGACCGAATGGTCCGGCAATCACTGCCCTCCAGCAGCAATCCCCTCGAAGGGGTTCGTCGTTTCCCGGGGCGACCCGGGAGAACGGGGTCCATCTTGCAGTACACCCATGCCCTTTGTCAGCTCGAACGCCACCGAAGCAGGTCGTTCACGGCGGTTATTCGCCCATCCGTGACGCCAGCGCCACGCTGCGTGCCCACTCTCGGGATCGGGGTCCCGGCCGGGATCGGCCGCGGCGCAGAGCGGTTTGGCGATCTGCCCTCGACCAGTCCCGGTCAGGCCCCCTTGACCAGCAAGGTCGGCGCCTCGCTCCCTGTGCCAGGCCGTCGGACCTTCACTGCCCTGGTCAAGGGGGTGGTCAAGGGGGTCTGCCGCCACCCCAAATGCCCCCTTGACCCGCAGGTCACAGGCTCGTCAGGGATTTTCTCGGCCGGACTGTCACACCGTCGGCTTTTTCGACACCCGTAGCAGCTGAAGGACCCGTTTCTTCAGCTTCCGCCCGAGTGCCCCTGGCCAGACCCCCAGACCGCGTCCTTGCCGGACGCCGTCGAGACCCAGCGCACCCGAGTCGCCGCCCCGCGGCGCCGGTGCGCCAGGAGAAGTGTGCTCCGCACAGCAGCAGTACCGAGCAGCCCGCCGCCGGCGGGCGATCAGGCGCGCCCGCAGCGCCGCCAGCGGGTCAAGGTGCCCCTGCGCCTCGTCGTCAATCCGCACTACGCCGACGTCGCGGTGACCGCGTACGTGAAGATCGCCGCGCTGGCGTTGCGTCCGGAGGGTTGCACGGCGGCGACCGTGACCATCGCGGAGTACGTCGGCCTGTCCAAGGCCTCCGTCGAACGCGGCATGACGCAGCTGATGCGCCCCGGTCCTGACGGCGTCGTCGAGCTGTCCTCGACCCGCCGTTCCCTGCCCGGCGGATGCGGCACCTCGGCGGTGCGCCGTACCCGGCCGCTCTCCCCGGCTGAGCGGTTCGTGTGGATCCCCGTCGCGGCGTCCGAGGACCTCACCCCGCGCCAGCTGCGCGCGTACGCACTCATCGCCTACGCCCAGGCCCAGAAGATCCCGCTCACCGAGTCGGAGATCGCAGGGGCGCTGCACCACTACAGCGGCCGACGGTCCGGCCAGCCACTCACCACCGCGGCTGCCGGGCAGATCGTCGACGAGCTGGAGGCGACGCGGTGGATCACTGTGGAGCGGCGCGCCGGCGTGCGCGGCCGCCACCACTTCGTCGCCCACGACATCCCGCCCGCCACCCAGGACCCGGGCTGTGGACAGCCGTCCTCCACGGACGTCGCGCCCTCCTCCACCTCTGGTCCTGGTGAGGGATCGGGTTCGTCGGCTGGTGAGGGATCACTCGCGACTAAGGAAGAACCTAGGACTGACCGACCTGATGACGAGCGAGCCCTCTTCTCACCCGCCGTAGGCGAAGTACAGGTAGGTGAAGGTGTGGAAAACCGCGGTGCGCAACCGCCGCGCGGCACGGACGAAGCCGGGCTCGCGCTTCGCGCGGATGACCACCAGACCCCGTTGACCAACCCCTTGACCAAGCCCTCGGGCACCCCCTTGACCAACCCCGCCGGCACCTACAGCGGGCCTCGGCTGACCATCAGTGCCCGGGTGCACGGCGTCCTCGAGCCGGTCCACTGGCTCTACCGGCAGACCAGCGTCTACATGCAGCGGCGCATCGCCCGGGAAGTCGGTCAACAGCTGCGCTCCGGCGTCGACGACGCCCGTCTGCGGCAGCGCCTCCAGACGCGGGTCGCCCAGACCTTCACCGACGAGATCCGCGATCCCGGCCGGTGGATCCTCGGTGTCGGCCTGCCCCACTGGGGCTGCGGAATCTTCGACTGCGAGGCCGGCGTCCTGTGGAGCAGCGGCCGCCGATGCTCGGTGTGCGAGGAGATCGTCCGCGACCGGCGCCGCGCCACGGCGCAGCCCGAGGCGCCCGCCCTCGGCATCGTCCATTCCGTACCTGCTCGTGTTCCCGTCCAGCCGTCCACTCCTGCGGCTCCCCGAGGCCGGTGCCCGGAGTGCGGCTGCGCCGTCCTGGTGCTGAACCGCGCCGAGCCGGCCCCCAGGTGCAAGCCGTGCCGAGAGGAGCACGAGGGTGGACGGGCCAGCGGCCCGTTCCCGTCGACGCACTTCGAAGTGTGCGCGGGATGGGACGGCAGTGGATGCACCCGGCCGGCCCTCGGCTCCACCGGGCTCTGCGTCCGATGTCGGACCCGCCGGATGGAGCGGGCCGCATCATGAGCCGCCCCTCCCCGTGGAGGATCGACACTCCCAGGCGGCCCCGAGCCGCATCCACGGATTGCGTTCTGTTCCGCAGGTGCCGAAGGGCGGAGCTCGGCCCTTCAACCGCACCGCGGCGCCCGGTCAACCGTTCAGGACCAGGGTTCCTCGTAGCGCGGAGGCCCCCCTTGACCGGCCCGGCCTTCCCCACCCGCTGGGGATCCTCCTTGACACGCGGCCCGGGCAAGGGGGACTCCACCGTCCATCGCCAGGCGCCGCGGCACCTCGAAGCCACCGGCGTGGAGTGGGACCGAGGGCCGCGGCCACAGAATGAGTGGACTCCACTGGGCCCGATGCGACGGCCATCTCCGTCCCGGTCCACTCGCACAACCCACCATCCATCGCCCGCCGCCGCGCACTGAGTGGGCTCCACCGTGTGCGGGGTGGAGCCCACTCAGTGGAGTGGAGTGGAGTGGAGTGGAGCCCGGCCTCCGCCATCGGGTGTCGCCCATCGACCGTCCACTCCTCCCGGTGGACGACACCCGATGGACCGGCCGGTCCCTCCACTCAGTGGACTCCACTCGATGCCCCCGGGTCCCAGCGCACCGGTGGCGCCACCGATGGGAACCGGCGGACAAGGCGAGAGACGGCATCTGCCCGAAGCCCAAAGAACATCGTGGAGAAACGGCAGCATCCCGCCCGCCCGGGGGTGCCCTCGCACTTCTCTCCCTCCTTGACCAGACGGGTTCACCGCGCGAGCTCCCCACCCCTTGACCGGCTCTGCCTCCCCCTTGACCGCGGGCCGTGGCCCTCCTCATTTCCCCTTGACCTCGGCCCAGGTCAAGGGGAAACCCGGCGGCCACTCACCGTCCAGGAACTGATGCGGCTGGGGCGCTCCACCGACGCCAGCGGCAGCCGATTCGACACGAGCCAGCCGACTAACGGACGAGCAACGGGACGGACAGGCTTCCCCTGGGCACGCCCACCGGTGCGGGCGGTACGCCGTGCAGGGGTGATGGCGGTCCCGGGATTCAGCCCGACCTCGCGATGGCGTCCATCGCGGTGGGGGGCGGCCGGTGCACGGCGGGACTGCGCGTGGATGGGCCCGAACGCCCCGCGATGGGTCCTGGTCCACCCACTCGATGTGCTCCATCCAATCCAGTGGACGGAGCGGGCAGCCGGCGTCGAAGTCCACCCACCGGGTGGGCTCCATCCGGAACTCGGCTACACCCTGGTGCCCACCCGATGGAGTCCGCCCACGCCACCGGATGTCGCCCACCGACCCATGCAACCCCGGTGGGCGACACAGTGGCCATGGCCCACCCACGCAGTGGACTCCACTCAATCCCCGAGGCCAAGGCGGAAGGCAGCGTCAGCCCGAAGTGTCGGTGGAAGGTGAAGCAGAGCGTGTCGCTCACCGAGACGGCCCCGGCAAACGTCTTCTGACGACGCCCCTCTGCTCTCTCGCCCCCTTGACCAAGTTCACCGAGCAACTCGCCCCCCTTGCCCGGCCCCCTTTCCCCCCTTGCTCACCGACCGGCCCACACCCGTTTCCCCCTTGACCCCACCTCAGGTCAAGGGGGAAGCCCGGCGGCCTTCCCTCCTCGTAAGAACGATGAGGCCCGGCGCACTCATCGACGCCCGCGGATCACCGCGAAGGCGACGGCGCTCGGGAGGTCCAGCCAGAGCTTTCGATGGCGTCCATCGCGGTGGGACGGGTGGATGGGCGGGCGCGCCGAGGGGTGGCCAGCGCGTGGTCGTACGCAAGCGTCGCGACGAGGCGGTCTATCGACTCGAGGGCTCCATCCACTGCCGGCGGCCTCCACCCCACTCCGATCGGAGCGGGCCCCACCCCCAACCACCTCCCCCTGCAGACACCCCCTTGACCACTCCGCCCACCCTGTGACCACGGCCCCTTGCCCACCCAGGTATCCGGAGCGGGCCGGGCCTTCGAGAGGCGGCACGTGCCGCCTCCCGGCGGGCTCACGCAGGCGGCTTCTGGTGACGCCCCTCCTGCCCTGTCCACCCCTTGACCGGGCTCTCTTCCACCCCTTGACCATGGGCCTGGGCAACTGCCATTTCCCCTTGACCTCGACCCAGGTCAAGGGGAAATGGCACGGGCGCTTCCACCCCGCCACCGCGGAGGCTGGCGCGCTTCACCAGCACCGGGGGGCCGGTCCAATGAGGCCGGGCAGTGCCTCTCCCAGCGCGCACCGGAGCGGTACAGAACGACGTCCAGAAGTGATGGCAGCCCGCGGGCCTCGACCCGAATTGGCGATGGCGTCCATCGCGGCGGCGATGGGTGGGAGCGCCGAGTCCAGTAGGTGGCCGGTGGGTGGATGTACGCAGCCCTTCAACGAGGCCTCGATCCATCCACTCGGTGGGCTCCACCCGATCCAGTGGATGAGCCGGCGTCGGCCCCGAAGTCCCTCCACTGCCAGTGGCCCCCACCCGACTCCGACCCGAGTTATGCACATCCCCATCCACCCCACCCTGTGGGCACCGCCCCCTTGACCACTCCGCCCACCCCTTGACCATGGCCCCCCTTGCCCACCCGGGCCACCCAGGTGCCGAGGCCTGTTTCCCCTTGACCTCGTCGCGCCGCGAGAGCGGTCAGACCGCGGTCAAGGGGGGTGTCGGGAGTGTGAGCGCCATCGAGACCAGATGGCGCGAAAGGACGGACACGGACGTGGCCACCACCCAGCACACCCCGGCACTCGACTCCTCCGAGTCCACAACCCGCTACGACACGCTCACCGTGATGAACCGCGACTGGGTCGCGCTCTGCCGCGACCTCCGGGCGGCTGACCGCGTGACGGCGTGGGCCGAGGAGCACCCGGACCTTGCCGGAGCGGCCGGTCCTCAGGACGTGGTCGACAAGATCTCCGCCTACCACCGCCGCGGGGACCTGGACGGCCACGACCGCGTGATGCACCTGCTGGTCGAGCGAGCCGGCGGGATCGGTTTCGACGCCCACCTCGCGTGGCGGGTGGCCGTGCGGGTCCTGCTGCCCAAGGCGGTCTTGATGGCGAAGACGCAGCGGAGGTCCTACGGCCTGCCGTGGGACGACGTGTGCGCGACGGTGCTGGGCGCGGCATTCGAGGTCGTCCGCACCTACCCGCTCGACCGGCGGCCGCGGCGGATCTTCAACAACCTCGCGCTCGACACCCTGCAGCTCACCCGCCGCACTCTGGCCGCCTGCCTCGACGACGTGGAGGACGTCCAGGAGTTCGCCGCCGGCGTCGCGCCCCTGGCCGAAGCCGAGTGCCACGCCCGATACGCGCACGTCGTCTCCAGCGAAGACCCCGACACCCCGCACCGCACGGTCGAGCTCGCCGACCTGCTGGTGCGGGCCGCCCAGATGGAGCTCGTCGACGCCAACGAGCCGGCCCTGTCGCGTCACGAGACGCGGACGGAGGTCCTCGACCTGCTGCTGTGGGCCGTCGAGGTCGGAGCGCTCAAGGAGTTCGAGGCTCAGCGCATCGCCCGGTACTACCTGTCCACCTCGCAGCGCCCCGACCAGCGGCACATGACCACCCGGTCCATGGGCCACGAGGGAGACCTGCTGCGGCAGCACGCCAGCCGTGCCGTTCGCACACTGCGCGCGAAGTCGGACCTCGCGCAGTACCGCGCTGCGGCCTGAGAGCCGCCGGCGCCCCTCGGATCGGGCGCCGCAGAAGTTGCTCGAAAAAACCTCGGCCTGACTGTCACACCGCGCGCTTCCTCAACACCTGTAGCAGGCGAGAGGGCCGCCAGATCGGTCCAGCCCCACCTGAACGCCCCGCCCCACCCTTTCGACTCCGGGAGAACCGACGTGACCACGATGTCCCCGGCCGGCACCGGCCGACAGCTGCTCGACGCCGACGAGGCCCGTGTGGCCCGTGCTTCGCGCGAACTGACCAAGATCGCCGCTGCTCTGGTGAGCCGGCCGATGGACCGTGACCTGCATGAGCAGATGCGTGCCTTCCTCGACAGGGAGTCGGAGGCATCTCTGGCGTCGTGGGACGTGCTGCTGCAGCGCACGCCGGACCAGCTCAAGGAGCGCATCTCAACGGTCCTGACCGTCCAGGCCCTGCGGACGGCGTCGTGAAGCGGCAGCGTCGGCCGCGCAAGGCGGCCAAGAAGCAGCTCGTCGAGGCGGAAGCCTGGGACGTCGAGGTCGAGGAGCTCCCGGAGACGTCGGCGGACGAGCCGGATGAGACCGGGTGGAAGACGAGCACGGCCCAGATGGCTGGCCTCTCCCGGCTGGTCCGTGCCGGTGTCTGGGTGCTCGTTGTCTCCGGCCCGGCTCTCGGCGCACTCGCGTTCCTCTCCTCGTCCGCTCCCGCCCAGGGCGCGGCCAAGCCGGTCGCCGCGGCGTCTCCGGCATCACCGGTCGGGCCGGCCGGCTTCGCCGAGCTGTTCGTCGCCGCCTATCTGCAGGCCGGACAGGGCACCGAGCGGGACCTGGCGCCGTACTACTCCGGCTCCGTCGCGCTCGCGGTCAAGCCCGGGACCCGTACGGCCACGCAGTCCACCGTGATCGCGTCCCGCGAGGTTCAGCCCGGCTACTGGTCCATCACCGTCGCCGCAGACGTCACCGCCCACGACGACAAAGGCAAGTCCAAGCGGCTGGGCATCCAGTACTTCCGCGTCGGGATCCAGGCCACCGGCCCGGCTGGTGCCGGCGGCACCGAGCCGGGCGCCACCGCTGGCTACGCAGCGACGTCGCTGCCGTCGCAGGTGGCCGCGCCCACCGCGCTCAAGCCGGGTGGCCTGGCGTACGAGACCGACCGCGGCTCGAGCAGTGCAGACCCGTCGGTCGAGACCTCTCGCGGGTTCCTGGCCGCCTACCTGACCGGTACGACCGAGCTCGACCGGTACACCTCGCCCGGTACGCAGCTCCAGCCGATCAGCCCTGCGCCGTACGCCGCGGTGAAGGTCACCGGCGTCCAGGACGACTCGTCCGGTTCCGGCCAGCAGAAGGTGCCGGCCGACGGCACGGTGCTGCACCAGCTGGTCCAGGTCGATGCCACGGACCAGGCCGGCAGCCCGGTCTCGCTGAGCTACGCGCTCACCCTCAAGTCCCGCGCCGGCCGCTGGGAGGTCGCGTCCGTCGACGACGCCCCGGCGATCCGCGCGAGCAGCCCGCCCTCGGCGGCGCTGCACACCACCACCCCTAGCCCCGACGCAGCTGCGGCAACTCCCTCGCCGTCGCCGTCGAACTCCTGAAGAAAGAGGAAACGTTCATGCACACCCTGGCAGCAGCAGCCAACCCGGACCACGTCGTCCTTGCCGGCGACGTCCTCGACTGGGCCAACACCAAGACGGGCCAGGTTCGCGCGCTGGTTCTCACCGTGGCCGCGCTCATGGCGATCATCGCCGTGCTGATGGCCTGGTGGAAGACCCGCTCTTTCGTCGGCACCCTCGTGGCCTTTGTCCTGGCCGCCCTCGTGCTGTGGGGCATCAGCAACCTCAACGTCCTGCAGACCAAGGTCGGCTCGGAGATCAACGACACCGCAGGCTCGGCCTCCGTCGTCCACATCACCGGCGGCGCACCCGCGCTGGCGGGTGAGGGCCGGCGGGTCGCGTGAGCGCCTCGGAGGAGGAGCTGGTCGGGCACTCGTACACGCGAGCCCGTCGGCACCCGCTCGTCATCGGCAAGCTCCCGGGAGCCGGTCGGCTCCCGGGAGGGCCCTACACGATCACCCAGGTCATGACGATGGTGATCAGCTTCGGGCTCCTCGTCATGACCAGGGACCTGTGGGCCCACTTCGGCGCCATGAACTTCATCCTCATGGCACTGATCCCGTGGGGTCTGGCCTGGGTGCTGCGGTACGCGCGGCTCGACGGCCGGGACCCGGCCCGCGCCGTGCGCAGCCTGCTCATCTACTCCTCCACTCCGGCCCAGGGGCGCCTGGCCGGCAAGCCGCAGCGGGCCGCTCGACCGCGACTGGCCACCGCCACCTGCACGGTGCGCGTCCGGTCCGCCGAGCGGCCCGCCCCGGCGGCCGCCACGAAGCCCGTCCCGCAGCCCGCTCCCGCAGCCAGGCGAAATGCCCGCCCGGTCCCGGCACCAGCTGCAGCCACGGCGGTCCGGACAGAGCCGAAGACCGGGCTGCAGGCCCTCCTCGCCTCCCTCGACGAGCACTGATCAACCGCCTCGTCCCACCACCCGCACAGAAGGAAGAACCCCATGCGTCTCCCCGTCCGGCACATCAGCGGCCACCTGATCTGGACCACCGCCGCCACGGTGTGGGCGGTGTGGCGCGTCGACACCGAGAACTACACCCACGCCAGCAAGTCCACGAAGCGCGAGCGGCTGGACGCCCTGGAGTCCCTCTTCAAGTCCCTGCGGGGCGAGGCCCTCCTGCTCAGCCTGTGCCCGAGCGTCGACGCCGCGTCGGTCGTCACCCGCATGACCGCCGGCGTCGACCTCGACGCCTCCCCCGAGTACGTCGACCTGGCCCTCAAGGTCCTCGACCAGCTCCAGGACCTCGAACTCACCGGCCGCGTCGACTTCCTCGCCGTCCCCCTGCCCCACCTCGACTTCAAGCAGAGCACCAAGGCCGTCTTCTCCTCCCTCCAGGTCGAGGTCATGGGCGCCCTCGGCCTGCCGGTCGCCCCGATATCCCTCGCCGAGGAACGCCAGCGCCTGGAGCAGGCCAACCGCCTGGCCGCCGGCTGGCCCTCCGGCATCAAGATGCGTCCCGCCACCGAGGCGGAAATCCTGTGGATCTACGGGCACAGCGCTCGCCGCGGCCTCGCCGAGCCGCTCCTGCCCGAGGACGGCGCACCGCGCGCCCTGCGCGGCCGCGGCCACACGGTGACCGCCCACACCCAGGTGATCCTGGACGAGGGCGGCCGCGGCACCCGGGCCTCCAAGGGCCCCACCAACCCCTTCAAGCGCCGCTACCTGCGCGCCACCAGTGAACACGGAGACTCCTACCAGGCGTTCTGCGTTCTCTCTGAGATGCCGGAAGCCTTCCGGTTCCCCGGCAGCGAGTACCTGGCGGCGCTGGACGAATTCAACTTCCCCGTGGACTGGGCCGTCCGGCTGAACGTCGAGGCCGGCTCGAAGGCCGAGCCGAAGAGCCGGCGCCAGCAGCGCGAGCTCGCACACCAGCGCGGCGAATACGACGGCGAGACCTCCGGCGTGCCGGCCTCGCTCGACAAGGCATCCTTCGCCCTGGACGAGTACCGCGACCGGCTCACCGCCTCCAGCACCGAGGTAGAGATCCGCGCCACCGTCGCCACCTGCGTGTGGGGCACGACCCCCGAGGAGGCGGACGAGAAGGCGACGTCGCTGGCCAACCACTTCGGCGGCAACGACTACACGCTCGTGAGGCCCACCGGCGACCAGGTCGCGCTCTTCCACGGCATGCTGCCGGGCACCAAGACCCCGGGCCCGATGCTCGACTACACCCAGTACCTTCTCGCCCGCGACTTCGCCATGTCGATGCCGTTCTGCGGCGCCGGACTGGGCGACGACTCCGGCAGCCTCTTCGGCCTCCAGCTCAACGGCGGCGGTGTCCGCCCCGTTCTCGTGGACTTCTCCCACGGCCCCCGCGTCAACGCCTCCGCGTCCGCGGCGTTCGTCGGCGAGCTCGGCTCCGGAAAGTCCGTCGCGATGAAGTGCGCGATGTACAGCATCCTGACCACCGGGCACCGCACCGGCCAGCGCAACTCCCGCGGCCGCGCCCTGGTCATCGACCGCACGCCCCAGCAGGAATGGTCGCGGTTCGCGAACGCATGCCCCGGCACGACCCAGATCATCAACGTCGACGAGAACGCCGGCGTCAGTCTGGACCCCCTGCGCGTCTTCCGCGGCCCGCGCGCCGCCCGCTACACCGAGTCCTTCCTCACCCCGCTCCTGGACATCGGCTCGATGAGCATCGAGGGCATCACCCTCGCCGAGGCGATCGAGGCCACCCGGCTCGGGCCCAAGCCCAGCATGACCGCGCTGATGAACACGCTCGCCGACCGGGCCCGCACCGCCGACCCGGAGGAGCCGAACGACAACGCGGTGCGCGCCGCCGCCTCCGAACTCGTCCGCAAGCTGCGCTCGCTGGCGAAGAAGGACTTGGGCCGCACCATCTTCGACCCGACGCTTCCGGTCGTGCGGATCACCGACTCCGACAGCATCGTCTTCGCCGTCGACCGCCTGGGCCTGCCCACCAAGGAGGAGCTCTCCGAGCACCGCCTCCCGAGCCTGGAGGTCGAAAAGCGGTTCGGCTGGCGGCTGATGTACCTGATGACGGCGCTCTGCCGCGAGATCGCGTTCGCCGACCCGAACGAGTTCGCCGGCGTCTTCCTCGACGAGTGCTGGTGGCTCACCTCCTCCGCCGAGGGCTCCAACCTCATGCTCGAGCTCATCGCCGACGGCCGCAAGCACAACGCGGGCGCCTTCGCCGGCAGCCACGACCCCTACGACATCGGCCCGAAGAACGAGATCGGCGACAAGATCCGGGCGCTGCTCAGCCACATTTTCGTCTTCCGCCACCGCGGCAAGGCCCTGGCCGCGCGGTGCCTGGAGTTCCTCGACCTCGACCCGACCGACGACGAGATGCTCAAGGTCATCACCGAGAACCTCAGTCCGCTCAACGTCAGCGAGACCGAGCGCGCCCTGCGGGCCGGCGAAGGCCTGTACCGCGACCTCCGCAAGCGCATCGCGGGCATCAAGGTGCTGATCCCGGCGGACGAGGACGCGGCCGCTGCGATCACGACCACACCCGGGCAGGCCACCGAAGAGGACGACGAGGCCGTGGAGTTCGCCAAGGCGGACGGAGCCCTGGCATGAGTCGCATACAGGGAAGGGGTATCAAGCGGCGTCTTGGTCTGATCGCCGTTCTGCTGGCCGTGTTCACCGTGGTGCTGGCCCCTGCGGCGACGGCGGACCCGTCGCCGTCGCCCAGCACGTCCGCGCCGGCCGCCGGCCCGGCTGGCAAGAACTTGAACCAGAAGCCCAAGGACGGCAGCGACGGCCTCCTCCAGCCGTTCAACGTCACCGACAAGGACGGCGTCCCGATCAGCTCCTACACCGTCAAGACGGACACGGGCGGCTGGAAGGACATCGACCTCAAGATCTGGAACATCGTCGCCCAGCTGCTCTTCGGCGTCTCGAAGTGGGTCATCGGCTTCACCTGCTGGCTGATCAAGTGGGCGCTGAACTTCGGGCTGGCCAAGGTCATGGTCGGCCCCGTCGAGGACATCTCCAGCACCATCAAGAGCCAGGTCATCGACAGGCTGGGGCTCCCCGGCCTGTTCCTGACGTTCGCCGGCTTCTACTGCGGCTGGCTGATCCTGTTCAAGGAGCGCTCGCGCGGCTTCGCCGAGATCGGGGTCTCCCTGGTGGTCGCGGCGCTGACCACCACCGTGCTGGTCTCTCCGGCCCAGGTGCTGCTCGGTCAGCACGACCAGGCGCAGCCGCAGGGCTCCACCATGCTGCTCTCGGAGGAAGGTCTGCTGGGAAAGTCGAAGGACTTCACCCTGGAGGTCGCCTCCATCGTGCTGGCCGACGACCCCGCGAGCGCCCAAGGCAGCGCAGACCCCAACAACGTGGCCAAGCCGATCACCGACGCCCTCGTCGAAGCGTTCATCGTCAAGCCCAACCAGCTCATGGTGTACGGGCAGACCTTCGACGGAGCGTGCGACAAGGCGTTCCGCGAGTTCAAGCTCGCCGAGTTCAACCTCGACCAGCTCGGGGTGAACTACTGGGAAGCCGCGATGATGGACTCGGTCTACGACACGAACTTCATCGGGCAGCTCACCGAGAACTCGGAGAAGTTCGAGGCCGCATGCGGGGACGTGAAGCCCAAGGCCAAGCGGGCCTCGGCCGATCTCGCCTTCTCCGCTCTGTTTGTCGCGATCGCCGCCGTCATCGTGGCCGTCCTCATGATTCTGGTCACCGGCACGTTCCTTACCGCGCAGGGCTGGCTGGCCTTCGAGGCGATCCGCGGCCACTGGGCCCTCACGGCCGGCATCCTGCCCGGCGGTGGCCGCGCCACCCTGTGGCGCTGGTGCTCCGCGATCACCAAGGCAGTCCTGGGCATCATCATCGCCATCCTCTTCCTGGCGATCTTCATCCTGATCATCTTGGCCCTGATCGACGCGGACACCGGCGACGTCCTCGCCGTGAAATTCATCGTCATCGACGTCACCGCCGTCGCCGGTCTGGCCGGTCACAAGCGCATCAAGCAGACCGCCCAGAGCATCGCGGTCAACCTCAATCGCAAGCTCGCCAACGCCCGCGTCGGCGGCGCCGGCCGCCGGTCCGTGTTCAGCAGCCCCGGCCGTTACGCCGAGACCGCCCCTGGCCTGAAGCAGATGTGGGGCGAGGCCCGCGGCGAGGCCCGGCGCGTGAGCAAGCCCGTCGGCCAGGGCCTGAAGGCCGCCAAGAACACCTGGGTCGGCTCGCCGCAGGCCAATCGCAAGGCCAGCCGGCTGCGGACCGCGGCCCGGCTCGCCACCAACGCCGCCGCGGCCGTCGGCACCGGCGGCGCGAGCACGGCCGCGAAGGTGGCGGCGCAGCAGGCGGCCAAGCAGACCCTGAAGAAGCGGCTTGCCACGGCCGCGGCGAACAAGATGTCCCAGACCCGTGGCGGTAGGGCCACCATGGCCACCGGCAAGGCGGCCGCCGCCACCGCCAAGTACGGGGCGAAGGCGACGAAGTTCGCCTTCATGGCCACCGTCGGCGCGCCCGTGGGCGTCCCGCGCGGCGTCGCCGCGACCAAGCGGGGCGCAGCCGCGGCCACCGCCCGTGCGGGGCAGGTGCGCGACCAGCTCAAGGCCGTCAAGGAACGCACCGTCGACAAGAGGGTCCA
Source organism: Streptomyces sp. NPDC090994 (assembly GCF_044768905.1). Lineage (NCBI taxonomy): Bacteria > Bacillati > Actinomycetota > Actinomycetes > Kitasatosporales > Streptomycetaceae > Streptomyces > Streptomyces sp. NPDC090994. The sequence goes on from NZ_JBIVWS010000039.1 coordinate 25,115, forward strand.
GGAGGCCAAGGACTTCGGAGCCGAGTACAAGCGCAACGTCGCCACGGCCGGCAGGTTCGTCGCGCAGCAAGGGACGAAGGCGCAGGTCAACCTCGGCTTGGCACAGATCCAGTCGACCCCAAGTGCCGCGACTCCTCCCGGTCCCCGGGCCGGCGCCATCGCGCCGAAGACCCCCGGGGGCGCGCCGTCGGCGGCCGGAGCCAAGACGCCCGGCAAGCCCGCGTCCAAGTCAGCCGGCGTGAAGACACCAAGTTCGATGAAGCCCCCGGCAGCCGGGCCAACCGCGGTGCCGAAGATGCCGACCCCGCCCACCCCTGCGCCGCCGACACCGCCGGCTGCGAAGAAGTCGACGCCGGCCAAGCCGCCGGCTCCGCCCCGGGCCATCCGGCGCGCCACCCGGCCGCCCGGCCCGCCCAGGCCCCGGCCGTAGCCGGACTGCGGCCGGGGCCCACCAGGCCCCGGCCGCCCAGATCACCGCACCGGAACCACCTCACGGGGGACCCCTATGCCCAAAACCGATGTCGCGCGTGTCCGCGCCCAGCGCGGAACGATCGCGCTGTTCGCCGCTGCGGCGGTCCTGGCAGCTATCGGTGTCGCCCTCTTCCTCGGAATCGGTGGTCCCGATCGTTCCGCGGCCCCGCACTCCGCTTCGCATACGGCCATGCCCTCGGCAACCACCGGGAGCAGCTCCGGCAGTGCAGACCCGAGTGCAGACCCGGCGACAGTGTCGCCCGTCGCCGAGCCGACCGAGTCTCCCGCCGCCTCGGCACCGAGTCAGCTGCCCGCGCCCATGCAGGAGGCAGCCCGGGCCTTCACGAAGGCGTGGGCCAGCCACGACGCCCGCCCCGGTCACGACACCACGTACGGCGACGCGTCCCGACGTGCTGCCGCCTTTGCCGACGGTGATCTCGCCGAGGACCTGCGCAGCTACACCAGCGGCAGCGCCGGCGGGCGGCAGTGGCAGGACTGGAAGGACCGCCAGGTCCAGGTCACCGTGACGGTTCTGCGGGTCTCACTGCCGGACGGGGCGCCCGCCCCCACCGAGGACTCCGGCTTCGCCCGTGTGCTCTACAAGCTGACGGAGACGCCGGCCAGCGGCCCTGCCGTCGAGTCGGAAGAGCACGTGGCCCTCAAGCTCCGCCGTACCGCCGACGGGAGCTGGCGCGTCGTCGGGTTGCCCAATGTCTGAACAGGGCGAGCCCAAAACCCTGCGCCGAGTGCTGATAGCGGCCTTCCTCTCGTGCCTGCTCGGTCTCGGTCTGATCATGGCCGCGGTGCTGGCACTGACATCGGCGATCGGTGAGGACAACACCAGCGACGCACTGGAGAACGCCGGGTTCGGCGGCGGCCTGTCGGACACCAAGGACATTCCCGACTGGCTGCGCCCGATCATTCTGGACGCGGTACGGGACTACGGCTGCGCCGAAGTCACACCGTCCCTGATCGCCGCCCAGCTCTACCAGGAGTCCACCTTCCGCAAGAACCCACCCGACGGCGGAGCCGGCGCACTGGGCATCGCCCAGTTCATCCCTTCCACCTGGGCAACGGAAGGCATCGACGCCAACAAGAAGGGCGGCGCGGATCCGCTGGACCCTGAGGACGCAGTCCCGTCGATGGTGTCCTACGACTGCAAGCTCGCCGATGAGATCCGCAGTGTGCCCGGCGACGTCGTCGACAACATGCTCGCCGCCTACAACGCCGGCGGGTACAAGGTGAAGAAGTACGGCGGGATCCCGCCTTACGAGGAGACCAGAAGGTACGTCCGCGAGATCCGCGACCGGGCCGAACGGTGGTCGGCGCCGATGGATGGCAAGGTCTCCGGCGGTCTCGACAAGGTCGTTGCCGGTGCCAGAGAGGCCCTCAACACTTCCTACCTGTTCGGCGGCAGTTGCAAGCCGAACTTCACCGGCGCCAACCGGTGCGACTGCTCCAGCCTGGTCAAGTACGCCTGGAGCAAGGTGGGCGAGAACCTCCCCCGCAGCACCTACGACCAGGTGAAGATCGGCAGCAAGGTGAAGTCGGTGAACGACCTGCGCCCCGGCGACCTCATCTTCTCCGACGGCAGCGCCTCCCGCCCGGAGCACGTCGCCATGTTCATCGGCGGCGGAAAGGTGATCGACGCGCCGCACACCGGCGCAAAGGTCAGGATCAAGCCCCTGTCGTACTGGGAGGACCGGATTCTGATCATGAAGCGTCCGGACTACACCGAACCCGCCACCGGCGGCAGCTCGGGCAGTTGGGTCGCCCCGGTCGCCGACAAGCACATCGGCACCGGCTACCGGGTCTCAGGGTCGATGTGGTCGAGCGGCTACCACACCGGTATCGACTTCCCGGTGCCCACCGGGACCGCGATCCGTGCGGTGGGCCCGGGAACGGTGGTCACAGCCGGCTGGAACAGCGCGTACGGCTATCAGGTGGTGATCAAGCACGGGGACGGCATGTACTCGCAGTACGCGCACCAGTCCTCGCTGGCCGTGGTCGACGGCCAGAAGGTGAAGGGCGGCGACCGGATCGGCTACTCCGGCGCCACGGGCAACGTCAGCGGTGCGCACCTCCACTTCGAGATACGCACCGGGCCCGAGTACGGATCGGACATCGATCCGGTGGCCTACCTCCGTGGTCACGGCGTCAAGATCTGACCCGCCGGCCGGCGTCATGTGCCCTTGCGAGGGGTCGTGCCGCCGGCCGGCGCAACCTCGCGAAGAAATTCTCAGCGGAGTGTCACACCGAGCCGGATCCCGACACCTGTAGCAGGTGAAAGGCCCGTTTGCTCTCTGGAGGTGCCACTGTGCTCCCGACTTCCCCCGTGCCCGCTCCAGCCGCCGCGGCACCGCCGCTCGCCTCGCCCTCAGGCGGCGGGCGATGAACACGACCGATCTCGTCGACAGCGCGATCGGCTTCCTCGGGGACCTACCCGGCCATGCCGAGCGGCTGGCGGACTCGGTGGTGGCCAACGCCTGGTGGGTCGCGCTGCTGGGCCTTGCTGTCGGTGGTGCCGCTGCCGCGGTCCGCTGGGCCCTTTCCCGCGGTCCGATGTCCGAGCGAACGGCTCTGGAGGTGTTGCCGACCACGGGCTTCGACCCGAATCCGGAGGAGGTCATCCGCTTCGGACACCAGATGGCCCGCGCGCACAAGAGCGTGTCGCGCTGGCTCGTCTCCTCGACCCGCACCAGTGCCCTGCGTGTCCGCTTCACGTGCTCCAACGGATCGCTGTCCATGAGGGTCGAGGGCCCGGACCGGGCGATGTCGGTGCTGCGCCACCAGGGCTACGCCCAGGTCGAGATGCGGCCCGTGGAGGCCGACGGCCGTGCTGCGCGCGAACGGCCGCAGATCCGGCTCGGCTCCTGACACCCCGACTAACACCACAGACAGGTAGATCATGACCATCGCACCTGACACGACCGTCGCTCCGCCCGTCGATCTCGCCAAGCCGGAAGCGGACGACCGCGGCAAGCCGGTTACCCGGGAGATGCACTACGCCCGCGCCGAGCTCGCCCTTGCCCTCCCCGACCACCTCGCCCTGCGCGAAGTGCCGCTCACCCCGGATCCGCTCGAGGCGCTGGCCAACGCGGTAGCCGACGTCCGCGAGGACCTCGGCGAGAGCGCCGACGTTGTCCTGGACCTCGTGCCCGTCACTCCGAACCGTGTCAGCAGCCGCCGCCGGCGCCTGCTGGCCCAGGCCCGCCGCAACCCCTCCGACGGGCCGGCGATACCCGGCATGCCGCAGCAGCGCGCCAACCGGTTCGGCTTCGACCTCGGGCAGGTGATGTCCGAAATCGCCACCGAGATGAAGGGCAACCAGAGTGGCGGCGCCCGTCAGCGCCCGCACCACCAGCAGCGCACCCACCGCGTCACGGACATGAAGGCCGCCATGGGCAAGCTGGTCCCCGGCGCCGAACCCGTCTTCTCCATGCAGCTCCTCGTCCGCACCTGCGCACGCGACGAGTACCGGGCCCGGATGCTGTTGGACCAGGTCCTCGCCGCTCTGGAGCCGTGGTCCGGCGACAACCACCTCCGACCCGTCGGTCTCCACCTCGGTGTCACCCGCGTCCGTGCGGACCACTGGATCTATCGGGGAAAGTTCGACCGCCGCTTTGAGACCGGGCTCTTCGTGCCGCGCCGGAACTCCTGGGTGACCGCGCAGGAGATCGCCGGGCTGCTCAAGCCGCCCACCAAGCACAACATGGCCCCGAACATCACCCGCTCGGGCGGGGTCGTCCCACCGCCGCCCGCAGCGCTCCCGACGTGGACGGGCCAGCGCGGTCTGCTGCCCCTGGGGTGGGTGACCAAGTCCGGCGGCGGGGAGCGCCTCGCCGGCGTCCCGCTGAAGTACCTGCTCTTCGCCCTCTTCCTCGGCAAGTCCGGCTTCGGAAAGACCGAGATGTCGCTCGTGCAGGCGATCGCGATCGCCCATGGCGGGTTCGGCGTGCTCTTCCTCGACCCCCACGGTGACGGCTGGACCCGTGCCCGGCCGTACCTTGCGCACAAGGAACTGGCCGACCGGATCTGGGAGATCGACCTCACGAGCCCCGAGCTCGACAAGATGGTCGGCTCCTGGAACCCGCTGTCCATGGAGCGCCGGCGGGAGGCCGAGATTCCCGACATCGTCCAGTACATCGTCACCGGCTTCTCTGCCGCAGTGGGCTGGAACGATGCCTCAGCCCGCGCCAAGACCATCTTGACCCGGGCAGTGGAATCCCTGGTGCACCTGTCGTGGCAGGTGTGCCGGGCCGGAAGGCCGGACCTGGCCCCCACTGTCTTCCAGATCCGCACGATCCTCACCGACGACGTATGGCGCATGACTGTTCTGCCGTATCTGCCAAAGGATGTGCGGGACTTCTGGGAGCAGACCTTCCCGGGATACTCCAAGGAAGCCATTCCGATCGTCATCGGCATCATCGAACGGCTGTCCTCATCCAACGCCGTCAAGGCGTTCCTGGGGTCGAGTCGCTCGACGTACGACATCCGGCACGCCATGGACACAGGGAAGATTGTCTTCGTCTGTCCTGCCGGCACCGGCGACGTCGACCGCATCATCAGCTCCCTGCTGGTCTACGACCTCTTCCGCGCCGGCCTCTCGCGACGCGACACCGCGCCCGACCAGCGGCGCGACTTCTACGCCTTCATCGACGAGTTGACGAGCGTGGACGGCGCGGCCAAGGGCACCCTGGCTCAGATCACCGAGCAGTTGCGCAAGTACAACGTGAAGTTGCTTGCCATGACGCAGATGGCGCAGCGGTTGAGCCCCACCACCAGGCAGGGCCTGCTGCAGAACCTGTCCATCCTGTCGACGACCGCCTCCGACGTCGACGAGGCCGCCTTGGTGACCCGTCGCTGGGGCAAGAAGGTCGCCTCCGACACGATCGTCCAGCTCAACCGGTACAACTACGTGATGTCCGTGACGCTCGAAGGCGGCACGACCGATCCTTTCCGCGTCCGGGGCGCCTCGGTGGAGGACCTGTACGGCGACTACTACCGGCCGCAGAACGAGAAGCGGCTGGCGCGGGCCATCGACGAGAACCTGCAGCGGCGCTCGGTCCGTGAAATCCTCACCGACCTGCGCCGACTGGACTGGCGGCTGCGCCGGTTCATCGTCACGCTCGACGTCCCGCCGGACGACCCCTCCGACGTCGACCTGCCGCCGGACGAGCCCGCCTTCCGCGATGCCGCACCGCGCGCCCCCCAGGGCCCGAACGGACCGGCCAACGGCGCCGCGTCCGGCGGCGGGGCGGCCAAGCCGCGGGTCCACGACAGCGAAGGTCCCGTCATCAGCGGCACGGACCCGGCCCCGGCCGGTGAAGCCCCCGACAACGTCCACCCGATCAACCCCAACCAGTCGAGGCTCGGATGACTGTCCCCCCTGTCGAAGCTGCCGCACCAGCACCCACGCGCAGCTTCCACGCGATCGGCAGTGAGGTCCTGGGGCTGCTGTACCAGCACCGGGTGCTCTCCACCCAGCAACTGCACGTGCTGCTGACGCTGCCCGAAAAGCGGCCGGCCCGTCCCGTGTACCTGCGCTGGCAGCTCGGCGAGCTGCACCAGGCCGGGCTGGTCGACCGGATCCGGGCCCAGGGACCCGGCGGCCGCGGGCGGGTCCGGAGCCAGCCCTTCCTGTGGTTCCTCACCGACGCCGGCGCCGCGTCGGTGGAGGAGGCCGGAGAGCTGCCCTCCCGGCCGTACCGGGTCTCGCCCGAGTCGGTCGCCGGTGCCCGGCAGGCGCACACGCTCGGCGTGAACGAGGTCGGTGTTGCCTTCGTCGAGTGGGCGCGCCGGCTCGGCCACGAGTGCGGTCCGCTGGACTGGACCCCAGAGGTCGCCAACCGGATCCGTGACGGGCAGCGCCGCTTCGAGGACGACCACGTCATCAGCGACGCCGTCCTCAACTACGTGCACATGGAGCGCGGTGGCCGACGCACGATGCTCAGCTTCTTCGTCGAATACGACCGCGCCACGATGACCTCCGCACGGCTCGCCGCAAAGTTGCAGGCGTACGGCCGGCTGTACGAATACGTCCCGCAGAGCGCGGACCGCAGGCGCCGGACCGTGAACGCGACCCGGCCGGCGTGGATGTACAACTACCCGGTCTTCCCCCGAGTCCTGGTGATCCTTGATGCGGCACCGCCGAAGGCCGGGGAGCCCGACCGGCGCCCGCAGCGCCTGGCCGCGCGCACCGAAGACCTCTACACGCGCGCCAGCGCGGATGTCCGCCTCGGCCGGCTCAAGGGTGACATCAGCATCGGCGTCACCACCCTGCAGCAACTCCAGGAGCACGGGCCCTTCGCCCCGATCTTCACTCCGCTGCTGCGCGGCACGCCGTCTGCCCGTCCCGCCCCCACCGACCTCTACCTGGCCACGAAGTGACCGGCCGCGCCCCGCGGCCCTGAAGGAAGCAGCGCCATGACCAGTACCTCGCTCGCGGCTCCGCCGGACGGCGGGAGCATGATCCGGCTCACCGAGATCCTGCACCGCAGCGTCAAGCTGCGGCAGCGGCGATTCGAGATGCTGCCGCTACGCGGGCAGGGTGCGCCCTTCACCGAGCCGCACGCCCGCAACCCCTCCGACTCCCTGCCTCCGTCCGAGCTCGCCGATCTCATCTCCTCCATGTCCGTCATCGGCCTCCTGGAGCCGGTCCTGGCCGAGGAGATCGTGGTCGACGGCAAGGCGCCGACGATTCGCCTGGTCACCGGGGAGCGCCGGCTGCGCGCGATGCGCTGGGGCGCCGTCAACCGGCCGGACAACCCGCACTTCCAGGCGCTGCCGGCCGTGGTCTGCCCGGGCCCGTTGTCCGAGGAGGAGCGCCACATGTGGCGCTTCGTCGAAAACTTCGCCCGCGAGCCCCTCCGCCCGGGCGAGCAGGCTGCCGCATTGCTGTACCAGCGATGCGCCATCCTCGTCGGCAAGCTCCTGAAGGCCGGCAAGCCCGTGCCGCAGGAGGTCTACGCGATCCCTGACCCGGCCGAGCGGTTCCTCGCCCTGGAGAAGATCCGCGGCACCGACAGTTCCTGTGCCGCCCCCTGGAGCGAGGTGCTGGACCGTCTCGGTCTGCAGCTCAACGAGCGCAAGGCCGGCGAGCTCGTGCGGGCCTTCCGCGCGCTGCCTCGCGACCTCACCGAGGAGATGGACGAGGCCGCAGTCCGCCTGAACACCCGGATTCGGTTCGCCGAGCTTCGCAACGGCCGGGCCCAGGCTGCCGAGGGCATCTGGGCCGCGCTGAAGTCCACCAAGCGGCTCCACCTGCTGCCGACGGCCGTGAACGTCGGCCTGGAGGAGCCCGAGCTCGGGCCAGAAGAGATCATCACCGAAGCCGAGGAGCGGCAGGACGCGGCGAACGCCGACCGCCGGGCGAAGCTCACCCGGGTCCCCACCCGGGCGGAGGGCCAGGAGGAAACCGAAGAAGGCGACGACGCTGCTGCTTCGCCCCTCGGCGTGGACGAAGTGGCAGCGATCGCGGAGCCGGACAGGCCGTTGCAGCCTGCGGCGCCGGCACCGGAAGCCGCCCCAGAAGCGATGCTGGCCGACGCCGCCCCGAGCCGTCCGGCTGTGGAGTCCAACACGATCCGCACCGCGCTGGACGGCATCCGCGGGCTGCTGGCCGAGGTCCGGGCCGGCAAGGAGATCGCGCGGTACGACCGCGGCTCCCTGCGCCTCGCCCTGCGCGAGCTCCACGCCCATCTCAACGACGCGTCCGCCGACGGCGCGACGGACGACGACGCAATCACCGAAGGAAGCGAAGCAGCATGACCAGTGTCTCCCTGCCCATCCCGACCGTCGGCGTTCCCCTCCCGGGCCGCGGCTGCGACTGCAACAGCTGCGCCTTCTACGCCGGACCCGACGGCCGGGGCGGTCCGGCCACCGTCGAGCCCCTGTGCACCGGCCAGAACTCGGACTGCCGGTTCTGCGGGTGCTCAGCAGCCGAGGCCGACGCACCGGCGAACGCGTGCGTGACCCGCAAGTGCCCGATCCGGTGCGGGAGCCGGACCGACATAGCCGGATGGATGGCGGACGTCGGCGGCACCCTGACCTTCGACGACATCAACGTCGACAGCACGCTGCCCGACGGCCTGCCGTCCTTCATCCCCATGACCGACGGCTCCGCGGTCACCAAGCTCGACGCCAGCCTGAACTGGCCGGCCTACGGCGTCGGTCTGCGGCGCGTGTTCTCGCCCGACACCCACACGCTCTACAAGCGGTTCACCGAGCAGACCGCCCGCCAGGCCCTCGCCCTCAAAGACCACCAGAAGGCCGTGCTGGTCGGCTACGGCGAGGACCCGCTCGTCGAGGCCTTCTGGACCCGCCGCGGCACCGACAGGCTCGTCGAGCGGATTGCCGGGCAGGAGTGGGACCTGGTCCTCTCGTGCAACTACAGCATCTACGGGGACTGGCCGCGCACGGAACACCTGCTCAACATGCGCCGATCGCTCCTCCTCGCGCAGGAGTTCGCCGAGGCCGGCGTGAACGTCGTGCCGAACTGCTATTGGTTCCGGCTCGAGGACCTCCAGCGCTACGTCTCCTGGATCGAGGACACCCAGCCAGCCGCCATCGCCATCAACGTGCAGACGGTCCGCGACAACGCCGACTGGGACAGCTGGGAGCGGCCCGGTCTGCACTTCCTGGCCGAGAACCTCCCCGAGGACATGCCGGTCTTCCTCACCGGTCTGTCCCGGGCCAACCGCATTGCCGAGATGGCGCAGATCTTCGGCCCCCGGCTGACCCTGATCTCGCAGAACCCGCACCAGTACGCCCTGCATGGCGCGATCATGACGGCCAACGGTCGCGAGGATGTCCACGCCCGGAGTGAGGACGCCTTCGCCGCTACGGTCCAGTACATGGCCTCGCTCCTGCCCGGCCGCTGAAAACTTCTTCGCGCGCACTGTCACACCGGCGGCTCCTCCCACACCTGTAGCAGGTGAAAGCACCTTTGGGAGGAGCCTCCGTGACGACCGAACCCGACACCACTGAAACCCAGACGGCGGAGCCGTCGCCGACCGCTCCGGACTGGCGACTGTGGATCCTGCTCGTCTGGCACCCCGCGCTCGGCCTCCCCGTCGACCCCGTCGCCGTGCTCGGCCTCGACGAGAACCGCCAGCCAGCCGAACGGGTCGTGCGCTGGGTCCCCCTCGTCTACGAGCCGGCCGCCCCCTGGCGCGAGCGCCTCGGCGAGACCACCACCAGCCAGGACATCGAGCGCTGGATCGCGCAATCCGGGGGCACGTGCTCGCTCGAACCGGCGGACGTTCCGGAGGGCGCGCTCGACCTCACGCACGCAGCCGACCTCGTTCTGGACGGACTGCTCGCCGAGGTCTTCCCTGCGCTCCCGCCGCGCGGTGATGTCTGATGGGCACCGGCAGCAAGTCCTCGCACGCTTCCTACGCGGTGGGACCCACCACGGCATCTGAGACCGACGATGTCGTGGCCGAGGCGCCTGCACAGGCGATGTCCGATGAAGAGGTCCAGGCCAAGGCCGACCTCATAGTCGCGATGGACCTCATGGGGGAGCTCGCCGACCCGCCGTTCGCCCTCGATCCCGAGGACGAGGTCCCGACGGACCCCGTCGAGCGGTACGACCTCTTCGTCGGCCAGGTTGAACAGGCTCAGGACGCCATCGAGAAACTGAAGGAGGCGGGCGCTTCCGACGAGGAGATCGAAGCCCACACCAAGGCGCTGAAGGCGCAGACACTGGCCTACCTGAACTCGCTCGACGAGGATGACTTGCGCGAGATCGCCGAGGCCAAGGGCTTCGAGCACCCCGCGCTTGTGGGCCTGTCCGGCAAGGGCCAGCACCCCCTCATCCACTGGCTCGACCCCGCATACCCGGGCGACATCCCGTCCAAAGCGAAGATCCAGGCTGCCGCGCTCAACCGGTACAACGAGCTGCTCGCCGGCAAGACGGTCGGCGGAATGACGCTGGCCGACCTGCACGAGATCGAGGGCACCGACCCGCCCCTCAGTGGCGGCGCGTGGAAGGCCACGCCGGACGAGGTCACGGCCTCCGCCCAGGCAGTAACCGCGTCGATCGACGCCTGGACCGACGCGTCGAAGACCTACGGGCCCCAGTGGCAGGGAAAGCAGGCCGAGGCCCTGCAAACGATGCTCGCGGCCGAGCAGAAGCTGGCCTCGGCCGACTGTCCTGAGCTCGGCGAGGACCTGGCCAAGACCAAGGCCGAGGCCAAGTTGGCAGTTGACGAGGTCCTCACCCATAAGTACATGCACCCGAAGGTGGTCCAGCCCTCGGTGCAGGAAGCTCTCGCTACTGGCCAGCTGAGCGAGACCGAGGCGACGCACCTCAGTGGCCAGCAGCTCGTGACACTCATGCGGCCGAACACACCCGAGAGTGAAGTGGAGTCGCTGAAGGCCGTGGCGGCCAAGCGACAGGAGCAGCTGTCGAACCTCGACGCCGGGTACGCCGCGCACGTTGCGGTGGCACCCGAGGCCGGGCAGCCCCTGAACCTCCCGTCGGCCGGCGACCCGGGCGCACCGCAGACGATCGCCGCCTGGGCGAAGAACGCCGGCGACGTCCAAGACATGCAGATGGCCGTGAAGGGCTGGTACGCCTACACCCAGCAAGGGGGCGCCAGCGACACCCCGTACGCCGAGCATCCGGCCCTCGGGCCAGGGAAGTACCTCCACCCCGGCGATCTGACGAACGACTTCAAGGCGTGGGCCGCGACGCAGAAGCTCTCCGACCTGCGCGGCGTCGCGGCCGAGCTGGGGATGGACAACAACGCCAAGGCCACGCGTGCCCAGGTCCAGAACTACATTGCCGCGAGCTTCAACGAGAAGTACGACCAGCAGGCGATCAAGGACAAGGTCACTGCGGACGTCGCCAAGAAGGAGGCGGCCAAGGCCGCCAAGGCGGCGGCCGCGGCGGCGCCTTCGATGAAGCCCGACGGCGGCTTGGCCTCGGACGAGGCGGTCCAGGCCCTGGCGAGCAAGCTGCCTGCGAATGCCACCGGCTCCGGAGCGAAGCCGGCCACTCCTGCGGCGAAGCCGCTGAAGGCGCCGAAGCCGGGCTCGTTCAACGCCAACGTCCAGGCCATGATGGCAGCAGTCCAGCACGCCAAGGCGACCCACCAGGACATGCCGGCCCGCGTGGACGCCAAAGAGGTCGCCAGCTGGGCCTTCGGCCCCGGCACCACAGCGTCGAACCTCGGCGGAACGTACGCCAAGACCATCCACGCTGCGCCCGACGGCTCACAGTGGATGTTCAAGGCCGACCACAACCACGGCGGTGCCCTGGGGCACACCGAAGCCGCCGCGTCCCACGTCCTGTCGCTGGGTGGCGTGCCGGCTGTGCCGGTGTACCACCACAAGAAGGCCGACGGAACGGTCGGCTCCATCCAGCCGCTGCTCAAGGACGCCAAGCCGTTCACGTCCAGCCCGAGTCAGTGGACACAGTCCCAGGTCGACGCGATCGTCCGGTCGCACGTGGGGTCGTGGCTCGTCGGCGAACACGACGGTCACCAGGACAACTGGCTGAGCACGCCCTCCGGCGGCCTCGTGCAGATCGACCGCGGCCAGGCCTTCAAGCACTTCGGCGCGGACAAGCTGTCGGTGGACTACGCCCCCAGCGGCGGGGGCGGGTTCACTCCCGTCCACCAGAAGCTCTACCAAGCGGCCCTGGGCAGTGGTCTCGCCAGCGGGGTCAAGATCAACCCTGCCGCCGCGCACCCGGTGATCAAGAAGTTCGAGTCCATGCCGGACGCACAACTGCGCTCCATCCTGCACTCCACCGCGCACGAGGGCGCCAAGAGTGGCGTGGCGTGGGTGCCGCAGATGCGCAGCCGGGCAGCGAAGGCACTGAAGATCCCGCAGTCCCAGGTCAGCAACGACCAGATCGCGACCGCGTTCCTGGACCACGCCGTAGAGAGGAAGAACAACTTGCGCCAGAACTTCTCCGACTTCTTCGTCAAGCAGCTGGGTCTGCCCTCCGGCGCCTCCCTCAAGCACGGCGGTGGTAACTGATGGGAACCGGATCCAAGTCGAGCCACCAGAGCTACGCGGTCAGCCCCACCGCGCTCGCCGAGGCCCCCGCTGCCCCGTTGGACATCACCGGCGCGCCGGCAACGGCCGAGGCGGCAGACCTTGCGGGCGCGGCCGTGGGACCTGCGGGGGACCCCGCGTTCGAGGTGCCGGAACTGCCCGAGCCGCTTGTCGAGCCGGCTCCCCCTGCGGAACCTCCGGCCGGCGACGACCCGCTGGCGGAGCTGGACACGCTCGTGGGCACCGAACCCGAACCGGAACCCGAGCCTGTCGTGTCCGCCGCACCGCCGGAGGAGACAACCCCGGAGGTATCTGCTGAGGCCGAAGGCGTCGTAGCCGATGGAGAGCTGCAAAGCGGCGGTGAGGAGCCGTCTGCGGAGGAAGCCGTGCTGCTCCAGGCCGAGGACATCGAGGAGGTCCAGGAGGAAGAGGAGGAGGAGACGGACCCGCCGCTGACGCCGGTGCCGGCGGCGCCTCCGGTGGGCGAGCCCACTGGTACACCGATCCTGGTGGGCGGGGACGACTTCATCAACTCCGAAGCAACCCTGGTCGCCTACGACTCATCGGACGGTCCACGGGAGGTGCTGCTCACGCACATATCCGAGGAGGCAGAGGAGAAGCTGCTTGATGCGCTCAGCATCCCCGGCACGCACATGGAGGAGATCCAGGTCGAGGAGGAGGTCAAGGAGCGCCTTGACCTCGACAAGCAGAAGAAGCTGGCCGAGCTGACCAAGACCGCCATCAGCTCAGTGCAGCACAAGCTGAAGACCGGCTCCGAGATGTCGGAAGCATCGATCGCCAAGCACCAGGCAGCCTACGACGCAGTCGCCGACGTCCTTCACAACCCGTCGATCAGCGACGACGAGAAAGCCATGGCCCTGCACTACCTGCACCAGCTGAACGTCGTGAAAGACAAGATCGACAACGGCGGGGCGCCCATGCCGTGGATGGACGCCTACGAAGTGACCTCGACCAAGATGGTCACCAAGCAGATCCCGGTGCCCGACGGGGATCCGGAGCCCGGCACGCTCGCCGCGACGGTCCGCAAGGCGAGCCGGATCAAGGCCACCCTCGACCCGGAGACCGGGCAGACGTCATGGGACGGTGTCACCCGCTCTTCCGCCAACGGCACGGAGTACGAGATCGACATGGGCGACGGCTGGAAGGCCGTCTACCGCCCGTACAAGGACAACGACCCGGCGAACACGGAGTTCTCGCTGCGGGGACAGCTCGAGGTCCACGCCCCTGCGGGCGCCGGCCACGGTAAGGACCTCGTGGAGCGGCTGGAACAGCTGCACCTGATGAACAAGCCGATGACCGCGGCAGAGGGTGAGTGGACCTACCTGGCGAACAACATCCGGGCCCAGGGGTTGGAGGGCTCGGCCGGCATGAAGGGCGCCATGGAGACGGCCCAGGGTCTCCAGGATCTTCAGGTCCAGGAGATCGTTCACCAGCGCATGGAGTCCCTCATGGGTCTCGACAGCGACGCCCTGCAGACGGCGATGAAGAGGATCCACCTGGAGGCATCCCACAAGGTGCTGCCGATGAAGGTCGAAGTCGTCCGAGACGCCGTCGCGAAGGCCTCCGGATTCGCCAGCGGCGCCGAACTCGCGGCCAGCCCGGGCTACGAGCCGACGCCGTCGACCGGCGGCAAGTGGCTGACCTGGTCCCGCTTCGACGTGACCGGAAAGAAGGCGGAGGTCCAGGGCGCGTTCAAGGGCCGGTCGCTGACCCACAACCTCAACGGCGGCGATCTCGCCAGTCTCCTCGGAACGGGCGTCCTGGCCTCCACTGAGAAGCGTGCAGTGATGGGCATAGGTGGCGGGCTCGGCATGAGCGAGCAGTCCGACAAGATGACCGGTGGCGCCAACTCGGTGTTCCTGCGGGTGAAGAAGACGCCCAGCTCCCCGGGTGGAGGCCGGCTGATCTGGGACGACCCGAGCGTGCTCATGCAGCGCAGCGACTACTACGCCTACAACGGTGACCACTACGGCGCCATCAACCCCGCGCACCACAACTACAACGCCGGGGCGATCACGCGGGACCCGATGAAGATCGCCAAGTTCTCCGGCAGCAGCAACGAAATCATGTTCCGCAACGGGATCGATCTGCTCGGGGCGGAGGCGCCCAGCCGAATCGTGTGCCACACCGCCGCGGAGCGCAGCAGCATCCTCGCTTCCCTCACCTCGCGGGGCATCACCCAGCTCGGCGGGAAACCCGTCGAGGATGTCCTGTGCACGGAAGCCGACTACTAGATCTGACCAGGAGCGATTCGATGACAGCAACACAGCAGCAGTGGCAACAGCGTTTCTCGGACCTCGTCGCGGGCAACCACAGCCCGACCGGCGACCCGGTGGACGCCGGCGCACGCCTGGTCGTGTCGGACCCCGACGGGACGGAGGTCTTCCGCGCCGCCCTCGCCCGGCATTACCGCTTCGAGGACGACGGCAACCAGGTCATATGGATCAGGCCTTTGGTCGGCGGCCAGGACACCGGGAGCGGCTACCTGTTCAACCTCGGCCTGGCCCGGCGGCGATCCCTTCCGGTGGCGCGTGCTGACGTCGTGGACGACGGCGTGGAGATAGACCTGACCACAGGGCAGAAGGCACGGATCGAGCCGGCCGACGGCCCCGAGCTCGAGCAGCTCACCCGCTGGGACGACTTCACCAACCGTCTCTCCCCGGAGGAGGACGCCGCACTGGGGCGGCTGGACGCCGACTCCTGGCACGGACGCTATGCGTGAACGGGCCCGTCGCCGGTGCCGAAGGGCGACGGCGGGGCGTGTTGGCATGATGTCCCCGCGGCCGACGGCCGAGGAGACCACTGGCTGGCCCCCGCGCGGGGACGGCCGGCTGAACGACCCGGCCGAAGAGCCGGCCCGCACTCGAGAGGAGGAGTCCCATGGCAGACCGAGCCCACCCGGTGACCGAACAGCGGCACGCTGACCTGCGGAGCCCGCTCCTGGAACACGAGCGTGACCTTCCCGTCGATGTGAACTGGCTGCGCCGGCGCGCCAAGCTGTTCGCGACCGTGTCCGGGCGCGACTTCCACCTCGTCACCGATCTAGCGGCATACGCCTCGATCAGCGGCATGCCCTACCTCTCGCACTATGCCGCCCAGGTGTATCTGGGCCCGAAGACCGCACGGCTGCGGGTGCCGTTGATGGCCATCAACCTCGAGCTGGTGACTACGCGCGAGGAGGCCGATCGCGCCCTGGCGCACGAGGCCATGCACCTGGTTGTTCCGTCGTACGGTCACAAGGCGGCCGCCTTCGCTCGGGCCCAGCTCTTGCTCGACAAGGTCGGACAGCTCACCGCCGCGCCGGCGTAGACCCGCGGCAAGCCGGCCGGCCGCTCCTCTTCCTGTACGTCTTCCCAGGGAGAGCAGTGGCTGGTCGGCCACCCCCTCACTTCGCATGTTGCGTATTTCTTTTCCAATATGTAGTGTGATCAGCGTCGGGCGGGAGTTTCCGCCGACCGGAGCCGCTGTTCGCGGCCTCCGAATTCAGCCCAGGTGACCATGACGCGCGCCAGCGTGCCGATCACGGGCCCGGTCCTTCTTCTCGGAGACGCCATGCCGAGCACCATGAGGAAGCCCTTCAACCCCATCGAGGCCGCAGCCGTCCAGGCCGCGGTGGAGCGCGCACAGACCGGTCAGGCCAGCCAGATCGGCCCGGACCCGGCCCTCCACAGCCATGACGCCGAGCTCCGCTGGGTGGAGGCGGTACTCCGCCACCGCCTCTCGCTCCACTCCCTTGGCCGCCCGATCGGTATCCGCACCAGGGACGACGACACCCACCCGCTGGTAGCAGACGGTGTGCACTTCCCCGCGGTGGCGCTGTCCATCTCCTTCGCGGACAGGACGCTGGACTTCCTGGCGACCTATGACGACCGCCGTCGCCTCATCTTCGACCTCCTCGCCCCGTGCGCCCTCTGCGGCAAGCCGGTGCCCACTGAGGAGATCAATTCCCTGGGAGACCTGGGCGACTACCTCCTCCAGTCCCGTGGGCTCGGTGGGTCCCCCCGCCAGCGCACTTCCCCCGCGCACGCCGCCGACTGCCCCGCGCGCGGCGACTGATCGCGCTTCCCCCCTCCCCCAACGGGCGCCCCCGGCTGACTACAGCCGGGGGCGCCCTGCATGGAGCGACACCTCACCATGACGACAGCCACTCCCCCCTCCGATGCCGGCAAAGAGCCGGTGCAGCCCACCCCTGACACGCACGGCCCCTTCGGCCGGGTGGTCACCGCCCCCGAAGACAGCCCGACGCCGGCGTCTTCGACGTGGGTGACGTAGCTGCTGTTCATGGTCCCGCTGTGCATCGCCGAATTGCGGGACCTCTCAGGACCCGACATCGAGCGCCTTTCGACGCGGGCCGCCGACCTGATCGCCAGCCACGGCGACGACGCCCAGTACGGCGGCCACAACCAGCGCAGCGCGCGCACCGCCATCGCCCAGGGACTTGCCGTGCTCGCGAGAGCCGACGGCGGCGTGACCGCGCTCGGGATCCACGCGTGCATGCGCCCGCACGTCGGATGCCCCGGCACCTCACCCGCCCGCCCCTCCCCTTCGAAACACGAGGAACGAGATGTCTGAGAGCACGAAATCGACTGGCCGCACCGCCCCCAAGCGGCTCCTCACCCAGAACTCGGACCTGAGGAGGATCGGCGTATTCAATTGGACTCTGCCAGCTTTTGTGATCGAAATGCCTGACGGCAGCCATTTCAACGTCTGCCCTCAGGCTGGCGTGTGTGCCCAGTTGTGTTATGCCCGGGTCGGCACGTACCGGTTCAGGAATGTTCGCGCAGCACACATTCGGAATCTTCTCCTCTGCCGGGACAATCCGGAGGAGTTCGAGAGGCAGATGACGGAGGAACTCAGGCATAAGCGGTACGTCGGCAAGTGGATTCGTGTACATGATTCAGGTGAGTTTTTTTCCGACGAGTACCTTCTCACCTGGATGCGCATCATGCGCAGCTCACCAGGGGTTCGCTTTTACTGCTACACCAAGGAAATCAGCCGTTTCAAGCGGCTTGTCGTGAACGATGCTCCTGATAATTTCCTCTGGTGCTACAGCCTCGGGGGGAAAGAAGATCACCTGATCGATGTGAGCACCGAGAGGCACGCGGATGTCTTCCCAGACGTCGAGGCGCTGATCGCCGCCGACTATACCGACCAGACGGAGTCGGATCTTCTGTCGGTCCTGAGCGATTCCCCGCTCGTCGGAATCCCGGCGAATCGAATTCCGCACCTTCTCAAGAAGCAGGGGTCGGAGACATTCGGAAGCCTTCAGCGGGCGCGGGACGAGAAGCTGCGCGCGAAGAAGGAAGGCGCGGGCCAGGAGTTCACGCTGGCGCACTGAGTACTCGCGGGGGTGGGTTTGGG
The DNA here is from genome assembly GCF_044768905.1 of Streptomyces sp. NPDC090994. NCBI lineage: Bacteria > Bacillati > Actinomycetota > Actinomycetes > Kitasatosporales > Streptomycetaceae > Streptomyces > Streptomyces sp. NPDC090994. Next base: position 42,977 of record NZ_JBIVWS010000039.1, read on the forward strand.
GGGGGGGGCCCCCCCCCCCCCCCCCCCGCCCACACCCCCCCCCCCCCCGGGGGCGCGCCCCCCCCCCCGGGGGGGGGGGGGTTATCTAAGAGGGTTTTATAAAGCCC
>NZ_JBIVWS010000040.1:0-36518 GCF_044768905.1 Streptomyces sp. NPDC090994
CATAGAGCGCGAATTGCGCAAGCGCAATTCGGATTCCCCCGCAAGCGCGGGAATGGAATTCCGCAAGCGGAATTCCGAACGGAATGCAATTCGCGCAAGCGCGAATTGGAGGCGACCGCGCAAGCGCGATCACCCGGGCTGGCTACGAGGGGAGGTGCATCACGCGCGCGCCTGTGTAGGGCTTGGGGTTACTGACCACTACCCCCGCAACGAGAGTGACGGACCGTTGGCCCGATCGGGTGCCGGCCCCACCGCAGTGACGGGCTCCGCTGCGCTCCACCCGAACCCCTCCCCCACCCTCGAAACCGGCCGCTTCGCGTTCACCAATACCCCGCCAGCATACACGGCAACCCGCTACGGCGGGACTGTTTACGTCACGCATCACGCTGAAGTGGGAACGCGCTGCCAGGGTGATGCATCACGGACAGTTGCTGTGTAGCGTTTGGGCTCCAGCCGCGCCACCCCCGGCCCCGGCCATAAACTGACCGCATGAATTTGAATTACGCGGCCCTGGATAGCCTAGCCACAGAACGGAAGCCCGATATGGGAATGCCGGAATTCGGCGTGCGGAGGTACAGGAGCCTCACGGCCGCTAGGCCGTGTGGCGGAACCCTCCACTGGGATCGCCCACGCTTCCGTGCTTTTGATCGTCACGGCCGGTACCACCCGAGACTCAGAGCCGCTGGCGCCGCCTACGGTCCGCACCGGGCCCACGGTGGCGCACGCGAAGCAGCGCGCGCCACGACGGGGTCCGGCCCGAGGATGCCAACGCTGCTACTGAGACGGCGCAGCCACGGCGTGGCGGTGCTTGATCACTGTAGGGAGATCCGGTATCACGCGCGCGCACGTTCTAGAGGCAAGATCGCTACGTTTGCGCTGGTCAGGGCGTCGCCTGCGGAGCGATTTGTCAGCCCTGGACTGACAAATCGCGGTCGAGAAGTCAGCCGGTCCTGACGGATCAGCATGCTTTCGTGGCACTACTGCCACCAAAGGCGCCGCTGTGCGTCAGCGGGCGAGGTCACCGCCGGGGACCGGAATGTCAGTCCAGGGCTGACGTTTGGGTGACTTTCGTGTCTGCCGTGCCGCGTTTTCGTGGCAGCAGTGCCACGATCCGCTAGGGTTCTGACGTCATGACGATCAAGGAGACTGCGACCCCATGAGCTCAGGGCCCCTGGACGGCAGCGCAGCGCCACAGCTGCCTGGTGCGCCGTCCCGTCGTCGGCGGCGCCCGAAGCCGCCACCCACCGCCTACAACCGGTCCTCGGGCTCCACCATCGAGCTCCCCGCCGGCCATGGCGCGCAGGTCTTCCCGATCAGCTCCAGCACGGGCTTCATCGGCGACGCGTTCTCCATGGACAGCCTGGAGTTCATGCGATGGGCCGCAGTCCAGTACGACGACGACCGGTTCATCCTCGTGGTGCTGTTCACCCTCATGGGATCGCAGAAGCCCGGCGGACTGATCGAGGCCACCCACGAGGACATCGCCCAGCACCTCGGGTACAGCCGGCCCCACATCAGCCGGGCCTTCAACGTCCTGGAGGCCGACGGGGCGCTGCGGAAGCTCCAGAAGGGGCTGTACCAGCTCAACCCGGCCGCCTCGTTGCGGGGCGGGCTCCGGGAGCCCGCCAAGGGCGAGAAGAAGCGCTCCAGGCCCGTCCTAGGCGACAGGGTCGAGCAACTGGACCTGCTGCGCGAGATCATGGATGACCCGGACGCGCCCGAAGCGTTCCGGGCGATGGCCGCCCCCGGCGCGAAACTGGAAGTGCGCAAGGGGTCGGATGCGGAAGGGAAGGCCACGTCATGACGTCCTCTGCCGAGGAATGGGTGCCTCGCCGGAACGTGCTGTGGGGCAGCTTCAACGGCCTCGCGTACGTCCCGCGGCTCCCTCCCACCGCCTACACGCTGCTGCTGCACATGATGACCGAGCAGGAGCCGGGCGGCCTGGTCGTCGCCACGCACGACGAACTCGCCCACGGCCTCGCCATGGAACGCGGCATGATCAGCCGTGCCATGCCGCACCTGGTTGCCGCCCGGCTCGTCACCGTGATCCGCCGCGGGCGCTTCCAGCTCCACCCGATGATCGCCGCCTTCAACGACCCTCGCGAACAGCAGCGAGCCGTCAAGGCCCTGCCGAGGGACATGCAGCTGGACGTCGGCGACTTCGAAGACGAGTACGAACGCCGCTTCCAGCTCCACCTGGACGAGAAAGCCCGCAAGGCCGAGGCGAAGGCCAAGGGCAACGTCACCCCCATCACCAAGCCGACACGCCTCAAGCGCGTTCGCTGACCCGGCCGCCCGGCCGGCTGGCCGGGTGACACGACATTTGCAGTTCTGCGGCGCCGCTTTCGTGCAGCAGCTGTGCATGGGTCGCGCCGGGAACATCGCAGATTCGCGATGTTATGCATCTGCCGCGAGGACGCCCCGCCTCTCCCGAGGCTGGCTGAACCGCCGCCGCACCCCGCGTACCGCCATGGCGCCCTCCGACGGGAGGGCGCCGTCGTCGTTCCCGGCCGGGACGGAGCGGCACGCCGGTAGCACCGGCTACACCGGATCGTTCTGGAGCAGCAGAACAAACCGGCGCCACCCGTTGCACGGCCCGGGGCCGGCCTCCGATGCGTGCAGTACCTTTGTGCTACGCGGGGCCAGGCAAATGCTGCGCTGCATCCACGACACCACCCTGCTCCCGTCCGACGACCACCACCAGGTCCCGGCCGAAGGCCTTCGCCTTACACCTCACAGCGCACCCTGTCCACCAGGGGAAACCGGGTGTGTGGCTCACAGCAGGAGCCGGGTGTCAGGTGAGCGGCGGCGGTCAGAGGACGGTGCCGTGCAGGGCGCGGCGGTCACCGGACATTGCGTAGCGGCGGGCGGCGAGGCCGTGCTCGAGGGGCTCGCCGATCTGCGCGCACAGCAGGGCGAGGACGTTGGCCGCGTCGGTGTCGGACAGGTACGCCGGGGCGACTTCGAGCATCAGCTCGCCGAGCGTGTGGCTGCGGGCGGCGAGGTTGTCGACCTCCTGGCGCAGCGCGGCGACCACGGGATCCGCGTGCGGATCGATGGGTGGCGGGGGTGGTGCCGTACTGATATTGCGGACGGCCTGGCGGACCACCGCGCGTACCGTCGGCTCATCGAGCGCCTGGAGGCCGCTGTGGGCGAGCGTGGCGAGTCGCCGGGTGATCAGCTCCGCGACGTCGCCGGTACGGGCGGAGACGGCGATCAGGGTGCGCTGGGACAGGCCGTAGTCGAGCGCGGCCGCGACCGGGTCGGTGTCTCGCGTGCGAGACGTCTCGGTGTCGGCGGCGGCGACGGCGCCGTGGATCGCGGCCAGGGCGCGGGCGACGTCCAGGAGCCGGTACGCCTGCGCGCGGGAGATCCCGAACTCCGTTCGGCAGTATGACGCCCAGCTGCTGTAGCCGAGCGGGAGCCACACCCGGGCGGCGTGGGCGTCGCGGACCCGGGCTGCGAGCACCGCCACGGAGCGCCGGACGTCGTCCATCGCCGCGCGCAGCCCGGCCGTCACCTCCCGGGCCTGCGCCGCGCTGAGCGGCGGCCGCGCCGGTTCGACGACGTGCTCCTGGTCCTCGTTCTGCTCGCCCACGACCCCATCGTTCTGCTGACCGACGCCCTGCACAATCAGGCCGCTCTCGCAGGCAACGACCCCGCCACCGCAAAGCTTGTCGCCGGATCTATCCTCCTGGCGATCAACGCCTTCACCGACGCCGACAACCGGGACGCTCTGACCCTGCTGGGCGCATTGCGCAACGAGATCTGTCCTCTGACAGGTGATCTTGATCCTGGGTGCGGAACGGTGCCCAGGGGTCGGGATGGGGAGCGCTCGGGTCCTCACCCTCGGTGGACAGTCCGACGTAGGCGCGTAGGGCGGGGCGGGTACCGGGGAGGCCGTACTGGGTGAGCCGCTCGTGGAGGCCGGAGCCGAACGGCACGGGCTGGAAGTCCGCAGCGGTCAGCAACTCGGCCAGGACCCTCAGCAACTCCCGGCGCCCAGGGGAGAACTCGACGAACACCGCTACGGTGTCCGCGGGGTCGAACAGGGCTTCCAACAGGTTCTCGGCGCGGACAGCCAGCGGGCGAGGCACGACTCCTGTGAGTGAGTGCTTCGGTTGGCGTTTGCGCCAAAGACCGTCCAGATCAGGGCTGTTGGTGGCAGGCTCGATTCGTGGCAGATGATGTCGTAAGAAGCCAGGTAGCCGATCTTCAAGCCGAGTGCGTTGAGCAAGCACGGAAGAGCCGTTCCCGTCGGCAGTTCTGGCGACTTGCCCATGCCGCCCTCGGGCTGCCAGCTGCTGTGCTGGCTGGGCTCTCGGGGGCAGCGGGGCTGTCTTCGGCAGACGCCCGCATCCCAGCGGCTGTACTGGCACTTGTGAGTGCGGGACTTAGCGCTGCGATCACGTTTCTGAAGCCGGAGGCGCACCAGCAAGCGGCTCACGCACGCCGAAGGGCCTACCTTGCGTTGGAAGTCGAAGCGCGCTTCGCGCTGACAGAAGCTGCGTCCAGTGGTGATCCCGTCCCGTTGCCGGTCTACAGGGACTTGTTGGAACGCCGAAGGATGATCATCGCAGGCCAGCTCGACGACGTCGTGCAGCGAGTCGCCGTGGGGGGCCCTACTTCTGAGGCCGGAAGCGACGGATGAGAAGTGCGCTGGGTCGCCGCTGTGACTGAGCGTCCTTTCTGGCGAGTGGGCGTTGGCCAGGCAGGGAGGGGTGGGCTTGAACTGCTCAGGTTCTCCGCCCATCGATTCATGATCCGTATGCTCGCAGGGACCGCTGACACCGATTCCGCAGGCGAGCTGTCTCCTTGAGTCCAGCGGTCAAACTCACCTGTCAATCGGTCAAGATCGCCTGTCAAAGGACAAGATCCTCCGGGTCGACTGACGACACTGGCCCCTCACAACCTCATAGCTCCGGCGTCTACCTGGGAAAACAGGGTGTGAGCCTCACAGACCTTACAGGTTCACCTGGGCTCCGGAGCAGCTGGGCTTCCGCTTGGTGCCACTCGTTCAGGCCGACCGGCAATCCAGCGGCACCCGCTGGACGTACTCCTTGCGAAACCGGTCACGCTCTTCGAGCTGCTGGGCAAGGTACTGGGCGTCCTCGATGGAGATCCCAAGGGCCATCGCGACCTCCGGCACGGTGGCACCCACCCGCAGGGCCTGACGGACTCCGTTCCGCTGGGCTTGGGCGCCGATCGCAGTGCTCAGTGCGGGGACCGCCAGGGCGTCGTCGACTACGTCGGCGCGCCCGCGCGGGCGGTGCTCCAGCCGCCACACATGCCGAACCAGCTTCTCTGCCATCCAGGACAGTGGGAGGCCGCCGGGCACCTGCGCACAGGTCCGAATTCTGCGCGCCAGCCACTGCGCATGCTGGTCGGTCACGGCCACGTCTTCACGCTACGCCCCCGTTCCTGGGGCGTCAGTCGCAGGTCACTAGTCGCGCCGGGGGGAGCTCCGGGGTGTTGAGAGTGCCAGCGCTGAGCGGCCGCCGTGCCGTACGCGGTGCGGTGTCGTTGAGCAGCACGTGACGACTATCGCGTTCGCCGACGCGGTGCTGAAGGACGCTGCCGCGCTCCTGCAGGCGAGCATTTTCCGGACGTTGTCCGCGCACCCCAGCGGATCACTGCCCAGTTCGGCAGACTGACAGGCAAAGAGCCGCCTTTGCACGCCAACTGGCACTGACCTGGGGGAACTTGTGATCATCCGGCGATTCCTTGACGACGATGGTGAGCTGGCCCAGCACCTCGTCCAGCAGCTCAACACTCCACTGGACTGGCCAGAGGGCGAAGGGCTGAACACCGGGCACGTCGCGGAGATTGCTTCTGCGGCAGCCTGCGACGTCTCGTACAACCAGGCAGCCAACGGTCATCTGGCCGACCTCTTCGCCGCCCTCCCTCTACCGGGCACGCTCGAAGGCGATGAGTTCTGGGGCGCACTGGAGGAGGCGGGAGGCACTGCCGCGCTGTACATCGACCCCGGCAACATGGGCGGTCCGTCCTTCGATCGCCTGGCCAGGGGAAACGAAGCGGGCATTGCCGACCGAGTGCTCAGCTTTCTGGCGGAGCTCGACAACCAGCAGCGCGATGCCGTGACCAAGGTGATCGGCGACGCACTGGCCCATGACACGCTCGTAGCAGGTGGCCGCTACCTCGGGCAGTTGTGGCTGCGTGACGCCGAGACGACTGCCTGGCATGTTCTGCTCGCCAGGCGCCGACTGCACGAGACAGCGGACGACCGCAAGCGATTCCTCGAGGCGTGGGGCAACGCCTGAGCGGTACGGCCGCGCCTACGATGCGAAACGCCCCGGCTCCGGCAGCTGCAATGCCGGAGCCGGGGCGTTGTCGACCGGTGGCTATCCGGGCCAGGCGATGTTCAGGACGGACAGACGGCGCAGGGGCCTGTTCACCCAGTACGTGAGGGACAACTGGCCGACGGACGCGTAGCGCACGTCTTCGCCCTCGGGGTTGTCGGCGTTCCACTGGCGAAAGCCCCAGGGGTCAGCCGAGGCGGCGTCCAGGACGTCCCAGACGGTGTCTTCGGCGTGCTCGGGCAGGGTGGCGAGGACCTTCGCGGCCGGTGCGGAGAACGTCCAGGCCGCCGAAGCCGTAACCCGTCGCGACGCCTAGGCTGGTGGCGTGACGTCGTTCGTGTTCCGCGTCGTCGATGTCGAGCTGGAGCTCCGGCGACGCCGAAGTCGGCAGTCGCGGGAACCGTTGCGAGCATCTCGTCTCCCCTACAGACCCAGGGCCAGGGCGAGGGCCACAGCACGCTGACGCGTCGGGTCATCCTGCTGGTCCCAGGTGCCGGCGATGTGTTCAAGGAGGTCGGCCGACGCGTCGAACACCACGGCGTCCGGGTTGTCGTCGCTGCGGGAGCGGAGCTGGCCGACAGCCTGGAGGATGCGGTCGACCGGGGCTGGCGGTTCCTCCTCAGTGCTGTCGGCGCGAGGGCGAGGGGTAGCGGTCAGTTTCAGGGTGTACTCGTCGTCGGTGCGGGTGATCGCGGTGATGGTGTCGAGGTTCAGGCCGATGGGCTTACTGGCAAGTTCCGCGCTGACGAAGTCCGGGTGGTTGCCGATCGCGGCGGCGACAGCGTCCCAGGCGTAGGCCTCACCCTGCGGGCCGTCCTCGGGGATCGGTTCCACGTCGGTCAGGGACAGGGTGTAGCCGGTGCCGCCCGCGTCGCGGAACCAGACGGCTTTGTCGCCGGGCGAGACGTCGTCGACGCTGCGGATGTGAGGGCTGCGGCGCAGTGCTTCGGCGATGCGGACGACGTCGTGGCCATCGAGGAACGGGCTCGTGTCCCGGTCGATGGCCGCGGAGTCGGCGAGCTGCGCGTTGGTGGAGGTGGTCATGTGGGAGTCCCTTCTGAGGTGACGGTGTAGCCGTACCCGAAGCTGCGGCGCTGGGGGCGGTAGCCGAAGGCGGCGAGGATCGAGCCGATGGCACCGTGCATCGTCGTGGCGGTTGTCTGGTAGCGCCGGGTCACGTCGGTGAACAGGTGGTCGGACTGGACGAGGCTGTCGAGGTCTGCCGAGTCGAGCCGGTGATGGGTGAACCAGTCCACGTGCACCTGTTGCTCAAGGATGTAGACGGCGAATCCGCCAGCCTCACCGTCGACCTGCTTGGGGGTGAGCCCGGCACTCTCCAGGTCGAACTGCACCCGGTCAGCGAGCTGCTCGGGGCTTTCGCACGCGTTCATACCCCTACTCCCGTCGGCATGGTCGGCGTCTGCTCGGTGTCGGCGATCTGATGGAGGAGGTAGAGCATCCGGTCGGCCCGCCCGGGTGCGACGGCTGCGGGACGGTCCCCGTCCGGGGTGACCTCGCTGCGCCACGCCGCGGTCAGCCGGGCCATCTCGTGGACGTGCCCGGAGGGCAGGGACCAGGCGGCGTCCTGGGAACGCAGCCCGGCCGCCAGGTCGTCCAGGTCGCGGTAGCTCCAGACCAGCACGGTGCGCTGCGACAGGAGCGCGGTGAGGGCGTCGGCGCCCGGGACCGGGGCGCCGGCCCCGTCGGGTACACCCTTGGCGCGGGCGGAGACCAGGCGCAGCAGCGGGTCGGCGAGGAGCTGGCCGTTCGCGTCGATGACGGTGACCTTCGCCGCCGCCGGGCTGCGGCGGGTGCCCGCCGGGGTGTGGCCGCGCTCGGTGTAGTCGACGTGCAGGACGCCCAGCGGCCGGCTGCCGGGACGCAGCAGGGTGCGGACGGTGTGGACGGCGGCCGCGCGGTCGCGGGCGGCTTCCTCCTGGCGCTGGCGCAGGTCGCGGATGTGCCAGCAGGTCGGGCACAGGGCGCCGTACGACTCGGTCGCGAGGGGGGCGCGGTCGGGGCGGGCGCCGCAGTCCGCGCACACCCGCGCGCGCACGAAGTTCTCCGACCGGGCGCGGGCGGCGGCCAGCTGGGCGGCCGTGGACGCGGTCGGCGTCGACTGGTCGATGCGGTAGAGGGTGATCGTGGACTTGCGGCCGATACCGTCCCAGCCGTCGACGGTGGCCGCAGGCGGGCCCGGCTGGCGCGGCAGGTCCATGGTCTTGAGCTGGGCGGCGGTCGCGTAGATCCGGGCCGGGACGTCCCGCCAGGCGCCGAAGTGCGGCCGGGGGGCCGTTGCGTCCTGTCGGGTTCGGGTGCTGGCGGAGCTGTCCGGGGTGTCGTGATCGTGCGGCACGGATTCCTCCTGGCGGGGGATGTGGGTGTGCGCTGGTTGACAGGGGACACTGGAGGCGGGGTCCCCGGCAGCTGCCATGCCGGGGACCCCGCCGTGTACAGGTGCGGTCAGCCGGGTCGGGCCGACCCGGGGGGTCTACAGGGGCTTGCGGGTCAGGGCGCGGGCGACGGCCTGGGCGTGCTCACGCAGCGGGAGGTCCTGCCTGTCCCAGGTCGCGGCTACATGGTTGAGGAGTTCGGCCACGGAGCGCTCGGAGTCGTTCGGGTTGCCGGTGAGGACCTGGTCGGCGGCGGCCGCGACGTAGGCAGCGGGCGTTTCGCCGGGGCCGGCGGCGTGGGCGTCGCCCTGGATGCCCAGGACCAGCTGGTAGCGGATGCCGCCGCGGGTCTGGACGGTGATGGTGTCCTCGCACGGCTCGTCCGGTGTGGCGGCCACGAAGTCCGGGTGGGTGAGGATGGCCGCGGCGACGGCCTCGGTCAGCACCGGCTCGGGCAGGAGGTCGTCGTCGGTGGGGTCGGCGTCCTTGAGGGTCAGGACGTAGCCGATGCCGGCGGGGGTGGTGAAGGTGACGGTGTCGATGCCGGGGGCGCCGTCGGCATCGAGGATGTGCGGGCTGCGGCGCAGCGCCTCGGCGATGCGCTCGGGGTCGTGGTCGGCGTCGGCCAGCGGGCTCTTGTCGCGGTCGATGAGGCTGGCGGACTGAGCCGAAGCTCAGGAGTTGTCACCTGAGGAGCCGAGTGAGCTGGCGAGACGGGGTCGGCGAAGCAGTGGGGTTGTCACCAACAAGGCATTCGACTTGTCACATGCGCTCATTCAGCACTCTTTCTGTCACCAGAAACGAAGATCGGGAGCCTGAGGTTCTCCGTGGGGCTTCCATGAGCTCATGGCCGCTACACGTGCTGGGTCGGGAAGAGTAGCCGAACCCGCTGACACCGGGCCCGTCTGGTCGCATCAGTGCAGCTGGGAGGACCTTTTCGTGCCGACGGACATCGACGCGGGTAGGCCCGGCCTGGATCTGGGCGACGGCTGGACGAGACGGTGGACGGTCTCGTGGCGGACAGGCGGGGACGACGCGTCCTGCTCGGTGCACGACCTCGTACAGGAGCCGGTGCTCACGAGCGACCCGATGCGGCACTTCACCTGGCGCCGGGACCAACGCCACCGTCCTGGCCTGCAGTTCCTGACTAGCACTGGCCGTCACCACGGTGCGGAGAGCCTGGAGGAGAGCCGGGTGCTGCTGGCCCTGGACTTCGCCGGCGACGTGGTCGACGTCGTCTCACAGCCGCTGAAGATCTCCTTCGCGACCTGCGGGAAGCGCCGCTCCCACACCCCTGACTACCTCGCGGTGACCCGCCGCGGCGCCTGGCTGATCGACGTACGCCCCGAGCCCCTGATCAAGGAGTCGGACCGGGAGTCGTTCGCCGCGGCCGCCGAGGTCGCCGTCGCCTGCGGCTGGCGCTACGCGGTGGCCGCCCGCTGGCGCGAGCACGCCTTCGCAGGGCTGGACGCGATCGCGTCGCGGCGCCGGCTGAGTTCCGACCCGCTGGGGCTGCGGCCGGTGCTGCTCGCCGAGGCCGGGGGCGGGCGGAGGTTCGGCGAACTCGCGGCGGCGGCGGGCTGCGAGCCGGTCGCCCGGGCCCAGCTGCTGCACCTGCTGTGGTCCCGGCAGCTGGGAGTCGATTTGATCGGCCCGCTCCAGGACCGCTCGCTCGTGATGCCCGCCCGGGAGGCGGGCCGGTGACCGCGGCGGCAGTGCTGAACCTTTCCCCCGGCGCCGGACTGGTGCTGGACGGGACGGAGTGGACAGTCGAGCGCCGCGAACCGCACCTGGGGCGGGTGCAGTTGGTGAAGGACGACGGCACCCGCGAGCGGATGACCTTCCGCTTCCTGGCCAACCATCCGCAGTGCCGGCCATCGTCACGGACGTCGGCGGCGGGGGCCGACCGGGGCCGCCAGCGCAAGGCGTCCGAGGACTTGAACGCCGGCCGGCTGGAGCTGACCGAGCTGCGGATGGCCCACCTGCTGGAAGTGGCGACCGGGTTCCGCTCCGGCGACCCGTTCCACCCGGGCCCGGGCGAGCCGAGAACCGAGTACGACCCGGCGACGACGACGCTCACCGAGCGACGGCACGCGAAGGTGGCGGAGCTCGCGGCCCTGGACCCGCAGCACGCGGAGCTGCTCGGTTTGGGCTCGGTCGGCTACCGCACGCTGATCCGGTGGGAGAACGCCCGCCGCCGGTTCGGGCTGGTCGGCTGCGCGGACGACCGCTGGCTGCGCCGCAGCGGCGGAACCCGCACTGTTTCCGAGCCGGTGCGGGAGGCGGTCCTGGCGGTCCGCGAGGAGACGAAGCGGATGGCGAAGGTGTCGATGCGGACCAAGGACCGCATGATCCGCCAGTACGTCCGCGAGGAGTTCGGGCCCGAGACGAAGGTGCCCAGCTACGACACCCTGCGCCGGCTCTGGCAGGAGTGGTTCGGCCCCGGCGGCGCCCGGCAGCGCTACGCAAGGTCGGCCGACCTGCCAAAGTCGCAGGGGCACGTCCTGGTGCACCGGCCGGGCCAGGTCGTCGCGCTGGACACCACGGTGCTGCCGGTCATGGTCCGCGAGCACGTCTTCGGCGACCCGGTGAAGATGCACCTCACCCTGGCCCTGGACGTCTGCACGCACTCGCTGGTCGCCTTCCGGCTGACGCTGGTCTCCGACACCTCGGTCGACGTCGCGATGGTGCTGCGGGACGTGACGATGCCGCTGCCGATGCGGGCGGACTGGGGCGAGGACCTGGAATGGCCCTACCCCGGCCTGCCGGCCGCGGTGGTGGCCGAGTTCGCCGGGCACGCGGTGGCCGGCCTGCCGTTCTTCACCCCGGAGACGGTGACCACCGACCACGGATCGGTCTATCGCAACCACCACCTGGTCGAGGTCGAGCGGGTGCTCGGCTGCCAGGTCCTGCCCGCGCGGGTGCTGCGGCCGACCGACAAGGCCGCCGTCGAGCGGGCCTTCGGCGTTATCCGGCAACTGCTGTTCGAGGAACTCATCGGCTACACCGGCGTCGATGTCGCCGACCGCGGGGCCGACCCGGCCGCGGACGCGGTGCTGACAGCCGACCAGCTCGAGCACCTGATCGCGACCTGGATCGTCGCTGTCTGGCAGAAGCGCAAGCTGGGCGAGTACGCCCCGGCCTGGGATCCGGACGGCTCGCACAGCCCGAACTCGCTGTTCGCGGCGTCGTTCGCGCAGACCGGCTTCGCGATGGACATCCCCTCCCCGGAGCTGTTCTACGAGCTGCTGCCCGCCCACTACGTCCGCATCGACAAGCGTCGCGGGGTGAAGATCCGCGGACTTTGGTACGACGACGCCGATGTCCTGCGGGATTACCGCGGCGAGCTGTCGACGCGGGGCGGCAAGCACAAGGGCAAGTGGCTCATCCGCCGCGACCCGCGGGACCGGCGCCAGGTGTTCTTCCAGGACCCGATCAGCCATGACTGGCACCCGCTGCCCTGGACGGGCATGCCCCGGGCCGGGCAGATGCCGGCCTTCGGGGACGCGCGGGCCAGCGCCCTGCTCACCAAGGCCGCCGCGGCCGGGCTGAAGCCGAAGTCGGACGCCGAACTGCTGCCGGTGCTGCTGGAGCTGATCGGTTCGAACATCCCGGTCAGCAAGTGGCCGACCCAGCTGAAGAAGTCCCAGCGCACCGAGCACGCCCGCGAGACGCACCAGGCCAGGGCCGCGCAGGCCGACCGGCCGACGAGCACACCCGCACCGGCCCCACAGCCCGCCGTGTCTCCCGTGCCTGCAGGGGAGGAGACGGCGACGGTGCTGAGCTGGCCGGGGCGGGCTCGCGAGACGCAGGAAGCGGTCGCCGGGGAACGGCGCCGACGGCGGGAAGTTGTCCGGCCTGCTCCCGTCCCGCCGCCCGAGCTGGGCCACGGCTTCCGGGCCCGCAGTGTGTTCGTCCTGCCCGAGGACGACCTGGAGGAGGACCGTGGTGGACCAGACGACGCCGGATGAGCACGCGGTCGTCCCCTTTCTGCGGGCAGGTCCGCCGCCGGACCGCACCCGCTGGGAGGGCTGGCAGCAGTGGCGGAGTATCCGCGGCACGTTTGTGCCCGCGCCGCGTCTGACGCCGGCGGACTACCAGAGCCTGGGTCCCCGGCGTCGGGCTCTGCACGACCTGCACCGCACCGCGACGCACGTCAACATGCGGCTGCAGGAGACACCGATGAGCGCGCGGGTCGCGAACCTGATGCGCGGCCGGCTGCAGAACAACGCGGTGAAGTTCATGCCCGGCACCCGCGACGGCCTGATGATCAACGGTGGCGGGTTCCAGGGCAAGACCGAGACCGCCTGCGACGCGGCCGCGTCCTTCGAGGACGTCTGGCGCGAGGTCCACCACCAGCTGCTGCCCGGCCCCACCCCCGGCACCCGGGACGTATTCGTCCCCGTCGCCTACTGCCGCCTGCCGGTCCGCGCGACACCCAAGGGCCTCTGCAAGGCGATCTTGAACGTCTACGGCAACCCGCACCCCGGAACCCTGGACGACCTGGTCAGAGCAGTGCGGGACGCGATCCGGGACCATCGCACCACTGCCCTGCTGATCGACGACATCACCCGGCTCCGGCTCCACCGCGAGGACGACCAGGACACCCTCGACCTGATCCGCGAGCTGATGGACCTCAACGTCACCCTGATCCTGATCGGCGTGGACATCCCCGGCTCCGGCCTCCTGCGCGGCGCCTACGTCGACCAGCGCACCGGGCAGTGGGTCTTCCCCGACCACGGGCGAGGCGGGCGCCACAGCACCGCAGCCGCCACGCAGACCGGCCGTCGGTTCGACATGGTCGATCTCGACCCGTTCGACTACTCCACCCCTGCCGGCATCACCGCCTTCCTCGACCACCTCGCCGGCATCGAGGACCAGCTGCGGCTCCTGCGGTCCTTCGAAGGCATGCTGACCAGCGGCGAGATGCCCGAGTACCTCTTCGGCCGCACCCGCGGCGTCGTCGGCCTGCTGCGGCGGCTGATCGAGGACGGCTGCACCGAGGCGATCCTCACCGGCGAAGAACGCCTCACCCCCGAACTGCTCGCGAAGACCACGATCCACCTCGGCAACCTGGACGACCTCGACCCCGGCGCCGGCGAGGTCCCCGACATCCCGCAGGTCACCGTCCCGCCCGCGAAGCCCAAGTCGCGCCGAGGGCGCGGACGCAACACAGTCCTTGACGACCGCGGGAACAGGCCGGCCGCCGGTGACTGACATGACCACGGGCTCCGGGCGGCGGCCCTTCGGACTCAGCCTCGACCCCCTGGAGGGCGAGTCCTTGGCCGGTTTCGCCCTCCGTCTGGCCCACCGCCTACACATCTCGCCCCACGAGCTCGCCCGGCTGACCGGCCTGACCGCACAGGACCGGCTCGGTCGCGCCCGCGCGTCACTCTCGACGCGGCTGACACCGGCCGAGATCAAGAACTTCGCCGTCACCACCCGCCTGAACCCCCGCGAGGTCCGCGCGATGACGCTGGAACCTCTCGCCTCCCGCTATCCGCCGGCGGCCCGCGGCGTCGCCAACGTCCGGGCCGGCAACGTCTACTCCATGCACGCGGACCGATGGCTGTTCCCCACCACCGCCCGCTACTGCCCTCGCTGCCTCGCCGGCGACGGCTCCGACATCCAGAACGCCCACGGCGGGCCCTGGCAGATCCTCTGGCGCCTTCCGGTCGTCTTCGCCTGCCCGCGCCATGAGGTCTTTCTGGAACACCTCTGCCCTCGCTGCCAAAAGCCGGTCAACTTCAGCAACAGGGCCCAGTTGTTTCCCCGTCCCGCTGCCCCCGGAGTCCACCCCGCCCACTGCCGGACTTCCACGGTTCGCGACACCAGGACCGGCCGACACGACGACCCCTGTGGAGCACCGCTTGCCCACGACCCACTGCACCATCACCGACCCGGGCCGGGCCTGCTCGGGCTCCAGCACAAGATTCTTCACCTACTCCGGCCGGGCGGTCCGAAACAGCCAGCACAGCAGTACTTCACCGAGCTCATCCTGCTCACCGGCCTGGTCATGATCTGCTGGCCGCGCATCCAGCCGGTCGGCACCACCCGCCAACTCACCGAGGCCGTCGCCCAGCACCTCGCCATCCAAGAAGGAACCGACTCCCGTCTCTACCGATCCACCGGGGCGCCCGTCGACGCGTTCGTCTGCGCCGGCCTCCTCCAGGTCACCGACCGCCTCCTGGCCGCGAACGACCTGCGCGAAGCACTCTCCTCGCTCGCCCCCGAGGAGAACCGGAACCGCAGCGGAATCCCGCCCACACGGCACCTGATCTGGGACAGAACCTTCAAGAAGCAGCGCAGCGCCTGCTCCGAGCGCTTCCAGGACGCCGCTGACACGATCGTTCCCACCTTCCGGCGCACCGGCAAAGGCGGGCTCCGCCTCCCTTCGACCGGTGCCGGCCTGCGACCTGAACACATCCCCGCGTTCCTGCCCCAAGCCCTCGCCGACCATCACCTCGGCTTCCTCTCCGCCATCGCCCCCAAGATGCGCCGACGCAGTGCTTCGGTCTTCCTCGTCCGGCGCGCACGCGGCGGCAGCCTCGACGAAGCCACTCAGTTCCTCGGGATCAACCCCCAGGGCAAGCGGAACGGCTACACACAGTTACTGAATCGCCACCTCCGCACCAGCGGCACGGCCCGCGACTTCGAGCACGCCCTCGACGCCATCACTGCCGAACTCCTCGCCGGCCCCACCATCGACTACCAACACCGACGCGAGGCCCTCGCCACCTGGACCCTGGAACCCGAGAGCTGGCAGCACATCCTCGCCCAGCTCCCGGTCCTCACAAGCCACCGAAAACCCATCAGCGACGACCGCAGACGCCTGGCCGTCAGCGCCTACATCTGGACCCGCGCCACCGAAGGCGAGCCCGACTTCGCCCCCTGCCCACCACACATCGCACCCGACCCAGCACTACGCGCTGTCTGGACGCGGGAGCGGCACAACGTCTTCCACTGGCTCCACAAAGCAGACCACCAGCCCTACTACGGCGCCCTCAAGCCACTGCTCGAAGACCACGCCGAGCACCTGACCAAAGCGATCGACAGACGCTGAGCCTGAGCGTGATGGGCAAGGTCAGGACCGCGCGGTCCGGAACGCCAAATACCGACTGAAGGCTTCGTGGCTGTCGGGGGTGAAGCGCCACTCCAGCAGGGCCGACCGCAGCTCCGGCTCGGTCAGCCAGCCATGCCAGGCGACCTCGGGATCGGGGACCACGGCGTCCGGCACCACGGCTTCGTGCACGCCGAGCCAGTGAGTAGTTGTATTTGAACTCTGGCCGTGAGGCGTTGGCAGCTGGATGATCTGCGGTGTGGGGGCTGGCGGGACGGTCCGGCGGTATTGCCGGGAGTGCGGTGATCCGTTGCCGGTGATGATGGCGGCGGCCGCAGTGTTCTGCTCAAGTCGGTGCAGGTCACGGCAGTGGCGGAGGATGCGGCGGACACGGTCGCGGGTGGCCGCGATACAGCGGGGCGAGCAGGTGGAGTGTCCGGTGTACGGGTGGTCGTGGACGGTGGGGGTGGAGCGGGCGAGGCCGGCGGTGTACTGCTCCAGTCGGTGCCGGGTACGGGCCTGTCGGCAGCGGCGGGCGTCGCGTTTTGGTGTTGCGGAAACGCCGTAGGCGAACGCCTGGCCTGAACCTTCAACCCCCTTGTTTCGCACGGGCGTTGAGGCCTCTGGGTGGTGCTTCCGGTGCACCCGGCTCGCGCTCTGTCTGCGCCGGGCGGGCTCGCGCGAGGGTGGTGGGTGAGCGGGGCCGGCGCGACGAGGTAGCGGATCGCGTCGACGATCTGCCGGCGGCGCTCCCTCGGCTGGATCATGAACGCCCGCCGCAACGCACGGGACTATGAGCGACTTCCCCAACACGCCGAAGCCCATCTGAACTGGGCGTTCATCACGCTCATGACCCGGCGCCTGACCGCTGCCGCAGCAGATGCGGCCCGCCCCCGGGCCGCGTGGAAGGACTGGACGGACCCGCCCGAGCACGACCTGCTGGTGCGGCGGCCCCTGCAGCTGGCCCGGACCATGGCCTCGTGCGTGGACGGAGGTTCACCCTGCGACGGGAGTTGCACCCTCCAGCCAGGCCTCCGGCTGACCGGGACAACGCCGCCGCGATCGGGCGGTGAGCTCCACTGGGACCCCGCCGGTACCGCTATCCAGCGAGGGCGTGGGCCGCTGTACGCCCGAGCGGCGGGGCGCCGCCTCCCGCTCCGCGGGCAACGGAGCGAGTCGCCAGGCGTTTGCACGCCGTACTCGGCACCGTGCGGCGATGAGCCGTTGCACGGGGCAGCCCCTAATAAGGCCTGGCGGCTAGGCGGCACGCCTCAGAGGCGAACTGCTCGCCCATGTAGGGGTTGAGCGCCTGCTGACAGGCACGGAAGTCACCTAGGCGGCCATCCTGGCAGGCGGACACGGCTGTCCCTAGCGGTGTACCGAAGTGCTGCGCCGCATTAATGCAGTCCTGAATCGCCGCGTGGGCGGCGGGGGCGGCGGTGATGAGACCGGCGGTGGAGGCGAGGGCGGTGGCCGCGATCAGGGCCAGCGTGGTCAGCACTCGACGCATGAGGCACTTCCTTCCATCTCTCGGGGCCGACCGCACCGGCGGCCCGGCCCATGACGCCTGGGCTCCCACGGCGGGTCGATAACCGCCGCGGGCAATCCCGGTTGCCGTGGTGCTGCCCGCCCGGGGCTGCGGCCACGCCCCTCCTCACCCGCATGAGGGACCCCGTCACCTCAACGCGCCCCCACCCCACCCCTTTGCACGCCCGGCGCGCCAGCGCCCCGTACGGCCTGCTCTCCGGGGTGCTGGCGCGCCGGGTACGGTCGGAGGGTGAGCAGCAAGATGGAGCCACCGGTGCAGGTGCTGCTAGCTGGCCATGATCGTTCTCAGCGCCAACCACTGTGCCGACGTTCCCCGAGGCCGTCATGGTGCAGACCCTCGCCGCCGCCGGCGAACTCCAGCGCGACCTCCAGCGGGAGCTGACGTACGACGGACTGCGGGCCGCCGAGGCCAAGGGCAGCAAGGGCGGACGCCGCCCGGCTGTGCCAGCCGACAAGACCGACGACGTGCGTATCGCCTACTTGAAGGCCGCTCGATCGCCGCCCTTGCCCGCGAGCGTAGCGTCAGCCGCGGCGCGGCGCGGCGGGGGCGAGGGCGGTGCCCAGGGCGGTGGCGGTCTCCAATACCTCGAGCCCTACGCCGAGGCGGCCCGCACGTGGCTGCACGCCGAGGCCGAGGTCGTCGACACCACGCACCTCACCCCCGCCCAGGCCGCCCAGCAGATCGCAGAGGCCGTCAAGAGTTGAGACCTTCCGGCGCCGCACCGCGCAGGTGACAACAAGACTGCCTATGTGACAACTACCGTGCTTCGGCTCACGGACGTGAATTCAGCGGTCACGTGGAGACTCCTATTTCAGTAGTCCAGATCCAGGTAATCAATGTCGTTGATTTCCACGTCCGAGAGTTCCATAGCGCGGCCTCCTCCGTCCTGGAAATACACTTCTTTAAACCCTTCGGCGATGATTCCGCGCATCTGCTGGTCGCTGGCCCCCGCCTCGCGGGCGTCGAACAGGCGCTGCGCGTAGGCCGGGGGGAGGTGCACGGTGAGCCGCCGGAACCGGCCGTCGTCGGTCGATCCGGCGGACGACGTGTAGCCGAACCGGGCGCGGGTCTCCACCGTGACTCCGCCCGTGGTGGCGGCCTGGCGCTGCCGGCGCTTGCGTACCAGCGGCTGCCAGCGTGCCCGTACTGCGTCATCGATCTTCGCGGCGACGTCGGCGCGGGCGTGCTTGCGGGCGCCGCGCCGGTAGCGGTTGACGGAGTCGGCGGTGACTCCGAGCTCCTGGGCGACGGCCTTCGCGCTGCCCAGTTGCTTGAGCAGGTAGCCGATCTGGCCCTTCAACGTCTTGGGCGGGTCCTTGGTGAACGCCTCGCGGTCGGCCCGCTCGATGGCGTCTTCGATCTCTCCGGTCACGGCTTCAGTTCCCTTCGGGTGCGGGGTCCTGGCCGTCGGGGTCGACGAGCCGGAACCAGGCCTCGCGTGTCTCGCGCAGGTCGTGCCGCCACAGCTCGGACTGCGGCGAGGCCCGGCGGGTGCGCAGGGAGAACTGCAGGGCCTCCATGCGCGCCTCCAGGCGGTCCAGCGTCCGCCCCAAGCTCCGCGCCGGCCTTCATCGACGACGCGGAGCTTGGGGCGGATCCGCCCCGAGCGGGAGACCTACCGGTGCCGGTGGTCACAGCCTCACTGGCCTTCGTCCAGGACGGCGTCGCCGCCCTTGATGAGGCGGGCCGGGTTGAAGCCCTTCTCCAACACGTCGACCGCCCACAGCATCGACTGAACGCCCTCCAGCTTCGCCAGGCCCGGCGTGGGCCCGAGACGGAAGCCGCCCGGCTGCGGCTTGCCCGAGGCGGCGTACGGCAGGAAGCTCAGCGGACTCTCCCCCGGCGAGGGGTAGACGACGCAGTCGGACAGCACGGCGAGCGGGTACAGGCCCGTCATCTCCGCCATCTTGAACAGCTTGCGGTGCATGTTGACCCGGGCCTTGCTGATGACGGCGGCGCGGATGTCCGGGCGCCACGTCGGGCGCATCATGGCTGGCCACGGGTCGCCGTCCTTGTGGTTCTTGCCCTGCGGGTTCTCGAACAGCTTGCCGATGCCGCCCTTCACCGTCGCCTTGATCGCGGCCAGCACGGCCGTCAGCACCGGGTCGACGTCCTTGTGCCGGGCCATCGCCGCCAGGAACTCCGTGTCGGACAGGTCCTTGGTGACGCCCATGTCGGCGAGGGTGTCGACGTAGGCGGCCTTGAGCCGGTCATGCCACGGGTCCAGGTACGCGCCGGTCTCCTTGCGCAGGTACGCCTCGATCGGCTCCACGTTGTAGCCGAGCTCCTGGGCGTAGGCAACGGTGTGCGTCTGGTACCAGGCCGGGCCCGTCGGACGCTCACCGGTCGGCGTGAACGGCGAAGGCAGGCGCGGGTCCAGCTCCACATGGGACAGGTCGACCAGCCACGAGCCGGGGATCTTCGGGTTGAACTCCGGGCCTACGAAGTGCACCGGCTCCGACAGGCCGACCGTGAGCCGGGCGGCGGCCGCGAGGAACGCGGTGTTGAGGTCCAGGCCGACCGCGTACGGCAGCTGGCACTCCTCATCGGTGAGCAGTTCCACCGGCCGCACCCACGTGTACGCCTCCTCACGGAGGAAGCCGCCCTTCCAGCCGGAGTGGAAGACAGCAGGGTGTTCGGGCTGGCCCTCCGGCGGGGCCGGGTCCATCGGCTGCGTGCCCAGCGAGCCCGGGTGGTGGCCGGACACCCAGTTGCCGGTCTCCTCATCGCGCACCGGGCGGGTCGGCGGGCGCAGCGCGGTCATCAGCTCCAGGCCGTTGACCGCCGGGTTGCCGCGCGGGGTGATGACCCGCTGGGCGTAGATCCCGAGGACGCGGGCGATGTCGGCCGGCTCCATGTCGCTGACGCCGGGCCAGGACCTCTCATCGAGGGCGTCCCAGGGCAGGACCGCGAGCTGCACGCACTGGCGCTGGTTCCCGGAGGCTTTGCGGTAGATCCGCGCCCACGGGCCGAACCCGCGCTGCGTGAGCTGCCACTTCGCCTTGAGGATCTGCTTGACGACCGGGTGGTCCTCCGGCAGGCGCAGGCCGCGCCGGTCCTCCAGGTGCTCCGGCAGCCCGAGTTTCGCGGCGGCCGCGGCGGTCAGCACGATCAGCGGATCGGAGTCCTTGCCGTGACGGTGCAGCTTCGGCGCGCCGAGGCCGGACTCGCGCAGCGTCCACTCCACCAGCTCCACCACGGTGGTGGCCGGGCAGTCGAGCACCAGCCCGCCCGTGCCGTATGCGGAGCCGTCGCCGTCGAGGACGGCGAGCGGGCCGTGGGGGAAGCGCGGGTCGACAGCGAACGCGGCGGCCTTCTTCGCCGCCGGGCGCCGGGACGACGTCACCGGGCGCGCGGCCGGACGGGCGGGACGCTCGGGCACGGCCTGGACGGCCGGAGCCTGAACCGGCGCGGCGGTCTGTTCGGGGGCGGCCGGGCCGGTGAACGTCTCGGGCACCTCCGGCTGTGGCGCGACGGCCGGGGCCGGGGCGGGCGTGGCAGGGGTGGCGTGCGCGGGGTACTTCGCCGCCCACCCCTTGAGCAGCCGCTGGTAGGCCTCCAGGCGCGGCGACTTCGGCTCGGAGCGGCCATTCTCGTAGTTCTTGACCGTCTGCACGGACGACTTCAGGGCCTGCGCGAGGCGGACCTGGGTGATGCCGGCGGCCTCACGGAGCCGGGCACGCTCGGCCGGGGGCGGGAGCTGCGGCTCCTCCTCCAGCAAGGCGTCGATGTTCGCGAACAGTTCTTCCTCGGATGCCATATCTGTCTACCTCCACCCCGAAGACTACCAGACTTTATCCCTGTATTTAGCTCGCTTATTTAACCTTATCGAAAATATGCTAACGTGCCGTCAGTAGATCACCGAAGCAGCCAACACCACTGTCAGGAGGGCTAGTTGGAGAGCGTCGCTCGGTCGGTGCTGAGCGAGGAGGAGCACCAGCAAGTCCTCGCTGAGTGGTTACCGCTGTGGACCCGGGAGGCTGTGCCGCAGGAGCGGCCGGTCGTCGTAGTCGTCGCTGGCCAGCCCGGAGCCGGGAAGACCGCGGTCGCCGACCTGGTGGAAGCGGCACTGAAGCGGCGCGGCGGCGCTGTACGGGTCTGCCGCGACCTCTACAAGAACGCGCACCGCGCGTACGCCTCGGCGTTGGCGGCCGACATCCGCACCGCCGGTGCCGCGGTGCGGCCGGACACCAGCCGCTGGCAGGCCGAAGTCGAGAAGCACGTCCGCACGCGGCGGTTCGACGCGGTCGTCGAATCCGCCCTCGCTGACGCAGACGAGTTCCGCACCTCCTCGAAGGCATACCGGCGCTCCCGCCACCGGATCGAGATCGTCGTGGTCGCGACCGCAGAGGCGTGGAGCCAGCTTGGAACCCTGGACCGCCTCCTGGACGGGGCGGCCGGCGCTGACGGCCCACGGTATGTGGCCTGGGACAACCTCGACACATGCGTCGAGGAGCTGCCGACGACGCTGGCGGTCATCGAGGCCGAGCACCTGGCCGACCGGATCACCGTGGTCCGCCGCGACGGCACCGTGCTGTACGACAACGAACTGCACGACGGCGCGTGGCGGCGCCGGGCCGCTGCGGACAGGGCCGTGGTGTACGAGAAGCGCCGGCCCTGGAGCGCGAAGGAGACGGCCGTCTTCCACCACGCGCTCACGCAAGCCGAGGTGCGGGTGCACCGTGATCTGCCCGAGGACGAGCGCCTGGCCGTGCACCGGGACGTCCGGCGCGCGGCCGCGTTCGCCGAGCCCGTACGGCGCATCGCCCAGTCCCGACGGCGAGCGCCCGGCGTCGACTACCACCGCCTCTCCGCCGACGAGCACCGCTGGGTCTTCGACGAGCTGATCGCCCCGTCGTACCTGAGCGGCATCATCACCCGGCCCGATCCTCGCGCCGTCTATGTGCTGGGGCAGCCCGGGGCGGGCAAGCTCCTGGCCGCGAGGATGGTGCGGCGCGCGATGCGGCCGGGCACGACTCATCTGATCGGCGACGACTTCAAAGCCCAGCACCCGGACTACCTGCGGCTGCTGCGCGAGGACCCCCGCCGGGCCGGAGCGGCGATTCGGGCGGACTACCGGGCGTGGTTCACCCAGGCCGAGCAGTACGTGCGGGAGCGGCGCGGTGACGTCCTGATCGAGGGCGCGCCGGGCAGCGTCGAGGAGCTGTTCGACAGCGCCCTGCCGTACGCGGCCAGCGGCTACCTGGTCGAGCTCGTGGTCCTGGCCGTCCGCGAGGCCGACAGCCGTCAGGCCACCGCGCTGCGCTACGCCCGGTCCCTGCAGATCGGCCTCACCCCCAGGTTCACCACGCGGTCGGGGCACCGGACCTGCTTCCACGCGCTCACCGGTGTCGTCACCGCCGCCGAGCGCCATCCGGCGATCGCCGCGATCACGGTGATCCGGCGGGACAGCCGCGCCCTGCTGCGTCACGAGGCCGGCGGCGCCGGGAGGGCATCATGGGCCCTGGCGGCGGAACGGGCACGCCCGTACACCGAGCAGGAGGCCGCCGCGTTCTTCCGCCTCCACCACGGTCTGTGGCGAGCGCTCCCCCGGCACCGTGACGAACTGGAGGAGATGGTCGCGCTCGCCCGCCCGCTGATGCCGCCCGGGATGCAGCCGGCCCGGATCGACCGGCCGCACCCCTCCCTGTGGCCTCTGCCCGTCCCGTTCCAAGGAGCGGCCTACGACGCGTCGAGGTCCTTCAGCCGGGCCGCGTAGACCTCCTTGATCCGGGCCGCTTCCTCCGGGTCGGCGGTCACAAGCTGCTGCTGGTCGGCGAGCGCGGCCTGACGGCCGGCCCGCAGCTCCTCGATCCGCTCCTCATCGGGCACCGGGGAACCCTGCTCGGCGAGGAGCTGATCGTTGTACCAGCTCACCACCGCCCGCACGGCGTCCGCGGCCTGCGCCTCGACGCCGCCCTCCAGACCGGAGAAGTCGGGGCTGTCGGACATGGCTACCACCTTCGTGTTGATCTTGCTGGGAAACGGTCATTGTCTCCCTGGCCGATTCCGGTGGCACCCCGCCGCGACGCGCCGCGTCCGCGTACGGAATGCCTTCGCGCCTCTCCGGCGTCCGGGGAATGCTTCCCCAAAGGGCCGCACACCGGCATAGGTTGGCCCGAGGTGATCATCGAATCGGGAGTTGAACGTGGCAGGTCGGGATCTCAGGGCGCTGTTCAGCACGAACGACCGCGGCCTGGAGGCCGGAGAAGCGTTCACCAACCGCCAGATGCAATGGGAGCTCGTCGCCGCCACGCTCAGCGAGCACCTGCGGCACACCGCCGATGCGGCCTTCGACGTGGAGGACCTGGAGGCGCCGCGTGACAACGTGCTCGCGTTCCACGGGGTCGGCGGCATCGGCAAGACGACGCTGTCCCGCAAGCTGGAGGCCGCACTGGCCAGTACCGACCGGCCCGCGCAGTGGGGCGAACCCACCTGGGCCAGGACGCGGATCCTGCCCGTCCGGATCGACCTGTCCCGCTCAGCCGGCACCGACTTCGAGCAGCTCGTGCTGACGATCCGGGCCGCCCTCAGCTCGCTCGGCCGCCCACTGCCCGCCTTCGACGTGGCGCTGCGCCGGTACTGGGAGGCGCAGCACCCGGGCGAGAGTCTGGAGGAGTACCTGCGCCGCGGCGGACTGGTCGGCCGGTTCGGCAAGGCCATGCCGCAGCAGATGCAGTCCGCCATGGCCGACGTCGCCCAGGCCCTCCTTCTGCCCGGCAGCATCGGAACCGCCGTCGGCCAGGTGACCGGCTCCCTCGTACGGGCGCTGCGGGAGCGCAGGCAGACCGTACGCGCGCTTGCCGGCTGCGCCCGGCTCGCCGACCTGCTGGAGGCCGAGCCCGATGTAGAGGCGCTGTCCTTCTACCCGCACCTGCTGGCGTGGGAGCTCGCCCACCTCCCGGCCGACAAGCGCGTCACGCCGGTGATCCTGCTGGACACCTTCGAGGACGTCGGCGACCGCACCCACCGCGACCTGGAGCGCCTCATCCAGCGGGTGGTGTGGCTCATGCCGAACGCCTTCTTCATCGTCACCGGCCGCTCGCGCCTGCAGTGGGCCGACCCGGCCCTGCAGGGGCAGCTCGACTACACCGGGCCGATCGCCTGGCCCGGCCTGACCGCACCCGCCTCCGCGATCCCGGCCGCACGGGCAGCAGGCGCCGCACGAGGGCGCGGGCGGCAAGTGCTGGTCGGGGACTTCTCACCCGAGGACTGCGACGACTACCTCGCCCGCCGGCTCTCCCGCGACGGACAGCCGCTCATCAGCACCGAGATCCGCCAGGTCATCACCGGCCGGTCCCACGGCCTGCCCCTCTACCTCGACCTGTCGGTGCTCCGCTTCCTGGAGATCCGCCGCACCCGCGAGCCGGTCCCGTCCGACTTCGACCACGACTTCGGCGCCCTGATCGCCCGCACCCTGTCCGACCTCACCCCCGACGAACGCCACGTCCTGAGGTCGGTGTCCTTGCTGGACGCCTTCGACCTCACCCTCGCCACCGCCGCCGCCGGCCTGCCGCACCAGGCACCGGTCCAACGACTGATCGAGCGGCCGTTCGTCCGCGAGAACGTCTTCGGGCTGTGGCCCTACCACCTGCACGGTCTGATCCGCTCCACCATCCGCAGCGCCGACGACGCCACCGACGACCGCTGGACGGATGGCGACTGGCAGCAGGCCGCCGAGCGTGCTCTGGCGGCCCTCGGCACCCAGTGGACCGGCGCCGGTACCACCGGCCAGGGACGGATGCTGCTCGTCGGCTGCCTGCGACAGGGCCTCACCCTGGCCAGGGACTTCGGCCTCGAGCTGGGCTGGCTCGGCGACGCCGCCTGGGCCTACGTCAGCGACTCCGTGTGGGAGCCGATCGCCCCGCCCGCCCGGCCGGGCAGCGACGGCCTGGAGACGCCGGCCGACGCCCTCGTCGAACTCCTCGCCGCCCTCGCCCGCCGCCAGCACGAGCACCGCTCCGTCACCGCCTCCCGCCTCGCCGCCGTCACCAGCAGCCACTTGCTCCCCGCCGACCTGCACGAGATGGGCGTCTACTACCTGGCCAAGGCCCACCGCGACCTCGGCGACTCCACCGCCTCCCGCCACGGGATGCAGCTCGTCGCCGGCGGAGGCGGCCGCCTCGCCCCCGCCGCCCACCGCGGCCTGGCCCACCTCGCCCGTCTCGCCGGCGACTTCCCCGCCGCGTACGACACCGCCCGTACCCTGGGCTGGGCCGGACGCCAGCACCGCGTCGAAGGCGACGTCCTGTGGCCCCACGGTGACATGGACCGCGCGGCCGCCGCCTACGCCGCCGCCCGCGACCAGGCCGAGCAGCACGGCGTCGCCGGGGAACGCGCTACCAGCCAAGCCCAGCGTGCCCTCGTAGCGGCCTTCACCGACCCCGCCGTCGCGGACGACGAGCTCCACCTCGCCGAGCAGTTCCTCACCGGCCTGGACCTGCGTGCCACCAGCCTCACCGTGCGGATTGCCGCGCTCGTCCGCGACGCCGGCACGCCGGGCGGCCCCGAAGCCGCCCGCGACCTCCGGGCCGAGACCCGCGACGCCGGCATCACCGCGGCCGAAGCCGTCCTGGAACTGGCGCTCGCCTTCCACCACGCCGTCCTCGGCGAGCAGGACAAGGTCCGTGCCGCCATCGACCGCCTGCGCGAACTCGCCCGAACCGGCGACTACGCCTACTACGCCGACATCGCCCACTACATGGGCGGCCTGCCCCTGCCCGGCCCCTCCCGCGCACGCTGGCTCGACGGGGCCGACGCCGTCCGCGCCCGATGGCATCGCCTTGTCCGTAGCCGCCGTGCCCACCTCGGCGCCGACGGGTGATCCGGCTTCGGAGTCAGGGCGTCAGGTCGAGGACGCGGACCGGCTCGCCTGTCCACCGGTCGGGGGCGGCGGTGGCGATGACCGCCCCGTCGGGGCGGTCCGGAGTCGGCTGGGCCGCGTACTGGCAGTGTGCCGCCGCCCAGGTGTCGTGCCGGGCCACGGCCAGGGCGGCCGGGAGGTCCAGGTCGAGCACGGTGATGCCCGGCAGCGCGGCCAGGTGTTCCGCCGTCCCGGGCCGGGCGCGGTCGGCTTCGACGAGCGCGCACGCAGGGGCGTACAGGTACCAGCCGGCCTGGGCGTGCGCGCGGTGGATGAGACGGGAAGCGAGAACGTTGCCCTGGCCGGCCGCGGCCATGGCGGTGTCGTCCAGGACGATGTGCATGGCATCGCTCACCGGGCGGCCGCCCGGGCCAGGCGCCGGTCCAGCTCGCTGTCGAGGTCCTGTTCCTCGGCGAGGGTGAGTGCGTAGCCGTTCCACTCCTTCAGCGCGGCCCTGGCCTGCTCGGCCCGCGCGGCCCGCTCGTCGGGGGTGAGGAGCGTTTCGGCCAGGCGGGCCAGGTAGGCGCGCAGCGACATTCCCTCCGCTGCCGCGATGGCAGCCAGCCGGTCGCGGGCTTCCTCGGGAATGCGGACATTGGCGTCTGGCATCATCGGGCTCCCTCCACACCGACAGGGTACGGGTACGTACCCGTACCCATGCTAAAACGTGTGTCGAATCCAGCCACACGCCTGTTGTATGGCTGGAACCAGTGCCATGCTTCCACCAGCGGTAGTCCCCGATCCAAGAGGACAACCTGGCTCACCAAGACGCTTGGCGCGAGCCACGCCGTCCCTCCCGACCTCCCCACGGGAGGGCCGACGGCTGTCCGGCGCCCCCGCCGTGGATATCACACGAGGGGAACTCAGCCTGAGACTGAGTGCCTGAATGCGCCAGTGCCGCTACCGCAGCGAAGTCCAGCACGTTCTGACCGCCATCGCGGTCAACCTCGAACGCATCGGCGTCCGCCTCCCGCCGGCACCCGCCCGACAGCCCCGGAACCCGACCGCTCTCCAGGGCTTCCTCGACTGGCAGCACATCCCCCGGCACCGGTCCTGGCGCGTCGCCACCCACCCCGCAGCCGGCCCCGGCCGGTGCCCGCTGCCGTCCTGTCTGCTCGGTCGGGCGCGTTGCCGGGGGCGCGGTCATCGCTGGCGTTGACGACAGCCCCCTCGCCCTGCTCTTCACCGGCAGCCCCGCAGGTACCCGGCGCGGCCGGATCCTGCGGGGCGGCCATCGGGCCTGAGCCTGTCAGGCGGCGCGGGACGCTGACGGGCGGGGTGGAGTCCTGGGGCCGGCGGGCTGGCGGGTGCGGCGGGCGGCGGCCAGGAGCGCGGTGACCCGGGCGGGGTCGGTGCCGGTGATGGTGGCGATGCGGTCGATGCTCAGGCGGAGGTCGTCATGGAGGAGTGCGGTGTCCTCGGCCGGGCTGGGAGTGTGGCCGGCGCGGCGGGCGACGGCCCGGGTGTGCTCGTTCCAGGCCCAGGCGGCGGGGTGCTGCTCGGTCATGATGCGGGTCCAGTTGCTGGCGATGAGGTCGAAGAGCTGGGTGACGCTGAGCCGGGCTTCCTCCTTCGGGAGGCGGGCGGCGGCGTAGGCGTGGTAGGCCGGGCGGTGCAGGTCGTAGAAGGCGTAGAAGGCGGTGGTGAGCAGGGACGGAGCGGGTGGTGCGGGTTTCATGGTCCTTTCCCCCCGGGTGGTGGGCAGACTGGTCAGCTGAAGGTGGTGGGGTCGTTCTCGGCGGCCTTCTGGGCGCGGCGCCACAGGGGCCGGGCGATGTTGGGCAGGCTCTGCAGGGCGATGGTGAGCCGGGCGATCACCGACCAGTCGGGCACTCCGGGGCCGTGCAACGCGCGGTGGACGTCCTCGGCGTGGAGGGTGTGCCGAGCGGCGAGGACGACGCCGGGCTCGGGTGATCCGGCCGCGTAGTGCAGGCCCCGCAGATAGGTGCGCAGGTACTCGACCGGGTCCTCGGCGTCGGAGGGCTGCACGTCGGCGGCTGCGTGCCACAGCGGCTTCATCGACTCCGGGTCGACCCCGCACACTTCGCAGATAATCCTGACGTACTTCCAGGACAGGTCGCGCTGGCCGGAGAGCATGCGGGAGACGTAGGACTCGTCGACGCCCATCTCCGCGGCGAGTTCCCGCTGGCGGCGGCCGGAGCCGTTGCGCATCAGGGTGAGGGCGCTGGCCAGGCGCTGGCCGGGCTGGCGCAGGGTCGGGATGTTGGCGGCGGCCGCGCTGTTGTGGGTGGTGGCGACCGGCTTGGGCCGGCGCCGGGTGGTCAGGGCACGGTCGATGGTGTCCGGGTTGTACTTCTTGCGCAGCCGGTCCTCGGTGCGCTTGGCGATCGGCGCGAGATCGGCCAGCGGCGCGCCCTGGGAGCGCTGGCGGACGACGACGACTCCGATCGCCTCGTCGACCACTTCCCGGAGCTCGACAAGGCGCTGGAGGATTTCCGCGTTGGACAGGGTGCCGCTGGAGGTGCCGAGCATCAGTGCCTCGGAGTGCACGGTGCAGTCCTCGGCGATGTCGCGCAGGGCTTCGGTGCAGCGGCTGGCGCGGGCGGCGTCGGCCGACGGTACGCAGCGGCCGGAACGCGGAGTACCTTCCGCCGTCTGGGTGCGGGAACGAGCGGACACGGGACCTCTTTCGGGGTGCTGGGCGGGTATCTGTACCGGGGCGTCCGGCCACGGGCGGCCGGAGACGGCGGGAGGCGGTGGGGCGCGAGCGGTGACCCGCGCCCCACCGGCGTTCAGATCAGTGGCGGTAAATCCACTGGTGAGCCAGCACGGACCCGTGAGCAGCCGTCAGAAAAAGGGCAACGAGGGGCAGCGCGTGCGCGGACTGAGCGTGCGGGATCACGGCCAGAGGAAGCCCGAGCACGGCGATGGGCAGGCTGCCGCGGAGCGTGACAGCCTTGACATGCCACACCGGGGTTTGAGCCGGGCGCGGCGACGGGATGATACGTTCGCGACTCGTTTTCCGCGCAATTGCAGTTGCCGTTGCGGGAAAACGCGTTCGGCGTCGGCGAAGCGGCATCGGAGACCTCCTGTGTCCCGGTGTTCCGGGCTGGCGTTGGAAGCGACAAGACCCCGGCGCGCGGGCTACCAACCATCGGTGCCGGGGTCTTTGCCGTCCGGCAGAAAGTGCCGGGAGCAGGACCGTACTACCTTGCGCATTTCCTCGGTGCCGGAACGTAGCGTCGTGGGTATGGGTGCCTGCCGACAACGACGCGATCACACCCAAAAGCCCTTGACCATATGCGACAGAAAACGATCAAACGCGGTCAGCGAAACGGGATGAGTCGGATTAATTAACGAATCTGAGCGCGCCAGCGCACAGTTCCGTATCCCCTCCCGCGCCCGTAACGCGCCCCCGCCCGGCCCTCGAAGATCAACAAGCGTGTCAACAAAACCAGCGGTGCCAGCCGAACGCGTCCCTGGACAAGACCAGTGGAACGCCTCGTTCCGGCCACTGCCGCGCCCTGGGCGACCCCTCATCACCCCGACGCCTGCGCGGGCCCACGCAGGGCGGGAATGACGGCTGCCAAAACCCGGCGCCGGGCGGCGGTGCTGGCGGTGTCCGCGGAAACGGCTTCGGGGATCAATCAGGGCGTGGATAGCGGTAAGCCCCTGATGCTCAGGTCGCGGCCGTGATGCGGGTGGCGTAGACCCGGTGAGCCTTGCGCTCGGCGGAGCTGGCGGTGTCGGCGGCGAGGGCGGCGGCCTGCTGTAGCGCGGTGCGGTGGAGTTCGAGCGGTGCGGTGATCCGGAGGGAGTGGCCCTGGCCGCGGCGGATGGTCCGGCCGGAGGCGAGCGCGGCGCGGACGGTCTCGTCGCCGCCGGCGAGCAGGTGGTCGGCGAGTAGGCCGGGCAGATCGAGGGTGACCACCGGGTCCGGCTGCAGCTGCTGCCCGGCGACCGGGTCCGGGAGGCCGTCGACGGCCCCGGGGATCAATCGAACCGTGGTTGGCGCTGAGATTGATCATGCTCCCGTTGTAGCCGGGAGGGCGGTGACGCGGTTCGCGTACTCACGGCGGGCCTTGCGCTGTGCCGGGACCGCTGCGGCGTTGTCGAGCGGCTGGCAGCGGTCGAGGAGTTGGCGGTGTACCGCCGGGATGGCAGTGACGCGCAGGGTGTAGCCCTGGCCGCGTCGTACGGCCATCCCCTGGTCGAGCACGGCGCGCTCGGCGGGCTCCAGTTCTGCCGTGCGGAGGAAGTCGGCGACCTTGCCCGGCATGTCGAGGAGGACCGGCAGCTCCGGGGCTGGGGTGTCCAGGTCGACGCCGGTGTGCTCGGGCAGGAGGTCGGCGACGGCGGTACGGATGGCGCCGCGGCTGACGTGGTGGTCGCGGGCCAGGGCGGCGATGGACTGGCCGCCCAGGTACGCGGCCCGTACGGCGGCGGCCTTCGCCGCCGTGACGGCCGGGCGGCGCCCGCCCTTGTTGCCTTTGGCCTCGGCGGCCCGCAGCCCGTCGTACGTCAGCTCGCGCTGGAGGTCGCGCTGGAGTTCGCCGGCGGCGGCGAGGGTCTGCACCATGAACTTCACCGTGGACAGCAGCTCGCCGGTGCGCGGGTGGCGGGCGGTGAGGTCCATCGCGGAGAACGCGCCGTCGTGGATGCGCAGGGCGAGGCGGTCGCGGTGGAAGACGTCGAGCACGTCAAGGATGTGCCCGGTGCCGCGCACAAGGCGGAACATCTCGGAGATGTGCACTGTGTCGCCCGGCCGCGCGTACACGAGCAGCTCGCCGAACTTCGGTCGCTCAAGCGGGTGGAGGCGGCTGGAAGTGCCGGCGTCCTCCTCGAAGACAACCGGGTCCTCGATCCCGGCCTCGGCGAGGACGAGGTTCTGACGGTCGGTCGACTGCTGGTCGGTCGACACCCGCTTGTAGACCAGGTTGGCCATGCCGCTCCCCGTTCTCGTGGTCGCATTCGACCCTAGCTGTCAGCAAACCCTGTCATCAGCCGCCATCGGATCTCATTGGATCCGAGCCGCCGACAGGCCCCGGAAAACCTGGGTTCATTGGACGCCCGCCACGCCTGTCTTCATTCGTTCGTTTGCCGACAGGGAGGCCCGTGATCACGAGCCTCCGACGGGATCGCTGCACTCCGCCCCAGTCATTAGCAACTCGGGTTGACTATCTTCGTTAGTCAACTACAGTTGCTTGCATGTCCGTCGGCGAGAATTCCCTTCCCCCTGAGCCCGCTGACGCCCTGGCGGCTGTCGTGGCGTTGCGGCGCCTTGCCGATCAACTGGAGGACGCCGCTGTCGAGCAGGCCATGCGGGCGGGCTGGAGCTGGCCGCAGGTCTCCGAGGCGCTCGGTGTCACCCGCCAAGCCGTCCACAAAAAGCACGCCAAGCGGCTCATCGCCGCCGGAGTCAAGCTGAGGAGGCGCGGCGATGAGCGCGTTTGACAAGTACCTGCATGCGGTCATCGTGCGGGCGATGGACGAAGCTCAGAATGATGGGTCGGCGACGATCGACGCGCACCATCTTCTGTTGTCGCTCGCCGCCGATCAGGGGTCTACCGCTCAGCAGATCCTGGCCTCGGTCGGGCTCGATCGCGCTGCTGTCCGCGAAGCACTGGATCGAGAATTCGAGCACAGCCTGAGCATGGTGGGAGTGTCTCCGGCCGCCTATGACCTTCCCGGGCCGAGCCACGCTTCCCAGCAGCCCAAGATGGGTGCGTCCGCCAGACTCGCACTGGAGCGGAGCTTCTCCTCCGCTCGCAAGAAGGACCTGCGGTCAGCGCATCTGCTGCTCGGGATCCTGCAGGCTCAAATCGGCACCGTGCCACGTGCTCTCGCCTTGGCCGGTATCGATCAGGCCGGGCTGGCGGACCGAGTACGGCAGACGCTCAACAGCCAGGATCAGTGACCACCGGAATCAGCTGACACGGCCAGTTCACCCCGCGGCCGTGCCCCTTGCCGTGATGTGCAGTGGGTCCGGTAGGCGTGCGTGATGCATCGCACGCTGCGCTGGGCGCTAAAGCCCCTGCTAGAGCCGGTGAGCCAGTGAATCACGCCGTGGAGAGGGGCCGGGCGGTCACCCATGGGTCACGCACGACAAGGAGGACTACATGCACCAGCACACCGCTCATACAGACAACGGCCGACCGGGCGCCGAACCGGCCAAAGCAGGGGGCGCGCCATCTGAGTCCACGCCGGCCTCAAGGGCCGAGGGCTACGAGGCGGTCCAGCACTTACTACAGCAAGCCGTGACTCAAGGAGGCCTCCCCGGCATTCTCGCTGAGGTTTGCGACGGCGACCGGCAGTGGTTCGGGACCGCAGGAGTGGCCGACACCCGAACCGGCCGCAAGCGTTCACAGCAGGACCGGTTCCGCATCGGCAGCATCAGCAAGACGTTCGTGGCCACCGTCGTGCTGCAACTGGCTGCGGAAGGCAGGCTGAGCCTGGACGACACCGCGGAACAGTGGCTGCCCGGCGCGGTCCATGGCCATCACCACGACGGTGCCAGAGCGAACATCAGGATGCTGCTCAACCACACCAGCGGGATCTTCAACTACACGGATGACCAGGAAGCACTGAACCGTTACGAGACACACCCGCCCGAGTCACTGGTGCAGATCGCCATGTCCCATCCGCCCACCTTCACACCGGGCTCGGGCTGGGCCTATTCCAACACCAACTACGTCCTCGCAGGCATGATCATCGAACGGGCCACCGGCCGCCCGCTTGCCGAAGAGATCACCGAGCGGATCTCCCGCCCATTCGGCCTGACTGGTACGTACCTGCCGCACGGCAGCGACCCGACGATCCACGGGCCACACTCCCGGCACTACACGAAGCTGTTCCAGACCGACCTCGGCGCGCCGGTCCACGACGCGACCGAGTTCGATTCATCCATGTTCTGGGCAGCCGGCGGCATGATCTCCACCGCCGGGGACCTCAACCGGTTCTTCGGCGCCCTGCTTGGGGGCCAGATACTGCCACCGGACCAACAACGCGACATGTTCACCACCGTGCCCACCCGCGACTGGATTCCCAACGCCGCCTACGGCCTCGGCGTTTCCTCAGTGAGACTGCCCTGCGGGGAAACGGTCTGGGGCATGGGGGGTGCGCTCTTCGGATCGTGGTCCTACGCCTACGGCTCTCGCGATGGCGAACAGATGGTTACCACCAACGTCAACGGCGACTGGAGCAACAGCGGTTGGGACGACCCCATCGGTATCTTCACCGATCTACTTCAGGCGAAGTTCTGCCGCCGGAGCGATACCTGAACACCGGTCACGGATCGGGCCTGGTCGGCTCCTGATACTCACTCCTGCCCGCCGTCGTCGTCCTCGTCCAGCTCCGGCGCACCCGGGTCGCGCAGCGGGCGCAGACCGCCGTCGACCGGGGTGGAGGAGCGGAAGCTGTAGCGGCCGAGCACGTTGAGGTTCGCGTGCTTGAGCGGGGAGACGCGGGCGACGTCCTCGTCCAGGACGTCGTGCTCACGCTCCTCGGCCGGCAGCGCCCGCAACTCCTCGACGGCGGCGTCCAGATAGCGAGTCGTCCACAGCACGGCGGCATTCAGCACCAGCCCGAGCGCGCCGAGCTGGTCCTCCTGTCCCGTCCGGTACGCCTGCATGATCTGCCCGCGCTTGCCGTGGCAGATGTCGCGGGCGAGCTTGTGGCGGGACTCCTGCACGGTGAGCTGCCGGTTCATCTGCCGCCGGTAGGTGTCGTCGACCGGGTCGACCACGCGCAGCAGGTGCAGGGTCTTGGCGATCCGCCCGTACTCGGCGAACGCGGTGCCCAGCGGGGTGGGGCGTCCCTCGCGGCCGAACATCCGCAGCAGGTCGTACGCCCGCACCTGCCCGGTGACCAGGGAGCCGACCACCCGCAGCATGTCCGGCCAGTGCGTGATCACCTTGTTCAGGTTCACCTTGTTGCAGGCCAGCGGCTCCAGTGGCCCGTACCCGCCGGTGTCCACGCCGGGCAGCTCTGCCCGCCAGAACCTCTGGTCGGCCAGGTCGCGGAAGCGGGGCGAGAAGTTGTAGCCGAGCAGTGAGAACAGGCCGAACACGATGTCGGAGTAGGAGGCGTTGTCGGTGGCCACCATGTCCGGCTTCACCCCGGCGTCCAGGTTCAGCAGGGTGTCCAGGATGTGCAGGGAGTCGCGAGGGGTGCCGGGCACAATCATCTGCCCGATGCCCGCCACCTGGTCATTTACGGCATTCAGCCAGGTGATGCCCCGTTTGAAGTGGTAGTACTTCGGCGACGGGCCGGCGTTGATGGTTCGCTTCGGCACTACGAACCGCAGCCCGTCGACGGACGCGAGCAGGCCCTCGCCCCAGTGCTCCACAATCGGGACCTGCCCCTGGGCCTCGATCAGCTTCGCGTTCGCCGCGGCGATGGTGTCGGCGCGCAGGTAGTACTGGTCGACGTGGACCAGCCGGGCCCGGGTGAGCGCCTCGTCGTCGGCGTCGATGACGGGGGTGTAGCCGATGTTGCACGCCTCGCTCACCAGCAGCGCGACCAGGGACGTCTTCAGGTTCTCCATGCGGGTACGGCCGTCCCCGAGGTGCACGAAGGCGTCCAGGAATCCGGTCCAGGAGTCGACCTCGAACAGCAGGTCCGGCAGGTCGATCTTCGGGAGCATCTTCGCGGTGGTCTTGCGCAGCCACTTCAGGGACTCGCTCTCGCCGAGCGCGCCGAGCCGGCCGACGTTCAGCTTCAACCGGCCGTTGGGCTGGACCTCGAAGCTGAGCTTCGCGTCCTGCCCGGCCTCCTCCAGGCGCTCCGCCATCAGCTGCCAGGCCGCGTCCAGGGCCCGCACCCGCCCGGCCAGGTGTTCCTCGACCGGCTCCTCCAGGCTCAGGCCGTGCAGCACGTCCTCGGAGACGGCCTCCCACCGCTTGCCGTCCAGCAGCCGCGCCCGCGGGTCCGCCCACCGGTTCGACGGCGAGGCGAACACGTCGCGCCGATTCAGCGCGCGGAACAGCTGCTCCAGCACGCACACCACGTACGCGTCGCGGTCCACCGCCCCCTCGGGCAGCTCCGGGTTGGAGTACACCGCCTTCTTCCACGCCGCCGGCACCAACTTGGCGTCGATCTCACGCGGCAGGAGCGGCTTGGCCTTCACCTTCCGCCTTGCCAGCGCCGGGAGCCGCTTCACCGCCTCCAGAATCCGCTTGCCACCGGAGGCCGCCCCCAGCGCGGGCGACTCCCCGAGCAGCGACAGGAAGGGGCGGACCGTGTTGTAGCGAGTGGCCAGCAGACGCCGCATCTCCGCCTCGGCCTCCTCATCCGCGGGCCCGATCAGCTCCCCCAGCAGTGCCGAGGCGGCCATCACCTCCTCGCGCGACCCGATCTCTATCTCCAGCGCCCGCCACATCGCGCCCGCGTCCAGGTCGGCGCCGCTCTCGGTGACCAGGTCCAACTGCTCGCTCCACAGTTGGAACACCCCGTCGAGCATCCGCGACGCCTTCGCCACGCGAGGCCGGGCCGCGAGCCAGTCCCGGTCCGTCGCCCGCCGCGCGGCGCTGATCAGCTTCACCTGCATCAGCACCGAGAACAGATCCAGGGCGTCGTCGATCGCGGATGCCTCCAGGTGCCGCACCACCGACGTCAGCAGCGCGGTGCGCTTCGGCTCCGGCATTCGCTCCAGGATCGGTGCCTTCGATCCCAGGCCGACCCGCGCCAGCGTCGCCAGCCGGTTCGGCGGCACCTTGTCCAGCTTCACCCGGCCCAGACGGAACGCCGAGATCTCATCCACCCGCTCCAACGCCTTCGCCAGGCTCGCGCCCGTCGTCCGCGTCGGTGGCCGGCGCAGCCGCTCCAGCTCCGAGATCCGACGCCCATCCGGCACCCCGAGCAGCGCCACCAGATCCTCCGACAACGACGCGTCGGCCCGCCGCGCGGCGCTCGCCATCGTCGCGTACAGCCGCTTCTCTGCGACCTGACGTACGGATGCGACCTGCTTGGCCAGCACGCTCACCCCCGGCAACAGCACCCGGTGACGCCGCAGCCAGCCCACCGCCTGGTTGAACAGAGCCACCGGTCCCTCAGCGCCCGTCCACGCCCGCCCGTGCAGGAACGCACGGAACTTCCGCCCCCACTCCGCGTCCTCGAACGGGCGGTAGCCGTAGGCGTCCCGGATCTCCCACGCGTGCTCGTACGCCGTCTTCGCCCGCTCGGTGTACCGCTTCACCACCGACGCGTCCTCGATCTGCAACTGCGCGGCCAAGTGCTCGACGACCGACCACGGCACGTCCAGCGGATCGTCCACCAGGTGGCTGTGTCACTTTGTGAGGGAGTCATTTGGAGGCGGTTCCGGGAGTCGCTTCGTATGGCTCAGCAAGATCAATGTCAGTGAGTTTTGATGTCA
>NZ_JBIVWS010000041.1:0-34646 GCF_044768905.1 Streptomyces sp. NPDC090994
CAGCCGAGCGTGGGGGAGTCGGCGAGTGACGACAACGCCGCAGATGCGCGTGCCAGACCCCGCGTCTGCGGCGTGATCCAAACGACAGGCCCTAGCCTCGGACGCATGGACGAAGAAGTGCGCGCGCTCACGGAGCGTCTGCGGGCGGAGGCGGGCGGGACGCCGGTGTACGACCGTCTGGTGGCGACCGCGGACCAGGACGAACTGGCCGAGGTGCTCACCGGACCCGGACAGCCGCTCTGGGCCAGGGAACTGGCCGCGTTCCGGCTGGGGCTGGCGGGGGACCGGCGGGCCTTCGAGGCGCTGGTGCTGCTCCTCAACCACCGTGACCCGCCGCGCTGCGCCTCCGCCGCGTACGCCCTCGCCCGCCTCGGCGACCCCCGCACCGCCCGGGCCGCCGCCGCCCTGGCCACCAACGAACTGCGCGTCGCCTACGCCCTGCACCCGGTCCGGCTGCTGACCGGGCTGCGCGCGCCGGAGTCCGTCCCCGCGCTGATCACCACCCTGAAGCGGCGGCTGCGCCCGCACGACCCGTACCGCCGGGTGGCGCTCGCCTGCGTCGAGGGGCTGGGCGCGCTCGGCGACCCCCGGGCCAGACCCGTGCTGACCGAGGCCCTCGCCCATCCGGCGCTGGCCGAGGCGGCGGCACGGGCCCTGAGGCGCCTGCCTCCCGGGGAGTGACGGGCCGTCAGGCGGCCAGTGCCCGCGCGTACCGCACCTCGGGCACCGCGATCCCGGCCACCTCGAACGGCTCCGCGCCGCCGTCCGCCCGGAACCCGGCCCGCTCGTGGAAGCGGCGGGCGCGGGTGTCGCCCCGGAGCACCCACAGCAGCATCCGCGGGTACCGGGCGGCGGCGCGGCGGCGGACCGGCTCACCGAGCAGGGACCGCCCGACCCCGCAGCCGAGGTGGCGCGGATCGACGCAGAGCGCGTACAGCTCGGCGTCGGCCGTGCGCGTCTCGCCGTCCCGGTACGGTCCGTGGCAGCCCCGGCCGACGACCGTCCCGTCGTCGTCCCGCGCGACCAGGTTCGTCACGTCGGCCGGGGTGGCGGCGGAGTGGGCGCGGCGGTGCTCGGTGTGCTCCGCGACGCTGAGCCCGTCCAGGTACGCCTGCGGTATCGGCCCCCGGTAGGCGTGCTGCCGGCCCCGGACGCGGATCTCGGCCACGCGCTCGCAGTCGGCCAGGGTCATCCCCCGTGCCTGGA
This sequence comes from Streptomyces sp. NPDC090994, assembly GCF_044768905.1. Lineage (NCBI taxonomy): Bacteria > Bacillati > Actinomycetota > Actinomycetes > Kitasatosporales > Streptomycetaceae > Streptomyces > Streptomyces sp. NPDC090994. Next base: position 1,207 of record NZ_JBIVWS010000041.1, read on the forward strand.
ACGAGGTCACGGCGCGACCACCGCCAGTGCCTCGACCTCCATCAGGAACTCCGGGCGGACCAGGGCGGCGACCTGGACCGCCGACGAGGCCGGCAGGCGGTCGTCGGGCAGGTGGGCGGCGCGGGCCGCGCGGACGGCCGGCATGTGGGCCATGTCCGTGACGAAGTACGTCAGTTTCACCACGTCGTCGAAGCCGGCGCCGGCGGCGGCCAGGCAGCGGCGCAGGTTCTCGAAGACCTGGCGGGCCTGGGCCGCCGGGTCGCCCTCGCCGACGATCCGGCCCTCCTCGTCCAGCGGGAGCTGGCCGGAGACGGCCACGAGCCGGCCCGTAGCCGCCACGACATGGCTGTACTGGGCTGCGGGGAAGACGCCTTCGGGGGCGGGGATCCTGGTCGGCTCGCTCATGGGCCCATCATGGATCACGGGTCTGACAACGCGCCCGCCCCGAGACGCCCGCCCTGAGACGCCCGCCCTGAGACGCCCGCCCCGAGCCCCCCGAGACCCCCCGAGACCCCCCCGAGGCCCCCGCCCCGAGACGCCCGGCGGCGCGAGCCCGGCTCAGAGCAGGGTGAGCTGGGTCGGCTCGGGCTCCGCGGGAGCGGGCGGTTCCGGTTCCGGTTCCGCGATCCGCCGCGAGGCCCCCGCGCGGGCCGGACCGATGCCGTACTCCCGGGCCAGGTCGTGCACCTGCCGGGTGATCCGGCGCTGGTACCACTTCGGCGCGTAGGCGCCCTCGGCGTACAGCCGCTCGTAGCGGCGCACCAGGTAGGGGTGGTGCCGGGCGAGCCACGCCATGAACCACTCCCGGGCACCGGGCCGCAGATGCAGCACCAGGGGCGTCACGGACGTCGCCCCGGCCGCCGCGATCGCCCGTACCGTCGCCCGCAGCCGGCCGGGATCGTCGCCGAGGAACGGGATCACCGGCGCCATCAGCACCCCGCACCCGATGCCGCGCTCACCCAGCGCCCGTACGACGTCCAGGCGCCGCTCCGGCGCGGGCGTGCCCGGCTCCACGGTGCGCCACAGGTCGGCGTCGGTGAAGCCGACCGACACCGAGATGCCCACGTCCGTCACCCGGGCCGCCCGGGTCAGCGCGTCGAGGTCGCGCAGGATCAGCGTGCCCTTGGTGAGGATGGAGAAGGGGTTCGCGTGCTCGGTCAGGGCGTCGATGATCCCCGGCATCAGCCGGTAGCGGCCCTCCGCCCGCTGGTAGCAGTCGACGTTGGTGCCCATCGCGATGTGCTCCCCGTGCCAGGAGGGCGAGGCCAGGCGGCGGCGCAGCAGGTCGGGCGCGTTCACCTTCACCACGATCTGGCTGTCGAAGTCCAGGCCCGTGTCGAGGTCCAGATAGCTGTGCGTCTTGCGGGCGAAACAGTAGACGCACGCGTGCGTGCAGCCCCGGTAGGGGTTCACCGTCCATTCGAACGGCATCCGCGAGGCACCCGGCACCCGGTTGACGATCGAGCGGGCCCGCACCTCGTGGAAGGTGACCCCCCGGAACTCCGGCATGTCGAAGGTGCGGGTGGTGACCGCGTCCGCGTCGAACAGCGCGGCGTCGGAGGCCCGGCCGTGGCCGGACTCCGAGAGGTTCTCCCAGCGCATGGCGCCTCCTCGGTAGTGCAGGCCCACAGAATAGAACACATGTTCCCTTGATCGTGCGGCCCGAGGTCCGGACGCCCGCCCCCGGCCGCCGGGCGCCCTTCGATTTGGTGGCCGGGCGGCGGGGTGGTTGGCTTGCCCCGACCCCTCAGCACCAGGCCCTGGAGGTACCCGATGGCGCAGGTCGAGGCCACGACCGAGCGAATCGTCAACGCGGACGCGGAGACGGTGTTCGACGCGCTCGCCGACTACAGCGGCACCCGCGCGAAGCTGCTGCCCGAGCAGTTCAGCGAGTACGAGGTCCGCGAGGGCGGTGACGGCGAGGGCACCCTCGTGCACTGGAAGCTCCAGGCCACCAGCAAGCGTGTGCGCGACTGCCTGCTGGAGGTGACCGAGCCCTCCGACGGCGAACTGGTCGAGAAGGACCGCAACTCCTCGATGGTCACCACCTGGCGGGTCACCCCGTCCGGCGAGGGACGCTCGCGCGTCGTCGTCACCACGGTGTGGAACGGCGCCGGCGGCATCGGCGGCTTCTTCGAGAAGACCTTCGCCCCCAAGGGCCTCGCCCGGATCTGCGACGCGGAGCTGGCCAAGCTCGCCGCCGAGGTCGAGAAGTAGTCAAGGTCCGTACGTGAGGCGGCCGTTGGGGCCGCCTCACCGGTTCGGGTGATGTCCACGCGTCCCCGCCGGACGCCGTAACCCCTTGCGAGTCTTCGCCGTTGTCGCCTGAGCGGGAATGGTGCGCTCAGGCGACGAATTGCGACAAGGGGAGCGGTACGTGGGCGGGATGACTCTGGTGCAGGACGAGCCGGCCGCCGCCGCGCCGCCGGACTCCGCCGGGCCGCCCGCGCCCGGACCGGCCGCCGCGCTCAGTCCGCGCCGGGTCCGGCTGGTCTTCTTCGGGCTGATGCTGGCGCTGCTGCTCGCCGCGCTGGAGCAGATGATCGTCGCCACCGCGCTCCCGAAGATCGTCGGGGAACTGCACGGCCTGGACAAGATGTCCTGGGCGATCACCGCCTACCTGCTCACCTCCACCGTCGGCCTGCCGATCTACGGCAAGCTCGGTGACCTCTTCGGCCGCAAGGGCGTCTTCCAGTTCGCCATCCTGGTCTTCGTCGTCGGCTCGCTGCTGGCCGGCCGGGCACAGACGATGGACCAGCTCATCGCCTACCGCGCGGTGCAGGGCGTCGGCGCGGGCGGCCTCATGATCGGCGTGCAGGCGATCATCGCGGACATCGTGCCGCCCCGGGAGCGCGCCCGGTTCATGGGCCTGATCGGCGCCGCCTTCGGCCTCGCCTCCGTCGCCGGACCGCTGCTCGGCGGCTACTTCACCGACCACCTCTCCTGGCGCTGGTGCTTCTACATCAACGTCCCCTTCGGCCTGCTCACCATGGTCGTCGTCGCCCTCGTCCTGAAGCTGCCCAAGCCGCGGGCGCGGGCCCGCCTCGACGTCCTCGGCGCGCTGCTGCTCGCCGCCGCCTCCACCTGCGCGGTGCTGCTGACCAGCTGGGGCGGGATCGAGTACGACTGGGGCTCCAAGGTCATCCTCGGGCTCGGCGCCGGGGCGCTCGCGGCCACCCTGCTCTTCCTGGCCGCCGAGCGCTTCGCCGCCGAACCCCTCATCCCGCTGCGCCTGTTCCGCGACTCCGTCTTCAACGTCACCGGCCTGATCGGACTCGTCGTCGGCGTCGCCCTGTTCGGCGCCGCCAGCTACCTGCCCACCTTCCTCCAGATGGTCGACGGCGCCTCCGCCACCGAGTCGGGCCTGCTGATGCTGCCCATGATGGGCGGCATCGTCGGCGCCTCCGTCGTCTCCGGCCAGCTCATCAGCCGCACCGGTCACTACAAGATCCACCCGATCCTCGGCGGCGCCCTGTCCGTCGTCGGCATGTGGCTGCTCTCCCGGCTCGACGCGGACACGCCCAGGGTGCAGTACAGCGTCTGGATGTTCGTCCTCGGCGCCGGCATCGGCATGGTGATGCCCGTCCTGGTCCTCGCCGTGCAGAACTCCGTGCGCCCCGCCGACCTGGGCACCGCCACCAGCGCCAACAACTACTTCCGGCAGATCGGCGGCAGCGTCGGCGCGGCGATCTTCGGCACGCTCTTCGCCGACCGGCTCACCGACGCCCTCGCCGTGCGGCTGCCCGCCGGGGCCGGCGCCGGGCTGCCCGACGCCGACGCCATCACCCCGCAGCTCGTCCACGCCCTGCCGCCCGCGCTGCGCGACGCCTACATCCAGGCGTACGCCGACGCCATGCCGCGGATCTTCCTGTACCTCGTGCCGGTGCTCGTGCTCGGCCTGTTCCTCGCCTTCTTCCTCAAGGAGAAACCGCTCGTGTCCCACAACGCGCCCGTGACCGAGACGGAGACCGCGCAGACCCCGCCCCCGCCCCCGGCCGCGGTCCCGCCCGCCCGTCCCCACACCCCGGGCGGCAGGACCCCGGCCCCGCCCCGCTCGCCCTGCCCCGGCGGCGTCCCGGTCTGCGGAACCGTGCAGCACCCCGACGGCACCGTCGTGCCCCGCGCGGCGCTCACCCTCATCGACGCCGCCGGACAGCAGATCGGGCGCGGCGCCAGCGGCGGCGACGGACGGTACGCGCTGGCCACCCCCGGCTCGGGGGCGTACGTCCTGATCGCCGCCGCCGGCGGCCACCAGCCGCAGGCCGTCTCCGTCACCGTGGGCGAGCGCCCCGTCGAACTGGACGTCGTCCTCGGCGGCGCCGGACGCCTCGCGGGCGCCGTCCTCACCGCCGACGGCACCCCCGTCCGCGACGCGACCGTCACGCTCACCAACGTGCACGGCGAGGTCGTCGCCAGCACCCGCAGCGGACGGGAGGGCGGCTACGTCATCACCGAGCTGGTGGCCGGCGAGTACACCCTGGCCGGCAGCGCCCCCGCCTTCCGCCCGGCCGCGCTCCCCGTGACCGTCCAGGCGTCCCGCGAGACCCGGCAGGACATCGAACTCGCCGGCGGCGCCGTGCTCAAGGGCACCGTCCGGGCCGGCGGCGGACGGCCCGTCGAGGACGCCCGCGTCACCCTGCTGGACGCCGCGGGGAACGTCGTCGACACGCTCACCACCGGCGCCGACGGCACGTTCCGCTTCGTCGACCTGTCCTCGGGCGAGTACACCGTCATCGCCGCCGGTTACCCGCCGGTCGCCACGGTGCTGCACATGGCCGGCGGCGGCCGTACCGAACGCGACCTCCAGCTCGGCCACGAGGACTGAGCGGACCGGGACGTGAGCCCGACCCCCTCGGCCCTGCCCGCCGTCCCTCCCAGTGGTGAACGGCGACGAAGGACCGGTGAAGGAACAGGCGGTCCGCTTGTGGGCCGGACCGGTGCGCGGTAGACCGTACTGGCCCGTCGCTCGGGACGGGCCTGGCCGTCGCACCTGGGGGAGTCGGGCATGAGCGTGACACGTCGGTACCGGGACGCCTGGGAGGGGTTCTGGCGCGAGGCGCCCGATACGCCGCACGCGGTGTTCTGGGACGCGGAACCCGTCCTGACCGCCGGCCGTCACCTCGCCCTCTTCGAACCGCACCTGACCGACCCCGGCCTGCCGATGGTCGACCTCGGCTGCGGCAACGGCACCCAGACCCGCTACCTCGCCGACCGCTTCGCCCACGTCATCGGCGCGGACCTGGCCGCCGCCGCGCTCGACCGGGCCCGGCGCGCCGACCCCGAAGGCCGGGCCGCGTACCGGCGACTGGACGCCGCCGACAAGAGCGAGGTGCGGACGCTCCACGCCGAACTGGGCGACGCCAACGTCTATCTGCGGGGTGTCCTGCACCAGAGCGAGCCCGGGGACCGGCAGCAGGTGGCCGACTCCCTCGCCGCCCTCCTCGGCGCACGCGGCCGGGCCTTCCTCGTCGAACCGTCCGAGGCGGCGGTGCCCGTCCTGTCCGGTCTCGCCGAGGGCGCCGACGGGCCGCCGCCCAAGCTGGCGCCGGTCCTGCGGGCCGGCCTCGTGCCCGGCACCCTGGCCGACGACGCGCTGCCGGAGCAGCTGCGCGCCGCCGGGCTGACGGTCCTGCTCCGCGGCGAACTGCCGCTGATCACCACGGAGTACCGGCCCGACGGCACCCGGATTGAGCTGCCGTCGCTCTGGCTGGTCGCCGGACGCACGCGATGACGTACGGTCCTCCCCCGCCGGGAGCGGGGGAGGACCGTGGGCGGGGCGGGACCGTCATCAGCCCGTCGGGCGGGTGCGGCGGTACAGGAACCAGCCCGTGGCCGACAGGGCGGCCGCGAGGGCGGCGGCCCAGAGCACGGTGGCGCCGGTGGAGGCCAGGCTGCCGCCCAGGGCCGAGGTGCCCGAGCCGCCCGAGCTGCCCGAGCCGCCGGCGGTGGCGCCGGGGGCGGGGGTGGAGCCGGTGCCGGGGGTGGCGCCGGCACTCGGTGGGGCAGTGCCGTCCGGGTCGTCCGTGTCCACCGGGTCCTGGCCGGTGAAGCTGACCGGGACCTTCACGTCCTGGGAGCGGTCGCCGGAGAGGGTGTGGTCGGCGCGGGTGGCGAGCACGCAGGTCGACGTGAGGCAGTCGGTGAACTCGTCCTGGGCGTCCACGGTCAGCTCCACCTCGAAGGAGCCGTCCTCGCCGTACGGGGTCGCCAGGTCCTGCCCGTAGTCGGGCGGGTTCGACGAGATCCACGCCGAGGAGTGCGAACCGCCGGTCATGTCGACGCCGCCGACGCACGGGGTGGGCAGCTCGCCCTCGCCGTTGTCGACGCACAGGGCGACGTAGACGCCCTTCTCCTCGTCGTAGCCGGTGCCGGTGACCTTCAGGGTCTGGTCCTCGGTGGCCAGGTCGTTGACCGGGGTGACGGTGAGCTTCTGGCCCTCGGGGCCGGTGACGGTCCGGGTGCCGGAGGGGTCCCGCGGCTTCCCGCCGTCGCCGTCGCCGTCGCCGCCGTCGTCTCCGCCCCCGCTCTCCTCGGTCACCGTGAGGGTGACCGGCGAGGTGCGGGTGGTCCCGGCGGAGTTGGTGAACTCCGCGCGGTACCGGTAGCCGTCGTGGGCGGCCCTGGCCGTGAAGGTGTACGTGGTGGCCGTGGCGTTCTCGACCGCGGACCAGGTCTGGCCGCCGTCCGCGCTGACCTGCCAGCGCACGGCCGGTTCGGGGGCGCCCTCGGCCGCGGCGACGAAGGCGACCTCGTCGCCCGGGGCCGCGCTGCGGTCGGTGGGGCTCTGGGTGACCTTCGGGGACATCCGGCGGTCGAACCTGGTGACGGTCGCCTCGGCCGGGTTGGTCACGTACACGGCGGTGCCGCCGGGGGCCACGGCGACGGCGGCCTGGCCGAGCTGGCCCTGGTTGCCGGGGAGGGCGGTGGGCTGCGCGGCCTCCTCGAAGGTGGCGGTGTCGTACACCCCCAGCGAGCCGTTGTTGTCACCCCCGTCGCCCGTGTCGCCGTTGTCCTGCCAGACGACGAACGCGCGGCCGGTGGCCGGGTCGAAGGCGACGTCCGCCGCCCGGTCCGGTCCCTGGACGGTGGTCAGCAGCGTGGCGTCCTCGTCGTAGACGCGGACGGTGTTCCCGCTGCCCACCCAGACGTTGCCGGTGGCGGGGTCGGGGGTCACGAACCAGAGGGTGTCCGCTGGGAGTTCCGCCGTGGCGGTCACGGTGAAGGAGCCGGTGTCGATCCGGCTGAGCCGCCCGCCGGCCACCCCGGACCAGGCCAGGCCGCGCGCGGTGTCCGTGCCGAGGGCGGTGCCGCCGTCGAGGGTGAGGGTCTTCTCCACGGCCCCGGTGGCGGTGACGATCTCGGAGAGGGTGCCGCCCTGCTGGACGAGGGTGGTGGCGGCCTCGGTGCCCGGGCCGACGCCGGTGACGGTGGCGCCGGTCAGCCACACGCCCCGGGCACTCGCGTCACCGTCCTGGGCGGTGCCGATGCCGCGCAGCGGGTAGTGGAAGACGACGCCGTCACCGGCCAGCGGGGCGGCGATCCGCGCGATCCGCCGGCCGGCCAGGGTACCGGTGGCGCCGGGGGCCTGGCTGATGTGGCTGCGGACCGTGCCGTCGGCGGGGTCCAGGACGTACAGGCCCTGTTCGTTGACGTCCGCCGTGTCGGCGATGTTGTCGGCGCCGACGTAGAGCTTGCCGGAGTCCGGGTGCAGGAGGAGGTCCAGCGGTTTGCCGGCGGCGGTGAACTCGGCGGCCTTCGCGTACCTCACGGTGCCGGGCGGTACGTCGACGCCGTCACCGCCGTCGTCGCCACCGTCCCCGGGCTCCTGGCCCTCGAAGGCGACGGGGACGCGGACGTCCTGGGAGCGGTCGCCGCTCGCGCGGTGGTCGACGCGGGTGACGACGGAGCAGGCGACCTGGAGACAGTCGAGGCCGCTGTCCCGCGCGGTCAGTTCCAGGTCGACGTCGAAGGTGCCGCCGGCGCCCCAGGGCTGGGCCAGGTCGCCCGCGTACGGGTCGTCCGCGGGGACGATCCACCGGGAGGCGCTGCCGCCGCCGGTGACGTCGGCGCCGCCGAGGCAGGGCGACGGGACGCGGTTGTCGCCGTTGTCCTTGCACAGGGCGACGTAGATCCCCTTGGTCGTGTCGTAGCCGGAGCCGGTCACCCGGACGGTCTCGCCGGCCGGGTCGAGGCCGGCGGAGGCGGAGACGGTGAGTTTCTGGCCGTCCTCGCCGATTCCCGTGCGCGGGGTGTCGGCGGCCTGCGCGGCCGAGCCGGCGACGACGGAGGCGAGCACCAGCCCGGCGGCGCCGAGAAGCGCCGCCGGGCGTCTGCGCCGGACCGTTGTGTCAACTGCCATGGTGGTCCTCAGAGGTGGTCACAGACGGGTCAGCGGCCGGTCACTGGAAGGTGATCGGGACGTGGACGTCGTACGTGCGGTCACCGGAGTCGAGGTGGTCGGCGCGGGTCACCACGGCGCAGGTGACGTCCTCGCCGCAGACGCTGCCGTCGTCGAGGGCGGCCTTGACGTAGATCTGGGCGCTGAAGGTGCCGCCGGTGCCGAACTTGGAGCTGTTGGCGAACAGGCCGCCGAAGGTGTTGTTCACCCAGTGCGAGGCGCCGGTCGAGCCGCTCTCGTCCTGGCCGCCCAGGCAGGGGGTGGGCTTGGCCGCGCCCGGCGCGCCCTCTACGACGCACAGGCCGACGTAGATGCCCTGGGACGGGTTGAAGCCGGAGCCGGTGACGGTGATGACCTGGCCCGCGGCGGCGGCCGAGTCCGGGGCGGTCACCGACAGGTTGTAGGTGGTGGAGCCGTCGACGACGGTCCGGGTCGAGGTGGCGGCGGAGGCGGAGCCGGCCAGGCCCAGGGTCAGGGCCGCCGAGGCGGCGACGGCGAGGGCGGCGCGGGCGGTGGTGCGGGCGGTGGTACGGGCGGTGGAGAAGGGGGAGAGGACAGCTCTCATGAGGGCCACTTGCCTTTCACAGGGGTTTTCAGGGATGGAGTGGGGGTCAGTGGGAGGCGCGTACGCCGAACCGGGCCGCTGCCCGGTGCCCGCCGGAGACGGCGGTGAGTTCGACGGTGTGGGCGCCCTCGGTGGCCGTGGCGTAGACCGGGAAGGAACGGGTCAGGCGTCCCTGTTCGTCGGCCGCCGTCTGGTAGCGGGTGTCCGCGTCGATCGCGACGAGCACGATCTCGCCGGGCGTGAAGCCGGTGCCGGTGACCGTCTGTTCGCCGCCCGGGGTCAGGGTGGTGTGCCGTACGGCGGCGGCCGGTGCGTCCCGTTCCGCCGTCGGTGGCGGTGTGGTGGGGGTGGTGGCCGGGGTGCCGTCCGGGGTGTCGCTCGGCGCCGGTCGCGGGGCCGCGGGAGTCTCGGCGGTGCTTCCGGTGCCCACCGTCACGGCCAGCCGGCCGAGACCGTCGCCCGCCGTGAACTCCCGTCCGCTCCACGCGGACAGCAGCCGCGCGCCCTCCTCGGTGAGGGCCGCGTCCAGGCCGCTCCAGGTCACGCCCGAGGCACGGACGGCGGGGGCGGGGCCGCCCGAGGTGAGGTCGGCCAGGGCGAGTTCGCGGACCTCGCCTCCGGTCACCGTCCGGGTGCGCAGGGTGCCGGTGCCGTCCCGCAGGTCCAGCCGCAGGCCGCCGAGGACGAGGGGGGACGCCGCGGCGGTGGCGTCGGTGAGCCGGGCGGTGCCCGCCAGTTCGACCCGTGCCGTGCCGGCCGCCGGGTCCGTGCCGCCTCCGGCGGCCGGGAACCAGGCGCGGTCCGCGGCGTCGCGCACGGCGGGTTCGGCGACGTCGAACGACACGGCCGCGTCGGACAGTCGGGTGTTGCCCGTCGTCCAGCTCGTGTAGCCGCCGGATATCTCGCGGGACCCGCGGGGGAGGTCCTCCGCGTCCTGCGCCGTCGCCGGGCTCGGGCCGAGCAGCGCCAGCAGGGCACCGCCCGCCGCGGCGGCGACGCCGGGTCTCTTGGTCATCTTCCGGTCTCCCTCGGGGAATCGGGTGCGGCGCCGTCAGCCGGCGCGCCGGGTGCGGCGCCTGCGCGCCAGGAACCAGGTGCCGGTGCCGGCCGCGACCAGTGCGGCGGCGGTGCCCCCGATCGTCAGGGCGGCCGAACCGGTACTGGCCAGAGGACCGTCGGAGGTCTCGGAACCGGAGCCCGAGCCGGAGCCGCCCGTGCCGGTGCCGCCGGTCGCGGTGGCGCCCGGGGTGCTCGCGGTGCTGCCCGGCGTGGCCGAGGTGCCGTTCCCCGGCGTACCGCCGCCGTCCGAGCCGCTCCCGAAGGTTACCGGCACCCGTACCGTCTGCGACTGGTCGCCGCCCCGGGTGTGGTCGTTGCGGGTGATCACCGCGCAGGTGACGCCGGACTTGGCGCAGTCGGTGTTGGCGTCCTTCGCCCGCACCTTGAGCCGCACGCTGAACGTGCCCTTGTGCCCGCTGCCGCCGTAGGGCTCGGCCAGTCCCTCGCCGTAGGACGGCGGGTCGGAGGAGACCCAGACGGAGGCGCCGGACTCGCCCGACATGTCGACGCCGCCGACACACGGCGTGGGCGTCTTGCCGGCGCCGTTGTCCACGCAGAAGGCGACGTAGATGCCCTTCTCCGTGTTGTAGCCGGTGCCGGACACCGTCACCGTCTCGCCCGCCGGGTCCAGGCCGGACGTCTTCGACACCGTGAGCTTCTGCCCCTCGGGGCCGGTCGCCGAGGCACCGGCGGCCGACGCGGGTGCCGCCGAGAGCGCCAGCGCCATCGCGGCGATTCCCACAACTCGACTGCAACGCACAGCACTTGCGCTGTTCACAGCATCACCCCCACCAATGATGAATAAGGTAAACCTAACCTAAGCTAAGTCTCAACTGTGTGACTCCCGAGAACCGAAAGGGCGAGCGATGCGCATGTCCGGAAGAGACCGTTCGTCGTCATGGCGCCGGGGGCCGGCCCCCGTCGTCCTCGCCCTCGCGCTCGCGGTGACCGGCTGCGGAGGTGCGTCGCAGGCGACCTCCGGGACGAAGGCGCCCGCGTCGGCCGGTGAGCGGGCCGCCGCGGCCGAGCGGCGACTGGCGGAGAACACCCTGACGCCGCTCGAAGGCCCGGCTCCCACCCCCGAACTGCCGGTCACCGTGGAGTCGTCCGACGGCCGGCAGGTCACCGTCACCGACGCCTCGCGCGTGCTGCCGCTCAACGGCGGCGTCGCCGAGACCGTGTTCACGCTGGGGCTCGGCGACCGCGTCGTGGGCCGCGACATCACCGCCACCTTCGCCGAGGCGGAGAAGCTCCCGCTGGTCACCAAGGCGCACGACGTCAGCGCCGAGAGCGTGCTGTCGCTGCGGCCGAGCGTGGTGCTGGCCGACACCGACACCGGGCCGAAGGAGGCGATCGACCAGATCCGCGACGCCGGAGTCCCGGTCGTCGTCCTCGACCCCGTGACCGACCTGGACGGCGTCGCCACCCGCACCACCCGGGTCGCCGAGGCGCTCGGCGTCCCCGCGGCCGGCGAAGCCCTCAACGCCCGTACCGACCGGGAACTGGCGGCGGCCCGCGCCGCCGTCCCCGACGGCAGCCGCCCCAAGGTGGCCTTCCTGTACCTGCGCGGCAGCGCGGCCGTCTACCTGATGGGCGGCAAGGGGTCGGGCGCCGACTCCCTGATCGAGGCGGCGGGCGCGGTCGACGCGGGCGTCGAGACCGGCCTCGACAGGCCCTTCACCCCGCTCACCAGCGAGGCCCTCGTCGCGGCCCGGCCCGACGTCATCCTCATGATGGACAAGGGGCTGGAATCGGTGGGCGGGCTCGACGGCCTGGCCGGCATCCCGGGCATCGCCCAGACCCCGGCGGGCGCGGACCGCCGGGTCGTCACACTGGAGGACGGCGTGCTGCTCGGCTTCGGGCCGCGCACCCCGCTGGTGATCGACATCCTCGTGGACCGTATCCACACCGGGTGACCTGATGTCCGGTCTCGCTGGTCGGTTCGTCCCGTGGCGCGTAACGTGACGGAGCATGAAGATCCTGATCAGCGCCGACATGGAGGGCGCCACCGGGGTGACCTGGCCCGCCGACGTGCTGCCGGGCACGCCGCAGTGGGAGCGGTGCCGGTCGATGTTCACCTCGGACGTCGACGCCGCCGTACGGGGGTTCCTGGACGGCGGCGCCGACGAGGTCCTCGTCAACGAGGCCCACTGGACCATGCGCAACCTGCTCCTGGAGGAGCTGGACGAGCGGGCGCAGATGCTCACCGGACGGCACAAGGCGCTGTCGATGGTGGAGGGCGTGCAGCACGGCGACGTGGACGGCATCGCCTTCGTCGGCTACCACGCGGGCGCGGGCATGGAGGGCGTCCTCGCCCACACCTACCTCGCCAACCAGATCACCGGCGTCTGGCTGAACGGCGTACGGGCCAGCGAGGGCCTGCTCAACGCGCATGTCGTCGCCGAGTACGGCGTCCCCGTGGTGCTGGTCACCGGGGACGACGTGGCCTGCGAGGACGCCCTCGGCTACGCGCCCGAGGCGCTGAAGGTCGCGGTCAAGGACCATGTCTCGCGGTACGCGGCGGTGTGCCGGACACCCGCCAGGACCGCCGCCGACATCCGGGCGGCGGCCAAGGAGGCGGCCTCGCTCGCGGTGCGCCACGAGCCGGTGTCCGGCGGGCCGTTCACCGTCGCCGTCGAGTTCGACGCCGAGCACCTGGCGGCGGCCTCGACCGTCGTGCCGGGCGTCGAGCAGACCGGCGAGCGGAAGGTGGCCTACACCACCGGCACCATGTACGAGGGCATCAGGACCTTCAAGGCGGTCACCACGATCGCCTCGGCCGCCGTGGAGGAGACCTATGGCTGACGAGCAGGCCCTCGACGAGGTCGTCCGCTTCACGTCCGACCTGATCCGGATCGACACCACCAACCGGGGCGGCGGCGACTGCCGGGAGCGCCCCGCCGCCGAGTACGCCGCCGCCCGGCTCGCCGAAGCGGGCCTCGACCCCGTCCTGCTGGAGCGCACCGAGGGCCGTACCAACGTCGTGGCCCGCGTCGAGGGCAGCGACCCGTCGGCGGACGCGCTGCTGCTCCACGGTCACCTGGACGTGGTCCCGGCCGAGGCCGCCGACTGGAGCGTGCACCCGTTCTCCGGGGAGGTCCGCGACGGCGTGGTCTGGGGGCGCGGCGCGGTCGACATGAAGAACATGGACGCGATGATCCTGGCCGTCGTGCGGGGCTGGGCCCGGCAGGGCGTGCGGCCCCGGCGGGACGTGGTGATCGCGTTCACCGCCGACGAGGAGGCCAGCGCCGTCGACGGCTCCGGGTTCCTCGCCGACCACCACCCCGAGCTGTTCGAGGGCTGCACCGAGGGCGTCAGCGAGTCCGGGGCGTTCACCTTCCACGACGGCGCCGGCCGGCAGATCTACCCGATCGCGGCCGGCGAGCGCGGCACCGGCTGGCTGCGGCTGACCGCCCGCGGCCGGGCCGGACACGGCTCCAAGGTCAACCGGGAGAACGCCGTCACCCGGCTCGCGGCGGCCGTCACCCGCATCGGCGAGCACGAGTGGCCGCCGCGGCTCACCCCCACGGTCCGCGCCGCGCTCACCGAACTCGCCGCGCTGTACGGCATCGAGAGCGACCTGACCGAGGTGGACGCCCTGCTGGACAAGCTCGGGCCGGCCGCCGCGCTGGTCGAGGCCACCGTCCGCAACAGCGCCAACCCGACCATGCTGGACGCCGGTTACAAGCTCAACGTCATCCCGGGCGAGGCCACCGCCTACGTCGACGGACGGTGTCTGCCGGGCGGTGAGGACGAGTTCAGGGCCACCCTCGACCGGCTCACCGGGCCGGACGTGGACTGGGAGTTCGCCCACCGCGAGGTCGCCCTCCAGTCGCCGGTCGACTCACCGACGTACGCCCGGATGCGCGCCGCCGTCGAGGAGTTCGCGCCCGAGGGGCACGTGGTGCCGTACTGCATGTCCGGCGGCACGGACGCCAAGCAGTTCTCGCGGCTGGGCATCACCGGCTACGGTTTCACCCCGCTGCGGCTGCCCGAGGGCTACGACTACCAGGCCCTCTTCCACGGCGTGGACGAACGGGTCCCCGTGGACGCCCTGCACTTCGGGGTACGGGTGCTCGACCGGTTCCTGCGGACGGCCTGAACGACATGGGGGAGACAGTGCGGACCCTGGCGTACGGATCGTGGCCCTCGCCCATCGACGCGGCGCTCGCCGCCGCGCACGGCGGGCGCCCCGACGACGTGGGCTTCGTCGGCGAGGAGGTGTGGTGGACCGAGCCCCGGCCCGCGGAGGGCGGGCGGCGGAGCCTGGTGCGGCGGCGCGCGGACGGCGGTGAGGAGGACCTGCTGCCCGCCCCGTGGAACGTGCGCAGCCGCGTCATCGAGTACGGCGGCCGGCCCTGGGCGGCGGCGCCGGACGGGGACGGCCCGCTGGTCGTCTTCGTGAACTTCGCCGACCAGCGGCTGTACCGGTGGCGGCCGGGCGACGAGCCCCGCCCGCTCACCCCCGTCTCGGCGGTCGGCGGCGGCCTGCGCTGGGCGGAGCCGCAGCCCCTGCCGGAGCGGGGCGAGGTGTGGTGCGTCCTCGAGGAGTTCACCGGCGAGGGACCCGGCGACGTGCGCCGCGTCCTGGCCGCCGTACCGCTGGACGGCTCGGCCGCCGAGGACCGCGCCGCGGTGCGCGAACTGAGCGACGGGCGGCACCGGTTCGTCACCGGCCCCCGCCTCTCCCCGGACGGGCGGCGCGCGGCCTGGCTCGCCTGGGACCACCCCCGGATGCCCTGGGACGGCACCGAACTGCTGGTCGCCGAGGTCACCGCCGACGGCGCCTTCGGACCGGCCCGGACCGTCGCGGGCGGCCCCGACGAGTCGATCGCGCAGGCCGACTGGGACCGCGACGGCGCCCTGCTGTACGCCTCCGACCGCACCGGCTGGTGGAACCTGTACCGCGACGGCCGGCCGCTGTGCCCCCGCGAGGAGGAGTTCGGCGGGCCGCTGTGGCAGCTGGGCCTGCGCTGGTTCGCCCCGCTGGACAGCGGCCTGATCGCCGTCGTGCACGGCCGGGGCGCCACCGCCCTCGGCGTCCTGGACCCCGAGACCGGCGAGGTCGTCGACGCGGCCGGCCCCTGGACCGAGTTCGCCGCCGGGATCGCCGCGTACGGCGAGCGGGTCGCGGCCGTCGGCGCCAGCCCGCGCAGCGGCCCCGAGGTGGTCGAACTGGACGTCCTCCCCCACGCTCGAACGAGCTCGCGCGGGGCGACCCCCATCGGCCGGGCCCGGGTGATCGGCGCCGCGCACGACGACGTCGTGGACCCCGCCCACTACCCCGAGCCGCAGATCCGCACCTTCACCGGACCCGACGGCCGCGAGGTGCACGCGCACGTGTACCCGCCCCACCACCCCGGCTGCGTCGCGCCCGCCGACGAACTGCCCCCGTACGTCGTGCGGGCGCACGGCGGCCCCACCAGCCGCTCCGCGCTCGTCCTCGACCTGGAGATCGCCTACTTCACCTCCCGGGGCATCGGCGTCGCCGTGGTCGACTACGGCGGTTCCACCGGATACGGCCGCGAGTACCGCGAGCGGCTGCGCGAGCAGTGGGGCGTGGTCGACGTCGAGGACTGCGCGGCCGTCGCCCTCGCCCTCGCCGACGAGGGCACCGCCGACCGGGACCGGCTCGCCGTGCGCGGCGGCAGCGCCGGCGGCTGGACCAGCGCCGCCTCCCTCGCCACCACCGACGTCTACGCCTGCGGCACCATCCTCTACCCCGTCCTCGACCTGACCGGCTGGGGCGCCGGGGAGACCCACGACTTCGAGTCCCGGTACCTGGAGTCCCTGGTCGGCCCGTACGACGAGGTGCCCGCCCGGTACGCGGAGCGCTCGCCCGCCACCCACGCCGACCGGATCACCGCGCCGTTCCTGCTGCTCCAGGGCCTGGACGACGTGATCTGCCCGCCCGTGCAGTGCGAACGGTTCCTGGCCAGGATGGCGGGGCGCCGGGTGCCGCACGCCTACCTCGCCTTCGAGGGCGAGGGGCACGGCTTCCGCAAGGCGGAGACCCTGGTCCGCGCCCTGGAGGCGGAACTCTCCCTGTACGCGCAGGTGTTCGGGCTGAACCCGCCCGGCATCCCCGCCCTGGAGCTGACCGAGTGAACGGCCTGACGCGGCCCGCGCGGCTCGCCCCCGGCGCCCGGGTGGCCGTCGTCGCGCCCAGCGGACCGGTCCCCGAGGAACGCCTCCAGGCCGGCCTCGACGTACTGCGCGGCTGGGACCTCGACCCGGTCGTCGCCCCGCACGTCCTGGACCGGCACGCCACCTCGGACTACCTGGCCGGCGACGACGCCGACCGGGCCGCCGACCTCCAGGGAGCCTGGTGCGACCCGGCCGTCGACGCGGTGCTGTGCGCCCGCGGCGGCTACGGCGCCCAGCGCCTCGTCGGCCTGCTCGACTGGGACGCGATGCGCGCCGCGGGCCCGAAGGTCTTCGTCGGCTTCAGCGACATCACCGCGCTGCACGAGGCGTTCGCCGTCCGGCTCGGCCTGGTCACGCTGCACGGGCCGATGGCGGCGGGCGTCGACTTCCTGAAGGAGGCGCGGGCCCAGGAACACCTGCGGGCCACGCTGTTCGCCCCGGAGACGGTCCGCACGATCACCTCCGGCGGCACGCCGCTCATCCCCGGCCGGGCCCGGGGCGTCACCCTCGGCGGCTGTCTGTCCCTGCTCGCCGCCGAACTGGGCATCCCGGGCGCCCGGCCCGGCGCGCGCGGCGGACTGCTGTGCCTGGAGGACGTGGCGGAGGAGCCGTACCGTCTCGACCGCTGCCTCACCCAACTGCTGCGGGCCGGCTGGCTGGAGGGAGTACGGGGCGTCCTGCTCGGCTCCTGGGTGGGGTGCGGGCCGGCCGACCGGCTCCGGGCGCTGTTCCTGGACCGGCTCGGCGGCCTCGGCGTGCCCGTCGCCGCGGACTTCGGGTTCGGGCACTGCGCGGCTGCGCTGACCGTGCCGTTCGGGGTCGGCGCCGAGCTGGACGCGGACGCGGGCACGCTCACCCTGGACGAACCGGCGCTGCGCTGAGGCCCGCGTACGCTGACGGGATGCCGCACGACACGCCGCCCCGCCACCTCGCCGAGGGCCCCCGGGTGGGCATACGCCACTTCACCCTCGACGACGGAGCCGAGTTCACCGCCCGGACCCGGGAGAGCAAGGACCTGCACCACCCCTGGCTCTTCCCGCCGGACACCGCCGAGGCGTACGCCCGGTACGCCGGCCGGCTGATCGAGGACCCGGCCAAGGCCGGGTTCCTGGTCTGCGACGTGCGCGACGGCTCCCTCGCCGGGTTCGTCAACATCAACAACATCGTGGCGGGCGGGTTCCTCAGCGGGGCGCTCGGCTACGGCGCCTTCGCCCACGCCGCCGGGCGCGGCCTGATGCGCGAGGGACTCGGCCTCGTCGTGCGGTACGCCTTCGGGCCGATGCGGCTGCACCGGCTGGAGATCAACGTGCAGCCGGGCAACGCCGCCTCCATCGCCCTGGCCCGCGCCTGCGGCTTCCGCCTGGAGGGCTTCTCGCCGAAGATGCTGTACGTCGACGGGGCCTGGCGTGATCACCAGCGGTGGGCGATCACGGCCGGCCCCGGGGTCTGACGCGGTCCGCCGTCACGCCTTCCGGTCGGCGTACTCGTACACCGAACCGTCCGGGTGACGGGCGATCAGGTTGCGGCCCGCCGGCGTCGGGAGCGGACCGGCGACGACCTCGCCGCCGAGGCCGGTCACGACCCGGGCCGTCTCCTCCACGTCGGTCACGGCGATCGTCGCGGCCACCTTGCGCAACACTTCCAGCTGGGACTCCGGCCCGCTCATCAGCAAGAAACAGCCGACCGCCGCCACGTGGACGCCGCCGCGTTCGAACCGCATGGCCCGGCCGCCGGCGAGACCCTCGTAGAAGGGGATCACCTTGTCCAGGTCGTCGACGTAGACGCGCAGTGTGGTTCCCAGAATGTCCATGCGGAAAAGCCTAGTTGGCGACCGGGGCGGGCCGCTCATGGACCACCGGGTTGCGGGTACCCGGCCGGCATGGACGACCGACTGACACACGTGGAGCACCTGGACAAGCACTTGGTCGACGAGTTGGCCCAAGTGGCCCGCGAGACCATCCGGGACGAGTTGCGGGAGCAGACGCGCAAGCAGCGCCGTACGGCGACGCTGTACGCGGCGTCCGGAGCCGCCGCGCTGTACGCCGGCGCGGCGGTGGCGCTCGCGGTGGGCCTCGCGCTCGCCGTCGGGCTGCCCGGCTGGGCCGCCGCGCTGATCACGGCCGCGCTGCTCGCCGTCGCCGCCTACCTGCTGCGCGGCGCCGCGAAGCCCTCCGGGCCGGGTACGGGCGCGGGGCACGGGACCGTCGGCGGGCGCCCGCTGGGCGGGACGGCACCCGCCGCGCCGCAGGGCGGGGCCGGTGTGCCGTACCCGCCGATGCCGCCCACCGCACCCGGGACGCCGGGCACGGGCGCCGGGGCACCCCGCCGGGGCGACAGCGACCCCGAGGGGCCGCACGGCAGGGCGTGACACGGGCCGCCGGGGCCAGAGCCGCGGCGGCGCCTTCGTGCGGCAGAGGTCCGCCGGCCGGATACCCGCGGGCCCGGCCGGGAACCGGCGGTACGGGGTGCTCGCGCACGTTTGGGGGGTCTGGCCGGGGGGACGCGAAAGGCCCGACGCGTCGTCGTCGCCCGAGGCGGCACGCGTGCCGGGCGGTCGGCGACGGACACGTCCGCGAGGCGAGTCGGATCGGTGAGGTGAGTCAGGTGAGTGCGGCGAGCGGGCCGGGCAACGAGCCGGCCAAGGGACAGGCCAAGGGACAGCCGGGCGGGGAGCCCGCCAAGGGGCAGCCCGGCGGGGAACCGGCCAAGGCGCAACCCGGCGGCGAACCCGCCAAGGCCCACCCGGGCGGCGAGCCCGCGAGGGGCCGGCCCGGCGTCGAACCCCCGCCGGACCAGCCGCCCCCCGGTCCCGGCGTGGCTCCCGGCCCCGTCAAGCGTGCCGACGACGACCCCGCGGAAGGAGACACATGAACACCGAGGAACTCGTCGAACTCGGACAGCAGCTGCGCGTCGACAGCGTGCGCGCGGCCGACGCCGCGGGCTCGGGACACCCGACGTCCTCGATGTCCGCCGCCGACCTGATGGCCGTACTGCTGGCCAACCACCTGCGCTACGACTTCGAGCGCCCCGCCCACCCGGGCAACGACCGCTTCGTCCTCTCCAAGGGACACGCCTCCCCCCTCCTCTACTCCGCCTACAAGGCGGCCGGCGTCATCGACGACGAGGAACTGCGCACCTTCCGCAAGCTGGGCAGCCGGCTGGAGGGGCACCCCACGCCGCAGCGGCTGCCCTGGGTCGAGACCGCCACCGGGTCGCTGGGGCAGGGCCTGCCCGTCGGCGTCGGCATCGCGCTGGCCGGAGCGCGCCTGGACCGCACCGGGTACCGCGTGTGGGTGCTGTGCGGGGACAGCGAGCTGGCCGAGGGGTCCGTCTGGGAGGCGGCCGAGCACGCCGGGTACGAGCGGCTCGACAACCTGACCGTGATCGTCGACGTCAACCGGCTCGGCCAGCGCGGCGCGACCCGGCACGGCCACGACCTGGACGCCTACGCCCGCCGCTTCCGGGCCTTCGACTGGCACACGGTCGAGATCGACGGCCATGACGTGGACGCCGTCGACCGGGCCTACGGAGAGGCGCTCTCCACCCGCGGCCAGCCCACCGCGATCATCGCCCGCACCCTCAAGGGCAAGGGCGTCGCGGCCACCGAGGACCGCGAGGGGCTGCACGGCAAGCCGGTCAAGGACGCCGCCGAGGCCATCGAGGAGCTGGGCGGACCGCGCTCCCTGACCGTGCACGTCCAGGAGCCCGTCGCCAGGTCCGCGCAGGCGCCGCACCCGGACGGCGGCGGCCGGCTGGAGCTGCCGCGCTGGGAGAAGGGCGAGCAGGCGGCCACCCGGGACGCCTTCGGACAGGCGCTGACCGCCCTGGGCACCGCCCGCGGCGACGTCGTCGTGCTGGACGGCGAGGTGGGCGACTCCACCCGCGCGGAGCTGTTCGCCAAGGAGCACCCCGACCGCTACTTCGAGTGCTACATCGCCGAACAGCAGCTGGTCGCCACGGCCGTCGGCATGGCGGCGCGCGGCAGGCTGCCGTACGCCTCCACCTTCGCGGCGTTCCTCACCCGCGCCCACGACTTCATCCGCATGGCGTCCGTCAGCGGCTCCGGGATCGTCCTCAACGGCTCCCACGCGGGCACCGCCATCGGCCAGGACGGGCCGAGCCAGATGGGTCTGGAGGACCTGGCGATGATGCGGGCCGTGCACGGCTCGACCGTGCTGTACCCGTGCGACGCCAACCAGACCGCGCGCCTGGTCGCCGAGGCGGCCGGTCTGGAGGGCATCCGCTATCTGCGGACCTCGCGCGGCGCCGGCGAGGTGATCTACGGGCCCGACGAGGAGTTCCCCGTCGGCGGCAGCAAGGTGCTGCGCTCGTCCGGCGAGGACGACCGGCTCACGTTCGTCGCGGCGGGCGTCACCGTGTCCGAGGCGCTGGCCGCCGCCGACGCCCTGGCCCGGGAGGGCATCGCGGCCCGGGTGATCGACCTGTACTCGGTCAAGCCGGTGGACCGGGACACCCTGCGCCGGGCCGCCGAGGAGACCGGCTGTCTGGTCACCGTCGAGGACCACCACCCCGAGGGCGGCCTCGGTGACGCGGTCGCGGAGGCGTTCGCCGACGGCGGCCCCGTGCCCCGGCTGGTCCGGCTCGCGGTGCGTACGATGCCGGGCTCGGCCGCGCCGGACGAGCAGCTGCACGCGTCCGGCATCGACGCCGAGTCGATCGCCACGGCCGGCCGGCTGCTGGTGGAGCAGGCGGTGGTGCCGTGAGCCCAGCCGCCGCACGGAAGGTGCGGGCCGGCCCCGGCACCGTCGAGGTGCACCGGCCGGACAAGGTCCTCTTCCCGGCGGAGAAGACCGCCGACCAGGTCACCAAGGGCGACCTGGTCGACTACTACCGGGCCGTCGCCCCGTATCTGCTGCCGCACCTGCGGGGCCGCCCGCTGATGCTGGAGCGGCACCCGGACGGCATCGACGGCCCGGTGTTCATGCAGAAGAACACGCCCGCGCACTATCCGGACCGGATCACCCGCGTGGAACTGCCCAAGGAGGGCGGCACGGTCCGCCACACCGTCTGCGACGACACCGCCACCCTCCTCTACCTCGCCGACCAGGCGGCCCTCACCCTGCACCGCTGGCTGTCCCGCGCCGACCGCCCGCACCACCCCGACCGCATGGTCTTCGACCTCGACCCGGGCGTCGACGACTTCGAGACCGTCCGCGAGGCGGCCGTGCTGCTGGGCGAGCTGCTCGACTCGCTGCGCCTGCCGTCGGCGCTGATGACCACCGGCTCCCGGGGCCTGCACGTGATCGTGCCGCTGCGCGGGCGGCCGGACTTCGCCGAGGTACGGGACTTCGCCCACCTCGTCGCCGAGACCCTCGCCGCCGCCCACCCCGACCGGCTCACCACCGCCGCCCGCAAGAAGGACCGCGGCGACCGGCTCTACCTCGACGTCCAGCGCAACGCCTACGCGCAGACCGCCGTGGCCCCCTACACGGTGCGGGCCAGGCCGGGCGCCCCCGTGGCCACTCCCTTCGGCCGGGACCGACTGGACGACCCCGCGCTGCACGCCCGCCGCTGGACCGTCACGGACGCGGTCGAGCAGGCCCGTACCGACCCGTGGGGCGACCTCATGCGGCGTGGCCGGACCCTGGGGCCGGCCCGGCGGCGGCTGGCGGCCCTGCGCGGCTGACCCGGCGCGGCCCGGTTCTCACCCGTTCGGCCTGCTCCGGGTTGCGCGGAGCAGACGCGTGTGCTCGTAAAGGTTTGGCGAACACTCTTGCGGCCACACGGAGGGGGAGGTGGCCATGTCGAACACAAAGAACACGTCCGATTCGCAACCCATGCAACAGAGTTCACAGGATTCACAGAAGGCGCAAAAGCCGCAGGAGTCGCAGAAGTCCCAGACGTCCCAGACGTCCCAGACGTCCGGTGAGTCACGTCGGCCCCGCCCGATGGAGGTGCTGCGCGAGGCACGCGCACAGCTCGCGGAGCTGACCGGCATGACCGCCGAGTCCGTGTCGTCCTTCGAGCAGACGGAGGAGGGCTGGGCCCTGGAGGTCGAGGTGCTCGAACTGGAGCGTGTCCCCGACACGATGAGCCTGATGGCGAGCTACGAGGTGGAACTCGACGCCGACGGGCAGCTCACCGGATACCGCCGGGTCCGCCGCTACGAGCGCGGACGGTCCGACGCACGCAGGTCCGGCGGCCACTAGACCCTGGGCCGGGCGGACCGGGCCCACCGGGCCCACCGGGCCGTCCGGCACTACATCCACAGACCCACAGACCCAGAGACCCACAGACCCACAGACCCACAGACCCACCGACTCAAGGAGGGATCAGCCGGAATGACTGTCGTACCGGCACAGCAGACCGGAGGCGGAGGCGGCAGCAGCGGCCTCTACGACGTGCTCGAACTCGTCCTGGACAGGGGGCTCGTCATCGACGCATTCGTGCGGGTGTCCCTGGTCGGCATCGAGATCCTCAAGATCGACGTCCGGGTCGTCGTCGCCAGCGTCGACACCTACCTGCGCTTCGCCGAGGCGTGCAACCGCCTCGACCTGGAGGCCGGCCCGCGCAAGAACCCGGGCCTGCCCGACCTGGTCGGGACCATGACCGAGTCCGGCGCGCGCGGCAAGTCCAAGGGGGCGCTGTCCGGCGCCGCCGAGACCATCTCGGACGCCTTCAAGCAGGCCCGCGGCGAGGCCGAGACCGAGTCCCGCCCGCGTGCCCGCAGGTCGACGTCCTCGCGTCGTAAGGAGGAGCAGGAGTGAGCACGTACGTCTACGGCATCACCGCGAGCGCGCACCCCTCGCTCCCGGAGGACCTGGCCGGCGTCGGCGACCCGCCGCGCCCGGTGCGGGTGCTGACCGAGGGCGAGCTGGCGGCCGTCGTCAGCGACGCCCCCGAGGGGCTGCGGCCCAAGCGCAAGGACCTGCTCGCCCACCAGAACGTGCTCGCCGAGGCGGGCGCGGCCGGCTGTGTGCTGCCCATGCGGTTCGGCAGCGTCGCCCCCGACGACAAGGCGGTCACCGGCGTGCTCGCCGAACGCGCCGAGCACTACAAGGAGCGGCTGCGCGCCCTGGACAACCGGGTCGAGTACAACATCAAGGCCAACCACGTGGAGGAGGCCGTACTGCACCACGTGATGGCCACCAGCCCGGAGATCCGCGCACTGGCCGAGGCCAACCGGAAGGCGGGCGGCGGCAGTTACGAGAGCAAGATCCAGCTCGGTGAGATGGTCGCCGCGGCGGTCCAGGCCCGGGAGGCCGAGGACGCCGCCGCGCTCCAGCGCGCCCTGGAGACGGAGGCCGACGCGGTCAGCGTCGGGCCCGAGTCCACGGGCTGGCTGGCCAACGTGTCGTTCCTGGTGGACCGGGAGCGGGCCGAGACCTTCCTGGCGGCCGTGGAGCGCGCCCGCCAGGAACTGCCGCACCTGGAGGTGCGGATCAACGGGCCGCTGCCGCCGTACAGCTTCGTGGAGCCCGGCCCCGCCGAGCCCGCGGGCACCGCGGCGGGCGGCGGCGCCGGTACCGGAGCGGGGTGACGACATGGGCCTGATCTCCGAGGTGCTGCTGCTGCCGTTCGCACCGGCACGCGGCAGCGCCTGGGCCATCAGACAGGTACTCCAGGAAGCCGAGCGGATCTACTACGACCCGGCCACCGTACGAGCCGAACTCGCCCGACTGGAGGAGCGGTTGGAGGCCGGCGAGATCACGGAGGAGGAGTTCGACCGGCAGGAGGACGAACTCCTGGACCGGCTGGAGATCGCTTCGCGCCACAGCGCGGGAACGGGCAACGGGACGACACCATGAATCGAGTGGGACTCGGCCTCGCGGTAGGGGCCGGCTATCTGCTGGGACGCACGAAGAAACTGAAAGTCGCGATCGCCGTGGGCACGGCGGTGGCGGGCAAGCGGATGAACCTCACCCCGCGCGGCATCGCGGACCTGGTCTCCACCCAGCTGCAGAACAATCCGCAGTTCAAGGAGATCGGCGACCAGCTGCGGCAGGACATGCGGGGTGTCGGCAAGGCGGCCACGGGCGCGCTGGTCGAGCGGCAGATCAACGGGCTCGCCGACCGGCTGCACGGCCGTACCTCCCAGGTGCGCGACCAGCTCTCGGGCGTCGCCTCGCGTGTGACCGGCGCGGACACCGACGAGGACCGTGACACCGACGACGACCGCGACGACGGGTACGACCGCGACGACGGATACGACGACGCCGACGGGTACGACCGCGATGACGGGTACGACCGCGACGACGGATACGACGACGCCGACGAGGCGGCGCCGGAGGCCGTGAAGAAGGCGCCCGCGTCGGCGAAGAAGGCCGCCGCCAAGAAGACCGCCGCGAAGAAGGCCCCGGCGAAGAAGGCCCCGGCCAGGAAGACCGCGGCCGCGAAGTCCGCGGCGAAGCGGACGCAGTCGGCGACGAAGTCGGCCCGGGGCGCCGCCCGAGGTACCCGGGCCCGGCTGCCGAAGGGAGGCGGTGAGCGATGACCGACACCCTGGGATCGGCGGCCTCCAAGGCGGGCGGCGCGGCGAAGAACAACCCGCTGACCGACCTGGCCCGCAGCGAGGCCGCCGACCGGCTCAAGGACGAGGTGCAGCAGTACCTCGCCGCCCAGGCCACCCGCATGCTGGTCGGCGTCGGCCGCAAGCTCGGCGAGACCACCGTCAAGCTGAACGACATCGCCGACGGCAACAGCCCCGGTTTCGCCAAGCTCGCCCTCGACAGCGGCCGCAAGCTCGCCGAGGGCAAGAGCCCGATGCGCACCGCGGTGGAGGTCGGCGCAGGCCGGCTGAAGGACAACGTGGTCGGCGCGTTCAAGAACCTCGGCGGCGGCAAGGGCAAGCGCAAGGGCGGCGCCGGCAAGAAGCCGACGGTCATCATCGAGTACGTCGACGTCGGCGTCCCGCTGCGCACCGCCTACGACCAGTGGACCCAGTACCAGGACTTCAGCACCTTCGCCAAGGGCGTCAAGAGCGCGAACCGCGCCGACGACACCACCTCCGACTGGCAGCTGAAGGTCTTCTGGTCCAACCGCGGCTGGAAGGCGAAGACCACCGAGCAGGTGCCCGACGACCGGATCTCCTGGACCTCCGAGGGCGCCAAGGGGACCACGAAGGGCGTCGTCTCCTTCCACCGCCTCGCCGAGAACCTCACCCGCGTCCTGGTGGTCGTCGAGTACTACCCCCAGGGCCTGTTCGAGAAGACCGGCAACATCTGGCGCGCCCAGGGCCGCCGCCTGAGGCTCGACCTGAAGAACTACGTCCGCTTCATCACGCTCAAGGGCGAGGCGGAGGACGGCTGGCGCGGGGAGATCCGCGACGGCGAGGTCGTCCGCAGCCACGAGGACGCGGTCGAGGAGGAGGAACGGGAGGAGCGGGAGAGCCAAGGGGAACACGGGGAACCTGAGGAAGAGGCCCCGTACGACGAGGAGGACCAGGAGGACCAGGAGAACCAGGAGGCCGCCGAGTACGACGAGGACGAGGAGGACGAGGAGGACGAGGAGCCCGAGGACGAGCCCGAGGACGAGTACGCGGAGGACGACGAGGACGCCGCGTACGAAGCCGAGGACGAGGACGACCGGGACGACCGTGCCGGCCGGGACGACGCGTACCGCGAGGAAGACGAGTACGCCGAGCACGGGAGCCGTAGATGACGACACCCAGCCGTATGCCCGAACCCTTCGGCCAGGGGCAGAGCGCCAATCTCGCCGACATCCTGGAGCGGGTGCTGGACAAGGGCGTCGTCATCGCGGGCGACATCCGGATCAACCTGCTCGACATCGAGCTGCTCACCATCAAACTGCGGCTCATCGTCGCCTCCGTCGACAAGGCCAAGGAGATGGGCATCGACTGGTGGGAGAGCGACCCGGCG
Organism: Streptomyces sp. NPDC090994; assembly: GCF_044768905.1. Lineage (NCBI taxonomy): Bacteria > Bacillati > Actinomycetota > Actinomycetes > Kitasatosporales > Streptomycetaceae > Streptomyces > Streptomyces sp. NPDC090994. Next base: position 27,215 of record NZ_JBIVWS010000041.1, read on the forward strand.
CTCTCCTCGAACGCCAAGCACAAGGAACTCGCCCGGGAGAACCGGGAACTGCGCGAACGGCTGGCCGAGCTGGAATCGGGCCGCACCCCGCTGGAGCAGGGCGAGCGGGGCCGGGCCCGAGAGGAGGAGGAAGCCCCATGAGCGGACTGCGGTACGTCTACGCCGTCTGCCGCCCCTTCGACGCGGCCCTCCAGTCGCAGCTGACCGGGGTGGCGGGCGATCCGCCCAGAACGCTGCGCCACCACGGTCTGGTCGCCGTCGTCAGCCATGTCCCCGAGGCGGACTTCACCGAGGAGTCCCTGAAGGCCCACCTGGAGGACCTGGACTGGCTGGCGGCGACCGCCCGCGCCCACCAGCAGGTGATCGACGCGCTGACCGTCGTCACCACGCCGCTGCCGCTCCGGCTGGCCACGGTCTTCCGGGACGACAGCGGCGTCCGCGTGATGATGGAGGAACGCGAGCGGGACTTCCTGCGCACCCTCGAACGGCTGGACGGCCGAGTCGAGTGGGGCGTCAAGGTGTACGTCGAGGGCGGCGGCGGGCAGAGCGAGGACCGGGAACCGCCGGGCAAGCCCGCCTCCGGGCGCGACTACCTGATCCGGCGGCGCATGCGCGCGCGGGCGAGCGAGGACCTGTGGCAGCGGGCGGAGGAGTTCGCCGGCCGGCTGCACGGGACGCTGTCCGCCCGGGCCGACGACACCCGTCTGCACGCGCCCCAGAATCCCCAGCTTTCCGGCGCCGCCGGGCGCAACGTACTCAACGCCGCCTATCTGGTGCGGCGCGATCTCTCCGAGGAATTCGTGGAACTGGTCGACCGCACGAAGGACGACGCCCCGGGAATTCGCGTGGAACTCACCGGCCCGTGGGCCGCCTATTCGTTCGCCGGGGAAAACACGGGGGAGGGTTCATGACCGTCGTGGAACGCAGGGAGATCGCCCTGGTCGACCTGCTCGACCGGCTGCTGGCCGGCGGGGTCGTGATCACGGGGGACCTCACGCTGCGCATCGCGGACGTGGACCTGGTCCGTATCGACCTGAACGCGCTGATCAGCTCGGTCAACGCCAACGTCCCCTCACCGTGGGAGGACTGACGTGAGCGAGCGACACGGCAGGATCGAGTTCCAGCCCGACACCGTCGAACGCGACCTGATCAAACTGGTGCTGACCGTGGTCGAACTGCTGCGCCAGCTCATGGAGCGGCAGGCGCTGCGCCGCTTCGACCAGGGCGACCTCAGCGAGGACCAGGAGGAGCGCATCGGGCTCACCCTGATGCTGCTCGACGACCGCATGACCGAGCTGCGGGAGCGGTACGGACTGCGGCCCGAGGACCTGAATCTGGACCTCGGGCCGCTGGGACCGCTGCTGCCCCGGGAGTGAATCTCCCGGGGCAGCGGCCTCACCCTGTGTTCTCACCCTGTGTTCAGGGTCTGTACCGGCTCACCACCGGTACCAGCGACTCCGGCCGCCTCCGGCGCTGGTGCCGCGGACCAGGAAGCCCAGCAGCCACAGCACGATGACGACCAGGGCGACCCACCAGAGCACCTTCAGAGCGAATCCGGCGCCGAAAAGAATGAGTGCGAGCAACAGTACGAGCAGAAGCGGGACCATGATTATTACCTCCTGCCGTACTGGTGTCCCGAATTTCGTCGATCAGGCTTCTTTCCGGCACAGAATTTCTCCGTGCAGAACCGCGAACCAGCCGTCGGGCTGCTGCGCCCAATTCCGCCAGGCCGCCGAAACGGCCCGCAGTTCCTCCGCCGTCGCGTGGCCGCCCCCGGTGGCCCGCCCGGCGTACGCCGACTCCACGGTGCGGTCCGCCCACAGGCCGCCCCACCAGGTCCGCTCCTCGGGCGTGCTGAAGGTCCAGGCGCTGGAGGTGGCGGTGACGTCGGTGAACCCCGCCTGGAGCGCCCACGCCTTCAGCCGGCGCCCGGCGTCCGGCTCGCCGCCGTTGGCCCGGGCCACCCGCCGGTACAGGTCCAGCCAGTCGTCCAGCCCCGCCGACGCCGGGTACCAGGTCATGGCGCCGTAGTCCGAGTCGCGGACGGCGACGAACCCGTTCGGCTTCGTCACCCGCCGCATCTCGCGCAGCGCCCGCACGGGATCGCCCACGTGCTGGAGCACCTGGTGGGCGTGGACCACGCAGAAGGTGTCGTCGGGGTGGTCCAGGGCGTGCACGTCCGCCACCGCGAAGTCGATGTTCGTCAGTCCCCGGCCGGCGGCCGTCGACCGGGCCCGGTCCAGGATCTCCGGGGCCCGGTCGACGCCGGTGACGTGGCCGTCCGGGACCAGCGTCGCGAGGTCCGCGGTGATGGTGCCCGGACCGCACCCGATGTCCAGGATCCTCATGTGCGGCTTCAGGGAGCCGAGCAGGTACCCGGCGGAGTTGGCGGCGGTGCGCCAGGTGTGCGACCGGAGCACGGACTCGTGGTGCCCGTGCGTGTAGACGGCGGTCTCCTGCGGCTTCGGCATCGCTGATCCCCTCTCAGGCGGCTGGGACCACCGTACGCTCGTCGATCACATGATGAGACCCGGAGTTTCGCTATATGGGATGACGGGATGTCAGGGCAGATCAAGTCAGGGTAGATCAAGTCAGGTCAGGTCAGCGGACGGTACACCGTGAGCGCCTCGGGCAGTTTCTCCACCGTCACGTCGCCCTCGGTCTCGGTGACCTCGCCGTCGTACGCCAGCAGCGTCCCCGGCGCGACCCCGGCCAGCCGCAGCCGCCCCACCCGTACCGCCGCGTGGGCGGGGGAGCGGGTGAGCGGGCCGGCGAAGGCCGCGGACAGCAGCCGCAGCGCGGGCCGGCTGCCGCCGTGCACCACCCGGACGTCGAGCCGGCCGTCCGCCAGATCGAGGCGGCGGCCCGGCGCCAGGCCCATGCGGTGGTACGTGCCGTTGCCCGCGAACAGCAGCCACAGCGGCCGGGTGCGGCCCCCGACCTCGGCCCGCAGCGGATGCCGGTCGGCGCGCAGCACCCGTACGGCCGCCAGTACCCCGGCGGGCCAGCCGCCGATCCGGTGCGAGAAGCGCTCCCGCTCGCGCACCAGCTCGGGGTACACGCCGAGGCTGAAGGTGTTCAGGAAGATCCCGTCCAGCCGACCGGAGGTGAACCGGCCCACGTCCACCCGCACCCCCTCGCCCCGCTCCAGCGCCCGGCACAGCGCCCGGACGTCCTCCACGCCCAGGTCGTAGGCGAAGTGGTTCAGCGTGCCGCCGGGCAGCACCGCCAGCGGCAGCCCGTGCCGCAGGGCGACCGAGGCCGCCGCGTTCACCGTGCCGTCGCCGCCGCACACGCCGAGCACCCGGGCCCGGCCCGCCGCCTTCTCCAACTCGGCCGGCACGTCGGCGGGTTCGGCCTCGATGACCTCGGCCAGCGGCAGCGCGTCGCACAGCGCCCGCACCCGTTCCGAGGTGCCCGAGCCGAGGTTGGCCACCATCACCAGACCCTCGCCGCCGGACAGCGCCGGCACCTCGGCGACCGGCCGGGCCGGCGGAATCAGCTGGGCCCGGGTGGGCACCAGTCCCCGTACGGCGAACGCGGCCCCCACCCCGAGCGCCGCCCCCGCCAGCACGTCACTGGGGAAGTGGACGCCGGTGTAGACCCGGGAGGCGGCGACCGCCGCGGCCACCGGCGCCACGGCCGCGCCCCAGGCCGGCGACTCCAGCGCCACCCCGGTGGCGAAGGCGGCGGCCGAGGCGGCGTGCCCGGAGGGGAACGAGGTGGTGATCGGCTGGCGCTTCAGCTGCCGTACCAGCGGCACCGGGTCGAGGACCGGACGCGGCCGGCGCACCGAACGCTTGCCGAGGGTGTTGATGGTCAGCGAGGCCACGCCCAGCGAGGCGAGGCCGCGCACGGCGGCCCGGCGGGCCCGGGGTGTGCGGGACGCGGCCAGCGCCGCGGCGGCCGCGAACCACAGCACGCCGTGGTTGGCACTGCGGCTCAGCCGGGGCAGCACCCGGTCGCCGCCGGGCCAGTGCCGGGCGGCGACCGCCTCGAACAGACGGTGGTCCAGGCCGAGCAAGGCCGTGCGGACGGGTCGCGGGCCGGGCAGCGGGACGGTGAGGTCTACGTCGGGGCTCATGCCTCCCGCCTACCCTGCTGCGGGCCGTTCCTGCCGCCCCCGCGTGCCTCACGGACGCCGCCCGCAGACCCGCGCGGAAATCGGTTGCCCGGCAGGGGGCCGTACCGGGGACAATCACCCCATGGGCCATCTCGAAGCAGCGCATCTGGAGTACCACCTGCCCGACGGGAGGACGCTGCTCGGCGACGTCTCCTTCCGCGTGGGGGAGGGCGCCGTCGTGGCCCTGGTCGGCCCCAACGGGGCGGGCAAGACCACCCTGCTGCGCCTGCTCTCCGGTGAGCTGAAGCCGCACGAGGGCACCGTCACCGTCAGCGGCGGCCTCGGCGTGATGCGCCAGTTCGTCGGCTCCGTACGGGACGAGACGACCGTACGCGACCTGCTGGTCTCCGTCGCCCCGCCGCGCATCCGTGACGCCGCCCGCGCGGTGGACGCCGCCGAGCACGCCGTCATGACCGTCGACGACGAGGCCGCCCAGATGCGGTACGCGCAGGCCCTGTCCGACTGGGCGGAGGCACGCGGCTACGAGGCGGAGACGCTGTGGGACATGTGCACCACCGCCGCGCTGGGCGTGCCGTACGAGAAGGCGCAGTGGCGGCAGGTGCGCACCCTCTCCGGCGGCGAGCAGAAACGCCTCGTCCTGGAGGCGCTGCTGCGCGGCACCGACCAGGTGCTCCTGCTGGACGAGCCGGACAACTACCTCGACGTCCCCGGCAAGCGCTGGCTGGAGGAGCGGCTCGCCGAGACCCGCAAGACCGTCCTCTTCGTCTCCCACGACCGCGAGCTGCTCGCCCGCGCCGCCGAGCGCATCGTCTCCCTCGAACCGGGCCCGGCCGGCGCCGACGCCTGGGTGCACGGCGGCTCCTTCGCCACGTACCACGAGGCCCGCCGCGAGCGCTTCGCCCGCTTCGAGGAGCTGCGCCGCCGCTGGGACGAGAAACACGCCCAGCTGAAGAAGCTGGTGCTGAACCTGCGGCAGGCCGCCTCGGTCAGCCACGAGATGGCCTCCCGCTACCACGCCGCCCAGACCCGGCTGCGCAAGTTCGAGGAGGCCGGCCCGCCGCCCGAGCCGCCGCGCGAGCAGGACATCCGCATGCGCCTCAAGGGCGGCCGGACCGGCGTACGGGCCGTCACCTGCGAGAACCTCGAACTGACCGGCCTGATGAAACCCTTCGACCTGGAGGTCTTCTACGGCGAGCGGGTCGCCGTCCTCGGCTCCAACGGCTCCGGCAAGTCCCACTTCCTGCGCCTGCTGGCCGGCGAGGACGTCGCGCACACCGGGCTGGTCAAGCTCGGCGCGCGGGTCGTCGCGGGCCACTTCGCCCAGACCCACGCCCACCCCGAGCTGCTCGGCCGCACCCTCCTCGACATCCTGTGGAAGGAACACGCCCAGGACCGGGGCGCCGCCATGTCCCGGCTGCGCCGCTACGAGCTGACCGGCCAGGCCGAACAGACCTTCGACCGCCTCTCCGGCGGCCAGCAGGCCCGCTTCCAGATCCTCCTGCTGGAGTTGCAGGGCGTCACCGCCCTGCTCCTGGACGAGCCCACCGACAACCTCGACCTGGAGTCCGCCGAGGCCCTCCAGGAGGGCCTGGAGTCCTTCGAGGGCACGGTCCTCGCGGTCACCCACGACCGCTGGTTCGCCCGCGCCTTCGACCGTTACCTGGTCTTCGGCAGCGACGGCCGGGTCCGGGAGACGCCGGAGCCGGTGTGGGACGAGCGGCGGGTCGAGCGGGCGCGCTGACTCACCTCCAGCGCAGCAGCGCCCCCAGCCCGCCCACCGGTGTGTCCTGGCGGTCCTCCGTCTCCGGCAGCGCCGGCAGGACCGAGATCGCCGGGGCGCCGGTCATCACGGCCGAGCGCAGCAGCGCGTCGTCCGCCCGCGCCGACCAGGAGTTCTGCTCGCCGAGCGTCTTCAGCTCGGTGCGCCGCACCGCGAGCTGGTCGGCGTCCTCACCGATCCACACCTCGCGGTGGGTGTCCGGCCCGTCCGGGATGACCAGCAGCTCGTCGATACGGTGTTCCCGCGCCGCCTCGACCAGCGCGGGCACACCCTCCACGGCGGCGGCCCGGCCCTCGCCGTCCGGGGTGCGGGCGGCCAGGAACCGGTCCAGGTCCTCCTGGGCCCGCGCGGTGACGTGCTCCTCGCGCAGCCGCTGCACCTCCTCGTCGAGCAGCCGGCTCCCGGTGCCGTGCGCGGCCTCCACCACGCGGCTCTGGAGCCGCTTCGGCAGCCGCTCGTGCACGGACCGGCACTCCCGGCCGTCGCCGACCAGGATCAGCAGATCGGCACCGGTCTCCTCCTGGCACACGGCGAGCGCGTCGGCGATCTCCGCCGCGTTGTGCTCCCAGGTGTTCTCCACCCGCAGCTGGAAGTGGCGCTCCGACCAGTCGACGGAGCTGGTGCGGTGCACCGGCCACTGCCGGCCGGTCACCCCGCCCGCGTCCGAGTCGCCCAGCGCGGAGCGCAGCTCGAAGTCGGCGCCCTTGCGGTCGATGTACGCCACCACGCACACCGCGTCCTCACCGGCCAGCTCCAGCAGCGGCGAGACCCGCGGCAGCGGTGCCCAGTGGACCGTGGTGCCGCCCTGCGGCGGACGTGCCAGCGGAGTGTCGAGGACCACCTGGCCGGCGTGCACGAACAGCGCCCGGCCGTGCGGGTCGGTGGCGTGCCGCAGGCTCTCCACGGCCTCCCGCGCGGCCCGGCAGGTCGCCTCGTCGGCGCCCTGCTCCGCCAGCTCCCGGGTCACGGCGGCGGCCATCAGGTCACGGGCGTGCGCGGTGTCCTCCGCGTTGCGGGACAGATCGACGTACACGGAGGCCCAGGGCCCCTGGTGTTCATAGAGGGGGTGCAGAAACGCGAGATCCATGGGTCCCTCCCGGATACCGCTCGGGGGTGGTGGTGTGTCACCGGGCGGGTACCCGGCCCGCATGAACGAACACGACACGCGGGACGGCGCCATGACCGGAGTGGACCCGGGTCGCCTGGACGACCAGCAGCTCATGAAGGAGCTGGAGACCATCCACCGCACGCGGCACGACACGCTGCTGTACGCCTCGAACGACGCGCTGCGGGCCCACAACGAGCGGATGGCGCAGCTGGAGGGCGAGTGGCTGCGCCGCAATCCGCGGCGCCCGGTCGCCGCGGGGCGCACCCGGGAGGGGGCGCGGGAGCGCGAGTGCGGGGAGTCGGCGACGCCCCGCACGCCCAGTACCTGACCGGCCGGGGGGCCCCCCCCCCCCGGGGGGGGCCCCCGCCCCGGGGTCGGGTTTGCCCCGCGGCGGGGGGGCGCCCCCCGCCCGGGGGCACACCCCCCCGCACCGGGCGCCCCCCCCCCGCAGAGAGGGCCG
>NZ_JBIVWS010000042.1:0-27235 GCF_044768905.1 Streptomyces sp. NPDC090994
GCTGCGGGCGGACACCCCCCACCCCGTCCCCTTCCCGCCGTACGCGGGTGCGGGTACGACCCCGCGCGGTCGCAGGCGGCGCGAGTCGCGTCACCCACCCCCGCGTCAGCCACCACCCGCCCGTCTCCTGACACGGCGAACGCCATGCCGCTACGCTCCGTCAGCACATCTGGTCAGGTCACTGGAGGGACGCATGAGCGACGCCCACACAGCCCACACATGGGACGACGTGGACGACTACTTCACCACCCACCTCGCCCGGAACGACGACGCCCTCGACGCCGCCCTGCGGGACAGCGCGTCCGCCCGGCTGCCGCAGGCCAACGTCACCGCGCCCCAGGGCAAGCTGCTCCACCTCCTCGCCCGCATCCAGGGCGCCCGCCGCATCCTGGAGATCGGCACCCTCGGCGGCTACAGCACCATCTGGCTGGCCCGCGCCCTGCCCGCCGACGGCCGTCTGATCAGCCTGGAGTACAGCGCCCGGCACGCCGAGACCGCCGTCCGCAACATCGCCCGCGCGGGGCTGGAGGGCGTCGTCGAGGTGCGGGTCGGGGCCGCGCTGGAGTCGCTGCCCGAGCTGGCCGACGAGAACCCGCCCCCCTTCGACCTGGTCTTCATCGACGCCGACAAGGCCAACAACGCCCGCTACCTGGAGTGGGCGCTGCGGCTGACCCGGACCGGCAGTCTGATCGTCGTGGACAACGTGGTCCGGGGCGGGCGGGTCGCGGACGCGACCAGCGCCGACGCCGATGTCCTCGGCACCCGCGCCGCCGTCGAACTCATCGGCAGCCACCCGAGGCTCGACGGTACGGCGATCCAGACGGTCGGCGGCAAGGGGTGGGACGGGTTCGCGCTGGCCCGCGTGGTGGGCTGACGGCCCGGCTGCGCGGCTCGGTTCGGTCGTCGCCCGGTATGTGGTGTCCGGCACAATGGGGGGCATGACCGAGCGGAAGCCACCCGGCGTCGACTTCGAGAGCTGGGTCGACAAGCAGATTCGTGAGGCGCAGGAACGGGGCGCGTTCGACGGGCTGAAGGGCGCGGGGCAACCGCTGCCTGGCGATGACGGTGCCGCGTACGACGAACTGTGGTGGATCAAGCGGAAGCTGGCCCGCGAGGGCGTGTCCGTGCTGCCGCCGGCGCTGGCGCTGCGCAAGGAGGCGGAGGACGTGCTGACGGCGGTGGCGGAGGCTCCGTCGGAGCGGGCCGTGCGCCGGATGGTCGAGGAGCTGAACGGGAAGATCCGGGAGATGCTGCTCAAGCCGCCGCCCGGCCCCCCGCTGGGGCTCGAGCCCTACGACGTCGAAGAGGTCGTAGGGCGGTGGCGGGAGGGCCGGGCGGAGCGGCAGTAGGCGTCCTGCCGTGTCCTGTCGTGACCTGTCGTGACCTGTCGTCCTACAGGCGCATGAGGTTCTCCGACAGCTCGCGGTAGTCCCGCAGGGCCAGGCGGAGCTGTTCGGTGTCGGCGGCCGTGGCCTGCCGTTCGGTGTCGGCAGACTGCCAGGACGCGCGCAGGGTGCGGCGGCGGCGCGTCACCGCGTCGGCGAAGCGGGAGGCGATCTCCTCCAGGACGCGGTCGGCCTCCTCCACCGCGGCGCGCGGGGCGTCGACGAATCCGGAGACCGCGTGGTGCAGCCGCTGCTCCAGCTTGTCGCACTCCTCGTGCGGGAGGAGGGGCTTGCCCCGGCCGGGACCAGGGGTTTCGGTGGCGGGGGTTCCGGTGGTGGGGGTTCCGGTGGTGGGTCGGGTGCCTTCGGTGCGCAGGCGCGGGGTGGCCTCGGCGCGGGCGCCGGCCGTGTGGTCCGCGGGGGCGCCGGGCGGGGCGTCGGGGTCGAGCGCCGGGCCGGTGCCCGGAGCCTGCCGGCCGGGGGTCTCGGTCGGGTGCCGGCCGGGGGTACCGGTCGGGTGCTGGCCGTGCTCGGCGGGGGCGCCGCCGGTCGGCCGGGTCACGTCGGACATGTGGCTCAACTCTCCTTCGGGTGACGGCGGTTCAGGGCGGCCCAGGGCTGGTGGTGCTCGCGGGCCGGGGTGCGGGTGGCGCGGTGGTCGCCGTGGTCGGTGCGGATCAGCCGCTCGAACAGGGCGCGGGCCTCGACCATGGCCTCCCGCAGCCGCTCGGTGCCGGCGCCGGTGCCGTCGTCCGCCTGGCCGCCGTTGGCCGCGTGGTGCACGCGCCGGTAGCCGTCGACGTGGTGGGCGTGGTGCACGGACAGCGCGGCGAGCTGTTCCTCGTACCGGCCGCCGTCCGGGAAGCCGCGGGCGCCGGCCAGCTCGGAGAGCAGCCGGTCGGCCTCGGCGACCGCCTCGCGGGGGGAGTCGACGAACCGCTCCTGCGCGGCCGTCCAGCGCGCCTCGAACCGGTCCCGTTCGGCCGGCTCCAGGGGCTTGGCGCGCAGTGAGCCGTGCCGCTCCACGCGCTCGGCCAGTTCGCGTTCGGCCGCCTTCGTGTCGCCGTCGTGCCGGGCGACGGTCCGGTCGTACTCGGGTCCGAAGCGCCGCTTCAGGCTCCCGCCGTGCCGGGAGCCCCGGGCGCGCAGGGTCAGGACGGCCGCGACGATCACGGCCGCCACCAACACGATCAGAGCGATGATCACGCCTGTGGACATGGATGCCTTCCAGGTTCTCGGCCCAACCGGCTTTCCGTACGGGCCGGTTCGCGGTTCGGGTACCCCCTGAGGGCCCGTCAAACGGTGGCGGCCGGAGCACGGCGGGCGTACCGCACGGAGGTCAGCGACCGCTGGTACGGGAGCTGCGCGGGCGGGACGGGGCGGGGCGGAAGGTGCTGGACACGCGCGGGGACCTGGTGCGGCCCGTGCGCTGTACGCGCGGATCGGTTACCGGGAGACAGCGGCGTACAACGGCAGCCCGTGCGCGGAGCACTGGTTCGCCGAGCCGCTCGGTGGGCGGGCGGGCCGGGCGGGCCGGGCGGTAGGGGTCAGCCCGACCGGGTGAGGACGCGTTCGTCGTCGTGCGGGCGTTCTCGTTCCGCGCCGCACAGCTCGTCGTTCAGCTCCTCGACCAGGCGGACCAGGTCCCTCGGGCGGTCGGGACCCCACCAGTCGCCGAGGAGTTCGGCCAGCGACTCCTCGCGGGCGTGCGCGAGCCGTTCGGCCGCCTCGCGGCCGTGGTCGGTCAGGATCAGGCCCAGCCCCCGGCGGACGGCGAGGTGCCGGACCTCGGCCTGCCGGGCGGCCTCCAGGACGACGTTCAGCGGTACGGCGCTGCCCTCGGCGAGCCGGCCCGGCTCCACACAGCCGTACCGCCGGATGCGCAGCAGCAGCCAGCTCGTCGCGGGCAGCAGGTCGTACCCGGCGCGGGTGGTGATCTTCCGATAGGCCGTGCGGCGGCCCTCCCGGGTGCCGAGGACCGACAGGGCGCGACACACCTCGTCGTGGGAGGAGCGCTGGACCGGGTTGCTGGCGAAGGTCTGCGCGCCGTCGGGGGCGGTGACCGAGCCGCGCAGCCGGTCCTCCTTCAGGAACCAGGCGAGGACGAAGCCGAGGAGGGCGACCGGGGCGGCGTAGAGGAAGACGTCGGTGATGGAGACGGCGTAGGCGTGCACGGCGTCCGGGCGCAGGGGCGGGGGCAGGGCGGCGATGCCGCGCGGGTCGGACTTCAGGGTGTCGGCGGAGACGCCGGGCGGGAGCCGGTCGCCGCGGAAGGCGTCCGTGAGGTGGGTGCCGAGACGGCTCGCGAAGACGGTGCCGAAGACGGACACGCCGAAGGCCGCGCCGATCGAGCGGAAGAAGGTGGCACCGGAGGTGGCGACGCCCAGATCCTCGTACGGGACGGCGTTCTGGACGATGAGGACGAGGATCTGCATCACCAGGCCCAGGCCCGCTCCGAAGACGAAGAAGAAGGCGCTCATCTCGGCGGTGGGGCTGTTCTCGTCCAGTTGGTGGAGGAGGAGCAGGCCGAGGGCGGTGACGCCGGTGCCGGCGATCGGGAACACCTTCCAGCGGCCGGTGCGGCTGACGATCTGGCCGGAGACGGTGGACGCCAGCAGCAGGCCGATCACCATCGGCAGCATGTGCACCCCGGACATGGTCGGGCTGACGCCCTGCACGACCTGGAGGAAGGTCGGCAGGTACGTCATCGCGCCGAACAGCGCGAAGCCGACGACCAGGCTGATCACGGCCGACAGCACAAAGGTGCGGACGCGGAAGAGGCGGAGGGGCAGGACCGGTTCGGCGGCCCGGCGTTCGGCGGCCACGAACGCCGCGGCCAGCAGGACGCCCAGTACCGCCAGGCCGATGATCTGCGGCGACGACCAGGCCCAGGTGGTCCCGCCGAGGGAGGCGACCAGGACCAGGCAGGTGGCGACGGCGGCGATGAGGAAGGTGCCGAGGTAGTCGATGGCGTGGCGGTCGGCGCGGCGCGGGATGTGCAGGACGGTCGCGATCACGGCGAGGGCGATCACACCGACGGGCAGGTTGATGTAGAAGACCCAGCGCCAGCTGAGGTGCTCGGTGAAGACGCCGCCGAGCAGCGGGCCGAGCACACTGGTGGCGCCGAACACCGCGCCGAACAGGCCCTGGTAGCGGCCCCGTTCACGCGGTGGCACCAGGTCGCCGACGATCGCCATCGACAGCACCATCAGCCCGCCGCCGCCCAGTCCCTGCACCGCCCGGAAGGCGATCAGCTCGCCCATGCTCTGCGCGACCCCGCACAGTGCCGAACCGGCCAGGAAGAGGACGATCGCCGTCTGGAACAGCCGCTTGCGCCCGTACTGGTCGCCGAGCTTGCCCCACAGCGGCGTCGCGGCGGTGGCGGCCAGCAGGTACGCCGTCACGACCCACGACAGGTGCTCCATGCCGCCGAGGTCGCTGACGATGGTGGGCAGCGCCGTCGAGACGATGGTCTGGTCGAGGGCGGCCAGCAGCATGCCGAGGAGCAGCGCCCCGATGGAGACCAGGACACGGCTCGGGACCTGCTCGTGCGGGGTGGTGCGGGCCACGCCCTGTGTGCTGCCGGTGTCCCCGGTCATGGCGGCCTCCTGAAAACTTGGTCACACCTTCCGCCCTGTTCGGTGTGACCGGTTATGGCCTGTTCAGTCGTGCGGAATGCCGGTATTCCGTCGGTCGGTGCCGGGCGGTGGGGGCCGCGGTTCGTGCGGCGGTTGGTGCGGCGCGGAGGGGCACGTGCGTGCGACGGTGGTTGAGATCTGCATAATCACTGGAGTTCGCGAGGGGACGCGAGCGCCGTAAGGGGAGGGGACTGACGCGTGGGACAGCCGGAGGGGCCGGAGAAGCCCGTGGGGCCCGCCGGGGCGGGGCAGCAGGGGGCCGGAGAGCCCCCTGTTCAGGGACGTGAACAGGTGCCTGCGGGGACGGAAGGGCCGGGCGTCCCGGAGGCCGCCGGCCCGGCCTGCCCCGAGTGCGGGGCGCCCCGGCAGGCGGACAACACGCCCTCCTGCGAGTGCGGCCCGCGCGCGGCCGACGCCCTGCTGGAGGCGCGTACGGCCGAGGCGGCCGCCGCGGAGGACTTCAACCCGCTGCGGATACGGCCGTACGTCGCGCTGGAGGAGACGGAGACCGCCGAGGGGGCCGGGGCGGACGCGGACGCCGAGCTGGACGCCGAGGCGGACGCGGGGTCGGGGGCGGGCGGTGCGGGGGCGACGGCCGGAAGGTCGGGCGGGCCGGAGAGGCCGGAGGGGCCAGAGGGGCCGGAGAAGCCGGAGAAGCCGGAGGGTTCCGGCGGAGCCGTTGCGGGAGCGGGCGGTCCGGCGGGGAGTGCCGACCCTGCCGGGCGGGCCGCCGGCACCGGCACCGGGCAGGAGGCCCTGCCGGACGCCGCCGAGACCACCATGCTGCTGCGCGCCCCCGGCGCCGCCCCCGCGCAGGGAACCACGGACCCGGCGGCGGTGACCTCCGTACTCCCCACTCCCCTGGCGCCCCCGCCGAACGCACCCAACGCCACCGACCTGCGGCTCTTCGAACCGACGGACGGCGAGCCCGCCGGACCGCACACCCCCGCGCCCGCGGACCCCGCTGAACGCCGCCCCCGGCGGGCCGCGATGGTCGGCGCCGCGGTGGTCGCCGTCGTGGTGCTGGGCACCGCCGGGTACGCGAGCGGCCTGTTCTCCTACGAGTCACCGACGCGGAACGGGGCCTCGGCGGACGAGGTGCGGGTCGGCGTGCCGGACCAGTCGACCGACCCGGCCTCGGACCAGGAGGCCACCGCCGACGCCTCCGCGTCGTCCGAGCCCACGTCGGCCTCCCCCTCCTCCTCCGCGTCCGGCGACGAGGACGCGAGCCCGTCCTCCTCCGCCTCCCCGTCGGCGTCGGACGCCTCGCCCTCGGCGTCGCGCACCACCGAGCCGAGCCGGTCGGCGACCTCCTCGGAGACCAGCGCCCCGGCGACCGAGCCGCAGCCGGAGGAGGACGACACGGAGGACGGGGAGGCCACGGTGCTGCGGCCCGGCGACGACGGCCCGGAGGTCACCGAGCTCCAGCTGCGGCTGCGCCAGGTGCACCTCTACATGAACGACATCGACGGCAGCTACGACCGCCAGGTCGAGGAGGCCGTCAGCCGCTTCCAGTGGACCCGTGGCATCGACTCCGAGGAGACGGGCACGTACGGGCCGAAGACCCGGGAGCAGCTGGAGCGGGAGACTCAGGAGCCGTAGCCGTCAGGGCGTCGCGAGGTGCCTGACGGGCTTCGCGGCGGGCGTCAGCCGATGTGCAGGCGTACCGTGCCGTCCGCCGCGGCCTCCACCCGGACCTCGGTCAGGTCGCGGACCAGCGCGTCGGGTCCGTGCAGGGCCGCCCGGGGGCCCACGCCGACGACCCGCATGCCGGCGGCGCGCGCGGCGGTGATGCCGGCGCCGGAGTCCTCGAAGGCGACGCAGTCGGCGGGGGCCGTGCCCAGTTCGGCCGCGCCCTTGAGAAAGCCCTCGGGGTCGGGCTTGCTGGCGCCGACCGACTCGGCGGTGACGCGTACGTCGGGCAGGGCCAGCCCGGCGGCGCCCATGCGGGCGGTGGAGAGCGCCACGTCGGCGGAGGTGACGAGGGCGTGCGGCAGGCCGCGCAGGGCGGCGAGGAACTCGGGCGCCCCCGGGATCGGGACGACGCCGTCGGTGTCGGCGGTCTCCTCGGCCAGCATGCGCGCGTTGTCGGCGTGGTTCTGCTCCATGGGCCGGTCGGGCAGCAGCAGCGCCATCGAGGCGTAGCCCTGGCGGCCGTGGACGACCTTCATGACCTCGTCGCCGTCGAGTCCGTTGCGGTCGGCCCAGCGCCGCCAGACACGCTCGACGGAGGCGTCGGAGTTGACGAGGGTGCCGTCCATGTCCAGCAGCAGGGCGCGGGCGGTGAGCACGGTGGTGGCCGTCATCGGCAGACTCCAGGGCGTGGGGAAGTACACAAGGCGGCCCCGCCCGCCGGTCAGGGAGAACGGGCGGGAGCCACTTTGTTCCACCACGGTACAAAACGCGCCGGGGGTCGCGCCAGCGGCAGCGGACATCGTTCATCCGCCGTTCAGGGCGCGGAGGGTGCGGGGAGGGTGCGGGGAGGGACCGAAGAGGCCCTGTAGAGGCCCCGTAGAGGCCCCGTAGAGGCCAAGTGGCGGCCAGGGCAGGCCCGGGGCACAGGCGGGGCTGCCGGCAGCCGGCAGCCGGCAGCCGCAGGTCAGCCCGCCACCGCCTCCCACAGGCTCCACACGCCGAGGCCCAGCATCAGCAGCGCCGCGATCTGCGTGATCAGCTTCAGCGGGACCCGCTTCATCAGCGCCTTCCCGCCGACGATGCCGAGGCCGGCCACCGCCCACAGGGCCAGCACCGCGCCCAGGCCGACGGAGACCGGGTCGTCGTAGCGGGCGGCGAGGTTGGCCGTCATGATCTGCGTGAGGTCGCCGAACTCGGCGACCAGGATGAGCATGAAGCCCGCCCCGGCGACCTTCCAGAAGGACTGGTTCTCCGGCTTGCGGACCTCCTCCTCGTCCTCGTCCTTCTTGAAGAGCAGCACGGCCGCGCCGCCCAGGAACAGCACACCGGTGATCGCGTGCACGATCTGCTGCGGCAGCAGGGTCAGCACACTGCCCGCCGCGACGGCGAGCGCGACGTGCACCAGGAACGCGGCGGCGACGCCCGCGAAGACGTAGGAGGCGCGGTAGCGGGTGCCGAGGACGAGGCCGGCGAGCGCGGTCTTGTCCGGCAGTTCGGCGAGGAAGACGACGCCGAAGACGAGCGCCGTCACGGTGAAGCTGATCAAAAGGTCCTCAATCGGTCGGGGCCGCCCCACCGAGAGTGCTGATCCTGCGGGCGCAAGACACCTCGGCACGGCAGCACATCGTCACCCGGACCACGGGGCACGGGCGTGCACTGCTTGCCGAAGGTCTCGCTGGCGGGTCCCCTGCGGGTACCGCCTCCGGGCGCCGGCTCAGGCGTGCTGAGCAGTATGTCGACGGTCCGGCGAAGAGCTACTCCCCTTCTGCGCCGTCCATGGTACGTGACGGAACGCCCCGTACCTGGTGCCGGGACCCGGGGTTCCCGGCACGGAAGGCCGGATCCGCCCCTTGTTTTGTCATGGACGCGTCATTAACTTCTCACCGGGCGCTCATCCCCCCGCAACACGGCGCCGCGAGCATTCCCTCGCTCGCGCTCACCGCCCCCACCACTCAAGGGAGTTCGCATGTCGAAGTTCTACGCGCGTCGACGGCTGAGCATACTCGCGGCGCTCACCGGAGTCATGGCCTCCGTCGCGCTGTTCAACGGCCCGAACGCCTCCGCCGCCCTCCCCACCCCGGTCAGCGCCTCCACCGCCCGCACCTACCTGGCCTCCCTCACCGTGGCCACCGAGAACCGCACCGGCTACGACCGCGACCTCTTCCCGCACTGGATCACGCAGTCCGGCACCTGCAACACCCGCGAGACCGTCCTCAAGCGCGACGGCTCCAACGTCGTCACCGACTCCGCCTGCGCGTCCACCAGCGGCTCCTGGTACTCCGTCTACGACGGCGCCACCTGGACCGCCGCCTCCGACGTCGACATCGACCACCTCGTGCCGCTGGCCGAGGCATGGGACTCCGGCGCGAGCGGCTGGACCACCTCCCGGCGCCAGGCGTTCGCCAACGACCTGACCCGCCCCCAGCTCATCGCGGTCACCGACAACGTCAACCAGGCCAAGGGCGACCAGGACCCGGCCACCTGGATGCCCTCCCGGACCGCCTACCACTGCACCTACCTGCGCGCCTGGGTGCAGGTGAAGTACTACTACGGCCTCTCGGTCGACTCCGCCGAGAAGTCGGCGCTGACCAGCGGCCTCGCCGGCTGCTGAGCGCCGCGGTCAGCACCCGCCGACCGCCCGCTGCGACCGCCCACTGACCGCCCGCTGATCACCGCTGACCGGGCGATCGGGGACCGACGCCCCGCCGTCTGCCCCCGGAACCACCCCGCCGGCCTCCGTCGTTCCGTACCGTACGGCCCGTACGGGGCGACGGAGAGGGGACTGACACCATGGGCGATCTGCGCCTGGGACCGCTGCTGAGGTACGCCGACGGCCCGTCCGCGACCGTGTGGGTCGAGGCGGACGGCCCGTGCGAGGCCGAGGTGCGCTGCGCCGACGGCGCCGGCGGCACGGCCCGCACCTTCCAGGTGGCGGGCCACCACTACGCCCTCGTCGAGGTGAGCGGCCTGACCCCGGGCACGGCGACGCCGTACGAGGTGTTCCTGGACGGCACGCGCGCGTGGCCGCTGCCGGACTCCCCGTTCCCGCCCTCCGTGATCCGCACGCCCGCGCGGGACGAGGAGACGGTGCGGGTCGCCTTCGGTTCCTGCCGCTGGGCCGCGCCGGCCGCCGGGGAGCAGGACCCGGTGGGCCCGGACGCCCTGGACACGCTCTCCGCCCGGATCGCGGCCGACCCCGAGGGCGAGCGGCCCGACGTCCTGCTGCTCCTGGGTGACCAGGTGTACGCCGACGAGGTCTCCGACGCCACCCGCCGCTGGCTCGCCGGCCGCCGCGACCTCTCCGAGCCGCCGGGCGCCGAGGTCGCGGACTACGAGGAGTACACCCACCTCTACTACGAGTCCTGGCTCGACCCGGAGGTGCGCTGGCTGCTGTCCACCGTGCCCAGCTGCATGATCTTCGACGACCACGACGTCATCGACGACTGGAACACCTCCGCCGCCTGGCTCGCCGACATGCGGGCCACCCCCTGGTGGCGCGAGCGGCTGCTGAGCGGCCTGATGTCGTACTGGGTCCACCAGCACCTCGGGAACCTGTCCCCGGCCGAACTGGCCGCCGACCCCGTCTACGCCGCCGTACGGGAGGGCGCCGACGGCACCGACGCGCTGCGCGCCTTCGCCGCCGGGGCCGACGCCGACGCGGCCTCCGTCCGCTGGAGCTACCGGCGCGACTTCGGCCGGGTACGGCTGCTGATGGTGGACAGCCGCGCGGCCCGGGTCCTCGACGAGCAGCGGCGTTCCATGCTCGACGCCGGGGAGGCCGCGTGGCTGCGCGCCCAGGCCCTGGACGACCGGGGCTCCTACGACCATCTCCTCCTGGGCACCTCGCTGCCCTGGCTGCTCCCGCACCTGGTGCACGACGTGGAGGGGTGGAACGCGGCGCTGTGCCGGGGCGAACGGGGCGCGCGCTGGGCGCGGCTCGGGGAGAAGGTGCGGCGCGCGGCCGACCTGGAGCACTGGGCGGCCTTCCCGTCCTCCTTCGACGCGCTGGCGGCGGTGATAGCGGAGGCGGGCTCGGGAGCCGAGGCCCCGGCGACGGTGTGCGTGCTGTCGGGGGACGTGCACCACGCGTACATCGCCGAGCCGACCTGGGTCAGGCCGGAGGACGGTCCCTCGGCCCGGGTGGTCCAGCTGACCTGTTCGCCGGTGCACAACTCCGTGCCGCTCTCCATCCGCCTCGGCTTCCGCTTCGGCTGGAGCGCGCCGGCCCGGGCGCTGGGCCGGCTGTTCGCCCGGCACGGGCGCCTGTCCCGGCCGGCGGTGCGCTGGCGCCGGGACGGCGGCCCCTGGTTCGGCAACCAGCTGATGACGCTGACCCTGCGCGGGCGGTCGGCCCGGCTGCGGCTGGAGAAGGCGTCGGCGGCGGGGCCGGACGGGCAGGCGGCGCTGCGAACGATCACGGAGGCGAAGCTGTCGTGATGCTGTCAATGTCGGCATGACTGGATGTTGAGATTGCAAGCACTTGTTAGGTCTGCCTAACGTGGAGGCACTTCCGTCCCCCGAAGTGACCGGCCCCTCAGGACCGGTCCCACCGAAGGAGTGCCCCCCACATGACCGGACGCCTCAACAGCGCCCAGCCGTACGCCCTCGGCCTGTTCCGCATCGTCGTCGGCCTGCTCTTCGCCTGCCACGGCGCCGCCTCCCTCTTCGGGGTCCTCGGCGGCGCCGCGGGCACCGAGGGCGGCACCGTCGAGGCCGGCACCTGGCCCAACTGGTACGCCGCCGTGATCCAGCTCGTCGGCGGCGCGCTGGTCCTGCTCGGCCTGGGCACCCGCGCGGCCGCGTTCGTCTCCTCGGGCTCGATGGCCTACGCGTACTTCAAGATGCACCAGCCCGGCGCCCTGTGGCCGATGGAGAACGGCGGTGAGGCCTCCGCGATGTTCTGCTGGGCCTTCCTGCTGCTGGTCTTCACCGGCTCCGGTGCCTTCGGCCTGGACCGGCTGCTGACCCGGCGCACCACCGGTGAGGAGCCGGCGCGGACGGCCGAGCGGCAGACGCCGGTGTCGGTCTGATCCGGGCCCGCCGACCGGGAACGGTGCCGTCCGCCGCATGCGGAGGGCACCGTTCCCTTTTGCGGGGCGGGGCGGCGCTGCCGGTCAGCCGGTGGGCCGGAACGGCACCGTGAAGCAGGCGACACGGGCGCCGGAGTTGCCCGGCCGGTCGTGGATCACCACGGACGACGCCTCACCCGGCCGGAACCCCCAGGCGTGGCGGGTGAGGGCCCAGCCCTTGCCGTACGCGTCGGCGGTGAAGTCGAGCCACACCTCGTTCTCGGGGTTGGCGTGGGCCGGGTCGGTGGACGGCCGGTGCTGGTAGTGCCCGCCCGCCGCGGCCGGGTCGGCGCCGCACGGCTTCTGGTGCACATGGGCGCCGTACACGTGCCCCGGGTCCAGACCGCGCACCCGCAGCCGTACGGTGGTCGCGCCGCCGCGCTCGGTGTCCTGGCGCACCTCGATCCAGGAGCCGGGCGGGACCAGGTCCCGGTCGTACGTCAGTGCCTTCCGCGAGGCGCCGTCGCCGGGCGGCGCGAACCGGGCGTCCGTGCGCAGCGAGAGGCCGTCCGCCCCGCCGGGGGCGCCGGTCGCCAGTACGGCCGCGGCGACGGCGCCCGCGCATATTCCTGCCACCATGATGTGTTCCGTTCGTCGGGTTCGGGATGTCCGGGAGAGGCGAGGAGTCCCCCGGCGCCTCGCCCCACCGTCGTTGCTACGGGACACCGGCACCGGCCGCCCCCGGGAGGCGGCAGCCGGGTGAACCCGCGGTGTCGGGCGCGCGAGCCCCTGTGAACCCGCTGCCGTACCCCAGGCGTACGCTGTGTGGCTGTCATCGGCCTCCCCTGCCGTCCCGCGCGGCGCGGCTGGTCAGGCCCACGGGGGAGCCATGGGGAGTCACGGTGTTCGGAAGTATGGGTTCGCTGGTCAGCAGCCCTTGGATCTACGCCTTCGTGGCGCTCTCCGTACTCCTGGACGTGTTCCTGCCCGTGCTGCCGAGCGGCGTACTGGTGATCGCGGCGGCCACCGCGGCGGCGGCCGGTTCGGGCGCCGCCACCGGCCAGGTCCCGCACGACGTGCCCGACATCCTGCTCCTGACCCTCTGCGCCACCACCGCGTCCGTCCTCGGTGACCTGGTCGCCTACCGCCTCGCCCGGCGCGGCGGGCCGCGGCTGGACCGCGCGATCGCCCGTTCCCGCCGGCTGACCAAGGCGCAGGAACGTCTCGGCGCCGCGCTGGCCCGCGGCGGCGGCGCGCTGGTGGTGCTGGCCCGGTTCGCCCCGGCCGGGCGTTCGATCGTCTCCCTCGGCGCCGGCGCCGCCCACCGCCGGGTGCGGGAGTTCCTGCCCTGGTCCGCCCTGGCCGGGCTGTCCTGGGCCGCCTACAGCGTGGCCCTGGGCTACTTCGGCGGCCAGTGGCTGGGCGCGACGTGGCTGGCGACGGGGGTCTCCCTCGTCGCCCTGTTCGGGGCGGGGGCGGGGGCGGCCCTGCTGGTGCGGCGCCCGCCGCGGGCGACGGAGTCCTCGTCGGCGCCGTGACCTCCGTGGGGGCGAGCGGCCGGCCTCAGCCCGCCCGGCGCGGCTGAGCCCCTCCCCGTACCTCCAGGCCGGCCAGCAGGTCGGCCGTCGCCTCGGCGACCGCGTCCACGGCGCGGTCGAACACCTCCTCGTTGTGCGCGGCCGGCGCCCGGAACCCGGACACCTTGCGCACGTACTGGAGGGCGGCGGCCCGGATCTCGTCGTCGGTGGCCTGCTCGGCCAGCACGGGCGGTCGTAGCGTCTTGATACTGCGGCACATGCCTCCAGTCTCTCCCGCGCTCGCGCACTCGTCCGCGTGAACCGCCAGGAAGAACGCGCGACCCAAAATCGAACAGGAGTATTATTGCGGCGTGGCTACGACCTATGACTTTCCGAGTGACCTCCTCGCCGGCCAGGAGGAACTCCATCAGGTCAGGGCCGACCTGTCGGCCCTGTTGAAACGGCTTCCCTGGTCCGTGGAACCGGTGGACGGCTTCAGCGACGACAACGGCTGGCGCAAGGTGGAGCGCCCGGCCTCCCCCGGCTGGTCCGAGGACGAACAGGCCGAGGTGGAGAAGCTGCGCCGACGCGAGCGGGAACTGGCGGTGTTCGTCACCACCCACCGCTACTGGGCCCAGTTCACCGGCTCCGACCAGGTCGCGGCCCGCTCCCGCCTCAAGCACGCCCACGAGACCCCGCCGGAGGACGAGGCGTGAAGGGTCCGTCCGAGGACGGTGTGCGAGGGACTGCCGACGACGGACGGCGCGCACGGCACGCGAGAGGCCCCCGGAAGATCTCCGAGGGCCTCTGACACCGGTGCCCGGCACCGGTCCTGGTGGGCGCGGACGGTTTCGAACCGCCGACATCCTGCTTGTAAGGCAGGCGCTCTACCCCTGAGCTACGCACCCAGACGAGTCGACAGCCTACATTGCCCGGACCACCGCCTCGCAAACCCCTACCGCCGGTCCCTCCCTCCCCCTGCCGGGGGTTAACCCCACCATCGATACGGGAGCGTCCTGGATCGCGGGGGCACGCCCCGGAAACCTACGGTCGTAGAGCCTCGCCGCACCGCGCCTCCCCCGGAGGCACCCGGCGCACAGGCTCACCGTCCGTCCCAGGGGGAGACCGTCATGTCCCGTACCGTTCCCGCCCGCGCGCTCGCCGCCGCCGGGGCCGTCGTCCTCGCCGTCGCGGGGCTCGCGGCCTGCGCCTCGCCCGACGAGGACAAGGACCCCGACCAGCGGTCCTTCGCCCTCCAGGGCCGCACGCTCACCGTCGACTCCGACGACTCCGCCCTGGAGATCGTCGCCGCGGAGGGCAACGAGGCGGGCCGCGTCGGCGTCACCCGGTGGTTCACGGGATCGGTGACCGTCGGGAAGGAACCCAAGGTGACCTGGACGATGGACGGCGACCGCCTGGTGCTGCGGACGGACTGCACCGGCTTCATCGCCGACTGCGCGGCCAGGCACCGCATCGAGGTGCCCCGGGGCGTGGCCGTCAAGGTCGAGGACGACGACGGCAGCGTACGGGCGCGGGGATTCCGGGACGCGCTGGACATCCGCACCCAGGACGGCTCCGTCCACGTCACCGACTCCACCGGCCCGCTCGACCTGCGCAGCGACGACGGTTCGGTCCGCGCGGAGGTCTCCTCGCGACGGGTGACGGCACAGACCAAGGACGGCTCGGTGCGCCTCGAACTCGGTGCCGTGCCCCACCTGGTCGACGCCCGCAGCGACGACGGCTCGGTCACCGTCGGGCTGCCCCGGGCCACCTACGAGGTGACGGCGGAGACCGACGACGGCTCCGTGGACGTGTCCGTGCCCCGCGACGACTCCAGCGCCCATGTGGTGAACGCCCGTACCGCCGACGGCAAAGTCACGGTCCGCGCCGCGAACTGACCGGCCCGTGTGTTCGTCCTCAACGGGTGGGACAATGAACCCGGGCAGGGCGGACGACACGGGAGAGGGATGTGACGGCGACACCATCGCAGCCGTATACGCCGCCGATGGTGCCCTGCGCGCCACGTCCACGGCTCCTTCCGCACCGCCGGCCCCGCTCGCACCCCCGCGGTCCCGGCGCCCCGCGTGGCACGCTCGTCCTGCGTGACACGCTCGTCCTGCGTGACACGCTCGTCCTGCTGGGGCTGCCGCTGCTCGCCGTGCCGGTGCTGGCCGGCGCGTTCGCCGGCGGCGGCACCCGGCGCTGGTTCGGCGGGCGGGCCGAGAACCAGCGGGCAGAAGCCCAGACCGCCAAGGACGAGGCCGCCGCCGCGTTCTACGAGCTGGACACCGCCCAGCGTGACCTGCGGATCTCCATCGAGACGATCACCGCCGTCGACGACTCCCCCGCCGCCCGGCGCGCGGTCGACGGCTTCGAGGCCCTCGGCCGGCGCATCGACGAGGCCAGCCGGCAGTACATCGGCGCCGTCGACGCCCACGACCTCGACCGGGACGACCTGGAGGCCTCGGCCGCCGCCCGCGCCCGCGCCGAACTGACCGCCGCCAAGGAGGAACTGGGCCGGGTCAAGCAGGACCTGGACCGCTTCGCCGAGGGCCTCGGCCCACTGCTCGGCAAGGCCGAGACCCAGCTGGCCCGGCTCGCCCCCGCCGTGGAGCGGGCCCGGCAGTCCCTGCTGGCCGCCTCCGACGCCCTGGACGCCGTACGCGGCTCAGGGCTGACCGCGGACGACCTCGCCGCCCGGCTCGCCGCCCTCGCCCCGGAGCTGACCAAGCTCAACCAGGGTGCCGGCCGGCACGGTGTGCCCCAGACCCTGGAGCGCGCCGAACGCGTCACCCGCGAGGCCGAGACGGTCCGGGCCGAGGCCGAACGGCTGCCCGAACGGGCCGCCGAGACCGACAAACGGCTGGTCTCCCTGCGCACCCGCGCCCAGGCCCTCACCACCCGCGCCGAACAGGTCGAACCCGTCCTCAGCGAACTGCGGCGACGCTTCACCGCCGCCTGCTGGCAGGACCTCCAGCACGTACCCGACCAGGCCCGCGAGACCGTCCGGCAGGCCGAACGGAAGCTGGCCGAGGCCCGGTCCGCCCGCGACGAACAACGCTGGCCCGACGCCACCGCACTGCTGTCGACGGTACGGGCCCTGCTGAACGAGACCGACGAGGCCGTGTCCGCCGCCGGCGACCGGCTCCGCCTGCTCAACGCCGTGCAGAAGGACCCCCGGGACGAGATCGAACGGACCCGGTTCGCCATCCGCGACGCCCAGCGGCTGGCCATGGCCGGCCGCACCACCCCCGACCCCCGGGACGCACGCCCACTGGACGACGCCGTGGCCCGGCTGGAACGCGCGATCGGCACCCTGGAGGGCAGGCACCCCGACTACTGGCACTTCCTCACCGAGACGGACGCGGTCCGCCGCACGGTCGCCCACGTGGTCGGCCGGATACGGGAGGAACGCGGGGCCGGGCACTAGGACTGCCGGGCCGGGCACCAGGACTGCCGGGCCGGGCACCAGGACTGCCGGGCCGGGCACCAGGACTGCCGGGCCGGGCACCAGGACTGTGACGTGCCGCGCCGGGCTCCGAGTCCGCGACGTGGTCCGCCGGCCGGTCTGAGGCCGGGAGCCCTGACGTGGTGCTGACGAAGGCTCTGACGTGTTCTGGCTTGGTCCGGACCGTGCTCTGGTCTGGTCCCTACGTCGTCCTGGCCCGCTCCTGCCGTACTCCTGCTGTACTCCGCTGTACTTCTGCCGTGGCACCGTGGACGCCGGTTAACCTGTGCTCATGCCTCGATACGAGTACCGCTGCCGCAGCTGCGGCGACACGTTCGAACTGAGCCGTCCCATGGCCGAGTCCTCCGCTCCCGCAGCCTGCCCGGCGGGCCACGACGACACGGTGAAGCTGCTGTCGACGGTCGCGGTCGGCGGTTCCTCCTCCGCTCCGGCTCCGGCATCCGGGTCCGGCGGAGGTGGTGGCGGTGGCGGTTGCTGCGGAGGGGGCTGCTGCGGCTGACGCAGTCCGCGAACCCTGCGAGCACTGCCGCTTCTTCGGCCCGCAGCCCGCGTCCGCCGCCGACCGGCGGGCGTCCGCCGCAGGCCTCCGCCCCCGCCTCGGCCCTGTCGCCCGTACCCGGCCCGGCGAGAACGACTGTCGCGGCCGGCGCGCACCTGATGCCGTGCCCGGCCGGCGCCTCAGCTCCCCAGGTACCGCAGTACCGCCAGAACTCTGCGCGAATAGCCCTCACCTCCCGTCAGTTCGAGCTTGTCGAAGATGGCGTTGATGTGCTTCTCCACTCCGCTCAACGAGATGTGCAGTCGCCGGGCGATCGCCGCGTTGGTGTGTCCCTGCGCCATCTCGGCCAGTACCGCCCGCTCCCGTGCCGTGAGCCGGGCCAGCGGGTCGGTGTGTGTCGTGCGGCCCAGCAACTGCCGGACGACCTCGGGGTCGAAGGCGGCCCGGCCGGCGGCCACCCTCTCCAGCGCGTCGAGGAACTCGTCGACCTGGACCACCCGGTCCTTGAGCAGATATCCCACCCCTTCCGAGTCACCGGTGAGCAACTCCGTCGCGTACCGCTTCTCCACGTACTGCGAGAGCACCAGGACCCCGACGGCCGGCCGGCGCTCCCGGATCTCCAGGGCCGCGCGCAGCCCCTCGTCCGTATGGGTCGGGGGCATCCGGACGTCGGCGACCACCACGTCCGGCGGGTCCTCGGCGACCGCCGCCAGCAGCGCCTCCGCGTTGCCGACAGCCGCGACGACCTCGTGCCCCTCCTCCGCCAGCAGGCGCACCAGGCCCTCCCGCAGCAGGGTCGAGTCCTCGGCGAGCATCACCCGCATGGCAGCTCCGCCGCCACCAGCGTGGGGCCGCCCGGCGGGCTGACCACGCTCAGGCTGCCGTCGAGAGCGGCGACCCGCCGGGCGAGCCCGAACAGTCCGCTGCCCGTGGCGTTCGCCCCGCCGCAGCCGTCGTCCCGGACCTCCACGTGCACCATCCCCTCCTCTTCCGCGACCACGACGGTTATCCGCGTCGGTGCCGCGTGCTTGACCGCGTTGGTGACCGCCTCGCACACCACGAAGTACGCGACGGTAGCGAGCGCCCGCTCCGGTTCCTCCACCAGGCCGTACTCCACCCGCACGGGCACGGACGCCCGCTCGGCCACCGTCTCCAACGCCGCCCGCAGGCCGGCCTCGTCCAGCGTGGTCGGATAGATCCGCCACGCCACCTCGCGCAGTTCCTCCAGGGCCTGTCTGCTCTCCTGGTGGGCCTGGCCCAGCAGGTGGTCCCTGTGCTCGGCGTCCTGGCTGCGCCGGGCGCGGCCGAGCAGCATCCCGAGGGCGACGAGCCGCTGCTGCACCCCGTCGTGCAGGTCGCGTTCGATGCGGCGGCGTTCGTCGTGCACCGCGTCGACCACGGCGGCGCGGCTCGCGGACAGCTCGGCGATGCGCTGCTCCAGCTCCTCCTGGTGGCGGGGACCGTAGAAGCGCCGGGCCAGCCGGCCCTCCAGCCCGGCGACGCCGAATATCCCCTGGACGGCGAGGAACAGCAGGAAGAAGCCGCCGAAGCTGCTGAGGACGACCGAGCCGGGGTCGCGTATGCCGTCCAGCCACAGCCAGCCGTACGCCCAGAACATGCCGTACCCGAGGCCCGCCGCCGCCGACAGCATCACCACCCCGCCCAGGGCTCCCAGCGTCCACCGGCAGGACACGTACCGCAGGGCCCGCATGTCCTCGTACGCGGGCGGGACGCGGATGCCGAGCCAGGTCCGCAGCCGGGTCCGCTCCCACTCCGCCAGTCTCCGCGCGCACGTGAGGACCGGTCGGAGGGCGGCACGGCGCCCGGCCGGCCAGGCCGCCACCGGCAGCAGGGCCGCACCGGCCACAACGGTGAAGAGCAGCTCGACGACGGCCGCGGCGGCTCCCGTGATCAGGCCCACCCCGCACCGCACTCCGCGTCGCGCCATGTCTCGCATGATCGTGAGGCTAGTCGTGGGCGGGAGGCCCGCACACTGCGGAAAACCGCAATTCGTCACTGCGGTGGACCGCAGTCGATCGTGCGGTCTTCCTCAGGGTCCCTTCAGCCACGATTTTCTAGCGTGGTCGTCATGACAGCCATCGCAGCGCAGACGGCCGCGGACAGCGGTGCCGCTCCGCAGTGGATCAACGACCTCATGGACGCCCTGGGCGCCCCGGGGGCCGGTATCGCCATCGCTCTGGAGAATCTCTTCCCTCCCTTGCCGAGCGAGGTGATCCTGCCGCTCGCGGGGTTCGCGGCCGCCTCCGGCCGGATGGACCTGCTCGCCGTCCTGCTGTGGACCACGGCGGGCTCGGTGATCGGCGCGCTCGCCCTGTACGGGATAGGGGCGCTCCTCGGCCGCGACCGCACGGTGGCGATAGCGGGGAGGCTGCCGCTGGTGAAGGTGGCGGACATAGAGAAGACGGAGGCGTGGTTCCTCCGGCACGGCACCAAGGCGGTGTTCTTCGGCCGGATGATTCCCATCTTCCGCAGTCTGATCTCGGTTCCGGCGGGCGTCGAGCGGATGCGGCTCCCCGTCTTCCTCGGCCTGACCACGCTGGGCAGCGCGCTGTGGAACACCGCGTTCGTGCTCGCCGGTTACGCCCTGGGGGACAACTGGTCCCAGGTCACGAGCGTCGCCTCCGCGTACTCGAAGGTGATCCTCGTCGGCGCCGCGGTCGCGGTGCTGGGCTTCGTCGTCCTGCGCCTGCTGCGGCCCGGAGCCGGCCGCCGCAGGCGCGGCGATTCCGGGCACGGCGAGGAGCAGCCCTCCCCCGCGTCCGCCTCGTCCACCGCCCGGTCCGCAGGGGAACCCTCGGACCGGCCGGACGTCACCGGGCCGGGCACGCCGACCGCGGGACCTACCGGGCCTGGTTCACCGACCGCAGGAACTCCTGAAGGATCCGCTCCCCCGCGAATACCCCCCGCTCGGGCAGAGCACTGACCGTCGGTGCCGTCCAGCCGGAGTCGGCCAGCTCGCCGTGGCCCGGGCGCCAGCCCCGGTCGGCGGCGAGCAGCAGGTCGGCGTCGAGGAGGGAGTCCCCGGCGGCCAGGGTGAGACCGGCGCCGGTGCGGCGGGCGACCTCGCGCACGGCCTCGCTCTTGGTGAGCGGTGCCGGGACGGCGTAGAGCTTGCGGCCCTGGAGGGACACGGTCCAACCGCGGTCGCCGGCCCATACGGCGAGTTCCTTGACCCATCCCTCGGGCAGCAGGTCGCGTTCGAGGACGAGGTAGGCGAAGAGGTCCTCGGCGGTACGGTGCTTGCGCACCCACTGCGGGTCGGCGGTGGCCATCAGATGGTCGCGCACCTCCGCCAGCGGGGCGCACTCGTCGGCCAGCCGCGCGGTGACCCGCGCGTGCCAGTCGGGGTCGGTGACGCCGTCCACCAGCAGGTGGCCGCCGTTGGCGCAGATCGCGTACTTCGGCGGGGGGCCGGGCAGGTTGATGCGCTGGTACTGGGCGCGGGTCCGCGTCGTGGTCGGCACGAAGACAGCGGCCTCGCCGAGGTCACCGAGGTCGCCGAGTAGCCGGGCAGCGGTCTCCGTCATGTACGACAGGGGCTTGCTGTCGTAGACCTCCACGCACAGCAGCCGGGGGGCCTCCTGGTCCGGGACGGTCAGGTTGAGAGCGGCGGCGGAGTAGATCAGCGTGCGGTCGAGGTCGCTCGCGACGAGTACGGGCTGTACGGGCTGAGCAGGCATCAGACGGTCACCGCCCTGCCGTCGGCGCCCGTCGCGCCGCGGGTGTACCGGGGGTGGATCAGCCCGACGCAGGTGTAGGGCAGGTCGGTGACCTCCTCCACGGGCACGCCCCGCTGTGCGGCGAGCAGCCGGACGTGGTCCAGGTCGCTGCCGGCGCCGGCCCGGGCCAGCACCTTCCAGGGCACCCGGCGCAGCATCACGCGGGTGGTCTCGCCGACGCCGGGCTTGACGAGGTTGACGTCGTGGATGCCGTACTCCTCGCTGATCCGCTCGACCGCCGCCCAGCCCTCCCAGGTGGGGGTCCGGTCGGCGGCGTGCAGGTCCTTGGCCTGGACGTCGACGGCGCCGGCGACCTCCGGGAAGCGGGCGGAGACGGCGTCGAGGAAGGCCGGTGAGAGGTCGGCGCCGGCGAGTTCGCGGTAGAACTTCGCGCCGTGGAAGTCGTGGGCGCCGACCAGGTCGGCGCGGAGCACGGTGCGGGAGATCAGGCCGGAGACGGTGGAGTTGAGACAGGCGGAGGGGATGAGGAAGTCGTCGCGGGTTCCGTAGGTGCGGACACAGGAACCGGGGTCGGCCAGGACGGCGATCTCCGGGTCGAAGCCGGTGATGCCGTCGGACACCTCGAAGTCGCGCAGAGCGGCGGCGAGTTCGCGGGTGATGGCGCCCTTGCCGGTCCAGCCGTCGACGAAGACGACATCGGCCGGGTCGTGGTGGTCGGCCAGCCAGCGCAGCGCGTTGGCGTCGATGCCCCTGCCCCGGACGATCGACACGGCGTAATGAGGGAGGTCGAGACCATGGCGGAACTGCGCCCAGCGGCGCATCAGGATCCCGACGGGCGTGCCCGCGCGGGCGAGGGACACGAGGACGGGTCTGGGGGACCGTTCCATGAGGACGAGTTCGGTGACGGCGCCGACGGCCTGCGCCAGCCGGGCCGCCGAGGTGCGCAGCGCCGCGTGGAACAGGTCCTGGTACTGCTCGCTGGGCTGGTACTCGACGGGCAGCGACTCGGCGTAGTGCGCGCCGCCCTTCTGGATCGCCTCCTCGCGCTCCTCGGTGGGCGCCTCCAGCGTGGTGTCCGAGAGGTCCTGGAGCAGCCAGCCGACCTCGTCGGGGGCATAGGAGGAGAAGGCGGGGCCGCGCAGCGGCTCGGGCAGCATGGCGGGCCTTTCGGAGGCAGTGCCGGGGACGTACGAGGGGATGACCGCGAGCAGGACGTGCGGCACGTGGGCGGCGAGCCGGGCCAGCAGGCCGTCGGACGCGTGCAGCGCCGGGGTGTCGGCGGGCGAGTCGACGACGGCGACGACGGCGTCGAAGCCGGCGCCGGCGACGTTGTAGGCGTAGCGCTCGCCGGGGCCGTCGGCAGGGTCGTCGTGGGCGGGGAAGACCAGGCGGGTGCGTATCGCGTAGCCGGGGTCGTCGACGGCGAGGACGGGCGAGCGGGTGGTGGTGGAGTAGCGCACCTCGGCGGGGACGACCTGTTCCAGTTCGCGGGCCAGGCGCAGCGGGGCGTACATCAGTTCCTCGCAGCCGAGGACCAGGACGCGGCGGGTGCCGGCGGGCAGGGCCTCGGCGAGCCGGGCGGCCATGGCGGGCAGCGCGCTCTCCAGCCGGGCCCGGTGAGCGGCGGTGAACCCGTGCCGCCCTCCATCGGGAAGTCCCCGGGGCCAACGCAGGTCGACGCGGCTGACGGGGTCCGTGCCGGTCCTGGGAGGCTCCGGCTCGGCGGCTGCCACCGCCTCGTGCCGGGCCACCAGCCGCTGTCCCTTCTCCAGTACGTCGTCGGGCAGCAGGACGGTGCCCGAAGCGGCCGTCACCAGGTCCACTCGGGCGCCGATCTCCCGGGCGAAGTCCTCCAGGCGGCCCGCGTCGGCCGGCGAGCGCATGTCCACGAGGGCGACCACGACGTACCGGCGGCGGGGGTATCGCTCATGCAGGGCCCGGACGGTGTTGAGCACCGTGTTGCCGGTGGAGAACTCGTCGTCGACGAGGACGAGCGGACCGTCGCCGGCCAGCAGCGCGGGATCGGCGGGCAGCAGCAGGTGGGAGGTGGCGTGCGAGTGGGACTCCTCGAAGCCGCCGGCCTGGGCGACGCCGTCGACCGGGCGGCGGGTGGAGTGCAGGTAGGTGGCGGGGCCGAGGCCGTCGGCGACCGAGTGACCGAGACCGGTGGCGGTCTCCGCGTAGCCGAGGACGACCGCGGCAGCGGCCTCTTCGGCGCCCAGCAGGTCGCGTACGCGGCGGCCGAGGGTGAAGCCGTGGCCGTAGACCACGGAGGGCGACTGCGGTACGTGCTTGCCGAGCACGTTGGAGACGAGCAGGTGCGCCCGCTTGGGGTTGCGGCGCAGGGCGAGGCCCAGCAGGCCGGTCAGGTCGTCGTCGCCGGTGAGGCCGACGCCGAGCCGCTCGGCGACCCAGCTGCCGGTCCAGATCCCGGTCGGCTCTCCGGCCCCCGGCCGCTCCTTCATGCGCGTACGCCTCCCGTTGTCCACTGCGTGGTCCATGATCCCTTGTGTTCGGCCGGCCGGTCGGGCCGGACAGGTTCAGTCGGACAGGCCGGCGGCGAGCAGTTCGACGAAGCCGATGTCCTCGTTGGCCACGCCGAAGACCTCGGCGCGCAGCAGAGTGCGCTCGGCCCAGGCCCGGTGCGGCTTCACCTCGTTCATCTTGTTCGTGTACGACGACCTCAGCACGCCTCCGCCGCCACGCTCCGGGCGGAGGATGTCCTGGGCGTCGCTGAACTCCTCGTGGCTGACCACGGACAGCGCGTGCACCGGGAGCACGTGGGAGGGGTGGATGCAGGTCTTCCCCAGCAGGCCGTTGGCCTGGTCCAGGGAGATCTCCCGCAGCAGGCCGTCCATGGCGTGCTCGATCAGCCGGGCCCGCAGGTCCGCGGCCTGCACCTCCAGGAAGGGGCTCTGCCGCAGCTGCGGTTTGAACATCCGCTCCTGGACCCGGAAGTACTCCCACACCGGCCCGGTCACGGTGAACCCGGTGCCGTCGGCCCGCCCGAGCATGTTCACCACGTCGGCGATCACGGAGGCGACGATCTGGATGTCGTACGCCGTCATGTCGGGGCCGCGGCGCAGTCCGTAGGAGGAGCAGAAGTCGGTCACCCCGAGCCGGAGGGCGAGGACGCGGTCGCGGTACTTGTCGACCGCGCGGAAGATGCCCTCCAGGGTGTGCACCCGCGACTCCCGGTACAGCAGCTCCGGGGACTCCAGGACCGGCATGGCGAAAAGGCGCCGGCCCGTGGCGGCCTCCGCGTCGGAGAGGGCCTCCAGGAAGGGCATGCCGCGTTCCTCGGTGAACTTCGGCAGGACGAATCCGGAGAGCGTCTCCACGGCTGGGCCGAGGCGCCGCACCAGGTCGGGTATCTGCTCGGGGGTGCGCACGCGGACGAACAGCAGCGGAACGTTTCCGCCGGCCTGTCCGGGGCGTCCGGAGAGGTCAGTGAGGTGCCGTACGAGGTTCTCCTCGCCGGCCGCCACATCGGCGTCGTCGATGGAGTCCTCCAGGCAGAGCACCATCGAGACCACGCCGTTCGCGGCCTGCTTGAGGATGTCGTCGGCGAGACGCGGCCGGGTGGCGGGGCTGTAGAGCGTGGCCCCCAGAGCCGCGGAGAGCAGCCGCGCCGGGGAGTCGGCGCTGAACGCACCCGGCTCCTGATGGAAGAGACGCTTCCGCACCTCAGGGGCTATATGCCCGAAATGACGCATGTGAACTCCCCCGTGGTGACTGGGCGACCTGTAAAACGTTCGAAGGTGGCCGGTAATAGTACGTAGAAACCCATGTCAGAAGTTCCCGTCGGGCATGAATTCCAGGTAACCCGGCCGTGTCGGCGCCGCGAGGCAGGACGCCTTACCCGTCCCGGGTACCCGCCCCCGCATTGTCGTGACCAGGACCGAGAAGGCAGGATGACGGCATGACGCACGCGATGCTGAAAGGGTCGAACGTCCCGCTGGAGGCCACCACGGTCCGGGCCGTACTGCGCTGGACCCCCGGGCAAGGAATCCCGGACGTCGATGTCTCCGCGCTGCTCCTGGGCCCCGACGACCGTGTGCGATCCGACGAGGACTTCGTCTTCTACAACCAGCCCCGGCACCCGTCGGGCCAGGTCTGGCGGCTGGGCAAGAAGCGGGACTCCGACGGTCTGACCGACGCGATCCAGACGGATCTGTCCGGGGTCGAGGCCCGGGTCGGCCGCATCCTGCTGGTCGCCTCGGCGGACGGCGTCGCCTTCGAGCAGGTACGGGACCTGCGGGTCCTGCTCTACGACGCGACGGCCGACGACGCCGAGCCGCTGGCGTACTTCGACGTCAAGCCGGAGACGGGCGAGGAGACCGCGCTCATCTGCGGGGAGCTGTACCGGCGCGGGGAGAGCTGGAAGTTCCGGGCGCTGGGCGAGGGTTACTCGAACGGGCTGGAGGGCCTGGCGACCGAATTCGGCATCTCCGTGGACGAGGAGGCCGAGGCGGAGAACGACGCCCAGGCGGCATCCGAGACGACGGGAACGGCACCGGAGGCGACCGGAGCAACGCCCGAGAGCGGCCCGACCAACGCGCCCGCACCCACCGTGCCCTCCGCATCCACCGCACCCACCGCACCCACCGCACCCACCCAGGCCGTACCCGCCCAATCATCGCCTGCCCAGTCACCAACCGCCCAGCCCCCGACAGTCCAGCCCCCGCCCGTCCACTCCACGTCGGCCAGGACCGCGCCCGCCCAGCCGCTGCCGCCGGAGCAGCCGCCCGGGGTGCCGACCCAGCCCGCCTACGGCTATCCCCAGCAGACTCCGGCGACCCAGCCGGCCTACGGGTACCCGCAGCCCGCCGGTGCCGGACAGAGCGCGTACGGCTACCCACAGGCACCCGCCGCACCCTCTGCACCCTCCGCACCCGCCCCGGCGACCGCCGCCGGCGCGGCGGCCGGCTACGGCTACCCGCCGCCGTCGGCCGTGATCCCCGACCCGGACTTCCGGTTGCCGCCGCAGGGGCCGCAGTTCCTCGGACGGTAGCCGGGAGGGCCGCCGTCCGGGCGCCGTCGGCCCTCCCTCAGCACGCGCCCCGAACGCAGCCCGCGCCCCGAACGCAGCCCGCGCCCCGGATGCCAGACTGCCGGAGCCGAGGCGCCGTCCGGCTCACCGGGGCAGGCTCACCGGGTCAGGCTCACCGGACCCGGCTCACCGTTCGGCCTTCGCCTTGTAGCCCCGTCCCCATTGCAGGCCCCACCCGTACAGCCGGTCCAGTTCGCCCTGGAAGCCGTAGACGAACTTGACCTCGCGGCGGACGAACATCTCGCCCTTGATGTTCTCGATCATGACCACGGCGCAGGACCGGGCCTGCGGGTGGCGTTCGTCGAGGCTTATCTCGATCCGGGGGCCGTTGCTCGGGTAGAGGGTGACGATGGCGTGCGCGCGGTCGAAGGCGGGCGTCTGGTCGTATATGTAGGCGAAGACCAGGAGGCGCTTGATGGCGTCGCGGTGGTCGAGGTTGACGTAGATCGTCTCGCCGGAGCCGGACCCGAACCGGTCGTCGCCGCTGAGCTTGACGTAGGGCGCGGCGTTGACGTCCCCGAAGAAGCCGCCCAAGGGCTGTACGACGCCCTTGGCGCCGTCCTGCATCTCGTACAGACAGCCGAGGTCGAGGTCGACGTTGACCATGCTCTGGCTGTGGCCGAGGACCTCGGGGGGCTTGAGTGCCTTGAAGGGGTGCCGCAGCAGGCTCTCCCGCTGCGGGCCGGAGATGTCGGAGGTCCGCATCCGCCAGGCCAGGTTGATGCGGAGGTTGCCGGTGGCCGCGCCCTGTTTGGTCAGGGAGACCTGGCTGTGCCGTTTGGTCAGTTCGATGGCGTTGGTCGCCGCGTTGCCCGAGTCGAAGTCGGTCTCGCGGCCGCGCCACAGTCGTCCGTCCAAGATGCCCATTCCCGCCCCCACGCATGTCCGTCTCACGCCGCCACCGCACCGGAGGGCCGCGGCTGCCTCGTCGCACCCGCGGTCCGGGACGCCGACGGGGCGGCGCCGAGGAGTCGTCCTCGACGCCGCCCCGCTCAGAGCGTTCCTCGCCCGGGCCGGGTTCACACCCGCGGTGCCGGAGCACCGGAGGCGAACAGGGCCCGGACCAACGGGCTCCTCACACTCCCGAAGGAGCCCCGCACTCCCGCAGGAGCCCCGGCTCCCGCAGGAGACTCACACTCCGGAGGAGACTTCCGCCTTCTCGCTGTTTCCCGGCCCCTCGGCCTCGGCGAGCCGCTTGTTGCGGCGTACGGAGGACCAGAAGGAGGCGCCGATCAGGACCACGCCGATGAGGCCGGTGATCAGCTCGCTGATCTGGTACTGGATGGTGATCAGCAGGATGACGGCGAGGGCGCCGATGGCGTAGTGGGC
>NZ_JBIVWS010000043.1:0-24164 GCF_044768905.1 Streptomyces sp. NPDC090994
ACTAGACCGGGGGGGTGTTTTGGGGGCCCGCCGCCCCCACCCCCCCCCCCCCCAAAACCACCCCCGCGGGCGTGCGACGGCGCCACCACGGGGCGGCGTTGCGTATTGTTCTACCGTGATGTACTTTAGCGCCTGCCCCTGCGCGATCGGGGCCGGCGCAGTGAGCCGACGGTGCCGGCTCCACCTCGAGCTCGACCGACCAGGCCCCCACCCGCGGGGCCACGACCACGGCCTGCGGGTTCACTGCCGGTCCGACAAGGAGTAACGGTGATTCCCGCCGACGCTGATGAACTCGTGACCTCACAGGACATCGCGGAGAAGTACGAGGCCAATGAGGGCAACGTGGCCTACTGGACCACGCTCCCGGGTTTCCCTGAGGGCTGGCCGTCAGGTCCGGGACGGACCTTGGTCCGCGATGCCGCGCTGGTGGACGCGTGGCTGAAGGAGAACCTTCCGGTCCACTGGGCCAAGGGGCAGGACTCGGACAACCCGTTCGGTCTGCCCGCCGGCGGGCCGAAGGACTTGGTGACGCTATCGGACATCTGTGCCTGGGAGGGCAAGGCCCTCGGGCGGACGGAGCCAGTGCCGGAAGCCACCCTGCGAAGTTACATGTCCAAGAAGCCGCCGAAGATGCCCGGCCCTGACCGCGTGCCCGGAGACGGGAAGGTCCCCGAGGTCACGGAGCGGAGGTGGTTCCGGGAGACGGCCTACGCGTTCGTGAACCGTCCGCGGCGCATGCGCCGGCAGACGAAGGCCGAGGAACCAGTAGGCACCGCGCAGGCCCCTGCAGCCGGCAGTGCGCTTCCGAGCCGTTCGTCCACCGCGCGCACGGAGCACCTGGACGCCCAGGCCATCGCGACCACATACAGCGTCAGCGGGCAGACGGCCCGGGGGTGGATCCGCGCTGAGGGGTTCCCTGAGGCTGGCGAGCGCGGGTACAACGCGGCCGAGGTCGACGAGTGGGTGCGCGAGAATCGCCGGCGGACCTGGGTCACGGCCCAGCGCCGCGCTCAGCTGTCCGGCCACGCGTGGGCTGGATCGTCGGCAGCTGACGAGGACGCCGGCGCTGAGAAGAAGCGCGCCGCCCCGGCGCCGGCGGCAGAGCCGGCCGCCGAGGCGCAGGGCGAACAGGCGCAGCTCACTGCGGAGATGATCGGTCCGCGGTACGGCGTCTCCGAGTACACCGGCCTCCAGTGGACCAAGGTCAAGGAGAAGCGCGAGGGCGACAAGGTCGTTCGCCGGGCTTTCCCTGCACCTCGGAGCACGCAGCCGCGTACCTATGACCAGCGCGAGGTCGACGCGTGGGTGGAGAAGCACCGTCCGCATGTCTGGGCGGCTTTCAAGGGAACCGGGCCGGCTCTGGTCCACGATCTGCCCGAGGGAGATCCGCGGGACCTGCTGGACATCTACGACTTCGCCGAGGTGCTCGGTATGACCACCCGGGGCGAGGCACTCGCGCGCGAGACCATCCGTGCCTACCACGCCCGTGGACAGGTCCCGTATGCCGACCGGACTGCCGATGACGGCAAGAAGCCTCGGGTCTTCCAGGATCACTGGTATCGCGAGACGGTCTACGGGTTCGTCCTCAGTCGCAGGGGGTCCGGCCGCTTCGGTCCCAGGCGCTAAGAGGCTTTCATGGCCGTCGACCGGCTGCCGGCTGGCTCGGCGGGCCCGCCCCCCGGGACGGGAATCGGTAGGGCGGACGGTCCTGGACATGCGAGAGCCCGCCGGTCGTCTGACCGGCGGACTCTCGGCGTTCGCGTGCTGCGGGAGGCTTCGCTCTGGCGTGGGGTGTTCTATCGGGTGCTCCCGGGTTCGTTGTCCGCCGCGACGACGAGGGCGTCGAGTTCCTCATCGCTGATGAGGACGAATGCGGTTGCCGGGACCCGAGCGACCTGCGCCTCGTAGCCGACGTTTCGTAGGCGCCGCGTGAGCGACTGTGCCTCGTACGGTGCGAGGACGTACTTGCTCTCCGGCGGATCGGCGAGAGCCGTGACGCGGTAGATCCATTCGTGGCCTGCCTCGTGCGCGGGCATCGTCGTTCCATTCGCTCGTGGTGACGACCTCGTGGTGACCGTCACCAGTTTCTGTCCCGTGTCGGGATGTCGTGCGTGGGCATCGCTGCGCGCGGCCTCCGGGTAGAGGCCGCGCCTGTGGCTTCAGCGCTGTGGTGCAACGCTCGTGTCAGCTGCGCTTGCGGAAGAAGCGACGGCGGGTACGGGGCTGTGGCGGGTGCGGCGGCTGCCCGGCCAGCTCATAGACGGCGTCGTGGAGCTGCGGGTGCGCCAGGAGGGTCCAGTGCTTGCCCAGGGCCGCCCAGACGTCCGTCAGGGCGGTGCGGGGGTCCGTTCCCAGGAGCGTGCTGTACGTCGCTGCCACGGCGGGGGTGCGCGAGCGGCCTGCGACGCAGTGGAGGAAGACCCGCTTGCCTTCCTTGCGGAGCCGGAGAATCTGGCGGGCCGCCTGGTCGAGGGCGTAGTGAAGGTTGGGGTTCTCGCCTTCCTTGTCGACCAGCCAGACGCGGACGTGTTCGACGTCGGTCCCGGAGAAGATCGGCCCCTGTCCGATGCGGCACAGGGAGACGACCGCGTCGACCGGCGGTGTGCCAGCGAGCTCAGTCATGGGGAGGTTGCCGAGCAGGACTCCGGGATCGGCGGGGTGTTGCGCGACGTAGCCCTTTCCGGCGTAGCCGGGGATCTTGACGCGCGGGGCCGAGGGCCATCCGTCGTTGTCGTCCATGCCCTTGCGGGCGGTCAGGACGGCCAGGCGGACGAGATCCGGGGCAGTCATTGTGGGCCAGCCGTTCACTGCCTGCTGCCAGGCGAGCGGGATGGCCGAGACGCCCCAGCGCGCTCCCAGGAGGGCACCCGCGATCGCGGCCACGGTGTCCGTGTCGTTTCCTGCCCGGACGGCCGCTTCGGTGGCGAGCTGGAAGTGCTGGGCGGGGAACGATCCGCGCTCCGGTGCCAGCTCGGGGACGGGCGTGCGGGTGATTGCGGACCACGCGGCCTGGAGGGCGGTGACGACATACCCGTTGCGGTCCCAGTGGTGCGGCGGGTTCGCCTCGGCCTCGTCCAGCCTCGCGTGCCAGATCTCCTGCCGGTCCTCGGGAAGCAGTGTGATGCCGTCGCGGACGCCGTCGAAGGTGCCTTCCATCACGGCGGTCCGGATGCCCGCGCACCACAGGATGCACGCCTCGACGCACTCAGGGTCGCTGTGGGTGAGGGAGCTGATCACGGTGGCGGCCCGGACCATTCCGTCCACGTCGTCCAGGTAGGCGAGGGCCACGATGCCGGTCCGCATCAGCGAGCCGTTGCCCGCACTGAACCGGGTGCGGGCGGTGTAGGCGTCAGCTTCCGCCGTCATGGCCTGGGCGGGCGTTCCCGTCTTGTGGCTCTTCGCGGCGCGGAGCACGCCGCTGGTCTGGTTCCCGATGTCGCTTGCGCCCCCGTCGCGCCAGAAGTGGAAGTTGCGGGCGATCTGGTCGAGTGCGGTCGGGCTGGTGAGGTCGGTGCCGGTGGACGCGACGGCGGCGATGCACACGTGCATCTGAGTGTCGTCGGAGTACTCGCCGGGCTTGTAAGGGCCCAGCCCGCCACCGATCATGGCGGGCTGCTCATCGGAGCCCAGTCGGCGGGCGAACTCATAGGGAACGCCGAGGGCATCACCGCACGCAGCGCCGAGAAGGACGCCGGCTGCGCGGTCAGTGGCGTGGATGTTGAGCGCCTGTGCCACCGGGGCCAGGGTAGGGGTTGTGAGGTCAACGAGCTTGGCATTCACGGGCGTTCTCCCGAGGTCATGTACTACGTGTGTGGTCTGAGGAGGGCGGGGGCGGGGAGGGCGGCGTGAACTCGCCTGGCGCTCAAACCCGCTGTCGCCACGTCAGAATGACACGACCGAATTGCTTTCGTCAACATGACGATTAGCGTTGCGTATTACTCATCCAATGTGTACTGTCATTGTTGTCGGAGGCGCTCGACCTGTCCTGGATGACGCGCCCAGCTTCCCTTCGTCGGTACCGCGCCCTGAACGTCAGCGGCCCCAGCTCCGGCATCGAAGTGCACCCCAACTCACAGGAGTTCGCCATGAACAAGGCCCAGCTCGTCGACGCGATCGCGGACAAGATGGGTGGTCGCCAGCAGGCCGTCGAAGCTGTCGACAACGTGCTTGACGCCATCGTCCGGGCCGTCGTCGCCGGAGACCGTGTCTCCGTCACGGGATTCGGCTCGTTCGAGAAGGTCGACCGACCGGCCCGCTACGCCCGCAACCCCCAGACCGGGGAGCGGGTGCGGGTCAAGAAGACCTCCGTCCCCCGCTTCCGGGCCGGGCAGGGCTTCAAGGACCTGGTTAGCGGTGCCAAGAAGCTCCCCAAGGGCGGCGAGGTCTCTGTCAAGAAGGCTCCCAAGGGAAGTCTCACCGGTGCCTCCGCCGTGGCGAAGAAGGCGATGGCCAAGAAGGCCACTCCGAAGAAGACGGGAGGGGCGGCCAAGAAGACGGGCCCGGCCATGAAGGTCGGGCCGAAGAAGCCCGTCAAGGCCGCCCCCAAGAAGTCGCTCGCCTGATCCGCCGTCGCCGGGCCCCCTCCCGGCATTCCCTGCTCGACGGCCGGGCGCTGGTGCGCCCGGCCGGACCGGAGAAACCTCTGATGAACTACCTCGTGATCGACGGCACCCGTGTCGTCTCCGCTCATCGGACGCTGGCCTCTGCCCGTTCCGCGGAAGCGCAGGGACTCGGGCGCAGTACTGAGCCCGGCCCGCTGCTGGGCGGTGAACCGGCCTGGTGGTCGCGGGCGCGCCCGAGCGGCGGTGTGATGGAGCTCGGCATTGTTCGGGCCGAGGCGACCGATCTCGGCTTCCGCTTCGAGTTGCGCGCCTGCCAGGAGCCGGCCGGCTCCTGCCGCCACAGGCCATGCGGCACCTACACCACGTGGGCCGTGAGCCGTTGGTACGGGCTCCTCAGCGAGCTCGCCGCCTTCGTGCCCCTGTCGTGGATCTGGGTCGGCAAACGCAGCAGCGACCCCCGTGGCGACGCCCCGCAGTTCCTCACCGAGGGCCGAGCCCTCGTCGACCGCCTGGTCGCAGAGAAGCAGGAGCCCCTGCGGATCGTCGAACGGCCGCCGGCCGACTCCCGGACCCTGGACGAGCGGGCCGAGACAGCTCACGCCCTCGTCGTGCGGTTCCTGGCGAAGCACTTCGGCCCCGCCCCCGGGCAGGATTCCGTCGCGGTCCGCCCGGTCCTCCACGGACGAGATCTGCATCTGAGGCTGGACCCGTCCGTCTCGCCGGGCCTGGCCGTCTGCGGAGCCATCCTGCCGGGCCGCGGCAGTGACACCGCCGGCACCGAACCGCATGTACGCACCTGCGACCAGTGCTTCGGGCGCGCCCCCATCGTCCCGCCCCCCGTTCTCACCGCCGCCGAGTACGACGCGTGGACCGCATACATCCACCAGCCCGGTTCGTGACCGGCGAACCGAGGAGGGACTCCGTCGTGACCGAGACTTCAACCGCATCCCTTGCCGGCTCGCCCAAGCAGTTGGCGCTCCGCCTGCTCCGGCGCAGGGCCTTCACTGCCGGGTACCTGACACAGGTGATCGACCTCGCCGTACGAGAGGTGGCTCGCAGCCAGTTCGACGAACCCGATGAGCGCGAAGCGGCCCAGGTCCATCGGCGGCTGACCCGCTACGCAGCGAACGGGCATCCCGGCTCCGCCGAGCTCGCCCGCGCCATGCTCGACGTCAAGCACGCCCTGGTCGTCCTCGCGCAGAACGAGGAGACCAGCATCGTCTACCGTCCGGTGTCCGCCGTACAGGCAAAGGCTCTGCGGCAGGCGGCGCGCAGCGCGAAGGAGGAGGCGATCCGCCTCTACGAGGGGGCGGTTGAGGTGCTGCGCCCGCACGTGCGCATGGCCGACTGGAGCAAGGACGACGGATACGGAGTCGCCGTCGACGTGGTGCGCGACGGAGTGTCGGTGCAGTGGTGGCCGGCCGCGCTGCCCGAGTCCCGGGCGCTGTGGGAGCAGGGAGGCATCCGGCAGCTCTGTGTGTCGCTGCTGGCGTCCCGTTTCACCGTCTCCGAAGCAGATGACGGAGCACCCCACGCCATGATGTTGCGTCTTTAGTTTTCAGTATGTACTGTCCTGGTGTCTGGTCGATCGGCCGCCTTCCCCTTCACAGCCCGTGTGCCGGCCCGCGCCGGCGCCGTGAGGGCGGCCGCCAGGCCACTGCACCGCTGCGTGGCGCATCCCGCAGCCCTCCACCTCACCGCCCCGGGCCGCCGCAGCGCCCGCATCGAACTGGGAGACCGCCATGGGCCCGAACAATCCCCAACCGCGCCGGACGGCGCCTCTCGACTCGCTCAGGGAGCTGGCGCCGGGCGCCGAACTCGTCAAGGTCCGCGCCAACCCCCACAACTGGAGCCAGGCCGAGCTCCTCGCCGTGTACACGTGGCCGCAGCACCAGGGCGACCGCCTGGTCCCCCTCGACCGCGGCACCTACCCGGACGACTCACACGACACCGCTCTGACCATCGGCGAATTCCTCAGCCGGTACCAGCAGCTCCCGGTCGTGCGTGTACTCCAGGCCAGCGACGCCGCCTACACCTTCCTGGTCGAGCTCGCCCGCCCCTCCTGGGAGCTCGCCGAGGGTGATTCCCAGTGAGCGCCCCGGCGCCCGCAGCGTGCGCGCACCGCCCCACCCACGGCGGCCTGGTCGTCCCGTACGTCTCGTTCGAGCACAACGGCCTGCCGGTCTTCGGCGGGCTCGACCCGCTCAAGCGCGCCCGAGCCTTCGAGAACGGCCTGTGCCAGATCTGCGCACGGCCGCTGGAGCGGTGGTTCTACGTGCTGGTCCGCCCCCAGGACGTGAGTGTCGGGTACGCGCCAGAACCGGGGCTCCACCCGCCGTGCCTGATGTATTCGGAGAAGGCGTGCCCGATGCTCAACGGCACCAGCGCGACCTACCGTCCGGGCGGCGTCATCTCCCGGCACCCGGCGGGCCGTCCGTGCGACGACCCGGCCTGTTCCTGCCCCGCGACGGCGCCCACTGCGGAATCCCAGCTGCGGGCCGGGCGCAAGGCCGACGACTGGGACGCCTGGATGCTCTCGACGCCCCAGTACGAGCTGCGCCGGGATGACCGCGGCGGTGCCGTGGGCATCCAGCTTCCTTCCGGCCCGAAGCGCATCCGCCGCGTGCGGGTGTCTGCCGAGCGCAAGCGTGCCCTCGCCATGGTCGCGGCGCTCCTGGAACTGGGCGCGTAGCCCTCCCCCTTCAACGCCCGGCGGGCGCGCCCGTGCCCGCCGGGCCACCCACGAGGATGACCATGCTCGCTGAACGTTTCCGCCCCTCCGACATCGAAAGCCTGGTACGCATCGCCGGCGCCCTGGCCCACTCACCGGCCGCCGCCGAACTTCCCCCGCAGTACCGTGAGCTCGCCCAGCGCGTTCACGCCGAGATCGTCGCCGAGAGCTCCGGTCGTAGGTCCCCGGCCGTCTCCACCTTCCTGGGGCCTCGCCCGGGTGAACAGGTCTGGATGCTGCGCCTCTGGACCCGCCACGAGGACACCACGGCGCCGTACGCCACGAAGGGCGCTGCCCTTGCGGAGCTCGCCACCCACGTGCGCAGCAGCTGGGCCAACGTGGGCGGCCAGGGCGACGTACCCGACGAGCCTCCGGCCGACGACGCCGAGGCGATCGACCTCTACTACGGAACCGACGGCGACGCGGTACCCGATCAGGGCTTCGAGCTGTACCCCGAGGAGCTGGGACGGCCGCAGCGCTCTCGGATCGTTCCCTTGGACTTCGCCTTCCCCAACGCTGTGACGGCCGAAGGCCTCAACCGCGGCGCCGTCTACTACGCCGCCGATGACGACGGACCGTCGTGCATCGAGGTGGCCGGGGTGCTCGTCTTCGGCTACGTGGACGCCGAGGACGGCGTCGTACGGGTCTCGGTCCACACCGACAGCGCCGATCCCGAGCATGTCGTCCGGCCGGACGGGTCCGTGCCGCTGCGCGTCGTCGTCGAGGACACCGTCGTCTTCGACGACAGCAACCACTACGCCCCGCATCCCCCCGTGCTGGAGCAGCTCCTGGACGCTGCCGACCCGGAGCAGCGGGATCTGATCCGCTCGGTGGCGGTCTCAGCGGGGCTGATGTGGAGCTGTCCGGACTGCCAGTGGCCGAACCCGCGGGCGACGGAGCGGTGCGAGCACCCCGGCTGCGGACGCCAGGTCAAGGCGATGGCGATCGGTGCGCAGGCGGCAGCTCTCACCCCGGCGCCGACTCTCGCGCTGGAGGGGCCGCGATGACCATCAAGGCCTACCCGCCGGCGCCCAAGCACCTCCGCGCCGCATGCGTCCATCCGTCGGGGCACCTCACGTCGCACGGCAGCCGCACGACGCTCCAGGTCTACCTGGACGCTGGGCTGGTCTACCGCAACGACGCCGACGGCTACCGGCTCACGGCGGAAGTGGCGCAGGAGCAGGGCGTCGGACCGTACGTCATCACCGGCGCGGGGCGGCGGGCGATCCTGAACGACTCCCAGCTGGCGGCCATCGACTCCGCCGACGAGGACGGCGCGCTGCGGGACGTCAGCTGGCCCACTGCCGCCGCCCTCGCCCGCCTCGGCCTCGTCGAGTACCGCGACGCCGGCGGTGTCCCGCAGCCCACCGACGGCGACGACGGCCGCAGCGGCCCGAAGCACCGGCCCTTCCTCACCCCCGCGGGCGTCGAGGCCGCACGCGCCGCGAAACCCCAGTCCTGATCCCCCGCTCCCCCGGCGGGTGCGGCCCTTCCCGGCCGCGCCCGCCCTGATCCCCGCAGGTACACGCCCATGACTTCCCTCACCCTGTTCGATCCCGACCTCGACGAGGCCGGTCCCACCACGTCGCCCGGCGGGTCGGCTCCGGCCGAGGTTGCCTCCGCAGAGGCTCTGCAATCCTTCCGCGCGACGAAGCACAAGTCGCTCAACTTCGGTCTTGGCGTCGACTCGACGGCCCTGGTCCTGGCGATCATCGACGATCCAACCGCCTTCGGGATCGCCGAGGACTTCTCCGACTTCTCGATCGTGACGGCGATGACCGGGTTCGAGTTTCCCGACACGATCGCCGACGTCGAGAACCACGTTCTCCCGCTACTCCGGGACAAAGGCATCCGGTACACGCAGGTCGCACGGGCCGGGCGTCCGGACTCGGCAGGTGTCGAAGTCCTCTCCGACACCACGAACCCCGGCAAGGTGTTCAGCAAGGGCCCGTGGACGCTCATGGACGAGATGGAGGAGAACGGCACGGTCCCCCAGTACGCCGGCGGTCACGTATGCAGCCAGAAGCACAAGGCCTTCCCGATCGACCGCCTCCAGCTCCAGCGGTCGGGCGGGCAGACCGTCGGCAAGCTCTTCGGTTACAACGCCGACGAGCACAAGCGCGCGGTCAAGGCCAACAAATTCCAGGCCGAGCGCAACCTGACGGCGGGCTACGAGACCTTCGCCCTGGACTACCCGCTGCTCAGGCTCGGCTGGGCTCGTCAGGACGTGCAGGGCTACGTGAAGGACCGCCTTGGAATTGGCATGGCCAAGTCATAT
The DNA here is from genome assembly GCF_044768905.1 of Streptomyces sp. NPDC090994. Taxonomy (NCBI): domain Bacteria; kingdom Bacillati; phylum Actinomycetota; class Actinomycetes; order Kitasatosporales; family Streptomycetaceae; genus Streptomyces; species Streptomyces sp. NPDC090994. The sequence goes on from NZ_JBIVWS010000043.1 coordinate 9,572, forward strand.
TGCCCGGTATGCCCGTTCTCCGGGGTCTGCTCGCCCCAGCCGGACCACCTGAAGCGGCTGCGGAAGTACCCCGACCTCGCGGCGCGCGTGCTACGGCTGGAGTACCTGGCGATGGCCCTGAACGACAACATGTCCCTCTACAAGGACGACACTCTGTTCAGGCGGGTCACCGACAACCAGAACGCCGAGGCGCTCGGCCGGTTCAACGCCCGGCTGGACGAGGAGACGTGGGCGGTCTACCGGCTGCGGCGTGCCTACACCCCCGGCCGCCGGCCCGAGTGCAAGACCGCTCACGGTGACCGTTGCGCCAAGCCCGAGTGCCGCGACAGCAGCATCAAGGGCACTGTCTACCGGTCCGTGGAGACCGTCCGCACCGGCAGCCGCACCGAAGTGGGCGCCTTCCTGCACAACGCCGCCACGGCCCTGGACCGCCCGGTCGAGCACTCCACGACAGCCCACGGCGTCGGCATCGACCGTGTCCGCACTCGCGTCCGCCCGGACTCCAAGACGTACGGCACGGTCGAGGACTTCTACGTGACCGCCCCGGCCGGCGTGCAGGACAAGGCCCGCCCCGGTTTCGCCGGGGTGTGGGCCTCGATGACCACCGGCCAGTAATCCCACCCTTTGCGAGGAGAGATGACCACCCGCACCCTGTCCCCGGCTTCCTACGACAGGCTCACCGCCACGGTCGCACGCGACACCGGAGAGCGGCGCACGGCCGCCCTGTGGATCCACGCCGCGGCCCTCGTCCGCCACGCCCACGACCACGGCCTGGCACCGGCCGACGACCGCCCACCGGGCCCGGACGGTCTGCTGAAGTCCCTGGAGAATCTCGCGAACTGCCACCCTGCCCTGGCCCCGCTCGCCGATCCGGCGGTACTGCCCCTGTGGGAGCAGCCGCTCGGCGCTGCGGCCTGGGCCGCTGTCGAGGAGTTCTGGGACCGGCACCCTGCCCTCGAAGACGAGCGTCGCGTGGACGGCTACGCGCTGGGCGACGCCTACCAGTTGCTGTCCGAGGAGGCCCGCAAGGGGCGCGCCCTGTGTCAGACGCCGCCCTGGGTCGCCCGTCTCCTGCTGCGCCTGTCGCTGGAGCCGGCCATGGAGGAATGGGGGCCGGCCGACGTCCGGATGATCGACCCCGCCTGCGGGACCGGGCACATCGCCGTGGCTGCATTCCACATGGTCCGCGTCCCGCCGGTGCACGGCCGCCGGCCCAGCCCGGTCGGGCACGGGCCGCGGGCCGTCGAGCGGGCGCTCGCCGCGGTGTCTGGTGTGGACCTCGACGCGTACGCCGCCGCACTGACCGCCTACCGGCTCCTGGCGTGCTCCGCGCACGTCCTCGGCGTGGGCCTGGACCGCGTCCCGGCGTCGTGGCCCGTCAACGTGGCCGCCGCCGACTCCCTGCTGGACCGCACCGAGCCCCTGCTGGCAGCCGGCGCCTACCACGCGTGCGTGGCCAACCCGCCATACATCACCCCGAAAGACCCCGTCATCCGCGACCAGGTCCGCGCCGCGTACCCGCAGGTGGCGGCCGGCAAATACTCGCTGGCCCTTCCCTTCACCGCGCTGATGCTCGAGTACCTGGCCGCCCCGGGAGGCTTCGTGGCGCAGCTGACCGCGAACTCGTTCATGAAAAGGGAGTTCGGCAGGCGATACGTCACCGAGTTCCTTCCTCGCTTCGACGCGCGCTGGATCATCGACACCTCCGGCGCCTACATCCCGGGGCACGGAACACCTACCTGCATCCTCGTGCACCGGGCCCGGCCGCCGGTCGGCGAAACGGTCACGGTGATCCGGGGCAACGGCGGAGAGCCCCACGTTCCCGAGGACCCCGCGCGAGGGCTTGTCTGGAGAGCGATCGAGGACGCGGTCGACAGCCGGCTGGCCTGGGACCGGTTCCAAGCGGGTGCGGACTTCGCCCGGCTCAGCGGGGAACCCACTCCATAAGATGTTGCGTATTGGCGTTTCTCTATGTACTGTGATTCTCAGGTCGGGCCAACTCCCCGCCACTTCAACCCACTTGACGAGCGCCGCTCCAGACGTCGCGCCGTCTCAGCGCATCCAGGGGGCTGATACTGATGAAGCGGAACAAGCCGCTCATAAAGCGCCGCAAGGCCGGGACTCAGAACGAGCGGCGGAGGCCGTACCGGTGGCAGGAGAGCGCCACTTCCTACTGGGCGCTGGCCGTGCCCCAGGCGTTCACCGGGACCGGCCAGACCGTCCTCGACATGACCGGAGCGGTGCCCGCGGGCGCAGACGAGTCAGACCCCGACGACCCGCGCTACGGCTCCTCGCTGCGCTGGCGGCTCGACCGCGACGGCCAGACCCAGTTCGTCTACGGCACACAGGTGTGGGGGCGGTACCGGAGCGAGAGCCCGTCGGCCTATGGCAAGCGCATCTCTGAAGGTTTCCGCCGGTCACTCCCCACGTCGTCGGACGTCTACCACGTATTCGTCGCGGCCCGGCCGGGATGCGAACGCGGGACGCGGTGTCCACTCACGCGGCACTGGTACACGGCCATCGAGGCCGACCTGTCGACACATGAGCCGGACCGATGCCCGATGGGCGCCCTGAACGACGGGCCGCCCTGGCGCCTGATCGGCCGTACCGTCCCTGACGGCCGCCACATCTACTGACGTCTCTCGGCACAGTGCTCCGGGCCGCCCTGGCAGCTCCCTCGGCTCCGGTCGGCCCGGTCCCTGGGCCTGACTCCCGCCCACGGTCCACCGTCGCCAAGCCTGCCGTTGAGGCCCCTCCGGCCGCTCTTTTCTTCCACCACCGCAGAGGCGACGTGCTGCGCCTCGCATAACCCCAGGAGCCTTCATGGGTACCACCCGCACCCGCCTGCCCGGCATCACCCTCCGCGACGCGGCCCCCGCTGACGCCGACGCCGTCATGCGGCTCCTCGCCGACGTGAACCCCGACGATCCCGACGCGTTCGAGGACGTCCGGCCGAACCTGTCCCTGCCTCAAGAAGGACCCCTCTCCCACTTCCGGGCCCTGATGGTCGTGGCCGAAAGCAGTGAAGGCGAGACGCTCGGGGCCCTCCTCGCAGGTCCCCCGCTGTGGCTCTTCGGCCATCCCGGTGTCGACGTGGCGCTGGCGCACCTTCTGGCGGAACGCATCGCGATGATCACCGCGGTTGCCGTGGCTCCCGAGCAGCGTGGGCGAGGCGTCGGGTCTGAACTCGTCCGGCATTCCGTACGTCGCTTCACGCGCGCCGGCTACGGGTTGCTGACGCTGAACTGCTTCCCTGGGCTGGAAAGCTACTACCAGGGACTCGGCTTCTCGATCATGGACGACCTGAACGTGTCCCTCGGCCCTCTGAACGCGGTCGGGCACCGTTGGGGCGACACCCGGGTGGCCGCCCGGCCCCTGGACCGGTACACGACCTTCGCGGACGTCGCTGGCCTCACCTCTCCGGTCGTCTCGGGCATCCTTCCCAACACCCGGATGGCCCGTGGCGCGTACTTCGACGGGGAACAGTTTCGCGCCTGACCCGATCACGGCCCGGGATGCCTGCCCTCCCGGGCCACAGAATTCACTTACGGATGCAGGTGTCGGCCACCAAGGAGGAACTGATGCCGGTTGTCGACGGCAAGAGCCTGAGCCCGTGGGGCCGTTGGACGCTCCGGTGGGGCGTACCGAGTGCGGTCGTCGCCCTGGTGAGCGTGTGGGTACTGGAGCCCGCGAGCCTTGTCGGCGCGATCATCGCGGCTGGGGTGGCACTGGGGGCGCTCCTGGTCTTCGTCGGGACGATGCCCCGTCGGCAGCCGCCGGCCGAGCGGCGGGCGCGCAGGGGTGCCGGCGAGTAGGAGGGCTCCGGCGCCCCGGTCGGTGCGCCGCATACACAGGAACTCGGTTGGTGGGCCCGGGCAGGTGATTGCCCGGTCCACCGTCCCGAGGCTGGCCCCGGGCGCGTGTACAGCTTCCCGCGATGTTGCGTATTCACGTTTCAGTGTGTAGATTGATTGCATCGCTGGCGGCCTCCGAGGCCACGCCGCACAACCCCCTTACTGCTCTGGAGCGCTCCATGCTTGCTGTCGGCCACGAGGTAGAGGTAGACGCCGCCCTTCTCGCCTACCGGAGGGGCTGGGCCGACGTCTGGCTGACCCTGGTGGACGTCACCACCGACTTGTTGCACCTGGCCAGTCACATGCGCGCCGACGTCGAACGATGCCTCGACGGCGACGCGAAGGCGCGGCTCGACGAACGGTCCCTGGCCGCCATGCCGAACCTCGACCCGTCCGTCGACCCGATCCACAACACGGACGACTCCGCTGCCGGGGACCACCTCTTCGACGTGTACGTGCACGCCAGCGACGCCGCCGCCGCCCTCCGCGTGCACATGGCGGACGACCCCTACCCCACCTTCTCGAAGGCGCTGCACGTGCTGCTCAACGATCTGCGCGCCTATGCCCAGAACCTCGGTCTCGACTTCGACGACGTCATGCGTGCGGCATCCCAGGCCCACCGGGTCGACCAGCGCAAGGCCAAGTAGCCGGACACCGCCCTGGCGCCGCAGCCGCGGTGCCGCCGTCCCACGAACGATCCCGTCAGGAAGGACTTTCACCATGACCACGCCTCTGATCCCCTCCACGGACACGGAATACCCTCCCCGCGGCTCGATACGGATGTACCTCGACCGCGGTGAGCATCCCGCGACCCGGATGCCGCTCCTCGGTGCCGATCTCGACAACCCGCCCGCCGTCTGCGGAGGTTGCGCCAACACGGTGTTGAGGCAGCTCGACGACGGTCGAGAGCGTCTCAAGTGCGGGATTCGGGCTCCCGGAAGGCGCAGGGGCCGCGGCCCCGATCTGCGTGGCTCCATGCCCGCGTGCGTGAAGTACGCCGCGTCCACCGCACCGCGCAACTCCTGACCTGTCCGACGCCGCGCCCGGGTTGCCTCCACCGGAACCCACGCCGGTCCCGTACGCCGAGAGGCGGTGGGCTCCGGGCGCGGCAGGTTCTTCCGCAACCGCCCCCGGAGACGTGATCATGCTGCCCGGCCTCGCCCAGCACATCGACTTCCAGGCCGCCCACAACGACTACACCCGCGGGTTCCTCGTAGTGAGCAAGGCCGACCACTCCACCATGTACGGCTACGTGTGGGAACACACCCTCTCGGACGGCACCACCACGTGGGTCGCCCAGCCGGACGCGGCCAACGACGCTTCGCGCATCCCCGGGTTCCAGTCCCGGGAGTGGGCCGGTGAGTTCCTGTACGAGCGCGAATGGCCCAAGTTCATCCGTCGCGAACACGCCGAGGCCGACACCCTCCGGCAGCCGGGGTGCACCGAGCGCGCTCCGTGCGGGACGTGCTCCCTGTGCGAACCCGACCTGGCCTGCCGCGGAATTCTCTGAAGGAGCCGGGTGCCGCTCGAACTGCATCCGTCACCCCAACGTGCAGGTCTGAGGGCCGCGAACGACGCCTTCCGCTCGCGGCCCCGGCCTCGGCTTCCTTTCCTGACCACAGCACCCCACCCATGCCCTGGAACCCTCATGTCCGCTGATTCCACTGCCACCCTCGTGACCGAGGCCATCGACCAGGTGCTCACCCACGGGGCACGCAAGTGCACCGATCCGAGCTGCGCCCGGCACGCCGGTACGACCGACTGCCCCCCGATTTCCATCAGCCGTAGCCCCGGCTCCGTCCTCGGCGAAGCGGTCGCCGAGGCCTGGCACGCCGCCGGCGGCAGTCGGCTCGACATCCCCGCAGGGGTCGTCGCTGCCCTCGCCTTGTGGCCCCAGAAGTCCCCCGGTGCCGAGGCCGCCGACACGATCGCCGCATACATCGCCGCGCAGCCCTCGCGCGTGCTGGTCCGAGGCCTGGCCGATAGCGCCAACTTCTACTGGGGCCTTCGCCCCGACCTGTGGACCGCCGCCCGCCCGCTGTTCGACTGGACCAGGGAGGACCTACACGACACCCACCTCGCGGGCGTACGCGCCGTGGCCCGTGCCGCGCTGCGCCACGGAGTCCTTCAGCACACGGGGGACACCGACCCCGCCGAGCGGTCCCGGACCGACCTCATGTCCTGGGTCATCACGAGCCTGCGCCACCACCACTCCCGGCGCAGCCTCGGCGAGTACCACACACCGCCCGACATCAGCGATCTGATGGCCAACGTGCTGGCCGAAGGCAGCACAGGAAAGCGACCCCGTCAACGCGGCGAGTGGGCGCTCGAGCCGACCGCCGGCACCGGAGGACTCTTCCGCTCCGCCGCACAGGAGCTGCGCCGCGACGGAGAGGACCCGGCGGAACGCGGCTGGGTCATGCTCGAACTCGACTCCCTGGCCGCCGCCGGAGCCGCCGTCAACACCCTCGTCTGGGAACTGGGCCCCCGTGCGTTCGTCGGCTGTGGAGACGTTCTCGCGCAGCCCGACCTGGCCGAGGAAACCCTCGCTCAGGCGCGCGACATGGCCCGTCACTGCGACGACGTCAAGAAGCTGATCGGCTTCGCGATCGCCACCCGCACCACCAGCCAGCTGCTGGACGCCCTTACGGCCAGCAGGTAGCCGCTCCGCCCGGCCCACAACCCGTGGGCCGGGCCCTAAGGAGGAACCGTGACGGAGTCCCACGACCACAGCGAAACCCAGGGCGTAGCCCGGGCGCTGCGCGTCGTCCTGCCCGCTCCCAGTCGTACCCGTGTGTACACGCTGTCCTGCGGATGCCCCGGCGCCGAGGGCGATCTCTCCTGGTACATCGACAACGAGGCCCGGTCCTACGAACTCGATCTCTCTTCCGCCGCAGCCGGCGCGAGGCAGGTCCGGCTGACCAGTCGACCGCTCATCGGTGACGGCACCACCTGGAGCGAGGAGTTCCTCATCTGCGACGCCCCGGCCGGCTGGGCCCACCCCCTCGCTCGTCTCGTCGCCCGGCTCACCCTCTCCGACCGCAGCCCCCTCTCCCTCGACTGAGCAAAGGACCCCCCGTGTCGAACCGCACCGCCATGACCGGTTGCCTGCCAGCCTTCGGCCGGCACCGCGGCTATCCACCGCGCTACGGGTGGCTGCGCAAGGTCTATGACGCCCTGCTCCAGGACCCAGCCGCCCTGCGCCGCCCCGACGCGACCGTCGTGCTCGGCGTCGGCAAGAGCATGGTCCCGTCCATGGCCTTCTGGTCCCAGGCCTTCGGGCTGGCCGCCCGCAACGGTCAGGACCTGGTCCCCACCGACCGCGCCCGCTGGCTCCTTGAAGACGAGACCGGCGCCGATCCCTACCTTGAACTCGACAGCAGCCTGTGGCTACTGCACTGGTGGTTGGTGAGCGCCGAGCAGTGCCACGTGCCCAGCTGGCGGTATCTCTTCGGATACTCCCCGCTCAGCCGGTCCAGCCGTGCGGAGACGCAGGGGCGCCTGGCGGCCGCCGCCGAAGCGGCCGGCCACAAGACCCCGGCCCCGTCGGTACTCGCCTCGGACATCGCCTGCCTGGTGACCATGTACGCTCCCGGCGACCACACCGCCGCGAACATCGAGGACGAGCTCTCCAGCCCTTTCCGCACCCTCCACCTGCTCGACTCCGAGCCTCCCGCCGACCGCACAGCCGATCGAAGCCACCTCGTGGCGCTGCTGCGCACGGCCGGCCGCCACTGTCCCGCGCCCGTTCAGGCATACGCGAGTCTGGACTTCGCGGCCCGGACCGCAGGCGCTGTGGCCGGCTCCATCAGCCTGACCCGGCTCGTTTCCGACCCCCTCGGGCCAGGCCGGCTCCTTCTCATCGGCACCGCCGGCCTCCGCCGCGCCCTGCATCAAGTCGCCGATCGGCATGCGGATCTGGCCGTCGTGCAGTCGGGCGACGGGCAGGAGACGCTCGTCTATTCGTGCTCGCCAGCTCTCCTCGCCGAGGACGTCCTGGCCGACGCCTTCCCCGTGCTGCGGTCGGCCCCCAGCAGTGCTTCGGAGAAGAGGAGTTCTCCAGCCCGGTCCTGATGGACTCCGGCTTACCGCAGGCGTAACCCGGCTCCGGGGAACACAACAAGCAACGTTGCTTATTTGTAGTCCTATGTGTACTGTCATTCTTGTTGGTGGCGCTCGCCTCCCGGCTTGAGCGCCCCGCGCCTTTCCCTACCGACGAGACAGGCCAGGAGACACGGATGCGCATCAAGACCGGCGGGCAGCACCAGGGTTGGACCGTGGTCCACCAGGCTCGGCGCGAGTGGCGCGGCTCCTTCGAGGGCGTGTGGCTCGGTGTTGACGAGTCCACGGGGCACTGGATCGTCGGCCGCCAGCACGACGGGCAGTCGATGGACGACGGCTTCGACGCGGAAGGCGACTGGTCCACGTCCCGGCACTTCCGCGAGGGCAACGCGTACCTCAACATGCGCCGAGCCCTGGCGGCGTACGACGAGGAGGCCAGGAACGCGAGCGACGTCTGGGACGGAATGTGGGACCAGCGTGCCCACGAGGCCGTCGCCCGGCACCTGGCGCACCGCGTTCCCTTCCCCGCGTCGGTCCAGCTCGCGGCCGGATGGATCGGGCGCGGCCTGACCGGCTTCCACCCCCCGATGGGGTCGACGATCCCGCTCGACGGGCCGGTCGCCAAGTACGAGCTGGTCCGCTACCTCCAGGGCCAGACCCGGTTCGACGAGATCGTGACGGAGCCGGGCTCGGTCTCCGAGCAGGAGGCGTACCAGCTGATCATCAACGCGACGGGGCCGGTCCGGTTCGTTTGCCGCGGGGTGACCTTCTACCTGAGCAAGTGAGCCAGGCGGCGCGGGCGCGGTGCCGCCGCGAGCACCGCGTCCGTGCCGCCGGACCACAGGCCGCCAGCCACCACGTACACACCGAAGGCGAGGACGCTGCCCCTTGGGGCGGTCGAGACGAAATGGAACACAAGAACATCACCGGCCACGACGGCGCCGTTCACGAGGGACTGCTCAACAGCCACACCGGCTTCCTGATTGACGTGGCCTGCGAAGCGGGCCGGTACTCGGTCGTCCACCACTACGAGAAGCTCGATCCGGCGCGCGTCACCGACGCCCCGCTGTCCTGTCCCGCGTGCGTCGCCGCGAACTCCCCCGCCACCGCCCAGTTGCACCGCGGACGTCTGGCCCACCGGTACGCCGAAGACGTCCTCGCCCTCGCCGACAGCCGCAAGCGCCCGCCCGCCCAGGACGACGAAGGGCTGCGGCTGGCCTTCGTGTCACTCGCAGCGGAGAACCCGCCGCCCCGGAGCCTTTACGAGCTGATCAGGGAGCATGTGAGCGACATGCTGACCGATCGGGCCCTGGCCGTGCCGGAAGGTGTCCCAAGGGTCCTCGTGCCCTACAAGCGGTACACCGGCGGCACGGTCCAAGCCCCTGTCGCCCCTGGGGACCGCCTCATGCACTACAGCGCGGCCGGCGGGTACTTCCAGTACGTCTGGGTCGACGGGCTCGAAGATTCCCCGGACGGAATCGTCGTCACGGTCCACGAGAAGGACCGGCGTCCGGTCACGTACTCGGCGTTCGAGCTCGGCCGACGGTACTCGAAGCTCGACTGGGCGCCGCTGCCCCAGAAGGCGTCGCCGAGCAGTGATCGAAGCTGACGACCGCGGTCTGCCCGCCACCAGCCCGGGGCAGGCCGGGCACGTCATGTCGCCGCTGCTACCGCCCCCGGCCCGCAGGCGCGCGCTGGAGTAGCGCCCGTCCCTCGCAGCCAGGTCAGCACCGCATGCTGGGCGCCGCCCGAGACGGGCCCGCGGGCCGCCGCGTTTCACTTCCGGATCCCGGCGAGGCGCCATCGCCGCCGCTCCGCCCGCCACCCGGCGTCTGCAGAGCACTCCGCGATGTCCCCGGCCGGTTCCGGCCTGCTCGCCCGCGGCACGCCCCGGGATCCCCTCGTTCCCTCACACCACCGCAACGGATACGGCCCCCGACCGCCCCGTCACCGCGCCGCGCCCTCGCCCGAATCCGGAAGCACCCCACACCATGACCACCGACCGCCCGCACGTCGCCTTCCTGGCCCCTTCCGATCCCGCCCGGCCCCAGCCCGGCCGGGCCAACGACGAGGAGGCGGACCGCTCGGAGGACGCGGTCCTGACCGCCTACCTCTTCCACCTGACGGCCAAGGGACACCGCGTCCTGCGGCACCGCGTCGTCACGGATCCCGCTCTGGCGTCCACCGACCTCTTCGACGCGACCGCCGGAGAACTGGTGATGGCCTGCCACCGCTCCCACCACCGTGCGCTCATCACCGCGTACGGGGTGATCAGCGACTGCGAGCGGCTCTTCTCCCCCGCCCACCGTGCGCTGCTGTTCACTACGGAGCCGGGCCCGGTCGCATGGGAGTTCCTGTCCCACCACAAGATCATCGCGATCTGGCCCGAGGGCGAGACCTTCGTACGCGCGGACCCGGCAGCCGAGGCAGGCGGGGCATGAACCGCCAGAGCTTCGGGCCGCCGTCGACGAGAGCGGAGGAACGCGCCTGGCGCGCGGCCGGTCTCCTCGTCGACGTCGCCGGGCGCGCGCTGCCGGCCACGGTCCGGCCCTGCGCCTTTTGCGACGGCGCCGACATCGGCGATACCTGCCCGGCGTCCCTGACCTGCCCCACGTGCAAAGCCGCGCCCCGACAGCGGTGCCGCCGGCCGAGCGGCCACACCGCCGAGCAGTGGCACACCGGACGCGTCCGCGCCGCGGACCTGGAAGACCAACGCCGCGAGGAAGACGGCGACACCACCCTGCCCGCCCGCTGGGCCGACACCCAGCCGGCGCCGACCCCCTCACGAGGAACATGATGACCACCGACCACACCCACAACAGCCCTGCGGGCACGTCCCTTTCGCCAGGTGCCCCGGACCGGCCGCGTACGGCCGGAACCTCCACACCCCGCATCACCCCCGCCCAGCGCCGCGCCCTTCTCGCCGGGGCCAGGGACCCTCTCGGGCTGCTGCCCAAGTCCGTCAACCTCCGGACCCTGGTATCCCTCGCCGATGCCGGCTTCGTCGGCCTGGACCAGAGCCGCGACATCCTTCGTGGACAGGAGGCGACGCGGAACCAGCTGGACGTCTGGGGCGGCGCTCTGACCGAGGCCGGCTGGCAGCGGGCCCGCGCCGAGGGTGCGGGCAGGTTCCGGATCGTCGTCGTCGGCTGCGGAAAGGCCAAGCAGGACCGCCGCGTGACCGCCGGTGCGATGTACGTCGGCACCTTCCACGGCTCCTGCCGGGAGACGGCCAAAGCCCTGCTTCAGGACGGTGGTCGGCAGTACATCCTTTCTGCCGCCCACGGGCTTCTGGACCTGACCACGGAGATCGACCCGTACGACATCACCGTGGGCGACCCCGGCAGCGTCAGCGCGGACTTCGTGCAGGCGCAGGTCCGGGAACGCGGCATCGAGTCGGCGGAGGTGACGGTACTGGCCGGCAGCAAGTACGTGGCCCTCGCCCGGCATTCCTGGCCGGGCCTTGAGGCGCCGCTCGCCGGAGCCGGCGGGATCGGGGAGATGAAGCAACGCCTCTCCCAGATCCGTCTCGCCGCGCGGGCCGAAGCCGGGCAGGAGCGGTGAGCGCGCCGCTCGGGCCCGCTCCGGCGCGGTGGGAAGCCATGGCTGCCGGCAGCGCCGAGGGCTGGGCTCAGCGGTGGAGCGGCGGTGTACCGACGTGGGTGCATACGTCGCAAGGCGGCTTTGACAGGCGTCGCTACGAGGTGGTCGAGCTGGCGGAGGCGCCCGCCCGGGAGTACATCCAGGCGAACCACTACCTGTCGGGGTGGCCGCCGACGGTCCACCGGTTTGGGCTGGTGGACCTCGAGGCAGCAGGGGGCGACGACGGCCAGGTGATCGACGGCCACCTGCTGGTGGGTGTCGTGGTCCTGGGTGTTCCGATGAGCCGCCGGGCTCTGACCAGGGTTTTCCCGTCGCTGGAGCCTTATACGGAGGCGTTGGAAATGTCGAGGGTGTGCCTGTCCCCCTCGGTGGCGAGCAACGGGGAGAGTTTCACGGTCGCTGCGGCTCTGCGTCTTGCCGCGGGCCACGGGGTGCGGGGAGTGGTCACCTACGCGGACCCTGTCGCACGGCTTCGGACCTTGCCGGATGGGCGCACCGCCGGCTCGCCCCGAGGGCACCTGGGTGTTATCTACCAGGCCCTTTCCGCAACGTATACGGGCCGCAGCACTGCGAGGACGGTCATCGTGCTGCCGGACGGCCAGGTGCTCCCGGCCCGGTCGATCGCCAAGTTCGTCACCGGAGACCGTGGTGCTGACGGGTTCGAGCGCCGCATCGTGGCGCTGGGCGCATCGCAGCGCCCTGCGGGGGCCGACCGGCGCGCCTGGCTGCGCACCGCGTTGGAACAGATCGGGGCCAGGCGCCAGAGGCACCCGGGGACATATAGGTATGCCCTGCCCGTTGGCCGTACTCGGGCCGAGCGGTCGAGGGCGGTCTTCGGCATGCCAGCACTCCCCTACCCGAAGTGGGTAGATGCCCGTCACCCCGTCTAGTCTGTTGCTTATTCATGAATCAATGTGTAGTTTAGTTTTCGTGATCGAGCGACGTTTCGCTCTCACGCACACCACCATCTTGGAACCTCACCCAGAGGAACGACCGTGGACACGTCCATCCCCGACCGCAAGGCTGCTCGCTTCACCGCAGCCGCGGAATCCGGCGTCAACATGAACCCCGCACGCGAGTGCACCCTCGCGGACCGCGCCGCATGGGCCCACGCGGCGCTGGAGGCGTACAACAGGCAGGCCCCCAAGGCCCTGTTGCCCGTTCCCAAGCTGGCCGAGCGCGTACGGCTCGGCGTCCTCGCGGCCGAGGCCATGGCCCAGATCGCCTTCAACATCCCCGACGACCGGGTCGTGGACGACCAGGAAAGCGCCGATCGCGTGATCGGAGATCTGGTCGCTCAGGTCTTCTGCCTGACGGACGGGCGGGTCACCGCCCATGAGCTCCACCAGGCCGCCGAGGGGCTGCGCAGCGAGGCGTACCCCGTGAAGCTCGATGTCCTGTGCGCCGTCGCCGCCGCCGGGGCCGAACGAGAGGCCGCCATGCTCGCGGCGCTCCTGGACGCGGCCGAGTCCTTCGGGTGCGACGTCCCCGGCATGGTCGACAGCGCTCGCAACTACTTCGAAGACCTCAAGGCAGAGGACGAGGGGGCCGAGGCGGCGCCCGCCTGAGCCACCCCCGGGAGCGAGGAACTCGGCCCCGGCGGCCGCGCTCGCTCCCGGCTGGGTCGCCACGGATCACACCCGATGAAACTGATCATCCCCGCCTTCGACCAGCACTACCGCGTGTCCGCCACGGACTACAACTGGACCAACCCCGGAGAGATTCTCACCATCGGCACCGACGACGCCTTCGTCGGCCTCGACAGCCGCCGCTACACCACGCACGGCCGCGTCACCGCACTCGATGTAACCCTCGCCGACGTCAATGCCAAGATCATCAGCCTCCTCACCCAAGACGGCTTCTACGTGCCCGGACGTGAGCGGCAGAGCACCGAGACCCGCAGGCGCATGGGCGAAGTCTTCGGCCTGGCCCGCGGCTTCGAGGTCGGCACCGTCATCGGCCTTCACCGCGGCCGGCCCCGCCGCCACGACGCACCCCCGAACTGACCCGCTGGGCGCGGTCCATCCGCCAGCGCCCGCCGCCCCCAGGAAGGGCCCCATGGACACCATGCCCCCGAACACCCGTACTCAGCAGCACTGGTACCTCGCCACCCTCGGTCACGAGGCGCTGTTGCGGGAGCTCGCCCCGCTGGATCTCCCCGCCTCCGCCACCCGCGATCCGCTCACCCTGGCCGGACGGTGCCTGATCGCCGACCCGATCGGCTACCCCGAAGCCCATCGAGCCGCAGAACGGGTCCTGGCCCCGCTGCGCACCGCCCAGACGTTCACCACCACCGTCCCGGACGAGGACAACGCCCTGGAGCACACCGGCGTCGTGCCGGTCCTTGAGGAGCGCCAGGCCGGAGCTGTCACCGGCTGGTACGCCGAACTCCTCCTCTTCGAGCACAGCTCGCTGCTCGACAAGGCCGCCTACCGCCTGTCCCGGATGCCCGGAGACCCGACCTGGATCATCGACAGCGACTTCCAGCGCAGCGGCCACCCCGGGATGCTGCGGCCCTTCGGCTCCCGGCGCCCGGGCAGCAGGCGGACCCTCCTGCCGCCGTTCGTCGCCGAGCTCGACCGCCTCATCGCGCAGGGGCCGGAGAGCGCGGCGTGACCCTGTACGGCATCCCGCCCGCCGGACTGCGCCGCGCCATGGCGCCCGAAAGCGGGCGGGACCACGCCCACGCCATCGCAGACGCCGCGCACGCCTGGTGGACATCCAACCGCGGGGGCTCCGGCGACCGGGCCATCGCGGTCGGCACCCTGGCCGCGCTCGCCCTCTGCGCGCCCTCACGACCGGACGGTCCCGACTACGGCCCGCTCCTGCTCCCCCTCGACGACGAACAGCTCGTCGACACCCTTCGAGCTGGATGGAACTCGTTCTGGACCTACGACCCGGACCTGACCGAGGCCGCCCGCCCGCTCCACGACTGGCTCTCCCGCCCCACCGACAGCGACGTCCGCGGCCTGGCCGACTACGCCCCGTTGACTGAACGAAGCCTGGAGATTGCCCAGTTCAGTGGGCGCATGGAGTCCTCGGGCACTACGGTCACCGATCGTGATGAACGATGC
>NZ_JBIVWS010000044.1:0-23721 GCF_044768905.1 Streptomyces sp. NPDC090994
ACTGGACCACCCACCTCGGCCACAACACCGAAACACCCCCACACACCGCCTGGAACCTCCCCACCTACCCCTTCCAACACCAGCACTACTGGCTCCGGAGCGTCCCTTCCGCAGGTGCCGTGGCCGCCGCCGGGCTCATGGATGCCCGGCATCCCCTGCTGGATGCCTGGGTCGAACTGCCCGACGAGGGCGGGGTGTTGTTCACCGCCCGGCTGTCGTCGAGCAGCCACCCCTGGCTGGCCGAACACACGGTGCACGGAGTCGCGGTGGTGCCCGGGGCGGCGTTCCTGGAGATGGCGGTGCGTGCCGGGGACGAGGTGGACTGCGGTGTCGTCGAGGAACTGCTGATCGAGACGCCGCTCGTGCTCGCGGAGGGTCCGGGCGTGCGGCTCCAGGTGGCCGTCGGCGCGGCGGACGGCTCCGGCCGGCGCCGGCTGACCGTCCGCTCCCGGCGTCAGGGCGCCCCCGACTGGACCCGGCACGCCACCGGCACCCTGGCCGGCCGTCCGGACGCCGTCCCCGGCATCGACCTGTCGGTCTGGCCGCCGGCCGGGGCGGTGCCCGTCGAGGTGGATCCGGCGGTGCCGGAGCTGCGTGCGGCGTGGCGGCGTGGCGAGGAGGTGTTCGCCGAGGCCGAGGTGGACGAGGAGCAGCGGGACGATGCCGAGCGGTTCGCGCTGCATCCCGCGCTGCTCGAAGCCGTGGGCCGGGCCGACGGCGGCACCTCCGTGCTGTCCGTCGCCTACCGTGCCGTGTCCCTGGCAGCGGCCGGGGCCACCTCTGTGCGGGCGCGTATCGCTCCGGACGGCAGTGGCGGTACGGCGCTGGAACTCGCGGACGCCTCCGGCCGGACGGTCGGCAGCTTCGGGTCGGTCGTCTCGCGTGAGGTCAGCGTGGACGAGCTGGTGTCGGCGGCTGCTCGGGGCGGCGTGGACCCGCTGGACGCGTTGTTCCGCGTCGACTGGGTGCCTCTTGCCGTCGGGGCCGTGGCGGACCCGACGCGGCGACTGGTCACCGTTGCCGACCCCGATGAGCTGTCGGCGTCGGACGCTCGGAGTGACGTGTGCGTGGATCTGACGGACACCGCTCGGGGATTGCGGGCGCTGACCTCGCGGGCGCTGGCGTGGGTGCAGGCGTGGCTTGCCCTGCCGGTGACAGATGCGCGGCTGGTCGTCGTCACGCGGGACGTCGGCGACCCGGTCACCGCGGCTGTCTGGGGGCTCGTCCGCTCGGCGCAGTCGGAGGCGCCGGAGCGGCTGGTCCTGGCCGCCGTGGACGGGGACGCCGCCTCCGAGGCGCTGCTGCCCGCCGCCGTGGCCACCGGTGAGCCGCAGTTCGCCCTCACCGCCGGCCGGGCCACCGTACCGAGGCTGGTGCGGGCGACGGACGCCGGCGCAGTTCGACCGCTCGATCCCGACGGCACTGTCGACGCTGTGGGGTCACCCGGATCCGACAGCACGAGCGACGCCGTGGAGCCGCCCTGCCCCGCCGGTGCCGTCGACGCCGTAGAACCCCTCGACCCCGACGGCACCGTATTGATCACCGGCGGCACCGGCACCCTGGGCCGCCTGCTCGCCCGGCATCTCGTGGCCGAGCACGGCGTGCGCCACCTGCTGCTGGTCAGCCGGCGCGGTGGCGGTGCCGACGGCGTGCCCGAGCTGGAGCGCGACCTCGGCGCGCTGGGTGCCACCGTGCGCACCGTCGCCTGCGACGTCACCGACCGTGCCGCGCTGGCCGGCCTGCTGGCGTCGGTCCCCGGCGAGGCACCGCTCACCGCGGTCGTCCACACCGCCGGTGTGCTGGACGACGGCGTGGTCACCGCCCTCACCCCGGAGCGGCTGGACGCCGTCCTGCGGCCCAAGGCGGACGCGGCGCTGCTGCTGGACGAGCTGACCCGGGACACCGGCCTCGCGGCGTTCGTGCTGTACTCCTCGGCCGCGGGCGTCCTCGGCAACCCCGGGCAGGCCAACTACGCCGCCGCCAACGCCTTCCTGGACGCGCTGGCCGCGCGCCGCAGGGCGGCGGGGCTGCCCGCCACCTCGCTCGCCTGGGGCCACTGGGCGGCCACCAGCGAGCTGACCGCCCACCTCACCGACTCCGACCTGCGGCAGCACTCCCGGCGGTTCGGGATGGCGGCGCTGGACGAGGAGACCGGCCTCGCGCTGTTCGACGCCGGTCTGCGCAGTGCCGTCCCGGCGCTGGTGGCGGCCCGGCTCGACCTCGGGCGGCTGCGTGCCGAGCCCGACGGCGGACCGGTCGCTCCCCTGCTGCGCGCGCTGCTGCCGCCGGTCCGGCGCCGGGCCGCAGGCCGGTCGGCTGGGAGCGGGACCGACCTCGTACGGCGGCTGGCGCCGCTGACGCCCGACGAGCGGCACGAGACGCTGCTCGACCTGGTCAGGAACCGTGCCGCGCACGTCCTCGGGCACACGTCCGCCGACGCCGTCGCCGCCGGCCGGGCGTTCCGTGAGGCGGGCTTCGACTCGCTGACCTCCGTGGAACTGCGCAACCGGCTCGCCGCGGACACCGGACTCCGGCTCCCCGCCACCCTGCTCTACGACCACCCCAGCCCGGACGCCCTCACCCGGCACCTGCTCGCGGAACTCCTGGCGGATGCCGACGCCTCCGCGGCACCGTCCGCCACCCCGCGCGGGGCGTCCGACGAACCCATCGCCATCGTCGCGATGAGCTGCCGCTTCCCCGGTGGCGTGGAGAGCCCGGAGGACTTCTGGCGGCTGATCAGCGAGGGCGGTGACGCGATCGGCGACTTCCCGGACGACCGCGGCTGGGACCTGTCCGCGCTCTACGACGGCGACCCCGACCACCCCGGCACGTCGTACGCCCGGCACGGTGCGTTCCTGACGGACGCCGCAGGGTTCGACGCGGACTTCTTCGGCATATCGCCGCGCGAGGCCCTGGCGATGGACCCGCAGCAGCGGCTGCTCCTGGAGACGTCGTGGGAGGTGTTCGAGCGGGCCGGCATCGACCCGACGACCCTGGCGGGCCGCGACATCGGTGTGTTCACCGGCATGAACACCCAGGACTACGCGCTGCGCCTGCGCGAGGTCTCCGAGGAGGTCGAGGGGCACCGCATCACCGGCATCTCCGCGGCCGTGCTGTCCGGCCGGGTTGCCTACACCCTCGGTCTCGAAGGGCCCGCGGTGACCGTCGACACGGCGTGCTCGTCGTCGCTGGTGGCCCTGCACCTGGCGGTGCAGGCGCTGCGGGCGGGCGAGTGCTCGATGGCGCTGGCCGGCGGGGTCACGGTGATGGCCGCGCCGGACGCCTTCGTCGACTTCTCCCGGCAGCGGGGCCTGTCGGCCGACGGCCGGTGCAAGGCGTTCGCCGCGTCGGCGGACGGCACCGGGTGGGCCGAGGGCGTGGGCGTGCTGCTCGTGGAGCGGCTGTCGGACGCCCGGCGCAACGGTCACCAGGTGCTGGCCCTCGTCAGCGGCAGCGCGGTGAACCAGGACGGCGCGTCCAACGGCCTCACCGCCCCCAACGGCCCCTCCCAGCAGCGTGTCATCCGGCAGGCGCTGAGCAGCGCCGGGCTGACCGGCGCCGACGTGGACGTGGTAGAGGCGCACGGCACCGGCACGGCGCTGGGCGACCCCATCGAGGCGCAGGCCGTCCTCGCCGTCTACGGTCAGGACCGGCCCGCGGACCGGCCGCTGTGGCTGGGCTCGGTGAAGTCCAACATCGGGCACGCGCAGGCCGCCGCGGGCGTGGCCGGCGTCATCAAGACGGTCATGGCCATCCGGCACGGCCTCCTGCCGCGCACGTTGCACGTCGACGCCCCCACTCCGCAGGTGGACTGGTCGGCGGGCGCGGTGGAACTGCTGACGGAGGAGCGGGAGTGGCCCGAGGCCGGGCGACCGCGCCGGGCGGGTGTGTCCGCGTTCGGCGTCAGCGGCACCAACGCCCACGTCATCGTGGAACAGGCACCCGACACGGACACCAAGACCAGTACGGAGGACACACCCACGCCCACGGCCGTGCCCGCCGTCGTCCCCTGGGTCCTCTCGGCCCGCAGTTCCGAGGCGCTGGCAGGGCAGGCGGACCGGCTCGCGGAGTGGGCCCGGCGGCACCCGGACGCCGACCCCGCCGGCGTCGCCCACGCACTGCTCTCCACCCGGACGGCGTTCGAACACCGTGCCGTCGTCGTGGGCGCGGGACGCACCGCGCTGCTCGACGGTCTGGACGCCTTCGGCCACCCCCGGCACGCCCGCGGAGTGGCGCGTCCCGGCAAGCTCGCGGTGCTCTTCACCGGCCAGGGCAGCCAGTACACCGGCATGGGCCGCCGCCTGCACGAGCACTACCCGGTCTTCCGCGACGCCTTCGACGCCGCCTGTGCCGAACTGGACCGGCACCTGCTGGACGCCGGGCACGTCATCCGGTCCGTGCGGGACGTGGTGTTCGGCGACGACCCGGCCGAGCTGGAGCGGACGGTGTTCGCGCAGGCCGGTCTGTTCGCCGTGGAAGTCGCCCTGTTCCGGCTCTACGAGTCCTGGGGCGTCCGCCCCGACCGGCTCGCCGGGCACTCCGTCGGCGAGGTGACGGCGGCACACGTGGCGGGCGTGCTGTCCCTCCCGGACGCCGCGACGCTGCTGGCGGCACGCGGACGGCTGATGCAGGCCCTGCCGGGCGGGGCGATGGCCGCGCTCAACGCCCCCGAGTCCGCTGTCCGGCCGCTGCTCGCCGACGCGCCGGGCACCGTCGGCATCGCGGCGGTCAACGGGCCCGCCTCCGTCGTGGTCTCCGGCGACCGGGACGCCGTGACGGCCGTCGCCGAGGCGTGCGCGGCCCGCGGCCACCGCACCAGGCACCTCCGGGTCAGCCACGCCTTCCACTCCCCGCACATGGACGGCATGCTCGACGCGTTCCGCGAGGTCGTCGCCGGGCTGTCGTACTCGCTGCCGGCGATTCCCGTCGTCTCCGGCGTCACCGGCGAGCCGGCCACCCCGGAGCAACTGTGCTCCCCGGACTACTGGGTCGAGCACGTCCGCCGCACCGTCCGCTTCCACGACGTCATCGGCGCGCTGCTCACGCAACACGTCACCACCTTCCTCGAACTGGGCCCCGGCGGCGTCCTCACCGCGATGGCCCAGGAGGCGTCCGGCCCCGGCGCCGAGCCGGCGATGTTCGTGCCCACGCTGCACCGCGACGCCGAGGACGAGCGGATCGGCGCCGTCACCGCGCTGGCCCGGCTGCACGTCCGCGGCGTCCCCGTGGACTTCTCCGCCCTGCTCCCGACGGCCCCGCAGCGCACGGTCGACGACCTGCCCACCTACGCCTTCCAGCACCGCCGGTACTGGCCGGACGCCCCGCACCCGACGGCCCACCCGGCACCCGTACCCGTACCCGTACCCGTACCGCAGCCGGTGCCCGGACCGGTCGGCGACACACCACTTGACCTGGTGCTGACCAGCGCCGCCGCCGTGCTCGGACACGACGACGCCTCGGCGATCGATTCCGAACGGCCGTTTCAGGACCTCGGCTTCGACTCCTTGAACGCGGTCCGGCTCCGCAACCGCCTGCACGACCTGACCGGTGCCGACCTGCCCACCACGCTCGCGTTCGACCACCCGACACCGGCCGCGCTCGCGTCGTTCCTGCGCGCCCGGCTGCGCGGCGACGACACCGCCGGACACGACGGCCCGGCCCGGCGGGCGGCCGATCCCGGCGAGCCGGTCGCCATCGTCGGCATGGCGTGCCGGCTGCCGGGTGGCGTGACCACGCCCGAGGACCTGTGGCGGCTGCTGCGGGCCGGGGAGGAGGGCATCGGCGAGTTCCCGACGAACCGCGGCTGGGACCTGGACGCGCTCTTCGACCCGGACCCCGACCACGCCGGCACCAGCTACACGCGGCGCGGCGGTTTCCTCTACGACGCGGGCGAGTTCGACGCGGAGTTCTTCGGCATATCGCCGCGCGAGGCCCTGGCGATGGACCCGCAGCAGCGGCTGCTCCTCGAAACGTCCTGGGAGGCACTGGAGCGGGCCGGCCTCGATCCCACCGCCCTGCGCGGCCAGGACGTCGGTGTCTTCGCCGGCATGGTCAACCACGACTACACCAGCCGCCTGCGCACCGCCCCCGACGGCTCCGAGGGGTACCTCATGACCGGCGGGGCGGGCAGTGTGCTGTCGGGCCGGGTGTCGTACGCGCTGGGCTTCGAGGGACCCGCGGTGACCATCGACACGGCGTGCTCGTCGTCGCTGGTGGCGCTGCACCTGGCGGCGCAGGCGCTGCGCTCCGGTGAGTGCACGATGGCCCTCGCGGGTGGCGTGACCGTGATGGCCGGGCCCGAGGCGTTCGTGGAGTTCTCCCGGCAGCGGGGCCTGTCGGCGGACGGCCGCTGCAAGTCCTTCGCCGCCTCGGCGGACGGCACCGGATGGGCCGAGGGCGCGGGCGTGGTCCTGGTCGAGCGGCTGTCGGACGCCGAACGCCTGGGTCACCGGGTGCTGGCGGTGCTGCGCGGCAGCGCCGTCAACCAGGACGGCGCCTCCAACGGCCTCACCGCCCCCAACGGCCCCTCCCAACAGCGCGTGATCAGGCGGGCGTTGGCGGAGGCCGGGCTGACCCCCGCCGACATCGACGCGGTGGAGGCACACGGCACGGGCACCGCCCTCGGCGACCCCATCGAGGCCCAGGCAATCCTGGCCACCTACGGCCAGGACCGCGAACGCCCCCTGCTGCTCGGATCGTTGAAGTCCAACATCGGACACGCCCAGGCCGCCGCGGGCGTCGCCGGCGTCATCAAGACGGTACTGGCCCTCCAGCACGGAATCCTGCCGCGCACCCTGCACGTCGACGCCCCCACCCCGCAGGTCGACTGGTCGGCCGGCGCGGTGGAACTGCTGACGGAGGAGCGGGAGTGGCCGCAGGCCGACCGTCCACGCCGGGCGGGCGTCTCCGCGTTCGGCGTCAGCGGCACCAACGCCCACATCGTCCTGGAGCAGGCCGCGGAAACTGGTGAAGCGCCGGTCACGACGGCACGCCCGGACGGCGCTCTGACGCTCCTCCCCCTCTCCGCCCGGGGCGAGGAGGCCCTGCGCGCGCAGGCACAGCGGCTGCTGTCCTACCTGGGACAGCGACCCGAACTGGACCTCACCGCAGTGGGCGGCGCGCTGGCCGCGAGCCGGGCGGGGCTGCCGGAGCGGGCGGTGGTGGTCGCCGGTGACCGGGACGAGGCGCTGGCGGGCCTGGGCGCGGTGGCCCGGGGCGAGACAGCGGTCGGCGTGCACTCCGGATCGGTGCGGCGCGGACGGCTGGCCGTACTGTTCACCGGCCAGGGCTCCCAGCGGGTCGGCATGGGACGTGAGCTGTACGAAGCGTTCCCCGTCTACCGCGAGGCGTTCGACGAGGCATGCACGGCCCTCGGCGGAAACGTCCGCGACGTGGTCTTCGGTGACGACGCCGACCGCCTCAACCAGACCATGTACACACAGGCCGCACTGTTCGCCGTAGAAGTCGCCCTCTACCGGCTCACGGCCTCCTGGGGCATCACACCCGACATCGTCGGCGGACACTCCATCGGCGAGATCACAGCCGCACACATCGCAGGCGTGCTCTCGCTGGAAGACGCGGCAACACTCGTCACCACCCGCGGACGCCTGATGCAAGCACTGCCCGAAGGCGGCGCCATGATCGCCGTCGCCGCCCCCGAACACCACATCCCCCCAACGCCGGGAGTGGACATCGCAGCGGTCAACAGCCCCACCTCCACCGTCCTCTCCGGCGACGAAGAACCCGTACTCAAAGCCGCACAGGAACTCGCCGCACAAGGCATACGCACCCGACGCCTCACCGTCTCCCACGCCTTCCACTCCGCCCGCATGGAACCCATGCTGACCGAGTTCCAACACGTACTGGAAGGACTGACCTTCCACACCCCCACCCTCCCCCTCCTCTCCAACACCACCGGACAACTCGCCGACCCCGAGACGCTGTGCACCCCCGCCTACTGGGCCCACCACGCACGCACAGCCGTACGCTTCGCCGACGGCATCCAGACACTCGCCGACCACGGCGTCACCACCTACCTCGAACTCGGCCCCGACAGCACCCTCACCGCCATGGCCCGCGAGAACCTGGACCACGACACCGACACCACCCTCGTCCCCGCACTGCGCCGCGACACCGACGAAACCCGCACCCTCACCTCCGCCCTCGCCCAACTCCACATCGCCGGCATCCCCGTCGACCTCGGCGTGTCCCTCCCGCCCGTTCACCTTCCCGAGTTGCCTACGTACGCCTTCCAGCGCGCGCATTACTGGCTGACCGGCGAAGGGGGCCCCGGTGCCGCCGATGGCGCCGACGCCCGTTTCTGGGATGCCGTCGAGCGCGAGGACCTCGGGTCCGTGGGTGAGGCGCTGGGGGTGCGGGACGGTGCGGAGCTGGATGCCGTCGGCGGGGCGCTGGGCGTGCTGTCGGCGTGGCGGCGTCGGCGTGACGAGCGGGCCGCGGCGGACCGGCTGCGCTACGAGGTGCGGTGGAAGCCGCTGCCCGGCGCCGCGTCCGGGGTGCCGTCCGGCACCTGGCTGGTCGTGCTGCCGGACGGCGGCGGTGCCGAGGAGTACGCCGAGCGGGTCGTGCCGGCGCTGGACCGGCAGGGGCTGCGCACCGTCGTCGTACGGGCCGGGGCCGCCGCCGACCGGGGCGGGCTGGCCGAGACGCTGCGGGGCGCGCTGGCGGGAGTGGACGACGTCGGCGGCGTCCTGTCGCTGCTCGCCCTCGACCGGCGTCCGCGGCCGGGCGGTGCCACGTTCACCGAGGGCGTCGCGGCGACCCTGGCGCTGGTGCAGGCCCTCGGCGACCTGGGCTCGGGGCACCGGTTGTACTGCGCCACCCGGGGCGCGGTCGCCGTCGGTGGCACGGACGGCATCGACGCCCCCGAGCAGGCGGCCGTGTGGGGGCTCGGGCTCGCCGTGGCGCTGGAACAGCCGGACCGCTGGGGCGGGTTGGTCGATCTGCCCGAGGTGTTCGACGAGCGGGCCGCCCGCACCCTGCTCGGGGTGCTGGCCGCCCCGGACGGTGAGGACCAGTTCGCGGTCCGGCCCACGGGCGCGCTGGTGCGCAGGATGAGCGGCCGTCCGCTGCTCCCGGGTGCGACGGCGGGGCCGGAGTGGCGGCCACGGGGCACCGTGCTGGTCACCGGCGGCACCGAGGGCCTCGGCCGGCACGCCGCCCGCTGGCTCGCGGAGGCCGGTGCCGGGCACCTGGTGCTGACCGTCGCGTCGGACCCGGAGGCGCCGCGGGTGCGGGAGGTGTGCGACGAGCTGAGCGCGTACGGCACGGAGGTCACCGTCCGTCAGGTGGACCTCGGCGACCGGGAGGCGCTCGCGCGGCTGCTCTCCGGGCCCGCCGCCGGACTCTCCGGCGTCGTGCACACCGCCGACCTCGCGCGCGTCGCCCAGGCGGACGTCACCACCGCCGAGGAACTGGCGGAGACGCTGGCGGCCAAGGTCGACGGGTTGTGGCACCTCGACGCGCTGCTGAGCGGACGGGACCTGGACCTGTTCGTCGTCTTCTCCTCCGTCGCCAGTGTGTGGGGCGGCGGTGGGCAGGGGCTCATCGGTGCCGCCAACGCCCAGCTCGACGCGCTGATCGAACGGCGGCGGGCGCGGGGGCTGACGGCCACCTCGGTGGCCTGGGGCGTGATCGACGGGTTCGGTGTGGCGTCCGACGCCGCCGCGCGGGAGCAGTTGCGCCGGCGTGGTGTGCTGCCGATGGCGCCCGAGGAGGCGATGGCGGCGCTCACGCTCGCGGTGCGGGGCGACGACACGCGGGTGGCCGTGGTGGACGTCGACTGGGCGGCGTTCGTGCCCGCCTTCACCTCGCTGCGGCCGAGCCCGCTGATCGGCGACCTGCCGGGCGTACGGGAGATCCTCGACGGTCTGGCGGCGACGGACGATTCCGGCGACGAGTCGGCCTCGGAGTTCCTGCGGCAGCTCGCCGCCGCCTCCGACGCCGAGCGGGAACGCGCGCTGATGAAGGCGGTCCGCGAGCACACGGCACTCGCGCTGGGACACAGCGGCGCCGAGGCCGTGAAGCCGGGGCGCGCCTTCCAGGAGATGGGGTTCGACTCGCTCGCCGCGGTCAACCTGCGCAACACCCTCGGCGCCGCCCTGGGCACCAAGCTGCCCGCCACCCTGGTCTTCGACTACCCCACGCCCGCCGCGCTGGTGGAGCACCTGCGCACCGAACTGCTCGCGGACGCGGCCGACGAGGAGCTGAGCGAGGCGGACGAGCAAGAGCTGCGCCGGGTGCTGGCCTCGGTTCCGGTCAGCCGGTTCCGGGAGGCCGGGCTGCTGGACGCGCTGCGGCAGCTCGCCCGGGCGGCCGGCACGGACGGACCGGACGGACCGGACGGCGGCGGGCAGTCGCCGTCCGCCACGGCTGCGGCCTCGGCCGCCGCCGAGGAACTCGACCTGATCAACGCGATGGACGTCGCCGGGCTGGTCCAACGAGCGCTGGACGGGAACCGGTTGTGATCGCGCACTCGACACGGTGGGAGCAGCCATGAGCAGCGGCCAGAGTGAACAGATCGTCGAAGCGCTGCGCGCCTCGCTGAGGGACAACGCCCGGCTGAAGCACGAGTACGACAAGGCGGTCGCGGCCACCACCGCGCCCGTCGCCGTCGTCGGCATGGCCTGCCGCCTGCCGGGCGGGGTGTCCTCGCCCGAGGAGCTGTGGGAGCTGGTGTCCCGCGGGGGCGACGGCATCACCGGGTTCCCGGCCGACCGCGGCTGGGACCTGGACAACCTGTTCCACCCCGACCCCGACCACCCCGGCACCAGCTACGCCAGTGAGGGCGGCTTCCTGCACGACGCCGGGATGTTCGACGCGGGTTTCTTCGGCATCTCGCCGCGCGAGGCCGTGGCGATGGACCCGCAGCAGCGGATCATGCTGGAGCTGTCCTGGGAGGTGCTGGAGCGGGCGGGCCTCGATCCGACGAGCCTGCGCGGCAAGGACGTCGGCGTGTACTCCGGTATCGCCTTCCACGACTACGGCGCCGGGCTGCCCGAGGTCCCCGACGAACTCGCGGGCTTCCTCCTCACGGGCGGGGCGGGCAGTGTGCTGTCGGGCCGGGTGTCGTACGTGCTGGGCTTCGAGGGGCCGGCGGTGACCGTGGACACGGCGTGCTCGTCGTCGCTGGTCACCCTGCACCTGGCGGCGCAGGCGCTACGCGCGGGTGAGTGCTCGCTGGCGCTGGCCGGCGGGGTGACGGTGATGGCGGAATCCGACGCGTTCGTCGGCTTCTCGCGGCAGCGCGGGCTCGCCCCCGACGGCCGGTGCAAGGCGTTCGCGGCGGCGGCGGACGGCACCGGGTTCGCCGAGGGCGCCGGGGTACTGCTCCTGGAGCGGCTGTCCGACGCGGTGGAGGCGGGCCATCCGGTGCTCGCGGTGGTCCGCGGCTCGGCGGTCAACCAGGACGGCGCGTCGAACGGACTGACGGCGCCGAACGGCCCGTCGCAGCGGCGGGTCATCCGGCGGGCGCTGCACAACGCCCGGCTGACCGCCGCCGACGTGGACGTGGTGGAGGCACACGGCACCGGTACGGCGCTCGGCGACCCCATCGAGGCGCAGGCGCTGCTGGCCACCTACGGCCAAGGCCGGGAACGGCCGCTGTGGCTGGGGTCGGTCAAGTCGAACATCGGGCACACGCAGGCCGCCGCCGGGGCGGCCGGAGTCATCAAGATGGTGATGGCGATGCGGCACGGCGTCCTGCCGCGCACCCTGCACGTGGACGCGCCGACACCGCAGGTGGACTGGTCGGCGGGGGCCGTGGAGCTGCTGACCGAGGAGCGGGCGTGGCCGCGGACGGGACGGCCGCGCCGGGCCGCCGTGTCCGGCTTCGGCATCAGCGGCACCAACGCCCACGTGATCCTGGAGGAGGCCCCGGCCGCCACCGATCCCGTGGACAGGGCGGTTACCGGGAAACCGCTCCTGACCGGTGCCCCCGTACCGCTGCTGGTGTCCGGGCGCGGCGAGGCCGCGCTGCGCGCCCAGGCCGAGCGACTGCGGTCGTACGTGACGGACCGTCCCGGCGTGGCGCCGGCGGACCTCGGCCGGGCGCTGGCCACCGGGCGCGCGGCGCTGGAACAGCGCGGTGTCGTACTGGCCGCCGACCGGGACGCCGCGTTGCGCGGCCTGGCAGCGCTGGCCGAGAACACCCCGGCGCCCGAGGTGGTGCGGGGCGACGGCGGCCCGGCCACCGGGCACACCGTCTTCGTCTTCCCCGGCCAGGGCTCGCAGTGGCCCGGCATGGCGGCCGAACTCCTCGACTCCTCCCCCGTGTTCGCCGCCCGGTTCGCCGAGTGCGACGAGGCGCTGCGCCGCCACCTCGACTGGTCCGTCACCGACGTCGTACGGGGCGTCGCGTCGGCGCCCTCCATGGAGCGCATCGAGGTGCTCCAGCCCGCGCTGTTCGCGGTGCACGTGTCGCTGGCCGCGGTGTGGACGGCGGCCGGGGTGGCACCGGCGGCGGTGGTCGGCCACAGCCAGGGGGAGATCGCGGCGGCGTACGTCGCCGGGGCGCTGACGCTTCAGGAGGCGGCCCGTATCGTCGTGCTGCGCAGCGCCCTGTTCGCGGAGGAGCTGGTCGGCAAGGGCGCGGTGGCCTCCGTCGCGGCCTCCGCCGACGTGGTGGAGAAGCGGCTCGCGGCGTGGGACGGGCGGCTGGCCGTCGCCGGCCGCAACGGGCCCGCCGCGTCCGCGGTCGCCGGTGAGGAGGCGGCGCTCGCGGAGTTCGTGGCCGGCTGCGAGGCCGACGGCCTGCGGGCCCGGGTCGTCGGTTCCACGGTCGCCTCGCACTGCGCCCAGGTCGATCCGCTGCGCGACCGTATCCTCGCGATGTTCGCCGACGTCCGTCCGCGCCGCTCGGCCATTCCGTTCTACTCGACGGTCACCGGCGGCGTGTTCGACACCGCCGGCCTGGACGCCGAGTACTGGTTCAGCAACGCCCGCCGCCCGGTGGACTTCGAGGCCGCCGTGCGCGAACTGCTCGCCGACGGCTTCGGGTTCTTCGTGGAGTCCAGCGCCCATCCCGTGCTGGTCACCGCCCTGCAGCAGCTCTTCGAGGACGCCAGGGCCGAGGCGGTCGCCGTGGGCTCGCTGCGGCGCGGCGAGGGCGGCGCGCCCCGGATGCTGGCCTCGCTCGCGGAGGGACACGTGGGCGGGCTGCCCGTCGACTGGTCCGCGGTCCTTGCCGGTACGGCGGACTCCGACGGGGCCGCCCCGGCCGGGTCGGCCGCCGGGGCTGCCGGGGCCGCCGGGGACGCCGGGGACGCCGGGGACACCGACCGCCCGGAACTGCCGACCGTCGCCGACCTGCCCACCTACGCCTTCCAGCACCGGCACTACTGGCTGGAGTCGGGCCAGGGCCACGGTCACGGCGACGCCGCGAGCCTCGGACTGACACCGGCCGGGCACCCGCTGCTCGGCGCGGTCACCGAGATCTCCGGAACCGGAACCAGCACCGGCACCGGCACCGGCACCGGCACCGGCACCGTGCTGTTCACCTCCCGCCTGTCGCTGCGCACCCACCCCTGGCTGGCCGACCACGCGGCGGGCGGCACGGTGCTGCTGCCCGGCGCGGCCTTCGTGGAGCTGGCGGTGCGCGCCGGGGACGAGGTGGGCTGCCCCACCCTGGAGGAGCTGGTCGTCGAGGCGCCGCTGCCGCTGGCCGAGGGCGACGGCGTACGCGTACAGGTCCTCGTCGGCGAGGCGGACGAGCAGGGCCGCCGCCCGCTGTCCGTACGCTCCCGCCCCGCGGACGGTGACCCCGGCGCGGCCTGGACCCGGCACGTCAGCGGCTTCCTGACCCCGGCCGCCGGCACCCCACCGGAGGCCCTGGCCCCGTGGCCGCCGGCCGGTGCGGTCCCGGTGGACCCGGAGCGGGTGACGGAGGCGTACGAGGAGATGGCCGCCGCCGGATACGGCTACGGGCCGGCGTTCCGGGGCCTGCGCGCGGTGTGGACGCGCGGCGAGGAGGTGTTCGCCGAGGTCGCCCTCGCCGAGGACCAAGGGCTGTCCGCCGACGGGTTCGGACTGCACCCGGTGCTGCTGGACTCCGCCATGCACGCCATCGCCTTCCGCGCCCCGGCCGACGCCAGTGCCGACGCCGTGCTCGCCCTGCCCTTCGCCTACCGCGACGTCGCCCTGCACGCCGCCGGGGCGACCGCGCTGCGGGTCCGCGTCGCCCCGCACGGCGCCGACGAGGTCGCCCTGCACCTGGCGGACGGCACGGGCGCGCCCGTCGCCACCGTCGGCTCGGTGGTGTCCCGGCCGGTCACCACGGACCTGTCCGCCGCCCGTACCGCCCCCGTCCGCGACCGTCTGTTCCGCGTCGGCTGGGACGAACTGCCCGCGCCCGGCCCCGTCGAGGACGCGCCGCACCCCGTGCCGGTGGTGACCGCCGAGGACATCCGGGAACTCGCCGAGACCGCCGACCTGGGCATCCCCGAGACGCTGCTCCTCGAACTGGAAGCGGTGGCCGACGGGCTGAGCGCCGACGCCGTCCGTGACGTCACCGGCCGGGTCCTCGCCCTGCTCCAGACCTGGCTGGCCGCGCCCGAACTGGACGACACCCGGCTGCTGGTCCTCACCCACGGCGCGGTCGCCGTGCATCACGACCGTGAACTCACCGACCTCGCCGCCGCGGCCGCCCTCGGTCTACTGCGGTCCGCGCAGGCCGAGAACCCCGACCGGATCACCCTCGTGGACACCGACGGTGCCCAGGCGTCCCGCGCCCTGCTGCCCGCCGTCCTCACCGGCACCGAACCCCAGCTCGCCCTGCGCGACGGCGTCCGCTTCGCCCGCCGGCTCACCCGCGCCGACACCACCGGCGCGCTCACCGCCCCCTCGGACACGGCGGCGTGGCGGCTGGAACCCGGCAGCGACGGCACCCTGGAAGGACTGGCGCTGCGCCCCTCCCCCGCCGCGCTCGCACCGCTCGCCGCCGGACAGGTCCGCGTCGAGGTACGGGCCGCGGGCCTGAACTTCCTGGACGTCCTGGTCGCGCTCGGCATGAACAAGGTCGACGCCACTCTCGGCAACGAGGGCGCGGGCGTCGTCACCGAAACCGGCCCCGGCGTCACCGAACTCGCCGTCGGCGACCGGGTGATGGGCCTGTTCCCCGATGCCGTCGGCCCGCTCGCCGTCGCCGACCAGCGCACCGTCACCAGGATCCCGGACGGCTGGACCTTCCAGCAGGCCGCCTCCGTACCGATGGCCTTCCTCACCGCTTACTACGGTCTGCGCGACCTGGCCGGGCTGCGCGCGGGCGAGACGGTCCTCGTGCACGCCGCCGCCGGCGGGGTCGGCATGGCCGCCGTGCAGCTGGCCCGGCACTGGGGCGCCGACGTCCTCGCCACCGCGTCCCCCGCCAAGTGGGACACCGTGCGCGCCACCGGTGTCCCCGCCGACCGCATCGCCGGCTCCCGCACCACGGAGTTCGAACGCCGCTTCCTCGACGTCACGCGGGGCCGTGGCGCCGACATCGTCCTGGACTCGCTGGCCGGTGACCTGGTCGACGCCTCCCTGCGGCTGCTGCCGCGCGGCGGGCGCTTCCTGGAGATGGGCAAGAGCGACCTGCGCGACCCCTCCGAGGTGGCGGCCGCCCATCCCGGCGTCGCCTACCGGGCGTTCTCCCTCCACGAGGCGGGCGACGACCGTATCGGGGAGATGCTGCGGGACCTGGCCGCCCTCTTCGAGCAGGGTGTCCTGCGTCCCCTTCCGCTGCACACCTGGGACGTACGGGAGGCCCCGGTCGCCTTCCGGTTCATGAGCCAGGGCCGGCACACCGGCAAGAACGTCTTCACCCTGCCCCGCCCCCTCGACCCCGACGGCACCGTGCTGATCACCGGCGGCACGGGCACCCTGGGCCGCCTGGTGGCCCGGCGCATGGTCACCGAGCACGGTGTGCGCCACGTCGTCCTGGCCGGGCGGCGCGGCCGGGCCGCCGACGGCGTGCCCGAGCTGGAGGACGAGCTGCGCGCCCTGGGCGCCGCCACCGTCCGCACCGTCGCCTGCGACGTCGCCGACCGGGCCGCGGCGGCCGCCCTGATCGCCTCGATCCCGCCGGACGCCCCGCTGACCGCCGTGGTGCACGCCGCCGGACTCCTGGACGACGGTGTGATCACCGCCCTGACACCGGAGCGGCTGGCCGCGACGTTCCGGCCCAAGGTGGACGCCGCGCTCAACCTGCACGAGCTGACGGCCGCGCTGCCGCTGAGCGCCTTCGTCCTCTTCTCCTCCGGAGCCGGCACCTTCGACTCCCCGGGCCAGGGCAACTACTCCGCCGCCAACGCCTTCCTCGACGCGCTCGCCCGTCACCGGCACGCCTCCGGGCTGCCCGCCACCTCCCTCGCCTGGGGGCTGTGGGGCCAGGTCACCGACATGAGCGCCCACCTCGACGACACCGACCAGCGGCGCATGGCCAAGGGGGGCATGCTCGCCCTGTCCGTGCCCGAGGGCATGGAGCTGTTCGACGCCGCCCTGCGCACCCCCGCCGCCGTCCTGGTGCCCGCCCGCATGGACTTCGCCGCCCTGCGCGGCCTGGCCGGCACTGGCACCCTGCCCGCGCTGCTCGCCTCCCTGGTCCGGGCCCCGCGCCGGGCCGTCGACAACACGGCGGCGGACACCGACGACCTGGCTGGCCGGCTCGCCAGGGCGACCGCGGGACAGCGGGAGAAGATCCTGCTCGACCTGGTCCAGCAGGAGGCCGCCGCCGTCCTCGGCCACTCCTCCGCCGACGCCATCGACCCCCACCAGCCCTTCAAGGAGATCGGCTTCGACTCGCTCACCGCGGTCGAGCTGCGCAACCGCCTCTCCCGCCGGGCCGGCACCCGGCTGCCCGCCACCCTCGTCTTCGACCACCCCGCACCCACCGCCCTGGCCCGCTTCCTCCTCGCCGAGCTGGGCCAGGAGGCCGACCCGGCCGAGCTGCTGCTGACCGAACTCGACGCCGTGGCCGCGACGCTGGCCGGGACCAGCCCCGACGCGTCGACCCACGCCACCGTCCTGACCCGCCTGAACGCGCTCGTCGAGCAGTGGCGGACGGCCGCGGACCCGGCCCACACCGGTACCGGTGACGGCACCGCTATCGAGGAGTTCGACGTGGACACCGCGACCGACGAGGACATGTTCGACCTGATCGACCGGGAGTTCGGCACCACCTGACACCCATTTGCCTGACCACCTGACACCACCTGCCTGACCACCTGACACCCACCTGCCTGACCACCTGACCGACCGCGACCTCCAGACCTCCGACGCGTTTCCACCAGGAGCGAACTCTCATGGCAGATGACGGGAAGCTGCGCGACTACCTCAAGCGCGTGCTGGCGGACGCCCGCCGTTCCCAGCAGCGGGTCCGCGAACTGGAGGCCGAGCGGTCCGAGCCGATCGCCATCGTGGCGATGGCCTGCCGCCTCCCGGGCGGCGTCACCTCCCCCGAGGAACTGTGGGACCTGGTGCGCCGCGGCCACGACGGCATCACGCCCTTCCCCGAGGACCGCGGCTGGGACCTGGCCGGCCTCTTCCACCCCGACCCCGACCACCACGGCACCAGTTACGTCCGCGAGGGCGGCTTCCTGCACGATGCGGGCGACTTCGACGCCGCCTTCTTCGGCATCTCCCCGCGCGAAGCGGTCACCATGGACCCGCAGCAGCGCCTCCTGCTCGAACTGTCCTGGGAGACCTTCGAACGCGCGGGCATCGACCCGACCGCGTGGCGCGGCAGGGACGTCGGGGTCTTCGCCGGTTTCGCGGGCAGCGACTACGGCAGCGAACTCACCGGACTCACGGAGGAGTTGGAAAGCTACCTGATGACCTCCGGGGCGGGCAGCGTGCTGTCCGGCCGGATCTCCTACACCTTCGGCTTCGAGGGCCCCGCCGTCACCGTCGACACCGCCTGCTCAGCCTCCCTGGTGGCCCTCCACCTCGCGGCGCGGGCCCTGCGCGCGGGTGACTGTTCCATGGCCCTCGCCGCAGGTGTCACCGTCCTCGGCACCCCCCGCGCCTACATCGGTTTCTCCCGGCAGCGCGGCCTCGCCGCCGACGCCCGCTGCAAGGCGTTCGCCGCCGCCGCGGACGGCACGATCTTCGCCGAGGGCGCGGGCGTCCTGCTCCTCGAACGGCTGTCGGACGCCCAGCGCCTGGGCCACCGCGTGCTGGCGGTGGTGCGCGGCAGCGCGGTCAACCAGGACGGCGCCTCCAACGGCCTCACCGCCCCCAACGGCCCTTCCCAGCAGCGCGTCATCCGCCAGGCTCTGGCCGACGCCCGCCTCACCGCGTCCGACGTCGACGCGGTGGAGGCACACGGCACGGGCACGGCCCTCGGCGACCCCATCGAGGCGCAGGCCCTGCTGGCCACCTACGGACAGGGCCGCCCCGCGGACCGGCCGCTGTGGCTGGGCTCGCTGAAGTCGAACATCGGACACACCCAGGGCGCCGCGGGCGTCGCGGGCGTCATCAAGACCGTACTGGCCCTCCAGCACGGAATCCTGCCGCGCACCCTGCACATCGACGCCCCCACCCCGCAGGTCGACTGGTCGGCCGGCGCGGTGGAACTGCTGACGGAGGAACGGGAGTGGCCGCAGGCCGGCCGTCCACGCCGGGCGGGCGTCTCCGGCTTCGGCGTCAGCGGCACCAACGCCCACGTCATCCTGGAACAGGCCCCGGAACAGGAGCCGGCCCGGCCCCCCGGCCCGGCCGCCCTCCCCGTGATGCCGTTGCTCCTCTCCGGACACGGCACGGCAGCCCTGCGGGCGCAGGCACAGCAGATACGGGACCACGCCGGGGCCCACGCGGAGCTGGACCTTCCCGAGCTGGGTGCCGCGCTGGCCCTGGGCCGGGCCGCGCTGCCGGACCGCGCGGTGATCCTCGCCGGCGACCGCAACGAGGCACTGACCGGCCTGGACGCACTGGCACGAGGCGAAACAGCACCCGGCGTCGTGACAGGCACAGCCACACGCGGACGGCTGGCCGTACTGTTCACCGGCCAGGGCTCCCAACGGCTCGGCATGGGACGTGAACTGTACGAAGCATTCCCCACCTACCGCGAAGCGTTCGACGAAGCATGCGACGCCCTCGGCGGAAACGTCCACGACATCGTCTTCGGTGACGACCCCGACCGCCTCAACCAGACCATCCACACCCAAGCCGCACTCTTCGCCGTAGAAGTCGCCCTCTACCGACTCATAGCCTCCTGGGGCATCACACCCGACATCGTCGGCGGACACTCCATCGGCGAGATCACAGCCGCACACATCGCAGGCGTGCTCTCGCTGGAAGACGCGGCAACACTCGTCACCACCCGCGGACGCCTGATGCAAGCACTGCCCGAAGGCGGCACCATGATCGCCGTCGCCGCCCCCGAACACCACATCCCCCCGCACCCCGGCGTGGACATCGCAGCAGTCAACAGCCCCACCTCCACCGTCCTCTCCGGCGACGAAGAACCCGTACTCAAAGCAGCACAACAACTCGCCGCACAAGGCATACGCACCCGACGCCTCGCCGTCTCCCACGCCTTCCACTCCACCCGCATGGAACCCATGCTGGCCGAATTCGAACGCGCACTGGAAGACCTCACCTACCACACCCCCACCCTCCCCCTCCTCTCCAACACCACCGGCCAACTCGCCGACCCCCAAACCCTGTGCACCCCCGCCTACTGGGCCCACCACGCACGCACGACCGTACGCTTCGCCGACGGCATCCAAACCCTGGCCGCATACGGCGTGACCACCTACCTCGAACTCGGCCCCGACGGCACCCTTACCGCCATGGCCCGCGAGAACCTGGACCCCGGCAGTGACACCACCCTCATCCCCGCACTACGCCGCGACACCGACGAGGTGCGCTCCGTCCTCACGGCACTGGCCGTCTGCCACACCCGGGGCGTATCGGTCGACCGGTCCGCGCTGCTGGGCCGGACGGACGCCGGCCCGGCCGACCTGCCGACCTACCGGTTCCAGCGGGAGACCTACTGGCTGACGGCGGACGGCGCGGCGGCCGGTGACGTGACGGCGGCGGGCCTGGAGGAGACCGGTCACCCGTTGCTGGGCGCGGTGGTGGAGGTACCGGAGTCGGAGGAGGTGCTGTTCACGTCCCGGCTGTCCCTGGCCACCCATCCCTGGCTGGCCGACCACGTCGCGGCCGGGGCGGTACTGCTGCCCGGTGCGGCCTTCGTGGAACTGGCCGTGCGGGCCGGTGACGAGGTCGGCTGCGGCGTGGTCGAGGAACTGGTCATGGAGACACCGCTGCCGCTGGCCGAGGGCACCGGGGTGCGGCTGCGGGTGAGCGTGGGGGCGGCCGGGGAGGACGGCCGGCGCACGGTACGGATGCACTCGCGGGCCGAGGACGCGGGCGCCGCCTGGGTCCGCCACGTCTCCGGGACGCTGCGTCCGGTGTCCGCGTCGGAGACGACACCGGAGGCGGTGGCTTTGTCGGTGTGGCCGCCAGTGGGCGCCGTCGCCGTGGACCCGGCGGAGGTGGCGGCACTGTACGACGGTCTGGAGCAGGCCGGGTACCGGTACGGGCCCGTGTTCCAGGGGGTCCGGGCCGCCTGGCGCGCGGACGGCGCGGTGTACGCCGAGGTGGCCCTGCCCGACGACCACGAGGACCGGGCGGCGGCCTTCGGACTGCACCCGGCGCTCCTCGACGCCGCCCTGCACGCGGCCGACTTCCAGCACCGCGCCGACCGTAGCGGCGCGCACCCGGCACTGCCCTACGTGTGGCGCGACGTCACCCTGCACGCCACGGGTGCCACGGCCGTGCGGGTACGGGTGGTCGCGACCGGCGGGGACAGCATGACCCTGCACCTGGCCGACGGGACCGGCGCCCCCGTCGCGACCGTGGGCTCGATGGTGTCCCGCCCGGTCGAGCCCGCGCGGTTCGCCGGCGGCCGGGCCGCCGAGCACCTGCTGCGCCCGGACTGGGAGGAGACGACGCCGCCGTCACCGTCCGCCCCGGACCACGTCACGGAGTCCGTGACGGTGCCGGTCGGTACGGCGGCGGAGGTCCGCGCACTGGCCGCACGCGGCGGCGGCCTCACCGGCACGCTGACGGTCGAGCTGACGGAACCCGGCGCCCTGCGCGACCTGACCGGCCGCCTGCTGGCCGTCGTCCAGGCATGGTCGGCCGAACCGGCCCTGGACGGCACGCGGCTGGCCGTCATCACCAGGGGCGCGGTGGCCGTGGCCCCGGGAGAGGACGTCGACCCCGCGCTCGGCGCCCTGTGGGGTCTGGCCGGGACCGCGCAGTCGGAGAACGCCGGACGCGTCGCCCTGGTCGACATCGACGACGCGCCGTCCTCGCGCACGGCACTGAGCACGCTCGTACCCGCCCTGTTCGCCGCCGACGAGACACAGGCCGCGATCCGCGAGGGACAGTGCTTCCTGCGCCGGCTCGTGCCCGCCGAGACTCCGGGTGAGGCACCCGTGACCGGCGGCACGCCGATCGGCGACGGCACGGTGCTGGTCACGGGCGGCACGGGGTCGCTCGGGGCGGTGGTGGCCCGGCACCTGGTGCGGACGCACGGAGCGCGCCGCCTCGTCCTGGCCGGCAGGAGCGGACCCGAGGCGCCCGGCGTGGCCGAACTGGCGGCGGAACTGGAGGCGGCCGGGGCTCGCGTCGACGTGCTCGCCTGCGATGTCGGGGACCGGGAAGCCGTGGCCGGTCTGCTGGCCGGGGTGCCGGCCGACGCGCCGCTGACGGCGGTGGTGCACACGGCCGGCGTACTGGACGACGGCGTACTGACGGCGCTGACACCGGACCGTATGGACACGGTGCTGCGCCCGAAGGCGGACGGCGCCCGCCACCTCCACGAACTGACCGCCGGTCTGGACCTCTCCGCCTTCATCCTCTTCTCCTCCGCGGCCGGCACCTTCGGCAGCTCGGGGCAGGGCAACTACGCCGCCGCCAACGCCTACCTGGACGCCCTGGCACAGCACCGCGCCGCCCGGGGACTCCCGGCGGTCTCCCTCGGCTGGGGCATGTGGGCCCAGGACGCCGGCATGACGGCCGGACTCGACGCCACCGACCACCGCAGGCTCGCCCGCGACGGCATGACACCGCTGTCGGCGGCCGAGGGCATGGAGCTGTTCGACGCCGCACTGCGCGGCGGCACACCGGTACTGCTCCCCATGAAGCTGGACGTGGGCGCCCTGCGCGCCCAGGCCGCCGACGGACCGGTCCCCCCGCTGCTGCGCGGTCTGGTCCCCCAGCCCCGGCGCGGGCGGCAGCGGGTCAGGCGGGCACCGGCCGACGGAGCGGACGCGCTCAGCACCCGGCTGGCCGGCGTGGGCGCGGCCGACCGGCAGGCGATCCTGCTCGACCTGGTCCGGCAGGAAGCGGCCCACGTCCTCGGTCACACCTCCGCCGGCCGCATCGGCCACGGGGCGGCCTTCACCGACGTCGGCTTCGACTCGCTCACGGTGATCGAACTGCGCGACCGGCTCCTCGCCCGCACCGGGCTGCGCCTCCCCGCCACCTTCGCCTTCGACTTCCCGACACCCGTGACACTCGCCGGCCACCTGAACACCCTGCTGGACACAGGCACCACCGAGGACCCTCTGCTGGCCGAGCTGGCACGGCTGGAGGACCTGGTGGCGGCCCGCCCGGCCGACCGGGCCAAGGACACCGTCGCCGCCGCCCGGCTCCGGGTGCTGGCGGCCCGGCTCAGCACCGTCGCCCCCGGACCCGCCGGCGGCACCGACAGCATCCAGACGACGCTCGACGCCGCGTCGGTCGACGACGTCCTGGCCTTCATCGACGAGGAGTTCGGGATCGGCGACCCGTCGGACCCCAGCCGCGCCCACGAGTGAAGAGGAAGGTGACCCCCGGTGGACAATGACGAGAAACTGGTCCGGTATCTCAAGCGGGTGACCGCCGACCTGCACGAGACCCGGCAGCGGCTCGACCAGATGGAGGCCGCGCGCACGGAACCCGTCGCCATCGTCGGCATGGCCTGCCGGCTGCCGGGCGGCGTGACGTCACCCGAGGACCTGTGGAACCTGGTGGCGGCCGGTGGCGACGCCGTCGGCGCCTTCCCCGAGGACCGCGACTGGGACCTGGACCACCTCTTCGACCCGGACCCCGACCACGCCGGCACCAGTTACGTCCGCGAGGGCGGTTTCCTGCGCGACGCGGGCGACTTCGACGCGGGTTTCTTCGGCATCTCCCCGCGCGAGGCCCTGGCGATGGACCCGCAGCAGCGGCTGCTCCTGGAGACGTCCTGGGAGGCGTTCGAGCGGGCCGGCATCGACCCGACCGCCCTGCGCGGCAAGAACGTCGGCGTCTACTTCGGCACCCTCAACCAGGATTACGCCACCGGTGTCGACGCGGTTCCCGACGGCGTCGAGGGCTACCTGATGACGGGCAGCTCGGCGAGCGTGCTCACCGGCCGGGTGTCGTACGCACTCGGCTTCGAGGGCCCCGCCATGACCATCGACACGGCGTGCTCGTCCTCCCTGGTGTGCCTGCACCTGGCCGCCCAGGCCCTCCGGTCGGGCGAGTGTTCCATGGCCCTGGCGGGCGGCGCCACCGTCATGTCGACGCCCAGCGTCTTCGTCGGATTCTCCCGGCAGCGCGGCATGGCCGAGGACGGCCGTTGCAAGGCGTACGCCGCGGCGGCGGACGGCACGGGCTGGGCCGAGGGCGTGGGCGTACTGGTCCTGGAGCGCCTGTCGGACGCGGAACGGCTGGGGCACCGGGTAC
>NZ_JBIVWS010000045.1:0-22173 GCF_044768905.1 Streptomyces sp. NPDC090994
CATACCTCCAGGGCGACCGGGCCGGACGCTGCCGGAGCAGCCGTCCCGGTGAGAGCGTGCTTGAGTTCGTCGACCAGCGCACCGAGTCCGCCTGCTCCGGTACTGGCTCTTAGTACTGCAACGGTGCTTGCCGTGACTGCTCACATCCTTGACCCGCACCTGGGCGGCGGAGTTCGCCGAGTCGAACGTGCGGGTCAACGCCGTGGCCCCCGGGCCGATGCGCACGTCCAAAGTGGTCGCGGCAATGGGGCCGGACATGGGCGGCATAGGGCTGACCACCGCGCTCAAACGCACGTCGGACCCGGCCGAAGTGGCCGAGGTAGTCGCCTTCCTGGCCAGTGACCGAGCCAGCTACGTGACCGGAGCCGTCGTGGCCGCCGACGGCGGCCGGACCGTGATCTGAGGAGCTCAGAACAGTGAAGCGTCTCGCAGGCAAGCACGCACTGATCACCGGAGGAACGAGCGGCATCGGCTTGGAAACAGCCCGCCAGTTCCTCGCCGAAGGCGCGGCCGTCGCCATCACCGGCCGCTCCCAAGACAGACTGGACGAGGCAGCCCGGCTGCTGGAAGGCCCGCTGCTGACCATCGCCAGCGACGCCGGCGACATATCCGCTCAGACGGCACTTGCAGCACGCCTGCGGGCGGAGTGGCCGAAGCTCGACATCCTGATGAGTAACGCCGCCGACACCACCCACCTACCGCTCGACGCATGGACCGAGGAGGCGTTCGACAGACTCGTCTCGACCAACCTCAAGTCGCCGTTCTTCCTGATCAGAGATCTGCTGCCGCTCTTCTCACAGCAGTCCTCGGTCATCCTCGTCGGCTCGGTTTCCGCCTACATAGGCCACGAGAACGCGACCGTCTACGGCGCGGCCAAGGCAGGTCTGCTCTCCTACGCGCGCGGCCTGACTTACGAGCTGAGGGACCGGGGCATCCGCGTCAACGGGTTGAGTCCGGGCCCGACCGTCACCAACGCATTTGCCTCTCTCGGCCCCGAACGCCAGGCCGCCCTCTATGAGGAACTCCGCCGGACGGTCCCCCTGCACCGCCTGGGCACCACCACGGAGCTGGCGAAGGCGGCCGTGTACCTCGCCTCGGACGAGTCCGCCTACACCGCAGGCACGGTGCTGCGCGTGGACGGGGGGATCGGGGAGCTGGCGTATTGAACAGTCCGTAGTTGGAAGGGAAGCCCGTCGAACGATCCGAACAGCTCAAGCCGTCGCCGCCCGCCTGTTGCAACGCACGTGTACCAACCGGATATGAAGAGGTTGGCGCCCTCCCTCGCCCGCCTCGGCCCTGATCCACTGCCATCGAGTCGTCCTCCGTCACTCGTGAAGCGCAGGCGCGTCGCACCCCCGCTGGCCGCTGCTCGCAGTGCAACGGATTCCCGGAGCCGGCGGGGTGGCGGTGTCCGCCTCGGCCGTCATCCGCCGATTTGACGGCCGCCTGGGCTGGAGTAACGGATCAGTCGTCGGGTGTGATGACCGGATGGCCGGTGACGGTGGTGAGCTGAGGTTCGGTCTCGTCCTCGATACCGGATACTGCGGTCATGTCAGCGGTTGGGTGCGTTAGCGCGCACCGCGTCTCGGATCGGGGTGCCGCCGCTGGTCAGTTCGAGGATCTGTTGGGTGATGCGGGGCTCGTGCAGCAGTTCGGCGAGGGTCAGGGCGACATCCGCCCGGGGGATCTCCTCGTGACGCTCGGCGGGGCCGAGCGCCACGGTCCCCCGCCCGGGGGTGTCCAGGAGGGCAGCCGGGCGCAGGATGACCCAGTCGAGTCCGCTTCTGGTGAGGGCGATGTCGGCCGACTTCTTTACGGCGATGTAGTGGTCGAAGCCTTCGCCCAGGTTGCGTTCGCGCCAGGCCTCGGGAAACACCGACACCAAGGCGAAGCGGGTGACACCGGCCAGGCGGGCGGCCTCGATCGCCTTCACGACTCCGTCGCCATCGATAGCGGTGGTGGCTTCAGTGCCTGCGCCGCCGGCTCCTGCGGTGAACACGAGGGCCCCTGCGGGGCCGATCAGTTCGGCGAGTTCGCGTGCGGACACTTTCGTGAGGTCTCCGCGCTGGCCACTGACCCCGATCTCGGCAAGCGCCTCCTGCTGCTGTGTGGTGCGCACGAGTCCGCTGACGTGGTCGCCTCGAGCGATCAGCTCACGTGCCAGCAGTGAGCCGACCTTGCCGGCGATCCCAATGACGAAGATGTTCATGTCCTGCCCTCCTGGGCGGTGGAGTGTGGGGCTGACCTGACGTGGATGGCGGCGGTGCGTGGCCACCGCGCGACGTCAGACGGCCATGCGATCCGGCGCGGGAACCACACGGTGCCGGGGAAAGGGCACACACGTCGTGTGCCCATGGCGTGCAGCGCCGGGCCAGGTGCGGGGGCGTTGCGCGAGGCAGTGAAAGCGGGGCTGTGGGGGACGCGGCGGTCGACGCGTCCCCCACAGCGTGCGTACGGCGTGTTTCAGCCGTCAGATGGTGGGGTGCAGGTCACGAACCGGGCTGAGCGATTCCAGCAGCGACGCGAGGTGCAGGATCGTCGATTCGGCGTGCCAGCTGGCGGCCAGTTGCACACCGATCGGCAGGCCGTCGCTGCTCGTGCCGAACCGCATGGACAGGGCGGGGAGTCCGGTCAGATTGAACGGGATGGTCGCGGTCTGGATGTGGGCGGCGTCCACCGTCTGGCCGTTGATGGTGAACTGGGCGAGTCCGTGCTCGTGGGCGGGGATGGGCAGGACCGGGAGCAGGAGGGCATCGTACTGCTGGAAGTACTCGGTGAAGGCGTCGCGGAGGCGTTCGATGCCCTGTTCGGCCAGGACGTAGTCGCGCAGCGAGGTGTCGGGGCCGGCGAGCATGGACTTCGACACCTTGCCCATCTGGTTCTCGTGGCCGACGGTGGCCTCCCGGAAGGCCGGCTTCACCTCCATGACGTGCTGGCGGTAGAAGAGCTCAAGGGGGTTATCCCGCTCGAGCGCCGGGATGTCCACGGCCTCGACCTTCACCCCCGCGCCCTGCAGCGCTTCGGCGGCGTTCTGCACGGTGGCGGCGACCTGCGAGTCGATCGGGCCGAGCCCGGAGTCGACCAGCCAGCCGACACGGACAGGCCGCTGCGGCGACGCGCCCAGGCCGGTGTCGAACTCGCGCGGAGTGGTGGCGAAGCCGTCGGCGCCGTCCGGGCCGGAGAGCACCGAGTACGCCAGCGCGAGGTCGCGGACGGTTCGGGCCATCGGACCGACGTGCCAGTCACGGCGCGGCGCCCGGGGCCACACTCCCGTCATCGGGATGCGCCCGTGCGTCGCCTTGAGAGCGGCGATGCCGGTGTGGGCGGCCGGCCCTCGCACCGAGATGGCCAAGTCGCTCCCGAGCCCGAGCGGCGACATACCGGCCGCGATCGCCGCCGATTCCCCGCCACTGGAACCGCCGGGCGTGCGCTCCAGGTTCCAGGGGTTGTTCGTCCTGCCCGAAAGGAGGTTGTCGGACTCGGTCGAGTAGGAGAATTCCGGCAGGTTGGTCTTCGCGAGCAGGATGCCGCCGGCCTGCTTCATACGAGCCACGCTGGTGGCGTCCGTGTCCGGGACACGGCCCTTGAAGATCGGGGAACCGCGCTGGGTGAGCACCCCGGCGGTGTCGAAGGAGTCCTTGACGGTGAAGGGCACCCCGTGCAACGGCCCCACCTCCCCGCCCGCCGCGAGTTCCTCGTCCGCGGCCTTCGCGGCTTCCAGGGCACCGTCGGCGAGCGTGACGATGGCGTTGACCTGCGGATCGACTGACTTGATGCGCTCCAGGTGCGCCTGTACCACCTCGGCGGAGGAGACCTTCCGGTCGCGGATCAGTTCGGCCAGCTCGCTCGCGTCGGAGTAGATGAGGTCGGTAGTCATGGCGCAATCTCCTTAGATTAGACTGGTCTACTAGTGAGTTTCAGAGTCCTGCTGTGATGCTCCCGGCCCTACGCCGCGAGCGACGGGCTCATGCCCCGCGTGTCACATACGCGTATGAACTGTGCGTGTCAGACGTGCAGGACCTGACGCGTGGTGATCATGGCTCGGTCGAGGGGGTCCCGACTGCGGTGGATCTTTGCCATCATGCTGGCGCCGAGCCACAGATCGTAGAGAGCCTCGGCCGTCTGGCGCGGGTCGTCGTCGACGGACACAGACCCGTCTGCAAGGCCGTTGGTGATCATCTGCTCCAGGCGGTCGACGATCGCTGTGGTACCAGCCTTTGTCGCGGTCCGCATCGCATCGGAGAGGTCGGCGATCTCCGCTCCGATCTTGACGACTAGGCAGCCACCTTGGCAGTCGTCCGCGGCCTGTGTGTCATAGAAGTTCTGCCAGTAGGCCATCAACTGCTCCGCCGGCCTCTTGCCCTTGTCGGCAGCGATGCCGTCGAGGGTTGCGAGGTAGTCGTCGAAGTAGCTCTGCATCATCGCCTCGCCGAAGGCGTCTTTGGAGCTGAAGTGGTGGTAGAACGACCCCTTCGGAACTCCTGCCGCGGCAAGGATCTCGTTGATCCCGACCGCGGAGTAGCCCTTAGTGGCCACGATCCGCCGTGCCGTATCCAGAATTACCTGGCGTGTTTCCGCCTTGGTGACTGACATGGCTCAACCGTACCGCACGAATAGACCGGTCGTCTATAGCGGAGGGAGTGCCCTCGCAATCTCGATCAGGGTCTCCTGCCCCGAGGCCTCTGGCGGGCCATGAGCGTGCTGGCCCGAGCTCGTCGCCGAGTGGGCGAGGCGTTGGCACGGTCAGGACGCGACCGTCGGCACCCGCATGGTCGCGGGCACCTATGGAACACGCCTGCTGGGCCAGGGCGGCGGCAGGGGCGCCCCCGGCCGGGTTCCGGGGTGGCCGCACAGCTCCACTGCTGCCGGCCGAGGGCCGCCGTCATTTCGGTGGGAGGAGGACTTCGCCTTCACGACCGCGTACGGCGTGCCGTTATGCATGGCGAACAGGTCAGATTGCCAGGACGCCAGTCACTGCAGGGTCTTGCCGTTACGGGCGGTTCCGACGCCAGGGCGCTCTGAACGCCGTTGGTGAGGACCTCCTCGAGCGCGGCGGGCGGCAACCAGGCGATGTGGGCGCGGACGCGGTGAGCTGGGCCGT
Organism: Streptomyces sp. NPDC090994; assembly: GCF_044768905.1. Classification (NCBI taxonomy): domain Bacteria; kingdom Bacillati; phylum Actinomycetota; class Actinomycetes; order Kitasatosporales; family Streptomycetaceae; genus Streptomyces; species Streptomyces sp. NPDC090994. Next base: position 5,102 of record NZ_JBIVWS010000045.1, read on the forward strand.
GGCTGAAATGGTTCTTCGACGCGACACGGGTGCGGAGACGTACCGGCCGTCATGCACGACGGCACGTTGCCCCGGCAGGCAGCCACTGGGGCTGGCCCGAACGAGACATGGGCCGCCCCCGCAACACTGGGGTACGGTTCGCCGAGGGCGTTATGCGCAAAGCCGTGGAGCCCGGCCCGCAGCCGGGGCTCCCCGCCTGACAGGGGTGCACAAGTAAGGACGGCGAAACGATGAGCGGACGGTCCCTCGGGCGGGGAGTCCTCGACGGGGCCTTCGCGGTCCTCGGCGTCCTGGAAGCCTCAGACGCCCCGCTGCGCTCGGCCGAGATCACACGCGCGACGGGGATACCCAAGCAGACCGTGTCCCGGTTGCTGACGCAGCTGGAAGTACACGGCGCCGTGGCCCGGGTCGACGAGGGTTTCACCGTCGGCTCCGTCCTGTTCCGGTTCGGATCCAGCTGGCCGGGGGCGCAGCTGGCCGCTGTGGGGCAACCCGTCCTGGCCGAGTTGCAGCGACGGACGGGAGCGACCGTTCACCTCGCGGTCCTCGTGAACGACGCCGTCTGTTACATAGCCAAACTCGTGGGACGTGACGGGGACGTCGCGCCGTCACAAGTCGGACGCCTTCAGCCGCCGGCCGGCAGCGCCGTCGGCAGGGTCCTCCTCGCCGGACTCCCTTGGGAACAGCGCAGGCGCGTACTGGGATCCGTGACCGACCGGGAGATAGCCAAGAGCGCCCGTGCGGCCCTGGACGAGGTCACCCGCTCTGGCATCGCCTTCGACCACGAAGAGGTGAGTGCCGGTCTGTGCTGTGCTGCAGCGCCCGTCATCACCCGCCCCGGGTCCATCACCGGGGCACTGTCGGTCTCCGTCCCGGCATCCCGGCCGCTGTCTCCCCTGGCGAACCAGGTCCGTGCGGCCGCCCGGGCGCTCTCGCGGCTCCCCGGCATAGTCTCACCGTGAACCGTCGTACAGCGGTCGTGAACATGTCCTGCCCCCCGCGTGTCCCGCTGAATGGGACCGCTGTTCCCTACCAGCATCGTCATCGGCATCCTCACAGGCATGACCAGTGGCGACAGCGCGTACAACGGCCCGCACACACGTCCCGGCCAGGCGAGAGTAGTTCGGGCAGCAGTGGTCCAGGCCACCCCGGTTCCGTTCGATCCGGTGGCCACGCTGCTTGTGGTAGAACGGTGGCTGTCCGAGGCGGCCGAGCGGAACCTGGATCTCGTGGTATTCCCTGAGGCATTCGTCGGCGGGTACCCCAAGGGCTCGACGTTCGGGGGCGTGGTGGGTGACCGAACCACTGCTGGGCGAGACGAGTTCGCCCGGTACTGGAGCGGTGCCGTGGAGGTGCCCGGCCCTGTCACGGACCGTCTGGGCGAACTGGCTGCCGATGCCCGCACTCACCTGGTCATCGGCGTCGTCGAGCGGGAATACGGCACGCTCTACTGCACGGTCCTGTTCTTCTCCGACACAGGAGCCCTCCTCGGGAAGCGGCGCAAACTCATGCCCACCGGCGCCGAGCGGATGATCTGGGGGTTCGGCGACGGCTCGACTCTTGACGTGCACCGAACGAAGCTCGGCCGCATGGGAGCGGTGATCTGCTGGGAGAACCTCATGCCCGCGACGCGGCTTGCCATGTACGCGCAAGGCATCGAGCTGTACTGCGCGCCGACAGCGGACAGCAGAGAAAGCCACCACGCGACCATGCGTCATATCGCCATGGAAGGCAGATGCTTCGTGCTGGCGGCGAACCAGTACCTGCGCACGGGCGACTTCCCCCTGGACCACCCCACGCCCTACGGCGACGACCCCGCGCAACCCGTCTCACGAGGTGGCAGCAGCATCATCGGCCCGCTGGGCGAAGTGCTGGCCGGCCCCATCCTGGATCAGGAAGCTCTGTTGACGGCGGACCTCGACATGGCACTGATCCCACGCGCTCGCTACGACTTCGACCCAGTCGGCCACTACGCCCGGCCGGACATCTTCCGTCTCCAGGTGGACACCACGGTCCGCCGCGCCGTACAGATGAACACCAGTCTCAGCGCATCCCACTCGGCCGACCTGTCTGCCAGGTTCTCCTCGCCGTCTGCCACGCCCGACGACACGACCGACATGTGAATCCTCGCCCTGAGGTATTCCGGCCCTTTGGACACCGCCCATGAACGCACAGCCCGTCACGATGCCCTCCGCGGATGACATCAGGGCCGCAGCCGAACGGATCCGCACCGCAGTGCGCCGCACACCCGTGATGCGGCTGGCAGCCGGAGAATTGGACGCGCCTATCCCTATCACCCTCAAGCTGGAATTCCTCCAGCACACCGGCTCCTTCAAAGTCCGCGGCGCATCCAACGCGCTCGCTCTCCTGCGCGCCGCGGACGGCGTCGCACCCTCCGGTGTCTGCTGCGCGTCGGGCGGCAACCACGGGGCCGCCGTGGCCTGGGCGGCACGCGAAGCGGGTTTGCCCGCCACCGTGTTCGTACCCGATTTTTCCCCCCGGTCCAAAACCGACATCATCGAGTCCCTCGGTGCACGCCTGCGGCGCGTCGAAGGCTTCTACGCCGACGCACTGGCAGCCAGCCAGGACCATGCCCGGCACGCGGGCGCCTTCCATATCGACGCTTACGACGACCCCCGGACGGTGGCCGGACAGGGCACGCTTGGCTTGGAACTGGCCGAACAAGTACCGGAGGGGCAGCCCGTGGTGGTTGGGTGCGGTGGAGGAGGCCTGTACGCGGGGGTTGCCTTGGCCTTGGCCGGACGCAATCGCGTGATCGCAGTCGAACCGTCCTCGGCGCCCTCGCTCACAGCGGCGCTGGAGGCAGGGGAACCAGTGGACGTCGAAGTTGGCGGCATCGCCGTGGACAGCTTGGGAGCCCGGCAGGCGGGCCGCATAGCCACCGCTGTCGGCCTCTCCCTCGGCGTAAAGACGCTCACCGTCGCAGACGAGGACATCGCCGCCGCCCGGGCACTCCTCTGGCAGCGGCTGCGCATCGCGGCCGAACCTGGTGGAACCACCGCTCTCGCCTCACTGCTCACCCACTCCGAACGCTTCCCGGACGGGGCCACCGTCGTTATCTCGGGAGCCAACGCATCACCCTCACAGCAGGTGGGCTGAGGGACCTTGCGTCATCCGTACTGAATGCCGGACGCCCACGCTGGCCGCGCATGGGGCAGCTCGTCCTTCAGCGCCGCCCACGAGCCAGCAGGAGCCGGCAGACCTCACCGTGGCCGCGACCAGGGGCCTTCCTGCTGCTCTCGGCCCGGCGGGGCGTGTCGGTGCGTCCACGCTTCGTTGCACAGGCCGGTCGATGACCACAGTGCCCAGCACGGAGAGCTGATCAAGGGGCGCATGAGGCACCTGATCACCGACACCCCGGCTCTGGGCCCGACTGTCCTCGTTACCGCTGCGAACGTGCACGACACCACCGGCGGCGCTGGCACCATCGGCGTCCGCAGCACGCCGGGAGGAGGTATCTGCTTCCACTGCAGCGGGACCGGGCGCGCCCGACCCTTGTGGGAGCTGGCTGCCGGGCACGTGTGAGCGACTCGCAAGAAGAACGCCCGCGCCCCGGGCTTCCCTTCTGGGCGGCGGTGGGACGCGGGCGGGCGGAAGGAAGTCGGAGGCTTACGCCGGTACGGACGCCGGCGCCGAATCCGGGCGCAGCGACGCGAACGGAGAGCGCCGGCCCTTCTCCATGGTGCGCAGCTGCTCCCAGTCGACTTCGGGGTGGGCGGGGACGACCGCGTCGACGGAGGCCGTGGTGTAGAGCGCGACGTCGACGGCCCCGGCCCGGCTGTTGCCGAAGCGGACCTCGATCGACTGCGGGGAGCGGACCCATCCGAGCCGGACCAATGGCCGCGACGAGCATGGCCACCTCGTAACGGGCCGTGAGTTTGTCGTACCAGGATCGAATTTCGGCGGCCGCCCGTCGCGCGAGCCGCATTTCTTGCGGCTGCGCCCCTGATCGGCCTTGTCCGGGATGGTGCAGCGGATACCGCGCCGCCGCAAGCAGGCGCGGTTGGTGCGGGAGGGCGTACGCCTTGTCGGCGCGCACCCGCCGCGGCGGGGTGCGCGACCGGCCCGGCCCCGGCCGGGGCACTCGGACCCGGCCCAGGACGGCCTCGAACTGCGGGGAGTCCTCGCGCTGCCCGGCGGTCAGCACGATGGACATGGGCTTCTGTCCCTGCTCGAGCGCCAGATGCAGCTTGGCGGGAACGGGATGCGCACGACGCCCTCCGACACCTCGGGGGTCAGTCCCAGGCCGGCGGCAGGAATGGCCTTGGCGACCGCCTCGACGTTGGACTTGTCCCACGGGTCGGCCACGACCAGGCCGGGCTCGGGGACGGAGATCGTCGCCAGCCCGCTCAGGGGCACCGACGTACCGTAGTAGTCCACCCTGACGTCGTCCAGAACGCGCTCGCTCGCCTGGCCCGTGCGGATCTTCGCCAGGCTGCGGCTGAGGGTGTCGGCGGTCGCCTCCAGGGTCTTGGTGAGGTCGTTCCTGGTTTCTTCGACGGTGGACATCGAGGCATCTCCTTCTGCTCGGCTGCTTTTGCTCTCGCTGCCCTGCCCCGGGTGTAGATCGAGGAACCTGCGATGATCACCATTCCGTCGATCGGGGGAGCCTAGGCTGCCGCGACTGGACGATCTGCCTCAAGCACATCCCGGACCTCCGGGAACTACATGCCGGCGCCGCACCTCGGCAGCTCCAAGCACCAGCGAAGGAGCCGAACCCAACAACATCAGTACCGAGGGCACTTTCTGCACTGCGACCACTCACGCCCGGATGAGGGCAGGCGGACGGAACCGGGCCCCACTTCGAAATTAGAAAGTTGCCTCTTTCGTTCTGCACCGCCCCACGGCCTTGATGGCACTGTGCTCAGGTGCTCTTCCAGCGGCTTAACGATCAAGGAGTGTCATAGTCACACCCCATCCTTCACGGTAATCGCGGTGTGGGAACTCAAGTCTTCGGCCGCGTCCTCGTATGGGATCTTGTCGTGCGGGTAGCGGGCGAGGACCGAAGCGACGTCGTCAAGGATCTGCAGACGCCGCCCGAAGTCGAGCAGCTGGCAGAAGTGCGCAAGGAGCTCGGCGTGGGGACGCGTAGCCGAGGGTGGCCGTGCCGTCCTGACGCTTTCGGTCGCGGATCGCGGCGCCGACAGCGTCCATGTCAGTGACCTTCAGCGCGCCCAGGTCTGACCGCCGTCGGGCCGCGCGGCCAGCGCGCGCGAGGCCGACAGGCAGTCCTCGAAGGTGCGCCGGAAGGCGTTGTTCTTGGGAGCGGTCGCCTTGACCAGTCGGCCAGCAGCGGGCCAGCCACTCCTGCCGGATCTGTGAGACATCCAGCCTGCGCGAGGCCACGCGGAATCCGGATTGCGCGCGGGAGCGCAGGCCGAGGTCGCCGAGCTCCCAGGCCGGTCTCTCCAGCGGATCCACACCGCGGAACCAGTCGAATGCGCAGCGGACAAGGCGCACGACGTCGTTCCAGTGGGCCTCGCAGTTGCGGTCGAGGTAGCCGAGGTCGCCGAGCTTCTTGTCCGTGAGCTCAGCGACGGAGGAGACCCCCGCGAGCCCCGGACCATCAGCCGCATCGCGACCGGGCTCGGACCGTAGCCATCAGTCGTGAGCCCGTCGCCCTGGTAGCGTCGTAAGTAGAGCGGCAACACGCGAGAACTGTCCGCAGAAGCGGTGGGCTCCGCGGTGTCTCAACAGGCGTGTTGGGACGGCCTCCAGGGCTTCCTGCAGCCAGACGGCCGGGTCGCTTCCGGCCCGGGGGACGGGAGCGCCCGCAGAGATCAGCTTTTCCTCAACATACCGATGGCCCACTTCCTGCCGGCGGACCTTCTGGGCAGCCCTGTCGGAAGCGCGCGGGTTCGCAGAATCCTGCGTCACGCGGCGCGGGAACCCGGACGCGAATCCCCGGATGGGTGGGGCTTCGCGTACGAGTTGCTGCTGCTCTCAACCGCCCCGCCGCACTCCGTAACTCGCATCACGTGCGAGTTTCGCAGTGCATTGCGGCGAATTCCGGTGAGTGGCTGGGGAGTCGGGTGCGGCGCGCTCGGTCCTGACGCCGAGTCCGGTTGCCGGATGTCGCCGATCGGCCCCGCGGTGGGCGGGGCCGATCGGCGACATCTTTGGCTCAGGCGGAGATGCTGGATTCCGTTGGCTGGGTTGTGCTGGTGGCGGCGGGGGCCGGCGCGGTGCGGGCGGGGCGGCGCAGGGTGAGGGCGATTGCGACGCCGAGGAGGGTGAGGGCGGCGGCGGTGAATCCTGCGGTGCGCAGGCCGGGGACGAGGTCCGGGCCCGTGATGGTGTGGACACCCGCGTTGGCGATGGCGACCAGGATCGCCAGGCCGACGGCGGAGCCGATCTGCTGGGTGGTGGAGGCCATGGCTGAGGCGATGCCCTGGTGGTGGCCGTCGACTCCATTGGTGGCCGCGACGAACATCGCGGTCCAGGCGATGCCCTGGCCCAGGCTGAGCAGGATCACTCCGGGCAGCAGGATCGGGTAGCCGCCGGTGGGGGACATGGCGGCGGCGAGGACGGCCATGCCGGCGCCGCCGACGAGCAGTCCGGTGATGATCGTGGTGCGGGGGCCGACCTTGCCGAGCAGCTTCTCGCTCAGCTTGGTGCCGGCCATGCCGACCAGCGCGGCGGGGATGAAGGCCAGACCGGTGGCCAGGGCGCCGTAGCCGCGGACGTTCTGCATCGGGACGGTCCTCGACCTGCGGGCCGGCACTCGTGCAGCGGCGGACCCTGCCGTCTCAGATATGGGCACTGGCTCCCGACAGGGTGCCTTCGACCACGTCGCGGAGCTGTGCGCGGGCGGTGATGCCCAGTTTGGGGAACACCCGGTAGAGGTGGGAGCCGACCGTGCGCGGCGAGAGGAACAGTTTCTCTCCGATCTCACGGTTCGTCAGGCCGCGGGCCGCGAGCTGGACGATCTGCTGCTGCTGCGGGCTGAGTTCGGTGAAGGCACTGGGCACTACGCTTTCGGCGGCCTCGATGCCGGCCGCGCGCAGCTCTGCCTTGGCCCGCTCGATCCACGGCCGCGCGCCCAGCCGCTGGAAGGTTTCCAGCGCGGTGCTCAGCAGCGGGCGGGCCTCGGCGATACGGCGCCGCCGCCGGAGCCACTCACCGTAGTCCAGCCGTGTCTGCGCCCGCTCGAACGGCCACTGCTCACCTGTATCGTCCGCCAGTGCCGCCTGGAAGTACGGTTCCGCGTGCTCGGGATCCGCCAGCAGGGCGCGGCCTCGGTCGAACAGTGCGGTGAGCCGTGCCGACATGCCGGTACCGAGACGCCGCGCCGATCGCTCCAGCAGTTCGGCGGCGTCCTCCTGTCGGCCTCGGCGGACGGCCGCCGCGGCGAGTTCGGCCAGGACGGTGTAGGAGACGTGGTAGTGAACCGGATCGCCGTCGTCGGTGAACGCGGAGCGGAACTGCGCGTACGCGGTGTCGTAGTCGCCCTCGGCCACCGCCGCCAGGCCCAGGGCCCGACGCGCGAAGACCGCGACGGAGCGGCTTTCCAGCGGGTCGACAAGGGTCAGCGCCTGCTCGGCTCGCCGTCGCGCGTCGGCCGGCTCGCCGAGCAGCGCGAGCACCGTGGCGTCGAGTGCCTGGGCACACGCCTCGGCGTGGTCGAGTCCGGCCGACGACGCCACCGCCGAAATCTCGGCGGCCACCGAGCGGGCCTCGGCCCATCGGCCCTGCTCCAGGCGGGTCCAGCCGGCCGCGCATCCCAGTCCGTCCGGGAGCTGTCCACGGGCCTGCCACTGGTCGAATGCCTCGTCGAAGGTCCTGGCGGCGAGGGTGGTCTGGTCGAGCAGCCAGGCGACGATGGCCAGCGCGGTCAGGCGACTGGCGTCGCCCTTGGCCTCGGCGATGAGCCCGGGCAGCACCGGTGCGAGGGAGGCTCCTGCGCTGCTGGGGTCGGAGACGGCCAGTACCCAGGCCCGCAGGGCCGCTCCGGCGGCATCGTCGGGCATGCGGGAGAGCAGGTTCTGGATCTCTCGCTGCTGGGACTCATCGCCCGAGTAGTAACGGACCACCGCCGCCGCGGCCAGCGCGTCGAGCAGGAGGGGCGACCGGGCGTCCGCCGCCTCGTCGGCGACACGCATGAGCAGGGCGAAGGATGCTGTGTGATGGGGGCCCAGGGACATGAGCTGACCGGTGGCCAGCGCGGCTTTGCCCAGCAGTGCCTGGTCGTCGGTGCACGAGCGGACTGCGGCGGCCAGGTGTTCCACCCAGCCGAGTTGACCGGTGAAGACGGCGGTGGCAGCGGCTTCGGTCAGAAGGCGCGCCCGGTCCTCGCGGCGCGGGCTGAGTTCCGCGGCGCGCTCCTGGGCCGCCGCAGCGGCCGCGAAGCCACCTCGGAGCCGGGCCCGGTCGGCCGTCTGCTGCAGGGCGGCCGACACGTCCTGGTCGGGGCGTACGGTCGCGGCGGCGAGGTGCCACGCGCGGCGGTCGGGCTCCTCGCGCAGCAACTCCGCGAGAGCGAGGTGGGCCCGGCGGCGTTCCTCGAACGACGCGGCATGGTAGACGGCGGAGCGGACGAGCGGGTGCCGGAAGGAGATCCCGGATCCGTCCTGACGTACGAGACCGGCCCGGTCCGCGGGCACCCATGCCTCGTCGTCCGCCTCGGGAAGTCCCACGGCCGCCGCTTGAGCGTCCGCCGCGTCGGCGGCCGCGAGCAGCAGCAGGATGCGGCGGGTCGGTTCCGGCAGGTCCGCCGCGTGCCCCGCGAAGATCCGCTCCAGTCGGTCGGTGACCGGCAGCGGGCCCTCCACGCCACTGCCCTCGGGTTGCCGGATCGCGGTGGCGTGGGCGAGTTCCACCAGGGCCAGCGGGTTGCCGGCCGCCTCCTCGAGGATCCGCACCCGGGTTCGGCCGGTCGGCGGCGTGGGCTGTCGGTCCAGCAGCCGGTTGGCCGCCTCGGCGTCCAGCGGGCCGAGTTCGAGGCGCTCGTATCCCTTGTCGAAGCCGGGCAGCGCGTCCGCGGTGCGCACTCCGATCAACAGCGTGACGGGCTCGCTGTCCATGCGTCGCGCCACGAAGGAGAGAACGTCCAGCGATCCGCGGTCGATCCACTGGGCGTCGTCGACCACCACCAGCAGCGGGGCGGTTTCCGCCAGGTCCGACAACAAGGTCAGAACCGCCAGACCGACGAGCATCGTGTCGGGAGTCTCCGCACACTCTTCGAGCCCCAGGACGGCACGGAGCGCGGAGCGCTGCCGCGACGGCAGGCCCTCCGCTTCACCGAGTTCCGGGCGCAGCATCTGATGAAGACCGGCGAACCCAAGGTGCGCCTCGGATTCGCTCCCCACCGCCCGCAGCACTCGGCCACCCGCACCCCGTGCGCGATCGGCCGCGAGGTCGAGCAGCGTGCTCTTTCCGGCACCGGGGTCACCCGCGACGATCAACACGTCGCTGTGGGACCGGTCAGCGCCCACGCGCCGGATGATTTCCGCGGTCTCGGTTTCTCGGCCCACCACCGCCAGACCGGAATTCCGCGTCGAGCGCCGGTCCCCACTCGCCCTTCCATCGTTTTCCACGGATGCTCCAAGGAATCGAGATACCCCCAGACACTAGCGCGGGGGAACCGCAGCGCCCGCAGGAGCAGTGTCGAACCCGCTCGGAGCACTCAGGCGCAGTCGTCGCCGATCCGGAGCAGGCCCACGAGGCAGCTCTTGAACGGGCGAACGACCTGAGCGAACGCGCGGGGCGCGGAAACCTGAGGCCCGACGACGGCACCGCGCGGTCGTCAACGCCGACAACGGACGTCTCGTCTCGTTTCACCATCCCGGCCACCGCGAGCTACCCCACGGTCCTCCACTGGCATGCTGCACAACCTCCGAGAGCAGTCACCTGACGCATACCGGACGGAGCCCCCCCCACCGAGACTGGCGACGCGGGCGGTGGCCGGCCAGAACCTCGAGGCACCCCTCACGGCCGTGCACCCGCGAAAGGACTCACGGAGATCACCATGGTGGCAAGGGCAACGGCAACGCTGTGGGACCGCTTCGCCGCCTTTGATCCCGGGCTCATACGTCTGACCTCCGCGATGCGCGCCGTGCTCGGCACAGCCGCGGCCCTTGCCGTGCTGACAGCGCTGCGAGCGCCCGAAACGGCGCTGGTGGTCGGCGGCTTCACCGCGATGACGACGTCACTGGCGATCAGCGACCTGCATCCGCGCAACCAGCTCATCACCCTCGGACTCGGCGCTCCGCTCTCTCTCGCCTCCCTGGCCGCCGGAGCCGTGCTGACGCCGTACCCGACGGCAGCCAAGCCGATCTTTCTGGTGGTGATCTACCTCGCGGTTCAGGCCCGCCGGTTCGGCCCACGAGGGATGGGCCTGGGGATCTTCGGTTTCATGGCCTTCCTGCTGTCTCAATTCACCCAGGCCCGAGCAGACCAGCTTCCACAACTCGGGGCATCGGTACTTGTGGCTTTCGGGGCCGTCACGACCGTGTGGTACTGCGCCGGCCCCGTCACGGCGGCCGGAGCTCTGAGGCGGCTGCGGCACGCATTCGACGTGCGTCTGCATGACGTCCTGCGGGACACGGCCTCGATGGTCGCCGCCGGGCAGGACGACGGCACCCGGAGCCGCTCGTTGCAGGACCGCCTCGACAGGCTGCACGCATCCGTGCTGCTCATTGAGGACTTCCTCGACGAGCGCCCCGTCGACGAGGGCACCGAGGCCCTGCTGCGGCACATCGGTCGTGTGGAGGTGGCCACGCAGCGCCTGGCCGTACTCACGGTTCGCGCGGTCCGCACACCGGCGGCCCGCAACGATCCGGCGGAACGGACGGCACGACAGCGGCTCGCGCAGCGGATCCGGGCTCTCCGGCACCAGCTCACCGGGGGAGCGGCCTGTGCATCCGAACAGTGCGAGGAGAGATACGAAGGCGGCCCGGCGAACCGGCCGACCGGCTCCGCACATGTGGAAGACCTGTTCCCCGCGGTCGACGAACTTGCCGCAGCTCTGCGGGTTCTCGGCCCACGCGGCCGCCCGGCAGGGTTCGGGACACCTCCTCACAAGCCCGCCCCACCAACCTTCCGGGCGGTGCCGCACAGGGACACAGACACCGAAAGCCTGAAGCGCCAAGCCACCCGTCAGGCCTTCCAGGTGACAACTGCCTCGGCCCTCGCCGTCGCGGGCGGTCATCTCCTGTCTCCGCACCTGTGGTACTGGGCCGTCGTGGCTGCCTGGGTCGTCTTCATCAGGACCGAGAGCACCGGCGAGGTGCTGCTGCAGAGTGTCCGGCGGCTGGCGGGCACTGTCCTCGGCGTGGTGTTCGGCTACGGCCTTGCCGCCCTGGTCGGCGGAGACGGCCCTGTCCTCCTGATCCTGCTCCTGCTGTGCATGTTCGGGATGTTCTACACCCCGGCACAGGTCTATTGGGCCGTGACGTTCTTCATCACCGGCACACTCAGCATGCTGCTCGCGCTGATGGACACCTTCTCGACGCACGTGCTGCTCCTGCGTGTCCAGGAGACCGCACTGGGAGTGTCCTGCGGGATCCTTGCCGCCGTCTTCGTACTTCCCACCACGGTCCGCCGAGCCAGTGACGAGGAGCTGGTCGGTTTCCTGCGCGTCCTCGACCGCCTCCTTCGGGCCATCGCGTCAGGAAGCACGTACGCGGGAAACCCGACGAGCTGGGGTCGCGCGGCACACGACCTCGACCAGGCACTGGAGTCCTTCCGCAAGGCCAGTCTGCCGCTCACCCATCCGCTCAATCCGCAGCGCGGCCGACGTCACCACGCCCGCCACCTGCTGGAACTTCTTGAGGCCAGCGCGTACCACGCACGGAGCCTGGCCGCCACGGCCGAGCGTCTCCCGGCGGGCCATGTCCCGGAATGCGCCCCCCGCCTCACTGCCGCGGCCGACCGTGTGCACGAGACCGTGACCCACCTGATCCGCCTCACCGGCCATCGACCGGGAAACTCCTCGCACACGGCACGCCCCAGAGTCGTCAGGGCACTGTCCCTGCTCTCGGAGGAGCGGCGTGTGAGCCGCAGCCGGCCGTCGCCGGAGTATCGCCTGCTGCTGCACATCAATCGCCTCGACGCGACCCTGACCGCGCTTGTGCCAGCCCTGGACCCGCTCATCTCGGACCCCGGCCACACCACCATGGTCCCGCCCGAGAGCGTTGACATCCCGTCGCCGCACGGGCCGGCCCCGGCTGCCGCAGTGCACTGCGCCGATCTCGCGGACCAGTGCGAAGGTGCCCAAGCCGTCTGACATTCCGGCAGAACGCATCACTGGGGTGACCGCACACCCTTGCATTTCGCTGATCGGCAGGCATCAAAGCCGCCGACGTGAAAGGCAGGGACGGCCACCACACACGACGCGGCCTGCAAGCGGGCATACGGATGCGGCTGCCGTCTCGTGAACGCGGCGAGGTAGCCACGCGCTCGTCTACGAGATATCTGGGAATGGAACTCGGAACGGGGATCCGCCTCGCCTCTCGCTGAGTCTAGGAGATGAAACTTCCCTGCTCAGAGCTGTAAGCATAGGTGCAGTCACGTGACGGATACCGCGCCCGCTGGAGCCGCTCGTACGGTTGGGTAAACCTTCCGAACTCCAAGGAAATCGCATGAAGCAAATCACTCTCGGCAATGTCTCCATCACTCGCGTATGGGAATACTATGGCTCCGTCGAAATGGAGCCCCACGCCTTCTTCCCGGAAAGCTCGCAGGAGGTCTGGAAGGACGGCGTCCACTGGCTGGCCCCGCATTTCCTGGACGCCGAGACAAACATCGTGAGTTCCGCGATCCAGACCTGGCTGCTGCGCAGCGGCGGCAAGACCATCCTCGTCGACACCGGCGTGGGTAACCACAAGGAGCGCCCGTACGCGCCGGTCTGGAGCCACCTGGAGACGGACTTCCTGGCCAACCTCGCCCGGGCAGGCGTCCAGCCCGAGGACGTGGACATCGTGATCAACACGCATCTTCACGTCGACCACGTCGGCTGGAACACGTACCTGGACGGGCGGCAGTGGGTTCCCACGTTCCCCAACGCCACGTATCTGATGCCGAAGGACGACTTCGACTTCTGGAACCCGGCGAACGGCCACCAGCCGCTGCTCGGCCGCGGCAACCAGAACGTCTTCGAGGACAGCGTGGCCCCCGTGCACGAGGCCGGCCAGACGCTGCTGTGGGAGAACAGCCACCGGATCGACGCCGACCTGCGCCTGGACGCGGCTCCCGGACACACCCCCGGCTCCTCCGTGCTGACCCTCAGCTCCGGGACGGACCGCGCGGTGTTCGTCGGCGACATGCTGCACAACCCGGTGCAGATCGTCGAGCCGGACGCCAACAGCTGCTTCTGCGAGGACCCCGCGGGCGCCCGCGCCACCCGCCGCAAGGTGCTGGGCTGGGCCGCCGACAACAACGCGCTCGTCATCCCCGCGCACCTGGGCGGCCACGGCGCCGCCGAAATCGCGCGTAACGGCAACACCTTCGACATCAAGGGCTGGGCGCCCTTCGCCCCGTACTCCGAGCAGGGCTGAAACCCGCGGAAAGGCATCGCTGTGAGCAACCCACCCGACCCCGTCGTCACCACCGCACAGGGAGCCGTCCGCGGCCTGCGCCAGGACGACGGCACCGCCACCTTCCTGAACATCCCCTACGCCGCTCCTCCGCTGGGCGCCGGCCGGTTCGCCCCGCCGCAGCCGCACGAGCCCTGGGATGGCATACGGGACGCCACCGCGCCCGGCCCCAACGCCCCGCAGTCCGAGCGCAAGCTCGGCAGCATCGACATGGCCCCCTACTTCGGCGCCGGCTGGAGCCGCGGCGAGGACTACCTCACCGTCAACGTCTTCCAGCCCGCGGCCGGTGACGGCGACCTGCCCGTGATGGTGTTCGTCCACGGCGGCGGGTTCGTCGCCGGGTCGACGCGGTCCGCGCTGTACGACGGTTCCGCCTTCGCCCGCGACGACGTCGTCCTGGTCACACTCAACTACCGGCTCGGTATCTCAGGGTTCCTCGACATCCCTGGGGCGCCCGCCAACCGCGGCCTGCTCGACGTCGTCGCGGCGCTGCGCTGGGTGCGGGAGAACATCGCCGCCTTCGGTGGTGACCCGGACAATGTCACCCTCTTCGGCCAGTCGGCCGGGGCGACCGTCGTCGGCGGCGTCCTCGCCACCCCCGACGCCGCGGGCCTGTTCCGCCGGGCGATCGTGCAGAGCGGCAGCGGTCTGGGTGCGTTCACCACGGAACAGGCCGCCCGTGTCACCAAGGCCGCGGCCGAGGAACTGGGCATCGAGCCGCACGTCGACGCCTTCGCGGACATCCCCGACAAGCGCCTGGTGGGGGCAGCCTCCAAGCTCGCGGGCATCGACCTGCAGACCGCCACCCACCACGACCCGCTGATCGGCCTCAGCCCCTTCAGCCTGGTGCTCGACACGCAGCCCGCCGTATCCGTCGCCGCCGGCCTGAGCGCCGACGTCGACCTGCTCGTCGGCACCAACACCGAGGAGGGAAACCTCTACCTGGTCCCCGTGTACAAGTACGCCACCTCGACCGCCGACGATGTCGACGACACCGCGGCGCGCTCGCACCCGAAGCCCGCGCAGCTCGTGGAGACGTACCGCAAAACCCGCCCCGAGGCGTCCTTCGGTGAGCTGCGGTCGGCCATCATGGGCGACGCGCTGTTCGGCGCGGGCAGCTGGGCCCTGGTCGGCGCACATGCCGCCCACCCCCAGTCCGCCACGTTCAGCTACGAGTTCGCCTGGCGCTCCCAGGCCCTGGGCGGAGACCTCGGCGCCACCCACGCGATGGAGCTCCCCTTCGTCTTCGACATCGCGGAGCTCCCGCAGCTGGCGGGTGAGGGCGCCCTGCTCGGCCCCGACAAGCCCCCCACGGACCTCGCCGCCCGCACGCACGAGGCCTGGATCCGCTTCGCCAGGACCGGTAATCCCGGCTGGGACCAGTACGACACCACACGCCGGGCCACCATGCACATCGACGCCGAGTGGACCCAGGTCGACGACCCCCGCAGCCAGGAACGACAGGCCTGGGCCTGACCCCTCGCACAGATCGCTCTGTGCGCCCTTCCGCAAAGGACACACCATGACCAGAACCGTCATCACCACCGAGAACGCACCCACCCTGCCGGCCCCGCTGTCCCAGGCCATCCGCAAGGGCCCGATCCTGCAGGTCTCCGGGCAGCTCCCGTTCGACCCGGCCACCGGCGCGGTCGTCGGCACCACGGTCGCCGAGCAGACCGCGCAGACCCTGCGCAACGTCACCGCCGTACTCAAGGCGGCCGGCGCCGGCCTGGAGGACGTCGTGATGCTCCGCGTCTACCTCACCGACCCCGCCCACCTGCCCGAGCTGAACGAGGCGTACGCGGCGGCCGTCGGCGAACCCTTCCCCGCCCGCACCACCGTCTACATGCAACTCCCGCCGGGACTGCTCGTCGAGATCGACGCCCTGGCAGTCCTGGACGACTGACTCGGTTACAGCGCAGGGCCGGTCTGGCACGGTACCCGGGACCGCGCCAGACCGGCCTCCATCCCTGAGAGCGGAAAGGGGGGGCACGATGGATGATTGCCTGTCGAGGGCGTGCGTCAACCTGCGGGTTGTACCGGTGGACCTGCTGGATGCCTTGTGCTCCCTGTCGGGGCACCCTTCACCGCCCTCCGGGTCTCATCCGGTACGGCGCGTCTACGAGCACGTACTCCACGCAGCGTCCTCACTGCCGCTGGGCGCCCTGCAACCGGGCGACGTGAGCGCGGCCACCGAGGTGCGCGCCGGCCTCCTGAACGCCGAGGTCCCGCCCCCCTCGGACGCGGCCGCCCGCTGCATCCAGCACACGGTCGACGACCTGGGGCCCGCCGACCTGTGGACGCTGGCCCGCGGCACCGCCATGACCCGCGACGACCTCGCGTGGGGCGCCACCGCTACTCTGGCGCGGGAACGCCTCGAACAGCCGGACTCTCTGGACGACATCGCCGCGCAGGCCATCGTGGACGAAATCGCCGAACGGACCCCATGCCGGTGGGGCCGCCACCACAGCGACGCGGTCCGTGCCGCGCTGTACCGGACGCTGGCCGACCTCGCCGACGCCCTCCTGGAGGTGTCGGAGTCAACCCCGACACCTCTGGACTGGACCACCGACGACGACGTAAGGCGCGCCTCAGCCGTGATCGGCGGCGTGCTCCACGGCGTACTGGTCCAGAGGGTGGAGAACGCGCCCCCCGCCGCACCATCCGTCTGGCACCACCCCGCGCCCCCTGCCACGCGCACCACCTGGCAGTGGCGGATCACCGGCGGACCGGCCAGCCGCGCCTCCCACAGCCATGGGCCCTTCCCCTCCGCGCTCGCGGCACGGCACGCGGCGGAGTGCGCGATCACGGCACTGGCCGCCGGGAGATGCAGCCTATGAGGGGTGCGGCACGTGGACCCGTGCCGCACCCATGCCGCGCTGTGTCGCTGACAGTTCCTTCCGGCTCCCCCGGCAGGTTCGCGAATGTGCCCTCCGTGAGTCACCGACACTGGTGAGATCGAACGAGTCCTGTGGGCAAACACCCATAACGCTGAGACACACGTCGCTGACCTACGACCAGACGATCGATCCGAAGGCGCCTCAAGGACCTGCGCAATCGAGCGGGACTGTCTCAGGCCCAACTTGCCGAGGCGGCCGGCATGAACCGTGTCTTCTACGTAGGTGTCGAAGGCGGTCGCCGCAACGTTTCGCTGGACAAGGTGTTCGCTCTCGCTGACGCACTGGGTGTCGACGTGGCAGAACTCTTCGCCGATCTGGACAGCTTGCTCAGTGATCCAGAGCCGCCCACCCGGTGACGCCTACCGAGGTAGCTTGGCTGTTCGCTCCGGGTGAGCGGCGCCGACGTAGCGCATGGCGGTCTGCTCGGTGATGCCGAACAGCCGCATGAGCTTGAGGGGGTCAGCGCTCTCGAATGCCTCGTTGAGGATCCGGTCCTGACGCAGTCCGTCCAGGGTCAGGCCCTTAGAACTCCTAACGAAATGATCTTCGAGGTGGTTGGATCACTCTGAGACTGGTGATCTGGGGGTGCGGGTGGCTCGGCCGAAGCCGTGGGAAG
>NZ_JBIVWS010000046.1:0-18335 GCF_044768905.1 Streptomyces sp. NPDC090994
TGGCGATGCAGGTCTTGCAACACACACTTCCTTGCAGGCGGAGATCATCTCGCTCCATGATCGGAGGCACTGGTGCAGTTAACACACCACATCTGCACGGCGAACCCCAGCTGGTGCGCCGTCGTACGGCGCAACGCGATCAGGTCCCGGTCCACGTCGTCCAGGAAGAAGAACCGCTCCAGCTCTGGCCGCGTCGGCTCCTCCACGAACCGTCCGTACGCCGCCGCTTGCTCATCTGTCAGAAATTCCACCGGCACCCGGCGGACGGTAGCCACCCGCCGTCCGAGCCCACCGGATTTCCAGAGAAACCTGCCACCGCATCCTGGAGCTGTGCTAAACGACGAAGATCAATCTCAGCGCCAACCACGGTTCGATTGATCCCCGGGGCCGCATGCGTACTGAAGCCGTCGCCGTCATCCCAGAGCCCGCGCCCGCCCCGTCCCTGGAGGTCGTACCCGACCTGGCCCCCGAGGTCGCGGTCGCCAAGATCGCAGCCGGAGTCACCACCGCCCTGGTGGACGCATGGGACGCGGTCCGCGCCCGTCACCCCGACGTTCCCGAGGCCGTCATCAGCATGGCCACCGGCGGCCGCGCCAGCGCGGTCGAACTGGCGCATTTCGCGCCCCGCCGGTGGCGCCTGCGGGAGGGCGACGCTCTGCACCACGAAGTCTTCGTCACGGCCGAGTCGCTCGCCGACGGCGCGGACAAGGTCTTCGGGTACCTGCTGCACGAAGCCACGCACGCGGTGAACGAGGCCCGCGGGGTCGATGACTGCTCCGCCAGCCAGTACCACAACAAGGCATTCCGCGACGTCGCCAAGGAGCTTGGGCTGATCGAGCGAGACGGCATCACCAGCAACTGGAAGAAGAAGTACGGGTTCGCTGGCTACTCGGTGGTGAGCCCGGAGGCCGCCGAGACGTACGCGGAGCAGATCGCGGCCCTGGACAAGGCGATGCACGCCACCCGCAGGCCCGAACTCTTCGTCACCCGCACCCGTGGAGGCGGCGGCAAGACCGGCACGGCCGACGAGCCGGAGACCGAGGCGGCGGCCGACGAGGGCGAGGACGTACCGACGGGGAAGAAAGAGAAGGAGAAAGAGGACCGCAACTACGTCAAGGCGGTCTGCAAGTGCGAGCCGTCGCCCGCGGTCATCCGGGTCTCGCCGAAGACGCTGGAGCGCCGCAACATCATGTGCGGCGACTGCATGGAGAACTTCGCGCCGGAGCAGTCGGCCTAACACAGGTGGTCTATTTGGCCAGATAACCCGCGGGCCCCGGCGGTCCCCTTTGAGGGGGAGCCGGGGCCCCCGTCGTTGTACGGCCGCGCCGCCGTGGCACGCCAGGGCGCCTACAGTTCCGAGGGGCTGGTCAGTCGTGTTCCAACCCTGCGCCTATTCGGCTCCGTCCTGTTCCGGCACTGGGCCGGCCGCCAGAATCACCGGTGTGACTGAAGGACTCTTCGCCGTACTCGGCGCACTCGTCGGCGCCACTGGCGCATGGATCGCGGCACTCATCGCAGGCCGAGCCGCCCGCTACCAAGCAGATACGCAGGCCAGAACGGCCCACGAACAGTGGCTGCGGCAGATTCGCCGCGACGCGTACGCGTCCTACCTATCGAAGGCTCAGACCATCGTTCGTATGCTGTTCGACTTCTTGGTCCAGGAGAATCTGTCTCCGGCCGAACGGGAAGACCGGCGACGCGACGTGTGGGCGGCCTGGGTGCCCGCCGGCGAGGCTGCACAGAGCATGGCAATGGAGGCACCTGCAGAAGTTGCGGAACTTGTCGTCCAGTTCGGTGCGGCCTTTGGGGCGCTGACCCATAACGAGCGTGCTGGAGCGCCACAGGAACGTCTGCTCGGCGAGTGCGCGAGGCTGTTTGAGCTATTGAACGAGATCTCCGGCAAGTGCCGGGCCTCCATCCAGGAGTCCAGTTGACGTCGAAGCGTCTATGCCCGGACTAGAAGTTCTTGCCTCTACTCGGTGACTTTGTCCGTCAGGCGGCGGGCGACGGCCCAGCACCAGGCGCCACCCGGCGGCCGCCCAGACGAAGCTGAGGTCCGTCATCCCGCAGCCGGTGCACTCGGGCTGTACCGGACGGCTCACGTCGGCGCCCTTCATGCCCGGCCCTCCTCGTCTTGCTGGTCATCGCCGTCGCGGCGCACGGCCGTGCCGCCGAAGAGGCCGGGCGGGATGCTGACGGTGCCGGCGGCCATCATCTGGAAGACGGTCCGGAAGACGGCCGTGTCCTCCTTGGTCATCGTGTAGGCGATGGCCTTCTGCCAGGAGGGGTGCTCGGGGTCGTAGCGGGGCGTGATGGGTGCCCTGGTGCCCTCGGGCCACCAGCCTCGGCGCACACCGCGCGGCACCGCACGGGACAGGGCGATGGTCGGGCCGCGCAGCTCACCGTTGAAGGCGGCGCGCAGTTCCTCGGCGTTCTTGTCGCCGTCGGCCTCCACGACGAGCTGGACGAACCTGCGGGCGTTGGCCGGCAGGTCGAGGAGGTAGAGACAGGCCCGGTCGGTGTCCCACTCGGTGCCGACGCTGACGGCCAGTTCGTGCCGGTGGTCGGCGAGCAGTGTGAGCAGCTTGCGCTCGAACTCGGGAGAGGCACCCTCGATGACGATTTTCATGATGCTCCTGGTCAGGGATGGGGAACAGGGTCAGGCGGCAGGAGCGTATTCCCCGGGACGGGTACGCAGGGCGGTGAGGCGGCCGCGCTGGGCGCCGATGCCGAGGTGGGCCAGCGGGGTGCGGGCGTGCGGCCAGACGTCGAGGGCGCGGCTGGTGTAGGCGCCCGGGGTGAGCAGGACGACATCGGCGCCGGTCAGCCCCAGGGCGGCGGCCTGGGCGCGCAGCTCGGCGGCGGTGACGCTGCCGGGGTCGGCCCAGGTGTGGTCGTACGGTTCGATGACCCGGTCCAGGGGCAGCAGGCCGTGCCGGGCGCTGAGTACCAGAACGGTGCCGCCGTGGGCGGTGAGGGCGTCGGCGGTGCGGCGGGCGTGGGTGTGCAGCGAGCCGGTGTAGATCTTCCCGGCCTCAGCGGGGTGGTCCAGCTTCCGCCCGGAGCAGGGGATGACGATGACCGGCCCGGCAGCCGGGGCCCGGGCCGGTACCGCCCCGGCCGTATCGAACAGGCTCAACTGCTCGCCACGTGCCTGGCCGACCGGCCACCGTGCAGCCGGCGGGGCGGGCGCGGGGGCGGCCTCGTCGAGCAGCCGGACGGCGTCGGCCGGGTCGTAGGCGTGGCGGATGTCGACCCAGCCGTACTCGCCCAGGCCCCCCGCGATGGCGTCCGGCTGCTCCCAGGGCGGCAGCGCGGGGTCGTGCGCGGGCACGGAGTCGGGCTGCGGGCCGGTCAGCACGGCGACGATCGTCCGGAACGCGGA
Source organism: Streptomyces sp. NPDC090994 (assembly GCF_044768905.1). NCBI lineage: Bacteria > Bacillati > Actinomycetota > Actinomycetes > Kitasatosporales > Streptomycetaceae > Streptomyces > Streptomyces sp. NPDC090994. The sequence goes on from NZ_JBIVWS010000046.1 coordinate 3,386, forward strand.
CCAGCGCCAGGTGCGGGCGTGGCAGCGGAGTTCGGCAGGAGTGAGGGCGGCGAAGAAGGCGGCGTGCGCGCTGTGCCGCGTCCAGGCCCCGTGCATCCGGGCGGCCCAGGAGGCCAGCGACTCGGCGTGCTCCAGCACCCGGGGCAGGGCGGCGGTGTAGCGGGCCACCTCCTCAGCGTCGCCGGTCACCCGCAGCGCGCGCCCGCTCCGGCCCAGGTGGCGGGCGGTCAGACCGAACCGGTCTGCGACGGCGTGAGCGGCCTCCGCGCGCTGCGGGCCCCGGCTGGCGGCGTAGGGGAAGTCCAGGCGGACCGAGGCGCGGCCCCGGGCACGCAGCTGGAGGCGGTCGGCGACGACGTGCCGCGCGCAGCGGGCGGCGTACCGGGCCGCCGACACCTCGCCCCACCCGGTGTCCCACAGCGGGCGTCGGGCTCGCGTGCCGTCCGGGCGCCGGAGATCGCGATCCTCGGTCCGCAGAGCGACCCTGCGGGGGATTTCACCCCGGTTCTTCTTGTTCTGCATGCCTCGAGCGTGGCGGGAAGGGAGTCGCCCCGTCTAGCCCCCGGAGATTCTTGGCGGAATTCTGTACTCGTTCGGGTGATGTGGTGGTACGGCGCGTCTCGCCTCGGATAATGTGCCATATCCGAGGCGACAAAGTGGACGTGAGGCGCCGTCAACCCCGTTCCCGGAAGGTGACCCTAAAGTGTCGAGTCGCTCGACAGGTGTCGAGCGACTCGACATGATGGGGTCGCGCGTCGCAAGTGTCGAACCAGTCGACACTCGTCCGGTCGAAGGAGAAGGCGTTGCCCGAGCACGACGAAGACATCCCGTACGAGGAGCCGACCAGCCCGCCGGGCCCGCTGACCGCCCCGGGGACGCTCACGGCCGGCGGCCCGGCCAAGTCGACCGCGGCCGCGCCCGAGGAGTTCACGGAGCGGCTGCGCGCACGGGCCGAGGCCGAGGGCGGCATGCTGCTGCCGGGCCGCACCTACGAGGAGGCGGACATGGCGCGGGCCGCCCTGGCCGCGCTGCGCGGCTGGGCCGCCCGCCGCGAGCGGCTGCCCGGTGACCGGGCCGACCTGATGGCCGCCGCCTGGTGGTCCGGGCACCGCAACGTCGCCGAACTCGCCCGCAGTGCCGACGTGTCGAGGGACACCGTCTACGAGGACCTGCGCACCCGGGGCATCGAGCCCACCGACAAGGCGTCCGCCGCCGACCCGCGCCCCCGGTACGCCCCGCTGACGGCAAAGGGGGTCGGCGGGCTCGCCGAGCTGAGCCAGAGCGTCACCCTCCCCGCGATCCTCGCCCAGGAGCCCGACGAGCTGGCCCTGACGGCCTGGGCCATCTCCAACGCCCTGGAGCGGGTCGCCGACCTGCTCGACCCGGACCGCGCCACCATGCGGCAGTGGGGGCGCCACGAGGTGGCCCACGACCTGGCCGCCCGGCTGCAAACAGCCCTGCACCACGCGCAGCGCGTGGCTGCCGACGGAGCCGGCGAACGGCAGCTGGCCGGACGCTCCCTGAACCGGATCGAGGCCCAGCTGGCCGACGAGCAGTACCTCGTCCACCGCGCCACCGTGCAGCTGTCCCATGTGGGCGGCGACCAGATCACCGTCCGCATCGGACAGGCCCAGCCCAGCGACTTCATGCCCGCCGGATGGACCCTGCTCGATGCCGACCGGCCGCTGCGCGAGGTGACCGGACCCGAGCACCTCGCCATCCGGACCGCGCTCGACACGATCGCCGAGACCCTCAACGGCCTCCTCGCCGAGGAGAGCCCGCAGGCAGCGTCCGCCGCGAGCGAGGACGCGTGATGCCGACCTTCCTCATCGTCACCGCCGTGGTGGCCGCCGCGTTCATGGCCCGGTTCTATGCGGCCCTGCTGCGCGTCCACGCCGGACCGGCGAAGAACGCGGTCGAGGGGACGACGCCGCAGCGGCTCACCTACCGCCGCCTCAGCCGCCAGATCCGCCGGGAGCACGGCCGATGAGCAGCCGCGCCACGACGCCGGCGCCGACGGCAATTCCCCTCTGCCCGGGGCAGCTTGAGCTGTTCCGGGTGCGGAGTCGCCCGAGCATCACCATCGCCTACGCCCGCCCCGACGGCGGCCCGCTCACCGACGCCGACTTCGACCACCTCGCCCGGATCGCCCGGGCCGCCACCACACGAAAAGGTGACTGACATGCCGTTGTCCGTACCGCTCCTCCTCGTACCAGGAGAGCCGGACCGCCACTACACCGTCCACCTGAACCGCGTGCGCTGGAGCGTCGGCGCCGTGTCCGTACCGCTGACCGCCGACCACCTGAAGGCGCTGGAGGTGAACGCTCAGAGAGGCCTGCGGATGGTCTCCGAGTGCATCGCCGCCGACGTCGAGGTCACCCAGAACCCCGACGGCTCCGCCGAGGCCGTGGCCCGCGTGCTGTGCACCGAGGACGAATGCGCCGCCGTCGCCGAGCGCTACCGTCGGGACGCCGAGGAGGACGTCGAGGCGGAGGCCGCCCGTGCGTGGGCTGCCGCGCAGCTCCAGGACCAGACCGTGGAACTCCTGAAGCTGCGCGGCGGGTTGGAGCACACCACGCCCGGGAAGACGGTCGCATCGGCCAAGGACATGCTCGCCGCCCTGCTGGCCGTCCAGCAGGAGCGCACGGGGGGCACGACCGACCGCATCGTGGTGACGCTGGACGAGGCCGCCCACCTGTTCCGGGACAGCGACCTCTTCACCGACCGGTCCCCGGAGGGCGTCCGGGCCGAGATCGAGCGGCTGGTCCGCAACGACCCCAAGCCGGACCCGGCCCACCGCGACGGCGTGGAGACGATCAGGCACCGCATCACGGACCTGGACGGCCGGGAGTCCTTTCTGAGCTGGTCGGCGCCGGTCAGCCCGCTCGACCCGGCAGCTGTACCGGCGGACAGCCGGGCTCACCTGGACCTGCCGAACCCGTACTCCATGACACCCGAGGCCCTGGTCCGCGAGACCGAGACCCTGGCCCGCTCCGTCGCCGCCGGAAACACCCAGTACGTCGGGGTGAAACGGCTCGCCTCGCTGTGCAGCGACCTGGCCCGACGCGGCGACGCCGAGCCGCAGCCCCGGCCGTGCCCCGGCGGATGCCGTGAGGACGACGACCTCACCCACGACCTGCTGCACCGGATCGGGCACCGGCCCCGTGCCGTCCCGGCCGGCGAGGTACGGGCAGCCAACCTCACTCCGGGCCCGGTGATGCCGCTGCGTACCCTCCCGGAAACCCTCCCGGCCGACAACACCGCCCTTGTGCTCCTCTACCGTGCGGACACCCCGGGCCTTGCCCTGGTCGAGGCCATCCGCGCTGGCGACGACGAGGCCGCGCAGGACGCCGTCACCGGCACGCTGCGCTGGCTCACCGCGGACGGGAAGTGACGATCGATGAGTAGTTCCGACGCCATCGCCGCCCACCTGGAGTGGCAGCCGTTCGCCCACCGGGCGGACTGCGCCAAGCCCGTCTGGGAGATCGACTATCAGCCCGAGTCCGACGCGCGGCGCTCCCGCCGGGGAGGCCCGGAGCACTCCTGCCCCAACGAGGAGTGCGGCCACCACGACCGCTACGACCGGATCAGCGTGCGGGTGCTGTGCCGGTCCTGCGGCATCGTCCACCTGATCAGCGGCGAGGAGTACACCACCCGGACCACCACCACGGTGCGCACCGGGTACGGGCAGCCCCCCAAGAAGGTGGCCGGGCTGTGGCTCTACCCCGGACCGCCGCTGCTCGACCTGCGGGGGTACGACTCGCCCGGCGCCTACCTCTGCTCCCGTCGGCAGGTCGACCGGCTGTCGGAGGACGACATCGTCGGCGTGGTCACCGAGGGCCGGGGCAAGCGCGGCGGCACGGTCTACCACGCGGCCATCGGGCCCGACTTCCGCCCGCCCTCCCGTGGCCTCTCGGGCTACGCGGACTGGGCGAAGACCAGCGGCGAGAAGCCGTTCACGACCGTCACCGCGGCGGCGAAGTGGGTGGCGGCGGAGCTGGACGCGGCCGCCGCGACCGACCCGAAGGAGGGCCAGGAGCAGTGAGCGCCACCGAGCAGATCGACGGCACGGCCGTCGTCACCACGTACTTCGAGGACCGGATCACCGAGGCGGAGAAGGAGGTCGAGGCGGCCCGGGCCGCGCTCGCCGCCGCCGAGGCCAAGGTCGCGCAGCGGCAGACCGAGCGGGACGCGTTCGTGAGGGATGGCTCGCTGCACCCGGCCGCGTACAACGCGGAGACCGGCCAGCCGGAGTGGGAGCTGTGCCAGTGGGCGCAGACCCGCATCGGCCGGGTGGCCTTCACGGACATGACGCCCGCCGGTGACGCCGCCTACAGCCGACGGGTCGCCGAGGAGAAGGCGGTCCACCAGTGGCTGCGCGAGCACGGCCGCAGCGTCCCCGCACCGTTCGGAGAGAAGGCATGAGCGAGCAGCACAACGACTCGGAGGCGGCCCCCAGGCTGCGGGCGGCGGTCGCCGCCGCGCCAATGATCGACACCGTCGGCGAGCTGCGGGCCCTGCTGGAACAGCTTCCCGACGACATGCCGCTGTCCCTGGACGACCACCACCGGGCCCTGCCCGGCGAGCCGGACCAGGTGCACACCATCCACCCCCGGCTGGTGGCCGTGGTCTCCGGACTCGCCACCGAGGCGGAGAGCAAGCAGCCCGGGCTGATGCTCACCCAGGTGTACGTGCCCTTCCCCGCCAAGGACGAGGAGCAGGCCGCCGTCGCCAGCCGCGACGACCTGCCCGCGTACGGCGAACTCCCGCGCGCCGCCTACCACCTGGAGCGCGGGGAACTGCGCCCCGGGCTCAAGGACGTCGCCGAGGTCCTTGAGGAGCTGGCTCACCTGGTGGGCGAGGTCGCGGCGGACTTCACGGAGCACGATGAGGACGGCTCGCAGCTTAGGGTCGAGGCGAAGCGGATCACCCACGCCGCCGAGCGTGTCGGCAAGCTCGCCGACACGGTGGAGGAGGTCGCCGAGTGACGACCGCCGAGGAGTACGGGACCGCGCTGGAGCCGGTGGAGGTGGTCGACGCCGAGCTGGTGGAGAACGACGCCCCCGGCGCCGGCGTGGTCGCCGTGCACGACCCGGTGGAGGCCGTTCTCGCCGCGCTGGACGCGGATGCCAAGGAGCACCTGCACGACATCCGGCCGAAGAAGACCAAGGACGGCTACGCCCGGGACTGGGAGATCTGGGGGGAGTTCCACGACTGGCTCGCCGAGCAGACCGGCACCCGCCTGCCGCTCAGCAAGGTCACCGTGGGCACCTTCGTGTCGTTCGTGACGTACCTGGATCAGGTGGTTGAGGCGCCGCCGAACACGATCGAGCGCCGGATCACCGGCGTCACCTCGGAGGCCCGCAGGCACGGCTACACGGTGCCCAAGGAGGCCACCGAGGCGGCCCGGCGCACGCTGAAGCCCCTGAAGCTGGACAAGCGGCGCCAGCAGCGCGGCCGCGGCAAGGCCGCCGCCGTGACCCCGAAAGACCTGCGGCAGATGGCCAACGCGCCGCGCGAGCGCGCGCCCCAGCCCGGCGCCCGGCGGCGGCGCACGATCGTGGTCTCGGACCTGACCAGGCTGCGGGACAAGGCGCTCAACTCCCTGAAGTTCGCGGTCGCGGGCCGCAACGAGGAGATGTCCGAGCTGGACGACCCGGACATCGTGGACGTGGACGAGGGCCTGATGGTGCACGTGCCCTCGGTGAAGGGCCGCCCGGAGCGGGACGTGCCCGTCACCTACGGCGAGGACATTGACACCTGCCCGGTGCGCTGCTGGCGCGCGTACAAGGCGGCCAAGCTGGCGGCCGGCGCCACCCCCGGCGGACCGGCGTTCCTGCCCGTTGACCAGTGGGGCAACCAGGGCACCAGGCGTCTGTCGCCGGACGGCGTCGGCCGGGCGCTCGCGCGCTGCGCGAAGTACGCGGGCCTGATCGGGCGCCGGATCACCGGGCACTCCGCCCGGCGCGGTCTGGTCACCACCGGGCGCAAGAAGGGCAAGCGCGTCGAGAAGCTGCGCCGCCAGGGCGGCTGGTCGCCCAACAGCCCGGTGTTCTGGGAGTACGTGGACGAGGGTGAGGCGTTCGAGGACGCCGCGACCGAGGGGATCGGACTGTGAAGAGGGAACTCGGCGGCACGCTGTACGAGGGGACGCCGCCGGTGGTGGCCGTGCCGACCGGCCTGCCGATGACCGACGGCACGGTGCTCGCCGCGCTGGTCCTGGTCGTGGAGCCGGACGTGGACGAGGCGGAGGTGAAGGACTTCGTCACCCGCTACCGCATGGTCCCTCGGGGTGAGGTCGCCCGGGCCGCCGACTCGCAGGCCCGCTGGACGCTGGAGGACGACGGGCGGGTGACGATCCAGCTCCTGTGCGAGGAGAGCGCCGCGCGCATCGTGATCCCCTCGGACCCGCGCATCCACCAGTGGACGGCCCTGACCCGGCACGGCGGCGGCAGCATCTCCCTGATCGTCTCCCCCGGCCTGCCCGACACCGACCTGATGACCCTTGGCCGCCACCTCGGGCCCTACGGCGGCCCGTACTGGCACCTCAGCGTCGGCTGCATCCCGCTCTGACGCCCGACCACGCCCGCCGGACGGCACAGGCCGCGGTGCCGTCCGGCGCGCACCCAGTGCAACCCCTCTCTTCCTGCCCGCGCCGGTCGGTGCCGCGGGGAGCGGGGCGCGCCGAGGGCCACGAACTGCGCGACGAGGACATTGCCCGGCTCTCCCCGCTCAAGCACCGCAACCTCAACGTGCTCGGCCGCTACAGCTTCACCGCCTCCACCCCGGCAGCCGGCGCGCTGCGCCCGCTGCGCGACCCGGACGCGGCCGGGCTCGGGCTGGACGAGGACGACGAGGAGTAGAGCGTTGAGGAACATCTACGTCAGAGCGTGCGCTACGCCGGTTCTCGCCCGGATGTTCCTCAACCTCACGGTCCGGGCTGCGGCTCGGACCCGGGTCACACCCTCGGGGCTCCAGCTTTATCGCACACCGAGTTGTACTCCACCAGCGTCTTTTCAAGGGATGCCTGGAGTTCTCGTGCCGTCGTGGCGTGGAGATAATGCCGGACCCCGTGGACGGTGACGACGATGCACTCGTCTTCGTCCGGATTGGTCAGCTCACTGTCGGCGTGGCTGCCAGGCCATCCGGGCAGCGGCATCTCCGGCTCGTGGGTCTCGTTCACCGGCCGCTCGCGACGCGGCTTCCCAACTTTTGTACGTCCCATTATGGGGCCTTCCTTGTGGGGTGAGTCAGGAATCATCTCGCAACCGACCCGGCTCGCGCGAAACTCCGAGGGAAATCGCGGGCGGCCCCTCGACACACGATCTAACACCGGCGCCTGAGCCTCCGAGCGGACGGCCTCCTGGCGTCTCCTGCCAGGAGCCGGATCGTTGTCCGGGGTGAGCCGCCGGGCCAGGGAGGGCCTGGCCGGGGAGTGAGGAGGGGCGCTGTGACGCGTTCGCTTGGTGTGTCGCTGGCCGAGGCGTATCCGCAGGTCGCCGCGATGTGGTTGCAGGAGCGCAACGGCGGGCTGACCCCGGCGAAGGCGACGCCGAAGATGCAGGTCGCGGTGTGGTGGCGGTGCGCGGCCGGGCACGAGTGGGAGGAGAACATCTCCACCCGCACCACGTTGCCGAAGTGGAAGGGCGGTGACGTCGCGGCCTGCCGTGAGTGCGTCGACTACAAGGTCTCCTACACCTATCCGGACTGCGGGCACAGCGCGATGGTCACCCCCGAGGCCGCGGCGAAGAAGCGGGGACGCTGCTGGAAGTGCCAGCAGGAGTGGTGGCAGGCCAACGAGAAGCGCCTGAAGAAGGAGCTGTCCACCGCCGCGAAGGCCGCCGCCGGGCGCGCAGGCAAGCTGCTGGACGCCGTCCCCGTGCCGGCCGATGTCCCGGCGCCGCTGGTCACCGAGTGGCGGTGGTGGGCGGCCAAGCACCTCCAGGGCGCCATCGCCGCCGAGGAGCAGATGGGCAGGAAAGGCCGCACCGAGGAGATGCTGACCCGGGTCACGAAGATGGCCGCCCGGCTGCTGCCGACCAAGGAGGAAGCCGGGCGCGCGGCCGCCCACGGCGGGGTGCTGCGGATCCTGGACCAGGCGCACTGGGCCGAGGGCTGGCTCCACCAGCTCACCGGCCGCGCGGCCCGCCGGGTGGACAAGGACGACCTGGAGAACATGGCCTGGCTCCTGGGCGAGATCCTCGCCGCCTGGTCGCAGCGGGCCGCCGAGGCGGTCGCCGCCGACCGCGCGAAGGGGTACGGGCCGCCCGCCACCGCCGAAGTCACCCGGGTCCTGACCAAGGTCGTACTCTCCTTCAAGGACGAGCTGGTCAGCGACAGCCCGCTCGCCCCCCTCGCCTGCGCCTACAAGGAACTGCGGCTGCCCGTAGTCCCGGACGGCAAGGGCCGCTACGGGCGGGCCGACGTGGTGGTCTGGATTCCCGGCGGGCCGAACTTCGTGATCGAGATCGACTCCGCGCCGAACCCGGCCTCCGCTGAGAAGCTCCTCTTCGCCCGCGACGCTGGCGCCTTCCCGCTATGGGTCCGCTTCGGCAAGGGCGGCGTCGAGGAGATCGACGGCGTGATGGTCCTCGACATCCGCGACGCCGTGCAGGGTGTGTGCAAGGCGGGTGCCTGACGGCGCCCGTTGCTACGGAGTGCCGTCGATCCCGGAGTCCGAGCCGTTGAGGCCTTCCGGCGGTAACGGTCCTGCGCGGCCTGCTCGGACTCCGGTGCGGACGCGCAGTGGCCCCCACCCTGGTACCGGGGTGGGGGCCACTGTCCTCGTAGAGTGGCTACGCGCCCCGGCCGGGTGCGATCACCAGCTCCGTGGGGTCCGTGATGCCGATGTTGTAGGCCGTCACGATGTTCTCGGCCAGTGGCTGGGAACGGGACTGAGAGCCGCCACCGGAATGCGTGGACCGGATGGCGTCGGTCTTCCACTGACGCACAGTGCGCTTGCGGAGCACGAGGGCTAGACGGTCCAGGTCGACCTTCGGATCCTCCTCGGCCTTCCCCTCCTCCTTCTTCTTCCAGTTGGTGTAGATGACCATCCCTACAGCGCGGATCATCATGTTGTCCCAGGAAGTGCTGTCCCGGCCCCATGCTTCGGCCAGGGTGTACAGCACCATGGGGAGCAGACCCACACGCTTCTCGCCGATGGTCAGGACGGCTTGGACGGCACCCACCTGGTTGGGGGATGAACTGCCGGTCACGGTCAAGCCGCAGGACAGCACCTCAGCGTTGACGCGGGTCACCAGGGGCTCCCCCGCGGTCAGCGCCACGCGGTAGTTGTCCACGGGTTTGACCGCCTTGCGGTCACGGTTCGCGGCAAGGAACAGTGCCGCTTCCTCGGCTGGGGTCAGCTCTTCGTAGACCAGGCAGTGCCGTTCGAAGTCGGGGCCGTGCTTCTCCGTGGCCACCTTGCTGGAGTGCTGCCCATCCAGGAGGTAGTACCGGCCGTCGGCCCGCTTCGAGACGATCGCGGGAAGAAGGAGCCGCGGGTTCCACTTCTTCCCCAGCTTGTTCGCCCAGGAGCGCTGGAACATGCGCTGAGCGTCCAAGCTGGGGTCCACCTCCAGGAGACCCACGCGGATCTTCTGGTAGTAGACGGGCCGAGGATCGACTGGCACCGGCTCATACTCCGGCGGGGCGGCCTTGCTGCGTCGTTTGACTACGACCCTCCGCGCCGTGCTGGCCTCCGTCGTCGCCACAGGACGACCCCCTTCATTGGCTGGCTGCTTGACGGACACTCAACCGTAGAGATTTCTCGCATGTCAAACGGTTTCGCATCTCTGGTTTTCTCGCATCCGCGATTTTCTCGCATTGCCGCTGGTGGTAGCCGACGGGCCCATAACGCCAGGGCCCCTCATGCCGCCTCGCCCCGTCGGCTGAGGGGACACCAGACGGAACGGGGCGCAGACACCCCGTGCGCCTGGCGCGACTCAGTGACGGATGGTCTGCAACAGGCTGCCGGTCTCCGTGATGATCCAAAATGACCAGCCGTTCCGACTCGCACTCACCTTAGGATTCTGCGCACGCAGTACCGCAGCGGCGGCACCGCTCGGTGACTTGTACCGCCCCTGCGCCGGCCCGCTCGTCACCGTCACGCTCTCCGCCGTTGGGTCGTAAAGCCCCTCGATCCTCACCCCGCCGTATAGGGCATGAACGTCGATCCTTCCCTCCTTGTCGCTCTTCTTGGGGGTGGAAGTGCGCTGGAAGTGCTCCACCAACCTCTGCACCGCCTCGCTCTCGGAGACCCCCCAAGCCAGCGCCAACAGCGCCACCTGGTTGTGTGTGGTCTCCGCCATCTCCATGCACACATTTTTTCTGGAACTCACAACCACGAGCATACGATCCAGACGGCCGCGCCCGCAGCCTCTTTCGGAAAGAAGAAGGGGAAGGGGGTGGGATCTCCAGTTCTCACAAATGTTCATCTGTGAGAGTTCTGCGAGAGCCCTCGGGGTGATCGCGTTTCCGCAGGTCGTCGTCTGCAAAAGTCCTCTCGAAACCCGCATGTTGTGCGAGGGACTTCTGAGAGACTTCCCGGATGGATCTCACGCCCGATCGGGCAGCATTGGCGGTAGAACGTCACGACTGCCCGAACTGTGACGCGCCCGCTGGCTCCGCCTGCCGCACCCGCGACGGGAAGACCGCCGCGAAGTACCACACCCCCCGCTTCGTCCTCGTCCCCGCGCTCCGCGAGGAACTCGAAGTCCTCGTCCCCGCCGACCGCCACCCCGGCCGCGCCTGGAAGCAGGGCCCGGCGCTCGCCGTCGTGCCCGCGCCCCGCACCGAGCGCCCGGTCCGCATCGGGTACGCCAGGACGTCCACCGCGCGGCAGGAACTGGCGAGCCAGCTCGAAGCCCTCCACCGAGCCGAGTGCCACAAGGTCTTCCAGGAACAGATCAGCACCCGCGTCAAGGTCCGGCCCGAACTGGAGAAGGCCCTCGTCCTAGCCCACCAGTTCAAGGAGGCCACCCCCGAAACCCCGGTCATCCTCACGGTGCACGAGCTCAAGCGCCTCGCGCGCAACGCGGCCGAGCTGATGACGCTGTCCGCCGACCTCCAGGCCGGCGGCATCCAACTCGAACTCCTCACCGGCCCGCTCACCGGGATCTACGACCCCAACGGCATGGGCGCCATGTTCTTCGCTGTCCTCGCCGTGGCCGGGCAGATCGAGCGCAACTACATCCGGGAGAAGACCCTCGAAGGCCAGGTCATCGCCGCGTCCAAGGGCAACCACGGCGGACGCCCGAAGGTCATCGACGACGACATGCTCACCTTCGCCGTCGCGCTCAAGGGCAAGGGTGTCCCCGTCCCCGAGATCGCGAAGAAGCTGACCATCAAGACCGGGAAGAACGCGGGCAAGTCTCCGTCGGTCGCCTCGCTGTACCGGGCGCTCGCGGAAGCGGAGGCCGCCGCGGCGGACGACGGTCTGCCGCGGCGGCCCAAGCCCGTCCGCATCCGCCGGCCCGAGGACCCGCTTACTCCCGAGGAGATGGACCTCCGCGAGCGCCTCCAGGCCCAGCCCCACCCGAACGCCGAGATGCGGTAGGGCGGGTCCGGGCACGCCGAGCCCCTGCTGCGGATCAGACCGGCCTTCGGTTCAGGTCTCCTCCGGGGCAGTGCCGAAGCAGCGACTGGCGGTCGAACTCGCCGGACTTGATGTAGTCGGCTACGTACGGAGCCAGCGACAGCACATCGTCCGTGATGGCAGCCGGATGGTTGGCCAACTCGTCGTTCGGATACAGCGCCGCCAGCGTACGAGCGGCCAGGTCCACGGCGCGGGCACGGATCTCTTGATCTTCATTCACAGCGCGGACCCTACCTAGGCCGGGGCCCTCTCCACCGGCTTAGCGTTAACCGCTGTACCGCTGTGCCCCAAGGCCGGAGAACACCGGCACCCTCGTGCCGTACCTGGACGCCGCCGACGATGCGGCCCGGGTGCTGCTCGCGCAGGAGAACGACCGGCTCGCCAAGGCCCGGCTGTACCACGTGGACGAGGAGATGACCGAGGCCGCCATCCGCAAGGCGGAGCGCGGCCGCAAGGGGCCGCTGGCCCCGCACCGGGTGCCTGCCCGCCGCGGGTTCATCGCCTTCGGCAAGCCGCTCGTGCGGACCGTCCCCGAGGGCGAGGAACGGCCGGCGGACGTGGTCGCGGTGTCCTGGGGGCCGTGGGCCGCCGACTTCGCGCACGCTCCCGCACACCTGCGCCCCGCCCGGTCCGGGGACCGCGTCAGCCGTTTTGGCGCTGGTTCGGGCCCGACGGCGTGCGGCACATCGAGCCCTTCGACGGCCGGGAGCATCCGACGTGGTGGCTGACCTTCTGGACCCGGCCCACCCACGCCGTCCCCGGGGCGCCGCCGCTGATGGCCGACAACGAGACCACGACCGGAGCCACCGAGACGCCGGGCCCGATGCAGCTCGGCACCACCGACGAGGTCGCCCACGTCGTCTTCGCGTGCTGGGACTTCATCACTCAGCAGCGCGTCCAGCCGCGCAAGCCGACCGACCTGCGCCGTGACCGGCGCAAGGGTGTGGTGGACGACTCCGCCGTCCACCTCGTCACGCTCCGGGGACGCCGTCCCCGCCCCGCCCAGTCGGCACCGGCCGCGCCCATGCCGAGCGGGCGGAAGCTGGACTACCGGCAGGTCATCGCGGAGTAGGGGGCTGAGGAACATCGGTGTCAGATCGTGCGTTAGCCTCCGTCGGTCCTGGATGGCCCGAGCGTCGTACACCTCTTGCACTTCGGCCGGACCCGTTCCCTACGCCCCCGCAGGGGCGTTGGGACGCTGCACCGGCTCCTGGGGCGGCTCCTGCTCTTCGTCGTTGGGGAGGAGTTCGAACAGCCCTAGGATCCCGTCCCGCAGCTTGAAAAGAGCCGTGAGCAGCACGGTGGCGAGGCCGTAGCATGCGCTGCACAGGGAGAGCCAGGCCAGCCACCGGGCGGGCCCGTGGTCCTCGATGGCGGCCCAGAGGCCCACCAGTCCCAGGGACAGGGTCTGCACCGCGCAGCAGAAGAGCCAGTTGCCGAGGCCGTCGACATGGGTCCTGATCAGGTCTTCATACGTGTACGTCCTGCGAAGTGTGCGTCCTGCGACGGCGTCGAGGCGGCCGGCGGCCGTGGCGGCGAGTTCCTTCGCCCTGCTCACGTTGAAGTGCATGTCGACGACACCGATCAGCAGGATCCCGAGACTGGCAGCGGCGTTCACGGCTGCGTAGTCGTCGCTCATCCTCACCTGGTCGTCGTCGAAGAGCGCGAATACGACGGGCATCGCGAACGCCACGCACAGACTGGCGAGGGCCGTCATCCGGACGCCCCATTGGACGTCCTCGCGGATGGTCGAAACCAGACTCTTGCCCATGCCCCGTTTCTTTCCCTTTGCGCTGTGAGGGCAGCACCTTAACGGGCTGCGCCGCTGCCCGCCTCAGTTATCCGTGGAACAACTTCAGACCGGTCCTATCGCCAAGCATCCCGTCAGTGGCTTTGTTCACGAGTTGCGTCAGCGGTTGTACATGGGTTTGGGAGGCGCCCGGATCCACGGTCGGGTGATGTTCACGAGTTTTGTCAGCACCGGGGTCCTTGCCAGGACAGCATCGGGGTGTTCCCGGTGAAAGGTCCTGGTCATGCCGCAGATGTCGAAGGTCGAGTTATACGCGGCGATCCGGCGGGACCACCGGGCCGGCATGACGATGCGGGAGCTGGAGCGCAAGTACAACATCGCCTGGCGGACGGTCCGCAAGGCCCTGAACTCCACTTGGCCGGAGCCGCGCAAGCCGCTGCCCTCACGGCCGACGGTCGAGCCGGACGGTGAAATCACCTACTCGTCGGCGCGGGCCACAAGCAGCGGCTGGAAGAAGCCCGTGTCCTGCGGCATCCGCCAACGGGCGTCGACAAAGCCGGCCTCGGCTGCCAAGCCAGCCAACCGGTCCTGGCTGAGGGCCCAGTAGGTGGTCCGGCGGACCTTGACGCGCCATTCTCCGCCTGCCTGAAGGAGTTGGAAGTGCTCCAAGTCGTAGTGCTCACCGTCGTCGTGCCAGTGCCAGAGCTGGAAGGTGACGGTCCGTTCTCCAACGTCGGCGCAGTCGGCGGTCTGGTGGACTTGTGGAGGCGTCGAAACGGGGTGGTCGCGCAGCAGGTCGTCGTAGTGGCGTGTGCTGACCAGCAGCAGGCCGTCGGGGCGCAGCACGCGGCGCATCGCGGCCAGGGCAGCGTGCACATCCTGCTCTGTCAGCAGGTGGGGCAGCGAGTTGTCAGCGCAGACGACGACGTCGAACCGGCCATCGGGAAACGGAAGGCGTCGCATGTCAGCGGCTGCCGTGCGCAGGCTGAGGCTCCGGCGGGCGGCCTCACGGCCAGCGCGGGCGGCGGCGCGAGGGCTGAGATCGGTGCCAGTTACGCGGTGCCCGCGCAGCGCCAAGCCGATGGCCTGCGTGCCGATGCCGCAGGAACAGTCGAGCACCTCGACGCGATCCTGACCGATAAGGGCGTCGAGGGCGTCCCCCTGCCGGCGAATGCTGGCGTTCCAGTCTGAGTAGATCAGGTGGTAGTCGTCGGCCAGTTCGTCGTAAAAGTGCGCCACCGATGTCTCAGGCATGGCCAGAGGCTACCGTGCCTGATCTTCCGGAGTCGCTGGTCGCCTCAGTGGTCCGCGCGAACGCCCTAACTGACGACAGTGCCGTCATTTCCCGTGAACATCTCCGAGCGCGTTGATCGCCAACTGCTGTCGAAACCCATCGACAAACGCTGCTGCTGAACGTGAACGAAGCCACGTCAGCCGCCCACCAGGGCCGACTAACGCTTAGAACTCCTAACGAAATGATCTTCGAGGTGGTTGGATCACTCTGAGACTGGTGATCTGGGGGTGCGGGTGGCTCGGCCGAAGCCGTGGGAAGTCGACGACGAACTGTGGGCGGTGATCGAGCCGCTGCTGCCGAAGGTCGAGCG
>NZ_JBIVWS010000047.1:0-10294 GCF_044768905.1 Streptomyces sp. NPDC090994
TGACATCAAAACTCACTGACATTGATCTTGCTGAGCCATACGAAGCGACTCCCGGAACCGCCTCCAAATGACTCCCTCACAAAGTGACACAGCCAACGCGCCACTCCCTGCGGGCGTCCACGATGAGCTTGCGGTAGCCCTCCAGGTCCCCGGTGAGGCGGGTTCCGAAGCGCTCGGCGTTCACCACGTCCTGCAGGCGGGACAGGGTGAGGTCTCGGATGTCGCCGGGGGCCTGGAGGAGGTCGGTCAGGGCACGGGGATCGAAGCTCAGGCCGAAGGCCGGATGCTGCCCCTGGCTCACGACGCCGGCCCGGGTGTCTGACCGGTACCGGACGGTTCGGCGGCGTCCGCTGCTGCCCGTTCCGTGCGGACCGAGCGGGGCGGTCCGGGCAGGATGCGGTGTGCCGGCCGGTCCGGGGAGGTCATGCAGGCTGACAGCGGGCCGCCGGGAGCGCGGATCGCCGCGACGGCATGGGTGAGGAAGTCCCGGTGCCACACGAACAGGCCGCTCAATCCCGCTTCGGGATCCTTGTGCTGCTGGTAGGCCAGCCACAGCGCATGGAGCCAGGCCACGACGTCGTCGTGGTCCTGCCAGCGCAGGCACCAGGGCGCCGCCGTGGTGACCTCGGCCCCGTAGACGGGGAGCAGGAAGTCGTCGACCCAGTCGGACAGCGCGTCGAGTTCGTCCTCGTACTCCTCGCCCTCCAGCTCCAGGATGGGCCGCGGCTCGGGCGGTGCCGCCGGAGCCGGGATGCCGAAGCCGGGCATGCCGAACGCGGCGAACGGCGACCCGCCGCCTGCGGCCGGAGAGGGTGGGGCGGAGGCGAGGTGGTCGAGTTGCTGGGCCTGCTGTGCCGACTGCTCCATCAACCGCCGCACGCTCGCCTCGATCCCCTCCAGATGGGCGTCCGGTACGCGGACCGGTTCCAGCCCTCCCCCGGCCGGGGGTTCTACAGGGTCAGACATAACAGGAACGACCTCCTACGAGCCGTGATGAGAGCAGAGGGCATACACGTGTGCCACCGAACGGCCTGCCGCCCGGTGCGGCCGTGCCCGGGGTTCAGGTGACGAGAGCGAAGTCGTCCTGGGTGAGGGTCTGTCGGATCGTCTCGGTGAGCCGGTCGGCCGCCACGGACGCGTACTGCTCGGTCTTCTCCACGCCGATGAAGTCGCGGCCCTCCAGGAGCGCGGCGACGCCCGTGGAGCCCGAGCCGGCGCAGAAGTCGAGGACCGTGCCGCCGGCGGGGCAGATCTTGACCAGTTCGCGCATCACCTCGACGGGCTTTTGCGTGATGTGCTGCCGCTTCGACCCGGACGGCTGGGAGGCGGAGTAGAGGCCGGGCAGGTAGACCGGGTTGCGGGCCGCGTCGATCGCGCCCTTGGACCCCCAGATGATGAACTCGCAGTTCTGGGTGAAGCGGCCCTTCTGGGGGCGGGCGGCCGGCTTGTGCCAGGCCAGCACGCCGCGCCACAGCCATCCCGCCGCCTGGATCGCGTCCGTGGTGATCGGGAGCTGGCGCCAGTCGGTGAACAGCAACGCGGTCCCGCCCTCCTTGGTCAGCCGGTGGGCTTCGGTCATGATCTGCGTCAGCCAGAACCCGTAACTGCGCTGGTCCATATTCTCGCCGGTGAAGTCCGGCAGGGTGTTCTTGGCGTCGGCGGAGGTGTACTTCTGCTTCGCGCTGCGGCTGGTGCGCTCCTTCGCGGTCCGTCCGCCTGAGTTGTACGGCGGGTCGGTGATCACCGAGTCGACGCAGTCGTCCGGCAGACCGGACAGAACAGCGAGCGCGTCGCCCTGGTGCAGGGAAAAAGGCAAAGAGAAACCCCGATTCGGGTAGGGAGTGCGGAGAGATCTCCCTCGTTCCGGTAAGTCCGCGCAGAGCCTGAAGCGGGCATGCAGAAGCCCACGGCCGCGGACCGGGAATGACGAGGAGAGTCATAAAACTGTAGACGCGAATCCGCCGACGGCCAAGAAACGCCCTATCGACGGGCCGGATTCCGGCCCGTCACTGCCGACTTTTTGGTCAACCGCCGATTCGCCTCTACAGTTTTTGGACCGCCTGGCGCACCAACGCCGCCCGGTTCCCTCTGCCTGCTCCTGCGGAGGTCTCCCCTGCCCCGGCACACCTAGATCCTTACGGTCGGCACGCGAGCGGCAACTCGCCCGCCGGCCTGCGCAACCCCCAGTCGCCACCCCGGCCGCCGCGCTCCCTTCCACCCGCTCCTCGCACACGCGGCGGCCGGTCAACCACATCCCGAAGGACACGTGCATGACGTCTCATTACCCGTCCCTGCCCGACACCGGTGACCCGCGAGCGGTCCGCACCGGTTGAAAGCGCTCGCCGCCGCCATCGGCGTCGTCGTCCTCTCCCCGCTCCTCCTCGCCGGCACCGCCATGATGATGGCGACCTCCAGCCAAGCCGCCCAGTCCGCCGCCACGAACTGCCTCTCGGACGTGGACACCGCCGCGATCACCGCACAGGTCACCAAGCTCCTCGACGGCGCGGACGCCTCCGACATCCGAATCGAGGGCCTCGACCTGCCCGGTGAGCAGATCCCGCACGCGCAGACCATCGTCGCCACCGGCATCAGCCTCGACGTCCCCCGCCGCGGGCAGATCGTCGCCCTGGCCACCGCCCTTCAGGAAAGCCGGCTGCGCAACCTCACCTACGGCGACCGCGACTCCCTGGGGCTGTTCCAGCAGCGGCCCAGCCAGGGCTGGGGAACCGCCGACCAGATCCGCGACCCTGTCTACGCCAGCGAGCAGTTCTACACGGCGTTGCTCAAGGTCAGTGGCTGGCAGCAGATGACCGTCACCCAGGCCGCCCAGGCCGTGCAGCGCTCGGCCTACCCGGACGCGTACGCCCAGTGGGAACCACTGGCGACCGCCCTGCAGAAGGCCATCGCCGCCACCCTGCCCACCACCGTAGCGAGCGCGACCGGCACGGACACCGAGGAACCGGCCACCTCGTCCGGCTGCTCGGTCACGGAGGACGGCTCGTCCTTCGGAACGATCCCCGAAGGCACGGTCCCGGACGGCTACGAGATCCCGGCCAGCACCGACCCGAAGGCCCGCACCGCGATCCTCTGGGCGATGAACCAGCTCGGCACCATGTACCAGTGGGGCGGCAGCTGCACCAACCCGCACGGACCCGACCCGATGGGCCGCTGCGACTGCAGCTCCCTGATGCAGCAGGCGTACAAACACGCCGGCATCACCCTCACCCGCACCACCTACACCCAAGTCAGCGAGGGCAAGGCCGTCTCACTCAAGGCACTTGAGCCCGGGGACCTGCTCTTCAGCGGCGGCAGCGCCGCCAGCCCCGAGCACGTCGGCATGTACATCGGCGAGGGCCTGGTCATCGAGGCCCCCCGCACCGGAAAACCGGTCCGCATCACACCGCTGAAGGACTGGGACGTCCTCGCTGTCCGCCGCGTCCTGTAACGCCCGCTGTAGGTTCAGATTCGAGATGTCGTTGTCCGGCCATCTTGTCGTCGGCTTGTCGCCTGCTGGGACAAACCCGCAGGTCAACCGGGCCTCAGACGACAAGTCAAATCGGAACCTACACCCGCGCCTCCTCCCGTGCCACTCGCGCATCCCCCCGTTGTCTTCCTCACCTTCCCGCAGGCCGGGTCTTGCCGGCCTGCGCACGCAAGGAGCCCCACCCACCTGTGTCACCCATCCCCGACCGTTTCCTCCAGCTCGCCTACGACCCGGGCATCTCCCCCAAGGGCGGCGGCCTGCCCGGCCTGTCCGTCCTGAAGAACGTCGTCAACAGCATCAACCTCTTCGGCATCATCGCCGTCGTCGGCGCCCTCGCCGTCTCCCTCGCTGTCTGGGCGTGGGGCCACCACACCGGTGGCCACCAGGCCGAGGCCAACGGCAAGAAGGGCGCCACCGTGGCCGCCGGTGCCGCGCTCGGTCTCGGCGCCGCCAACGGCATCGTCGCCTTCTTCTCCAGCCTGGGGTCGCAGGTCCACTAAATGCTGAAACGACTCTCCGAGTACGGGGCCGGCTGGCCGCCCAGGCGACGCATCACCTTCGCCGCCGCCGTCCTGGCCTGCCTGCTCGCCCTCGCCGCCGTGACCGCTCTCCTGGTCGGCCGCGACAACCAGCACAGCACCACGGCCAGCACCGCATCGCCCACCACCGCCTCCTCCCCCTCCTCTTCCAAGGAGCCGGCCGCTGGTGGCGGGGTTGTGGCAGGCCCGCCGCGCATCTCTGATCCGGTCGCCTTCGCCAAGGCCGCCGCCGCGATGCTGTGGACCTACGACACCCGTACCACCAGCCACGCCCAGCAGCTCGCCGGCATGCAGGCGTGGATGACCGACGAGGACGAGTACGGCGACTGGGCGTCGGTGTCGGCGCAGATGCCGGACCCGACCCTGTGGTCGCGGATGGCCGACCAGAAGCAGCACGCCACCGCCACCGTGTCCGAAGGGCATTACCCGGCCGCGTTCAAGCAGGCGCTCGCCGAGAACCCTTCGGAGATCACGAAGGCTTACATCTATGCCGTGACCGTCACCGGCAAGCAGACCATCGCCTGGGCCAAGGACGGCGGGGGCGCGGAGGAGCGCTCGGTCACCCTCGCCGTGCAGTGCCGGCCCTCGGCCGACTGCTCGCTCGTGGCCATCGCCCCGACCGTCGCCCCCTGACCGAAAGGAGAGT
This sequence comes from Streptomyces sp. NPDC090994, assembly GCF_044768905.1. Classification (NCBI taxonomy): domain Bacteria; kingdom Bacillati; phylum Actinomycetota; class Actinomycetes; order Kitasatosporales; family Streptomycetaceae; genus Streptomyces; species Streptomyces sp. NPDC090994. The sequence continues at coordinate 4,670 of NZ_JBIVWS010000047.1, forward strand.
TCCGCATGGGTTTTTGTGACCTCCCGCTCGCGGACAAGGTCTGCGACGTCGGCGAGGCCGTCGACTTCGTCTCCGATCCGGGCAAGGCGATCGGTGACTGGATGGCCAAGAGCGCCGGTGAACTCGCCGCGACCGCCGCCGACCTCGCGGCCAAGGCCGTCGACTCCACCACCAGCGTGGATCTGAACGCCGCCTGGTTCCGCGACAACTACGAGACGATCCTGCCGATCGGCCTGATCGTCCTGGTGGGCACGTTCTGCGCCCAGCTCGTGCGCGCCGCGATCCGGCGCGACGGGCAGTCGCTCACCCAGGCGTTCACCGGCACCGCGGCCGGCGTCATCTTCGCGTTCGCCGCGATCGCCTGCACCACGGTCGCCATCGAGGTCGTCGATGCCCTCTCCGACGGCTTGTTCCAGGCGGCGAACACCGATGTCGCCTCAGCGGTCCGCCGCATCGTCAAGGTCAGTGCGCTGCCCTCGCTCACGACCCTGGGGTGGCTCGTCGCCGTCGTAGCCTCCCTGGGCGCCGCACTCGGTGCGGTCCTGTACTGGTGCGTGATGATGGTCCGCAAGGTCGGCATCCTCGTCATGGTCACGTTGGCGGTGTTCGCCGGGGCCGGCGGCGGCTGGGACGTCGCCCGGCGCTGGCGCAAGGGCTGGATCGAGGCCACCGCCACCCTCGTGGTCTCCAAGCTGCTGATGACGATCATCTTCGTCCTCGGGATCGCCGCGATGGGCAAGACCGAAGCCGAAGACGGACTGGCCGCCCTCGCCGATGTCCTCGCCGGCATCATGATCATGGTGCTCGTGCTGCTCTGCCCGTACGCGACGTTCAAGTTCGTGCACTGGGCCGCCGAGTCCTCCGACGGGGAGACGCTGCACCGGGCCGGCGGCGCCGGTGCCCAGCTCGCCCGGCAGCATGCCGAGCGTGCCGGGAAGAAGGCCGCCGCGATGGCGGCCACCGGCGGTGCCGCGGCAGCCGGAGCCGGAGGCGCCCCGCAAGGCCCGGACACGGTGCCCGGCCAGGACGGATTTCCCGGCGACATCGCCCCCGCCTCGTCCGACAGCGGCCAGGACAGCGCGGCAGGCTCCCGCCCTGCCGAATCGTCCGACGGCGGTTTCAGGTCGGCAGTGGAGCAGGCCGTCCAGCCGCCGCCGACGAAGGTCACCGACGACACCAGTGGCCAGATGGGCGGCAGCCCGGGCCCCGGCGGCCCCGGCCAGGGCGCTGGTTGGCGGTCCGCTCCGCCGACCACGTCCCCGCCGCCGCACGGCGCAGCCCCGTCACCAGGTGCCCGGGCCGCTGGCCCGCCGAGCACCGCCGCGTCGAGCGGTCCGGCCTCCTCGCCGCCTCCCCCGGCCGGCCTCTGACCCCCTGCCCGACCCCCTGGGGCCGGGAGGCACACCGTCTCCCGGCCCCGGGCCCCGCGCCCCCAGGACCATCTCCTTGTCCGAACTGTCCATAGCTCCGGTGACGGTGAAGTTCCCGCACCGGTCCCGCCGGGGCATCCTCCTCGGCCTCACCCTCCCCCAACTCCTTCTCGTTTCCGGTGCACTGGCCCTGCTGCTGGTGACCGTCGTCTCCAGCGGCCTGCTCGGTGCCGTCCTTCTTGCTCCGCTGTGGGCGGCGGTTGCCTCGCTGGTCGCGGTCCGCCGCAACGGCCGGTCCCTGATCGACTGGGCTCCGGTCGTCGTCCGCTACGCACTCCGCCGCCGTACCGGGCAGACGCTGTGGCTGGCCCGGCCGGTCACCCGTCCCCGGCAGGACGGCATCCTGCACTTGCCCGGCGCCGCCGCCTCGCTGAAGGTCGTCACCCCCGGCGACTCCGCAGGCGGCGCCGCCGCCGTCCATGACCCGCACCAGCAGACCCTGACCGCCGTCGCCCGCGTCACTTCCCGGGCCTTCGCCCTCCTCGACCCCGCAACGCAGAACCACAACGTGGCTGCCTGGGGGCGGGCCCTGGCCGGTATCGCCCGCACCGGGCACGTCGCCACCGTGCAGGTCCTGGAACGCACCGTCCCCGACTCCGGCGACACCCTCACCCGCCACTGGACCCAGCACGGCCAACCCGGCACCCCGGTCGCCGGACAGGTTTATGCCGAACTCGTCGCCTCTGCCGGCCCGGCCGCCGCACCGCACGAGACCTACCTCGCCATCTCCCTGGACATGAAGGCCGCCAAGCGGCTCATTTCCCAGGCTGGTGGCGGGCTGCCCGGGGCGTTCACCGTGCTGGAGCAGACCACCGCCTCCGTCGCCCAGGCCGCCCGCAACGCCGGACTGATGGTCACCGGCTGGCTGTCCGCCCAGGAGATCGCCGCGGTCGTCCGTACCGCCTACGATCCCAAGGCCCTGGCCGCGCTGCAGCAGTGGTCCCCCGCCGGCCGTGCCGAGGCGGCCCCCGCCGCGGCCGGACCGGTGGTGCAGGTCGAGGAGTACGACCGGCTCGCCACCGACACCGCCCGCCACACCACGTACTGGGTGGAGAACTGGCCGCGCACCGAGATGGGTGCCGGATTCCTGCACGGCCTGATGTTCACCGCCGGGGTCCGCCGCACCCTCTCCCTCATCTACGTGCCCCAGGCGCTGGAGTCCGCACTGCGCGATGTGCAGCGCAAGAAGGCCGCGATCATCGCCGACGCCAGCGAACGCGCCCGCCGCGGCCAGGTCGACAACGAGGAAGACTCCGTGGAGTACGCCGACGTCAAGCAGCGTGAGCGGCAGCTCATCGCCGGTCACGCCGCCGTCGCGCTGACCGGCCTGGTCACCGTCAGCGCCGAGACCGACGCGCTCCTGGACGCTGCCTGCGCGCAGATCGAGACGGCCGCCGTCACCACCGGCGTCGACCTGCGCCGCCTGTTCTTCCAGCAGCCCGCCGCCTTCCCCGTCGCCGCGCTCCCTCTGGCCCGCACCACCCTCTGACCCGGCCACCACCGCCCCGGTGGCTGAAAGGACGCTCCTCTCCTTGCTCTCTCCCCCGCCTTCCGGTGACGCGCACCCCTATCTCCGGGCCGCGACCGCCGGTGTCCGCCACCACACCCGCGCGCTGAAGCACCCGCCGCAGCCGGAGCCCGCAGACCGCGCGCACCTCGATGTCCTCCACGCTCATCTCACCGAGCTGCACCGTCTCCTCGACCAGCTCGCCGAGGCCACCCGCCCCCCGCGCCCCGGCGCGGGCAGGCACCTGGCCACCGCGCAGACCCAGCTCTGGCAGGCCACCGCCGAAATCCACGCGGCCTTTCACCTCCTGCCGCCCGCGGCCGGTGACACCGTGTGCCGCCCTGACCGGCTGCCGGAGGGGCCACCCGTCCTCACCATCTGCCAGCGCCACCTGGCCGCCGGCCACATCGTCCGCCGCAAGACCACCCCCGCCGACCTCAGCCGCTCGCACACCACCGCCTGCGCCCGGTGAGCACCACCCGCCGAAAGAGGGCCACCCGATGAATCACCGGCCCGCACGCCGCGCCCGCCGCGCCTCCGCCAGCCCCCTGTTCACCCCGCACGGCACCGACCGGGCCAGCCGCAAGGCCGCCCGGCGCCAGCTGGCCGAAGCCACCGCCAAGGCCCGCGCCGAAGCAGCCGCCCCAACCGGAGGCACCGCCCCCGCCGAACAGACGATGCCCGCGCCGCTCTACCCGGCCGGCGGGCGCCCAGGACTCGCCTCCGCCCGCGGCAACCGGCTGAAACTGCCCGCGCACCGCATGACCACCGCCATCGCCGCCGGAGCGTACCCGTTCCTCGCCGAGGGCGGACTCGGCGCAGAAGGCATCTACATCGGCCGCGACGTCCACGCCGAAGCCTCCTTCGTCTTCGACCCGTTCGCCCTGTACGGCAAGGTCGAGGGCTTCACCAACCCCAACGTGCTGCTGGCCGGTGTCATCGGCCAGGGCAAGAGCGCACTCGCCAAGTCCTTCGCGCTGCGGTCGGTCGCCTTCGGCTACCGCGTCTACGTGCCGTGCGACCCCAAAGGCGAATGGACACCCGTGGCACAAGCCCTCGGCGGCACCTCCGTCGCTCTCGGCCCCGGCCTGCCCGGCCGGCTGAACCCCCTGGATGGCGCCCCGCAGCCCGCCTCCGTCGCCGAAGCCGACTGGAGCGGCGAGATCCGCAAACGACGCCTGCTGCTGCTCGGGTCGCTGGCCCGCACCGTCCTCGGCCGGGACCTGCTGCCCATGGAGCACACCGCGCTGGACGTCGCCCTCGACCTCGTCGTCACCCGCGCCGCCGACACGGGACGGACCCCGCTGCTCGGGGACATCGCCGCCGCCCTGAACGACCCCGCCGCCCTGGACCAGGCCGCCGGGATGATGTCCGGGCGGCTCGGCGAAGCCGCCCGCGACCTCGCCCACGCCGTACGCCGCCTTGTCCACGGCGACCTGGCCGGCATGTTCGACTCCCCCTCCACCGTCGCCTTCGACCCGAGCGCGCCGATGCTCACCATCGACCTGTCCCGGCTCGGCGGCTCCGGCGACGACACCGCCCTCGTCCTCGCCATGACCTGCGCCTCCGCCTGGATGGAATCCGCCCTCACCGACCCCGGCGGCGGCCGGCGCTGGATCGTCTACGACGAGGCATGGCGCCTGATGCGCCACCCCGGCCTGCTCCAGCGCATGCAGGCCCAGTGGAAACTCTCCCGCGGCCTGGGCATCGCCAACCTCATGGTCATCCACCGCCTGTCCGACCTGCTCACCGCCGGCGACGCCGGCTCACAGGGCCGCGCCCTGGCCGAGGGCCTCCTCGCCGACTGCTCCACCCGCATCATCTACCGGCAGGAAACCGACCAGCTGCACGCCGCCACCGCCCTGCTCGGTCTCACCACGGTGGAGACCGACGCCATCGCCCACCTCAACCGCGGACGCGGCCTGTGGAAGGTCGCCGGCCGGTCCTTCATCGTCCAGCACCTCCTTCACCCCCAGGAACTGGCGCTGTTCGACACCGACTCTCGCATGCACTGAAGCCGTGAACATGACAACAAAAGCGCAGGGTTACAGATGCCTCAACCTCCCGAAGTGACCATGCCCCAGCGGTTGCAGCAGATGGCTTCCGAGCTGTACACGGCCGGTCTCCAGCTTGAACTGCTGGACAGCGCCGGGCAGGTACCCTCTCCTCTCCCGGTTGACCAGCTCCAGCAGCAGGTCATCGCCTCCCGGGCCCTGGCAGCACGCACCACACTGCTGGCCGCCGACTTCGCCTCCCGAACCGGCAGTGACTCCTCGGAATACCTCGGCAAAGCCAGGGCTGAACTGGCCACCGCCGTGACGCACACGTACAACGCTGTGCGCCTGTTCACCGAGACCGCCAGCATCACGGCCGCGGCCACCGCACACCCCGACGCCCCAGGAGGCAAAGCCTACGAAGGCCGCCTGGTCCTCGCCCACGCCGACGCACGAGGCAACCTGTGGCGCGCATCCGAAGCCATCACCAGGGCGGCACAGCATCTGGAGATGCACCGCAGTGTCGAGCAATTCCTCACCGACATGCGCGTCCCTGCTCCCGCGGACCCCGGCACTTCGCCACGCCACAATCACCGGCGCTAGCTGTATTGATCACGAGCGTTGTTAACGCCGACGGGGCTTGATCATGGCGAAGACCTCCGGTGTGGTGGAGCTGTCTAGGACTGCACCGCAC
>NZ_JBIVWS010000048.1:0-2121 GCF_044768905.1 Streptomyces sp. NPDC090994
ACTCCCCACCTGGCTGCGGCACCCCAGCCTCACTGGACTGGAGGCACCCGCCTTCGATGACCTCGCCGCCCGCTACCGCGCCTGGCGTGCCGAACTTCCACCGGTCCTCCTTCCCGGGAAACGTCCCGACGGTGGCCCCGGGGTCGGCGGCAGACGACTGTCCACCGCCGACCAACTCGTCGTCTTCCTCCTCAAAAAACGCTGATTCATGGCAAACACGGTGCTCGCCGAGGCGACCGGCCTGAGCAACAGCCGGATCGGCGCAACTCTCCGGGACGCGACCCAGGTACTCACCGCACTCGGCCACACCGCCTCCACCGGTGTCGTCACCGTGACCACGGCACAACAACTTGCCGCGATCGCCGGACATGATCTCGCGAGCTCATGACCCGCGCCAAGATCAAGGACTCATTTTTCGACAGCTCCCTGCGCGTGGGGCACGGGCATCAAGCCGTCCACACCCTGCTGACTTGCGTACATACAGGATGAAAATGGTTCAGTAGGCAGTTAGGGCGAAACCGTGGGTAGCTGCCATATTATTGATAGCCCAGCCTGCGTGCACATATAGAGGATTGCCGTCTACATTTCGAATGCGCATGGTGATGACTATTTTTTCACACTCTACTATCTGGGCATGGTCGATGTATAGCGAGTTCATCGCCGTCTGGTGATGTTTAGCGGTGGATATGCTCCAAGTATTCGGGGCGCTTTTGATGAGGGGACCGCACGGTTCACCCCCTGCGGTGAGGGGCTGAGCTTCGATCCAGGTTTCGGCCTTTGTTCCTGTGTACGCCGAAGTGCCACCGTCACAGATACTAGAAAGCGGCTTGCAGGTGCTCAGCGCAGCATCCTGCACTATGGTTGTCCGACCGGAACCGCGAGGCTCATAGGTGAAACTCATGACGCTGGTATCGCTGCCGCGCTGGATTATGGTGCCCTGTCCTTCCGAAAGCGTCCAACCGGCACTTCCTGCGTACTGGCTGCGATTCAGTTGGGCGCCTGCCGCAACCTGCATGGTGACGGTTCTGCCGTTGCGGATAATCGTCGAGTAGCTCGTCACGGATAGCCGACACGTGTAGGTGGCTGTAGTGGGTGCGGTAAATACCCACCTGATGGCCGGAGTGATGGAGACTTCCGAGGGGGGTACGATATTAGTCGCCCAGTATGCGCCGGCTTCTACCGACCCAGGCAGGGCAGTTCCGTCGGAGTACTGGCATATGATGGCAAACGTGTTGCCGATGTTGTCCCCGCTCTCCAAGGTGTCGACGGAGCTCGCGACGATTCCTGTTGATCTCAAATAAGAGCTCTCTCCTGCGGCGGAACCGAAGGTGATCTCCGTACCGGGAATATTTTTGTAGGTGTACGCATTGGGGTCCACCTCATACCGGAATGCAGGAGAGCCGGTGGATGCGGTAGCTGCGGCGACTTCCAGGCCACTCGTGACGATCAACCAAGTGAGTAGGATAAAAAAAGTAGAAAAGGCTCTGGAAAGAGGCAGTGAGCGTTTATTCATGGTTTCCTGGTCAAGGTCGGTGGAAGTTTCATAGGTGCGGCCTTCGGTCAGTGAGTGAAATACCGCATCAGTGAATCAGTGGGGAATGGTTGAGCCGGGTGGCGTGTCCGGCCTAGCCAGCCGACAGGTGCCGGAGTTGGGCCGGACACGCCACCCGGGACGCCGATCAACGATCGGGCAGCCGATGCGCACGATGATGACGGTCTTGGCAGGGTGTGGTACTGCGCGGTTGTTCCTCGACCTGCCGTATGCCGTGGGTGCGGCGGGATGGCAGCTGAGTAATCACCCGCAGATTTGGATCAGATCACGCTGCCTTGCCAGCGAGCCGACGGAAGCTGGAACCCCGTACCCGTGCTGAGGAACGAGAAGAGGGCATCGACCTTGCGGCCGTCAGCGGTAGTTTCCTTGTCGTAGTAGACAGCGACGTCATGCTTGCCGTCGCCGTTGTAGTCCCCGGAGGCCAACTGGCTACGGTTCCAGTCGAATGAACCTGTGCTGGTCCAAACCTTCTGTGGTGCCTGGAATTCGGTGCCGTCGCTGGTGAAGGTGTACAGGGAGGAGACGGCCTTGCCGTCGGTCGCGGTGCCGCCGTCGTAGAAGACAGCCAC
>NZ_JBIVWS010000048.1:2221-9874 GCF_044768905.1 Streptomyces sp. NPDC090994
TGCCGTCGGTCGCGGTGCCGCCGTCGTAGAAGACAGCCACGTCGTCCTTGCCGTCCCCGTTGTAGTCCCCCGAGGTGGGCTTGCTGCGGGACCAGGTGAAGCTGCCCGAGCTGGTCCAGGTCTTGCGGGGTGCCTGGAATTCGGTGCCGTCGCTGGTGAAGGTGTACAGGGAGGAGACGGCCTTGCCGTCGGTCGCGGTGCCGCCGTCGTAGAAGACAGCCACGTCGTCCTTGCCGTCCCCGTTGTAGTCCCCCGAGGTCAACTGACTACGGGACCAGGTGAAGCTGCCGGACTCCCATACCTTGCGAGGCGCACTGAATCCGGTTCCGCTGCTGTAGAACGCATACAGAGAGGTGCCGTACTTACCCTCGGGAGAGGGACCATTGTCGTACAGAGCAGCAAGGTCGTCCCTGCCGTCCCCGTTGAAGTCCCCCGAAGTAACCGTGGACGCCTGAGGAAGACGACGCACTTGCTGTATCCACTGATGGATGTCGTCCAGCCGGGTCTCTACGGCGCCTGTACGCGTCTCCGTTTCACCGAAGCAGCCACCCTGCCAGGAGGCATTGTGCACGGCAACCAGTTCCACCTGCCCATCCTTCTCCCGCAACGCGGGCCCACCCGCGTCTCCCCGGCAGATGGCCCCGCCCGCACTCTCGATCGCCACTATGGTGTCAGAGGTGGTTTCCACCGTGAACGCTCCGGTGTGCAGCTGATTGGGTACCCACTCATCAGCGGTGCGGCCATAACCCAGCGCATGCACGACCTCACCTGGCGCCAGAGCGGTAGATGAGATGACGGCCGGTGCTATGTCTGTGACCGGCGCGGCCAGTTTCGCCATGACCAGGTCACGATCGGAGCGGGGAACCAGTTCGGTGATCTCCACCACGTGGCCTGCGGTAGTCGACAGATCGGTGCGGCCGATGGTGGCGGTGGTCTTCTCGGCCGGCGCGCCGGCTGTAATCGGGAAAGCTGGTTGTCCAGTAGCCGCGAAGCAACTGCTCGCGGTCAGAATCCACTGAGCGTCAACAAGCGCGCCACTGCAGCTGCGGACGTTGTCACCGATCAAAATCTTTGCGGTGAACGCGTAACTCTGCTCCGAAACCGGATCACCTGCTGCAGCCTGGACTGGGTGAGTGTGCAGAGTGCTGGCCATGGCAGTGAACGCCATCAGCGCAATGGCCCGCACCGCGCGCGAGCGTCTAATGGGCACGGTGTCCCCTAACTTAGGTTTGATATGTCGGTGAAGTGGTGCCGCAGACGTGATCACCGCACGGCTTGCGTGCGGCGACCGCCATCCGTTCATTGCCGGTGTCAGTGGTGCTGCCGGTCAGACAGATGAGACTGGGAGTGCCGGGGTAGCCGGTGAGCTACTCGGCTTCACGGTGAACGCGGCGGCGCCGGCAGTAGCGGTCTCGCCGTCGAGGCCCCGGGCCGGGGACGATGTGAGCAGCAAAGCTGCGGTGATGGAGGCCAGCAGGGCCGTTTCCCTGTGTGCGGTGGGAACTTCTGATGGGCACGTGTGTCTTCCTTAACGGGTTCGTACACAAGGGCGAGGGGCTGGTAGGCCTGGCCGTCGGGGTCCGGCTACCGGTAGTAGCCGGGGCCGGAGCGGTCGTGAGAGACCAGGTGTCTGCCGTGGCTGCGAGCATGCTGCTCACAAGGCCAAGTGAGAGCCGGATCGGAACCTTGTGCAGCTTTCGGCGGATTCGAGAACCGCGTGCGGTGCGGCCGGGCGAGCAGGTTCAGAACATGGTGTGAGTGAAGGTCCGGACAGGTCAGGCGGTGACACGCAGTTCGATGAGCATCGTTCGTTCGCCGGAGGCACCGGACTCGCCGTAACCGGTGAAGTCGTTGGCGGGTGCGTTGACCACGGTAGTGGTGCCGTCGTCTTCGCGGAGGGTGGTCTTCACGGGATAGGCCTTGGTCCAGATCCCGTGGGCCTTGGGGATCTCGAGCGTGAGGTAGGCCGGCTTGGCTGTGACGTTGAAACAGTGATTTGCCGCGCCGTCTTGGTTACTCATGATCCAGATGTCGTTGTTACCGTCGCAGGGGACCATCACGATGTGACCGTCACCGCGCTTGAGAAGTGCGCCGGTCTCCTCGTAGATCTGAGCCGAGCCCGGGTAGTTGAAGTCTTCAACGATGCCGGGCATTTCACCCTCCGCTGCAGCCGAAGCTGCCACTGCGTCGCCGTTGTCGGCGTGGGCCACGCCGAGTGTTGCCGCAAATACCGCAAGCACTGCAGCCACAACGCTCAGCAACGCCTTTCGCGCACGGGTTATCACTACGGGGGTCCTTTCGAATCAGACGAAAATACAGAGAACGCGGTAATTCGAAACAGAGACTCTGCCATGCGCATTCCTGCACGATCGATCGTACACAGTCAGCACAGGTTCCACCCACAGGATGTTCACCACATATCCAGCCAGCCTTGACTCAAGAGATACCTCATACCTACCTAAAAGCCCGTACTCAAAAAGGAATTTACCATAGTTTCATATAGGGGAATTTTTTCGACCAAATAAGATGATCTTACGTTAGGTCTCCACCCTTCATAGAGGCATCTTCACGGCAGGCGGAAAAGCATCCTGGGTGGCCGACCGGAGCCCCCTCGCATGTTGGGGGAATCGGTGTACGATCAAGCGGTTCCAGTGATGCTAAGAGCCCTACAGTAAATGACTGTTAACTCACGGGGAGGGATTTTTTGTATCGGTGCACCCTTGCCTCTTCCGTAGTGCTAGTGCGCCTATCCGGCTGGATCTTTCTTTGACTGTGAAGGAGTCGCCGAGTGAGACGGCGCATATCCTTCCGAACTGTTGGTTCGGGAGTACTGAGACGGTTTTCTGGCCCTCGGCGGGCCGTGGGAATAGTGCTGTCCGCGGGTCTGCTGTCGGGTCTGCTGGGAACACCCGCCGCCATGGCGGCGGAACCGGCACCGCTGCCGGCGAACATACGCGCCGATATCGTCGGCTACTGGGAGACCGGCGGAGCCGGTCTGAAAGAGGCCGCCCAGCAGGCACTGCTCGGCGGCGACGAGGCCATCCGCACGTTCCTCGACCAAGCGGAGTCCATCCAGTACGCCGACAACCGCGTCGAGACGGCGCGGCTCGCGATGACCGGCGGTTCCGCTGTACGGGAAGCGGCCAAGGAAGCGCTCCTGAAGTCGCCGGCCGAGCTGGAGACCTTCCTCCTGTACGGGTATGAGACGCCACTGGACCTGGATAACAGGGTCGAGATCGGCCGCCTGATCACCCTAGGCGGCAGCGGCGTGCAGGACGCCGGCAAGGAGGCCCTGCTCGGCACCCCCGACGAACGCGAACTCTTCCTGAACCAGGGGCAGTACGCCGCCCGTGAACTGGACAACCGCGTCGAGGTCGCCCGGCTGGCCACCGTCGGCGGCACCAACGTGAAGGCAGCCGCCAAGGTCGCGCTCAAGGGCACACCCGAGGACATGGTCGAGTTCCTGGAGATCGGGCAGTTCACCGCCCGCAACCGGGACCAGGAACACGCATCGATCGAGGACCTGATCAAGCGGGCCGAGGCGGCGGGCCGGCAAGCCGACCATGCCCGCAAGACAGCCGAGGAGTCGTCGAAGAAGGCGATCGAGGCATCCGCGCTGGCCAAGGAGGCCGCGCTGAAGGCCGCTGAGGAGACCGCAGCCGCCAAGGACGACTCCGAGAAGGCCGCGGTCAAGGCCGCGCAGGCCGCAGACGCCGCACGGGGCGCGGCCGAGGCCGCACAGGAGGCCATCGGCTCGGCGAACGCCGCGAACCTTGCCGCACACCGGGCCGCGCTCGCCGCCGCACAGACCGCATCGGCCGCTGCCGCGGCCGCAGAGGCGGCGAATCAGGCCTACAAGGCGGCCATCGCCGCCGCCGGCAACAAAGACGATGCCGCCGCCGCCAGCCAGGCCGCCAAGCAGGCGCGCGCAGCGGCCGACGCCGCCGATGAGTCGGCCGTCGCGGCCGAGAACGCCGGGCTGGCCTCGGCGGCCGCCGCAGTCGCCTCCGGGGCGGCCAAGGACGCTTCCGGTAACGCACGCGCGGCGGCCGACGCCGCAGAACAGGCGAACGCGTACGCGGACGCCGCCGGCCTGCACTCCAACGAGGCCCGTCAGGCGGCCATAGAGGCCCGTCGCCATGCCGATGCCGCCGATGCCGCCGCCGACCGCTCCGCCGACCTGGCCAACCGCGCCGCCACCGCCGCCTACGAGGCCCGCGACGCTGCCACCTCGGCGGCCAGACATGCCAGAAAAGCCGCCGACTACGCGGACGAAGCCGCTGAGCAGGCCGGAAACGCGGCCACCTACGCCGCCACCGCCAAGAAAAACGCCGAAGCGGCCAAGGACGCAGCCGACGCCGCGACAGCCGCGGTGACCCGGGCCAAGAAAATCTTCGCACTAGCCCGCGAGACCGAAGAAGCCGACCTCACCACCCGCACCGAGGCAGCCATCGAGCGGGCCCGCTCCAAGACGACAGCCTCCTACGCCGGCATCTCCGCCTCCGCCCAGGTTCAGGCCGAAGCCCGTTCCCTGAACGACACCGCCGCCCAGCTGGCCCAGGAAGCCGACCGCCCCGACGTCGACGTCCAGGCCACCGCCGCCAAGGGCCGCCAGCTCGCCATGCAGGCCATGAAGCTGCTGGGCCCCTGGCACCAGGAAGCTGCCGCGCGCGCCCTGTCGGGCACCGACCAGGACGTCCTCGACTACCTGCGCACCCGCTGGAAAGAGGCCAAGCACAATGACGTCCGCCAGCGCGTCGTCAACCTGAGCTCCCAAAGCCCCTACGCCTCCGTCCGCGCCGCCGCCACCGAAGCCCTCAACGGCACTCCGGAGCAGATCGATACCTTCTACTCCTCCGGCCAGTACGAGGCCGGCCGTCTTGACATGAGGGTCGACGTCGCCCGCCTCGCCGAAACCGGCGGCCCCGGAGTCAGCGAAGCCGCCAAGACTGCACTCGCCGACGGCAACGGCAAGACCTTCGCGACCTTCCTGCAGATCGACCAGTACGGCCAGCGCCTAGCCGACGAAAGAGTCACCACCGCCCGCCTCGCCGAGACCGGCGGCCCCGAAGTCCAGGCAGCGGCGAAAATCGCCCTCGCCGGCCCGCCCCAGCTGATCCACGACTTCGTCAGCACCGGCCAGTACATGGCCCAGCGCAAGGACGACCTCACCTCCCACCACGTTTACCAGGTCGAACGCCTCCTCGCCGAAGGCTCCCTGGTCGCGGCCAAGGCGACGGAGAACGCCTGGCGTGCCGTGGAAGCAGCCGCCAACGCCGCGCAGGCAGCCGCCGAAGCGGAGGCAGCTTCTGAAAAGGCGCAAGCGTCCAAGGAGGTGGCCGCACGGTATGCGGCCGAAGCCGAAGCCTCCGCGGACTCTGCGGAACAGAGCGCTGCTGACGCGGCGGCATCCGCGGCCACCGCACGGGATGCCGCCAACCGGGCCGCGCAGGATGCCACTGCTGCGGAAAACTCCGCAGCCGACGCTGAGTGGTCTGCCTCGTATGCCCGCTACTCGGCGCAGAAGGCCGACGAATCCGCAACCGAGGCCCGCGCATCGGCGATCGCCGCGGGCAAGAGCGCCGAAGAGGCGGAGGCCGAGGCCGCAGCCGCTTGGCAGACAACGCGCGACCTTGCCGAGCAGGAGATCGAGGAGGCACGCCGGCAGGCGGAGGAAGAACGCAAGGCGCAGGAGGAAAGCGCACCCCGCAACCGCTGCACCAATTACCTCCCATTGGACAGTTTTGCGGTCCCGTCCCCCTGGCGCGAAACGCTCAGCAAGCTCACGACCGTCTGCGACGAGGGGGCAATTGACAAAACTCTGGACGCGCTGAAGGACCCCAAGACATACGAGGCGATCGTCTGGGAGGTCTCGGGTCTCGCCGACATCGAGGCATGTATCAAGGATCCCACCGCCCTCGGCTGCGTGATGGCCGTCGCCGGTATCCTCCCCTCGGGCAAGTACAAGCTCCTCACCAAGATCGACGACGGCATCGACGCGCTTAAGGCAGGCCGCGCTGCCCGTCAGACCGTCGCCTGCCTGACCGGAGCGGCAGCGCACAGCTTCCTCGCCGGTACCAAGGTGCTCATGGCCGACGGCACCGGCCGCCCGATCGAACAGGTTAAGATCGGCGACTTCGTCACGGCCACAGACCCTGCCACCGGCGAAACCGGCGCCCGTCGCGTCACCCGAACCATCCACACCCCTGACGACCGGGACTTCACCGACGTCACCCTCGCCGACGGCTCCGCCCTCACCTCCACTGGTCACCACCCTTACTGGTCCGCAAGTGACGGAACATGGAAGAACGCCGCCGACCTCAAGGCCGGCGACACCCTGCGCACCCCGCAGAACGACGCGGCCATCATCGCCCGCACCCGTGACTGGCAGGGACTGCAGGACGCCTACGACCTCACCGTCGACGATCTTCACACCTACTACGTCTCGACCGGCACCACCAACGTTCTCGTCCACAATACCGACGGTGCGTGCCCCGACTGGGTAACGAAGGCCTGGAAAAAGCTTCCCGAGCGCCAATCCGGAGACCCCACATCCGGATACGTCTTTGAACCCGATGGGACGCAAGTGTGGAAGTCGACAGTGGTGAGCGGAAAGAGCGAACTCTCCGAGACCATCAATGCCTTCCTTAAGGGCTCCGACGATTTCCCCAACTTCTCTACTTATGCGGATGTCTCCCATCACGCCGAAGTGAAGGTCGCTTGGGAGATGGCCACCAAGATGGAGAAGGGTAAAGAGCTGCATATTGTCATCAATACGAACTATGTCTGTCCGAAGGTGACGACGCGCAACTCGATGGGCTGCCAGCAGGCGGTGCCCGCTATCCTCTACGAGGACCAGACGCTCTGGGTGCATGTCCCCGGCCAGGCGGATCCAATACCCCTGAGGGGTACAGTAAAGAGGTGACAGATAAATGATCGTCCTCGGTGGAACGCATGTCGGCGATATCTATGCTCGTTCGGAGCAGGAAGTCGACGCTCTCATCGACCACATCATGAATGAACTGATCCAAGAGGGCAAAACGCCCGACGGCTTCGAAATCCTACCCGAAAGAGCCGTGGTGAGCATTGTCGAGGGGCGATTCCCGGAAGAGACCAGCGAAAGGTGGCCCAGCAACTACCTGTACGTGTCGGTCAACGTCAAAAACGGTTATGGAGCGTTGAAATGGTGGACCAATAAGGTGCCCGCCAGCGCACCTGAGGACGACATCTCCAGATATGTCTGGACATCAGGGAATCCTAACCCACCCTCCTTCGACCCCGCATTGATCGCAGATCCGGGAAACCCAAGCTACTATCCCCGGGAAGCAGCCATTCCAGTAGCGCAGGTCCGCGCAGCTCTGGAAGAGTTTTGCCGCACCCGGACAGGGGAGCGGCCAGACTGCGTGTCTTGGCTGCTACTTGACCAGTCCGTCTAGGGCCTAGTCGGCGTACCTACGGGGAATCTCTGCGGCATCCTCAAGGCTGGGCCGTTTCTTTCGGCCCAGCCTTCTCGCGTATATGAATCACCTTCCGCTCTTGTGAAGGAGGATCGGTGGATGTTCGGCACGCCAGGCGCGGTAGCGGGCGGCGAGGTCATCGAAGGCGGGTGCCTCCAGTCCAGTGAGGCTGGGGTGCCGCAGCCAGGTGGGGAGT
>NZ_JBIVWS010000049.1:0-6951 GCF_044768905.1 Streptomyces sp. NPDC090994
CCACCGCCTACGAGACCTTCGACGCGGAAGCCGCCGCCGCCCGCGGCATGGCCTTCGAACACCTCGACCAGCTCGCCATGGACCACCTCCTCGGCGCCCGGGGCTGAGCACGCGCGCGTGCCGGGACGACGCCGTGTGCGTCGTCCCGGCGGTACGGCAGGGGCTTGTGGTGCGGGCAGATCGTGTGTGCCGCTGTGCTTGTGTCCCGGCTTCCGCGTAAGGGTCGCGCACCGTCCGGCCGGAGGCGACCCTGGACGGTATGGCCATGCCGCCCGCACGACCGCCACAGCCGCCGGGACCACCGGGTGGCCCGCCGCCACCGGGAAGCGGCTTCGGTCCTCCTGCCGAGGGCTTCGGCCCCGGGACGGGACACGAGGGCGGAGACGGGCGCGACCCAAGACGGCGGCGGAACACTCTGGTGCTGCTGCTCGTCCTCATCGTGGCGGCCGGTGCCGTGGTCGCGATCGTGCTCATGGCTTCGGGCAGCGACGACTCGCCCGACGAGGAGTCACCCGCCGAAAGCAGCGCGACCGCCACCCCTTCGCGGTCCTCCGGCATCCCCACCGCGCTGCCGAGCGGCCTGCCGACCGAACTGCCGAGCCGACTGCCCAGCGAACTGCCGTCCTTGCCGTCCGGCTTCCCCAGCGAACTGCCCAGCGACCTGGAGTCCATGATCCCGTCCCTGGTCGCGCAGACGGCACCGTGACCGGTGAGCGCGTCCGGCAAACGGAGGCTCGTGAGTGCCGGGACCGTTGGTCACGAGCCTGGAGATGAACAGTGGCGGCCGAGGAGGACCGCGCGTCAGGGCTCGTTCCCGGCCGCGAGCGTCGCCGAGGCCAGCGCCGTCGCAGGGTCCCCGGCCGCTTCGCCCGCGGGTACCCAACGGCCGTCCTCCTCTCGGTACGGCCACCACCGGCCATCGGTGCCCAAGCGCAGCTGGAACGGTTCCCCGGCGACCGTCCAGCGGTTCGACCGCGCCCGTAGCAACGGCCGTTCGTCCTCGTCCCAGGCCGACTCCAGGGCGGCACGCGCGTGTGCCGACGTCTCGCCTTCCACCGTCCACTCCTCGTCCAGTACGGCAAGCGCGTCGACTCCGCCGAGCCGCCACGCGCGTACGGCCGCCGCGAAGCCCTTCCGGTCGCGCCCCGATCCCTCACGGAGGCGGGTCGTGATCGCCGGTGCCGGTTCCCGCCCGTCCGCCGCCAGGCGTACCGCGTCCCGCGCGGCGGACAACTCGCGCTCCAAGGGCCGCTGCCCGTGCCCGGTGGCCAGGGCTTCGACGAGCAGGCGAAGCGCCTCCGCCGTGGTCCTCGACGCGAGGAAGCCCAGCGCTTCCGGGTCGACACCGGGCCCGGGGGCGGTGTCCGTGTCGAGGGACGGAGGCACCCCCGGCCCCTCGGGGACGCCGGGAGGACCGGGCAGCGGCGGCAGCGCGCCGGCCGTCGCGTACGCCTCGACGGCGTCCACCCCCTCAGGCCGGGAGGCGTCCTCGGCGGGTACGCTTCCCCGCGCCTGGAGGGCGTCCCGTACGGTCCGCTCACCGCGTCCTCGTACCAGCAGCAGGACGAACGGATCCTGATCCAGCAACCGTGCCACCTGGTAGCACAGCGCCACGCTGTGCCCGCAGTGGTCCCAGGCGCCGCAGTCGCACTCCGGCTCCAGATCGCCCGTGCCCGGCAGCAGTTCGACGCCGGCGGCCGCCGCGTCCTCCACCAGAAGCGGAGGCATCTCGTGGTCCAGCAGGGCCGCGACATGACCGGCCCGCTCGACCGCCATGCCGACGAACCGGTCCCACTGCTCACCGGACCACTCCGGCAGAAGGACGTCGGCCCGGTGCCCCGTGCCGTCCAGGTCCCGGACGACCGCCGTGATTCGCCCGGGCCGCACGGACACCGCGCCGACCGCTCCCGCGCGGGCGAGCCGGCGGCCGGTCCGTACCTGCTCACCGTCGAGCGCCGACTCCTCCAGCGCCCGCACCCAGGTCCGGCCCCACCAACCGCGCGCGAAGCCCCGCCCGGGCGTGGGCGGCAGCGTGGCGAACGTCCGCTCCGCGTCACCGTCGTCGTACCCGGTCATCCCGCCCCACCTCGCAGTTCCACCAGATCGGCCAGCTCCGCGTCCGTCAGCTCCGTCAGTGCCCCCTCGCCGGAACCGAGCACGGCGTCGGCCAGCTCCCGCTTATGGTTCAGCAAGGCCGCGATACGGTCCTCGACCGTCCCTTCGGCCACCAGCCGGTGCACCTGTACCGGTCGTGTCTGGCCGATGCGGTAGGCGCGGTCGGTCGCCTGCGCCTCGACGGCCGGGTTCCACCAGCGGTCGTAGTGCACGACGTGTTCCGCGCGAGTGAGGTTCAGGCCGGTGCCCGCCGCCTTCAGCGACAGCAGGAACACGGGCGCCTCGCCGTCCTGGAAACGCCGTACCGACTCCTCACGCGCGGCGACGGATGTCCCGCCGTGCAGGAACAGCGAGGCCACGCCTCGCGCCGCCAGGTGCCGTTCGAGCAGGCGGCCCATCCGCACGTACTGCGTGAAGACCAGCACGCTCGCCCCCTCGGCGAGGATCGTGTCCAGCAACTCGTCGAGCAGCTCCAGCTTCCCCGAGCGCCCCGCGATGCGCGGGCTGTCCTCCTTGAGGAACTGCGCCGGATGGTTGCAGATCTGCTTGAGCCCGGTCAGCAGCTTCACGATCATTCCGCGTCGCTCCATGCCGTCGGCGTCGGCGATGCCGGCGAGTGTCTGCCGCACCACCGCTTCGTACAGGCCCGTCTGTTCCGCGGTCAGCGGCACGGCGTGGTCCGTCTCGGTCTTCGGCGGCAGCTCGGGCGCGATACCTGGGTCCGACTTGCGGCGGCGCAGCAGGAAGGGCCCGACGAGCCGGGACAGCCGCTGGGCCGCGGCCGGGTCCCGGCCGTCCTCGACGGCCTGTGCGTAACGGGCGCGGAAGGCGCCGAGCGGGCCCAGCAGCCCCGGGGTCGTCCAGTCCAGGATCGCCCACAGCTCCGACAGGTTGTTCTCCACCGGCGTGCCGGTCAGCGCCACACGTGCGCGTGCCCCGATGGTGCGCAGCTGCCGCGCGGTCGCCGAGTAGGGGTTCTTCACGTGCTGGGCCTCGTCCGCCACCACCATGCTCCACGGCACTCCGGTCAGCCGGTCCGCGTCCAGGCGCATCGTGCCGTAGGTGGTGAGGACGAACTCGCCGCCGTCCAGGTTCTCCAGTTCGCGTCGGGCGCCGTGGAACCGGCGTACCGGCGTGCCGGGGGCGAACCGCTCGATCTCCCGCTGCCAGTTGGCCATCAGCGACGTCGGGCAGACCACCAGGGTCGGGCCGGCGGACGTCGCGTCGGTCTGCCGGTGCAGATGCAGGGCGATCAGCGTGATGGTCTTGCCGAGCCCCATGTCGTCGGCCAGACAGCAGCCAAGCCCCAACGACGTCATCCGCACCAGCCAGTCGAGGCCCTGCCGCTGGTAGTCCCGCAACGTCGCGGCCAGGGCGGCCGGCTGGTCCACGGGCTCCTGCCCCTCCGGGTCTGCGAGCCGCTCCCGCAGCTCCGCCAGCCACCCCGTGGGCCGCACCGGGACCCGATGCCCGTCGACCTCGGCGGAGCCCGTCAGGGCCGCGGCGAGCGCGTCGACAGGTGTGACCTTGCGGTCCTGCCGGTCGCGGGCCCGACGCGCCTCCTCGGGATCGATGAGCACCCACTGGTCACGCAGCCGTACCACCGGCCGGCCGGCCTCGGCGAGCCGGTCCAGATCCTCGCGGGCGAGCCGCTCGCCCCCCAGGGTGAACGTCCAGCTGAAGGCGAGCAGCGCGTCGGCGGACAGGAACGACGGCCCGCCGGCGGTGACGAAGGCACCCGGCCCGTCCCCGCTGTCCGCGGGCCCTACCTCCGCGCGGCAGGACAGGCCGTGGGGCGTCTCCCGGGGCCAGTGCACGTCGACTCCGGCGCCGGCCAGCGCCCGGACGCCACCGCCGAGGAGGTCGGTGACCTCGTCGTCGGCGAGTTCGACGGCACCCGGCACGGTGGCCGACAGCAGCGGTGTGAGCGCCGGCCAGGCACGGGCCGCCCGGCGCAGCGCGAGCAGGGCGTCCGTCCGCGCGCGTGGGCCGAAGACGTCACCCGCGGCACCGGCCCAGACGTCGGCGGCGTCCGCGACCAGCGCGGGATCGCCCACGCTGTGCACCTGCGGCACGGCACGGAACCTCGGTGCCTCTTCCGCCCCGGTGTCCACAGCCGATCCGGACGGCCCCGTGCCGACGGCCACCCCAGAGGGCTTCACGCCTGCGACTGGTCCGGATTCCATGGGGGAACCGAAGCGCTCGCCCGTGGCCGGTCCGGACCGCTCCCCGCCTGTGGTCGGCCCGAAGGGTTCCGTGGCCGCCGGCAGGCCGGAGACCTCGATCCGCAGCGACAACCGCACGCCCGCGTCGTGCACCGCGGCGACATCGTCCGTCCACGCGCGCAACTCGGGCCGGAGCTGCTGCCGCCGGGTGGCGTAGGCGTCCCCGCCCGTCACGAGCGGGGCGGCGGGGGAGCGGGGCAGCGTGTCGGCGACGGCGTCCAGGAAGGCCCGCACCAGCGGCTCCGGATCGGGCAGCCGCACGGGGCCGGTTCCCTCCACCGGCACCGCGTGTGCCTCGGGCGGCATCGCGGCGGCCAGACGGCGGACGAGTTCCGTTCCCTCGCCGCGCAGCGGCCCCACGCGCCAGGTGTCGTGGCCGGCCGGGGACAGCGCGGGCAGCAGCAGGCCGCGCGCCACGAAGTGCAGGGCGTGCACGGCCACCGCACCCCAGAACTCCGCCGCACGATGCCTGTCCGGAAGGGCACGCGCGCGCGTGAGCACCGGTAGGGCCTCGCGCAACGGCAGCAGAACGGCCGGTACGCGCACCTTCTCTACGCGGACGCCGTCGGGAACGGCGACCGCCAGGTTCATGGCGGTCCCCGCGGCGACGTCCGGCGGCGGGTCGCCGTCCGGCCGCCAGAAGGCGACACCACCGGTACGGGCAGGCTCACCCGGCAGGAAGACGGCGCAGCAGCGGGCCAGTCGGGGGATCTCTGGGGGAGGGGCCGGGAGAGTCGACTGATCGGCGATGACTCACTCCTCAATTTTGACTAGTGGGTGGCGGGCCGCTGATGCTACAGGAATACGCCGCCGATCGGGTGCGCTCGAATGTGACGTGGGACACCATGCAAGGGAGCGGCGAGGAGGCAGGCAGAGGCCGGACGGGATCTTCAGACTCGCCTGTATGGCGACGGCTCTCAGGGAGGACTCAGGGTCCTGTCTCAGGGACGGCTCAGGGACGGCTCAGGGTCGCGATCGGAACCGCGGCGGGCGGGGGCCCGTTTTCAGAACAGAGAGCGGCACTGGCCGCGGAGGAGGCGACATCATGTCGAAGAACGCCAAGATCGCCGCTGGGGGTGTGGCGGTCGGACTCATCCTGTGGATCTGGCTGCCCTGGTGGGCCGCCCTCCTGATAGTCCTGGGAGTCCCGGCCGCCGCGTACCTCACGCTGGACCCGTCCCAGCGGCGCCGGCTGCGCCGTGTCAGCCGCAAGGAACTCGGCCGCTGACGCGCTGACACCGAGGAGCCGCAGACACCGAGTTGTCGGCCGCCCCCGGGGGCCGGCTGCCCCGAGGAGCCGGGAGGCCCGGACAGCCTGACGAGGCGCGGCTCAGCCGGGACGTACGGCCATCTCGTCGAGGGCTCTCAGCAGGCCCGGCAACTCCGGGCCCCGGCCCACCGGAAGGACTTCGCCGGGCTCCTCGTCGAGCAGTACGAAGGCGATGTCGTCGGTCCGTGCCACGAGCGACCAGCCCGGACCGTCGACACGCAGGGTACGGGCGTCGCCCGCCGCGAACGACGACCGGACCCGGCCGAGCGGCGGCGGTGTGTCGACGTACGCACGGGCTTCCGCGAGCACCCGCCGGACACTGCTGAGCCCCTGCTTCGCTCCAGCGCCCGACGCACCTTTCCGGGCAAGCTCCCCGGAGTCGCCCCCGCCCCGGACCTCGCTCCCGGCCCCGTCTCCTTCTGATGCTTCCGGTTCTCCCGCCTGGCCAGCCGGGCCCGCCTGGCCCGTCGGGTCCTCCAGGCCCTCCAGGCGCTCCAAGCCCTCAGCCATGCCGGTGCCGTCCTCCGCGGTCGCGGAGCCGGAGTCGTCCACCTGCTCCCGCCACCGCGCCCATTGCAGAGCGATCTCGTCGGCTCCCAGGCGTCGCTGGGCAGGCCCCCAGGCGCTCGTGTCGGGAGGCGACAGCGGGGGCCGGTCGGCCACCTCGGGAGCGGGATCGTGCGGCGCGGGTACGCCCGGAGCCGCCACGGCGACCGCGAGGGGCCAGCCGGGCAGTGCCGTCACGACGGTGCGCTCGTCCGGCGACAGTTCGTGTTCCATCCCGCAGTCCCAGGAGGCTATGGCCACCGCGACCAACGAGACATCGTCGATCACCACCGTCCACCGAGCCCCGGAGCCGTCCTGACCGAGCACCAGCCCATAGCCGTCCGCCAGCGGGGGCAGACCGAGCGCCGCACATGCCTCCGGATAGTCGTCGCCCAGCACGCTCGGAAACTGCGCCGGAGTCAGCAGCACCGCCGTGAGCACGTAGAGCGCGTCGTCCTCGGTGGCGACGGCGTCCTCGTCCGTCCCGGCCATTCCAGCCTCCCGATCGGTTCGACCAACGGCGCGCACCCTAGTGCGGCCGGAAGTCGCTTGTCACGACTCCCCGACGTACCCGAGCTGCGGTTTTCCGGCCGGACGGGTCAAAACGGCCACGGGGCGCGGGTGTTCCGTCAGGACACCGGCAGCCCGAGCAGCGCACGGGCCACTGTCCCCGGCGGCTCGTCGCGCGCGCGCGCGGGCGCGCCGCCCGCCCCGCCCCCCCCCGCCGTAACCCCCCCCCCCCCCCCCCCCCGCGCCACCCCACGGCACAGGCCCCCGCGGGACAACAGGGACACA
>NZ_JBIVWS010000050.1:0-6194 GCF_044768905.1 Streptomyces sp. NPDC090994
GCGCCGGGGGGGCCGCCGGGGGGGGGGGGGGGGGGGGGGGGGGGGCCCCGCGGGGGGGGGGGGGGGGGGGGGGGGGGGGGGGGGGGTGTCCGTCCTCGGAACGGCGCGGAATCGGTCACTTACGGGGGTGAAGCGTGTTGACGCGCCAACCGCTGCGGGCGGACACCCCCCACCCCGTCCCCTTCCCGCCGTACGCGGGTGCGGGTCCGTACCCATTCCGCCCGCCCGGCACCGGGAACCCACTCACTCGCGCGGGGAGGCGGCACCCGCTCACTCGCGCGGGGAGGGCAGGGCCGCTCACTCGCGCAGGCCGCGTGACCGCGGGCAGTCGTGCCTCCCCCCGCTAGAGCGAAGCCGGGAGTGGGGGAGGGTGGGCGCGGCGGCACCCCGTCAGCGCCGGGGCGCGCCACCCACCCCGCCTCAGCCACAACGCCGGGCACGCCAAGGGCGACGGAGCCGAAACCCCGCCGCCCCACAACCCCAGCGGACGCGCTACGCGTCGCCCCCCGCAACCCCCGGATCCGCCGCCGACACATCGAGCAGCCGGTAGCGGTCCACGGCCTGCTTCAGCACCGACCGGTCCACCTTCCCCTCCCGCGCCAGTTCGCTCAGCACCCCCACCACCACCGACTCCGCGTCGATGTGGAAGAACCTCCGCGCCGCCCCCCGCGTGTCCGCGAACCCGAACCCGTCCGCGCCCAGCGACTGGTACGTCCCCGGCACCCACCGCGCGATCTGGTCCGGCACCGACCGCATCCAGTCGGACACCGCGACGAACGGCCCCTGCGCGCCCGCCAGTTTCCGTGTCACGTACGGCACCCGCTGCTCCTCCTCCGGATGCAGCAGGTTGTGCTCCTCGCAGGCGACCGCTTCGCGCCGCAGCTCGTTCCAGGAGGTCGCCGACCACACGTCGGCCCGTACGTTCCACTCCTCGGCGAGGATCCGCTGCGCCTCGACCGCCCACGGCACTGCCACCCCGGACGCCAGGATCTGTGCCGGGATCGAGCCGCCCGTGCCCTCGCTGAAGCGGTAGACGCCCTTGAGGATGCCCTCGACGTCGACGTTCTCGGGCTCGGCGGGGTGCTGGATCGGCTCGTTGTAGACGGTGAGGTAGTAGAAGACGTCCTCGCTGTCCGGGCCGTACATCCGGCGCAGCCCGTCCTTGACGATGTGGGCGATCTCGAAGCCGAAGGCGGGGTCGTACGCCACGCACGCCGGGTTGGTCGAGGCCAGGAGGTGGGAATGGCCGTCGGCGTGCTGCAATCCCTCGCCGGTCAGGGTCGTGCGGCCGGCGGTCGCGCCGAGGACGAAACCGCGTGCGAGCTGGTCGCCCATCTGCCAGAACTGGTCGCCGGTGCGCTGGAAACCGAACATCGAGTAGAAGACGTACACCGGGATGAGGGGTTCGCCGTGCGTCGCGTACGCCGAGCCGGCGGCGATGAGCGACGCCGTGCAGCCCGCCTCGGAGATGCCGTCGTGCAGCATCTGGCCGTTCGGCGACTCCTTGTACGCGAGCAGCAGGTCCCGGTCGACCGACTCGTACTGCTGGCCGAGCGGGTTGTAGATCTTCGCGCTCGGGAAGAACGAGTCCATGCCGAACGTGCGGTACTCGTCCGGCGCGATCAGCACGAAGCGCTTGCCGATCTCCTTGTCCCGCATGAGGTCCTTGAGGAGCCGGACGAAGGCCATGGTCGTCGCGATGGACTGCTGACCGGAGCCCCTCTTCACGGTCGCGTACGTCTGCTCGCCCGGCAGCGGCAGCGGCTTCGCGCGGACGACGCGGGTGGGGACGTAGCCGCCGAGCGCCTTGCGGCGGTCGTGCATGTACTGCATCTCCTCGGTCTCCCGGCCGGGGTGGTAGTACGGCGGCGGGCCGGACTCCAGTTCCCGGTCGGAGATCGGCAGGTGCAGCCGGTCGCGGAACCGCTTGAGGTCGTCGACCGTCAGCTTCTTCATCTGGTGGGTGGCGTTGCGGCCCTCGAAGTTCGGGCCCAGCGTCCAGCCCTTGACGGTCTTGGCGAGGATGACGGTCGGCTGGCCCTTGTGTTCCAGGGCCGCCTTGTACGCCGCGTAGATCTTGCGGTGGTCGTGGCCGCCGCGGCCCAGGTGCAGGATCTGGTCGTCGGTCATGTTCTCGACCATGGCGCGCAGCCGGTGGTCGTCGCCGAAGAAGTGGTCGCGGATGTAGGCGCCGGACTCGGTGGCGTAGGTCTGGAACTGGCCGTCCGGCGTCGTGTTCATCTTGTTGACCAGGACGCCGTCGCGGTCCTGGGCGAGCAGCGGGTCCCAGGTGCGGTCCCAGACGAGCTTGATGACGTTCCAGCCGGCTCCCCGGAAGACCGACTCCAGTTCCTGGATGATCTTGCCGTTGCCGCGCACCGGGCCGTCCAGGCGCTGGAGGTTGCAGTTGACGACGAAGGTGAGGTTGTCCAGGCCCTCGCGGGCGGCGATCGTGAGCTGGCCCAGCGACTCCGGCTCGTCCATCTCGCCGTCGCCGAGGAACGCCCAGACGTGGCTGCGGGAGGTGTCGGCGATGCCGCGCGCGTGCATGTAGCGGTTCATGCGGGCCTGGTAGATCGCGCCGATCGGGCCGAGGCCCATGGAGACGGTCGGGAACTCCCAGAAGTCCGGCATGGAGCGCGGGTGGGGGTAGGAGGAGAGCGTGTACGGCGCCTTGGACTTCTCCTGGCGGAAACCGTCCAGGTGGCGCTCCTCGAAGCGGTCCAGGAGGTAGGCGCGGGCGTAGATGCCGGGGGAGGCGTGGCCCTGGAAGAAGACCTGGTCGCCGCCGTCGCCCTCGTCCTTGCCGCGGAAGAAGTGGTTGAAGCCGACGTCGTAGAGGGAGGCGGAGGAGGCGAACGTGGCGATGTGGCCGCCCACGCCGATGCCGGGCCGCTGGGCGCGGGAGACCATCACGGCCGCGTTCCAGCGGGTGGCGTTCAGGATCCGGCGCTCGATCTCCTCGTTGCCCGGGAAGAACGGCTCGCTCTTGGTCGGGATCGTGTTGACGTAGTCCGTGCTGCGCATCTCGGGCACGGCGACGCGCTTCTCACGGGCCCGTTCGATCAGCCGCAGCATGAGGTAGCGGGCCCGCTCCCGGCCGCGGGCGTCGACGGCGGCGTCCAGGGAGTCGAGCCACTCCTGGGTCTCCTCGGGGTCGAAGTCAGGAACCTGACTCGGAAGGCCGCCAATGATGATCGGGTTGCGATCGGATGCGGAAGCCACGCTGTTCCTTCGCTGTCGCAGGGCGTATCGGAGAGTGCCGGAACCGTCTCCCATCGTGTACCTGTCGGGGGGAAACGTCATCTCTACTGTGAGGTAACCAGTTCTCCGCCGATAACCGGGGCAAGTTCTTGCGGCTCTCGTACCCCTGTATGGTTCCCAATTACGCAAACGGGGCAGAAAGGTGTGGTGTACGTCACCTTCGATCCTGGGTGGCGTGCCTGGAGTTGCGGTGACACGGTCGGGATCGTCACCGTTTCGGCGGTCCCAGTGGCCGGGTACTTGCGCGATCCGTCCCGCCCGTGTGGACTACGGCCAATGCTTCGCGCACGCGCGTGGCTGAGACATTCCCTAAAGACATGATCAGGAGGCAACCCGTGAGCGCGACCGCGGACCACGCGGAGGAGCGGACGAACCCTGCCGCCAGGCTGGGGTTCCAGCCCGGGCAGGTGGTCCAGGAGATCGGCTACGACGACGACGTCGATCAGGAGCTCCGCGAGGCCATCGAAGGTGCCATCGAGGGCGACCTGGTGGACGAGGACTACGAGGACGTGGCCGACGCCGTCGTGCTGTGGTTCCGTGACGACGACGGCGACCTGACGGATGCGCTGGTGGATGCCACCACGTACATCGAGGAGGGCGGGGCGATCCTGCTCCTCACGCCGAAGACCGGACGTGACGGTTACGTCGAGCCCAGTGACATCTCGGAAGCCGCGACGACGGCCGGTCTGACGGCGGCCAAGAGCGTCAGCGTCGGCAAGGACTGGAGCGGCAGCCGGCTGGCGACGCCGAAGGCCGCCAAGTCGAAGCGGTAGCCCCGTAGCCGGGCTCCCCCCTTCACGGACCCCGGACGGGCCGGCTCCGGTCGGCCCGTCCGGGGTTCCGCCGTGGCCCCTGCGTAGGGTGTGCTCCGAGAGCGACCCCTACGAAGGGACCAACAGGACGATGGCGATCCAGGTCGGCGACAAGGCCCCCGACTTCGAACTCAAGGACAACCACGGGGCGACCGTGAAGCTGTCCGACTTCCGGGGCGGCAAGAACGTGGTGCTGCTCTTCTATCCCTTCGCCTTCACGGGCGTGTGCACCGGCGAGCTGTGCGAGGTGCGCGACAACCTGCCGCAGTTCTCCGACCGCGACACCCAGGTGCTCGCCGTCTCCAACGACTCCATCCACACCCTGCGCGTCTTCGCCGAGCAGGAGGGGCTGGAGTACCCCCTGCTGTCCGACTTCTGGCCGCACGGCAACGTCTCGCGCGCCTACGGCGTCTTCGACGAGGACAAGGGCTGCGCGGTGCGCGGCACCTTCGTCATCGACAAGGAGGGCGTGGTGCGCTGGACCGTCGTCAACGGACTGCCGGACGCCCGGGACCTGTCCGAGTACGTGAAGGCGCTCGACACCCTGTGATCGCGACGCGGTGATTCTTCCGCGTCAGGGCCTGCGGGGTGCGGGAACCCGTCACTAGGATCGAATCGTTGATCCGACATCCGACGCACTTCGGGGCTTCCCGCCCCCGGACACCAATGGAGGACTCGTGGGAGTCAGCCTCAGCAAGGGCGGCAACGTATCGCTGACCAAGGAGGCCCCCGGCCTGACCGCGGTCATCGTCGGTCTGGGGTGGGACGTGCGGACCACGACCGGCACCGACTTCGACCTCGACGCCAGCGCGCTGCTGCTGAACAGCTCCGGCAAGGTCGGCAACGACCAGCACTTCATCTTCTTCAACAACCTGAAGACCCCGGACGGCTCGGTCGAGCACACCGGTGACAACCTCACCGGTGAGGGCGAGGGCGACGACGAGCAGATCAAGGTCGACCTGGCGACCGTCCCCGCCGACGTCGAGAAGATCGTCTTCCCGGTGTCGATCTACGACGCGGAGAACCGCCAGCAGTCCTTCGGCCAGGTCCGCAACGCCTTCATCCGGGTCGTCAACCAGGCCGACGGCCAGGAACTCGCCCGTTACGACCTGAGCGAGGACGCCTCCACCGAGACCGCCATGGTCTTCGGCGAGCTGTACCGGCACGGCGCGGAGTGGAAGTTCCGCGCCATCGGCCAGGGATACGCGTCGGGCCTGCGCGGCATCGCGCAGGACTTCGGCGTGAACGTCTGAGCCGACCCCCGTCGTCCGGCGCCGCACGGTCCGCGTGCGGCGCCGGACGCGCACAGAAGCGCGCCGCGCGCACGCGCAGCCTCACGTACATCGGCGGAGCGCTGCGGAACCAGTACCCGGGGAGGGACCAGCACTATGGGCGTCACGCTCGCCAAGGGAGGCAACGTCTCCCTGTCCAAGGCCGCACCGAACCTCACCCAGGTGATGGTCGGACTCGGCTGGGACGCGCGTTCCACCACCGGAGCACCCTTCGACCTCGACGCCAGCGCCCTGGTGTGCGGCGGCGGCCGGGTGCTCGGTGACGAGTGGTTCGTCTTCTACAACCAGCTGAAGAGCCCCGACGGCTCGGTCGAGCACACCGGAGACAACCTCACCGGCGAGGGGGACGGCGACGACGAGTCGCTGCTGATCGACCTCTCCAAGGTGCCCGAGCGGTGCGACAAGATCGTCTTTCCGGTCTCCATCCACCAGGCCGACGAGCGCGGCCAGACCTTCGGCCAGGTCGGCAATGCCTTCATCCGGGTCGTCAACCAGGCCGACGGCCAGGAACTCGCCCGTTACGACCTGAGCGAGGACGCCTCCACCGAGACCGCGATGATCTTCGGCGAGGTCTACCGCTACCAGGGCGAGTGGAAGTTCCGGGCAGTCGGACAGGGGTACGCGTCGGGGCTCCGGGGCATCGCTCTAGACTTCGGAGTCAACGTTTCGTAAAGCCGAGTACGGCGCGGGGGAGCCCCGTACACAAGGATTGGGTAGCCAGTGCTTCTGAAAACCTTCGGCTGGTCGTTCGCGGTCACCGCGCTCGGCCTGGTCGCGGCGGTCTTCTACGGGGGGTGGACCGCCTTCGGTGTCGTGGCGATCCTCT
>NZ_JBIVWS010000051.1:0-5623 GCF_044768905.1 Streptomyces sp. NPDC090994
TTCGGCGCCCATGCCGGCCCATTGGGTGCCTTGGCCGGGGAAGACGAAGGCCACTCGTCCTTGCACGTCTGCCCGGTTGCTTCCGGTGCCTTCGGCTACGGCTTCCAGTCCGGCCAGTGCTTCGGCCCGGTTTTCGGCGACCACCACCGCACGGTCTGGCAACCCCGCCCGACCGCTCACCAGCCCTGCGGCGATCGCACCCAGATCCAGTTCAGGGTGTGTCCGTACGAATTCGGCCAACTGCCGTGCCTGTGCCCGCAGTCCCGCTCCGCCACGCCCCGACACCAGCAGCGGCACCACGCCTTCCGGCCCGGGTGCCGCGACCGGTTCCTCCGCCACTCCCTCCAGGATCACGTGGGCGTTGGTGCCGCTGACGCCGAAGCCCGACACTCCTGCCCGCCTGGGGCGTCCCGTCTCCGGCCACTCCTGGTCCTCGGTCAGCAGTTCCACCGCACCCGCCGACCAGTCCACCTGAGGGCTGGGGGTGTCGACGTGCAACGTGCGCGGCAGTACCCCGTGCCGCATCGCCATGACCATCTTGATGACGCCGGCCACTCCGGCGGCGGCCTGCGCGTGGCCGATGTTCGACTTCAGTGAGCCGAGCCACAGGGGCTGTTCACGATCCTGACCGTACGTCGCCAGTAGCGCCTGCGCCTCGATGGGGTCGCCCAGTGCCGTGCCCGTGCCGTGGGCCTCCACGGCGTCCACATCGGCAGGGGTCAGGCCCGCGCCGGCCAGTGCCTGACGGATGACGCGTTGCTGGGAGGGGCCGTTGGGGGCGGTGAGGCCGTTGGAGGCGCCGTCCTGGTTGACGGCGCTGCCGCGCACCACCGCCAGTACCCGGTGCCCCAGCCGTTCCGCGTCCGACAGGCGCTCCACCAGCAGTACGCCCGCGCCCTCCGAGAAGCCGGTGCCGTCCGCCGACGCGGCGAAGGCGCGGCAGCGGCCGTCGGCCGACAGGCCCCGCTGCCGGGAGAAGCCGACGAAGATGCCCGGGTTGGCCATGACGGTGACGCCACCGGCCAGTGCCATCGAGCACTCCCCGGCGCGCAGGGCCTGGACGGCCAGATGCAGGGCGACCAGCGACGACGAGCACGCCGTGTCCACCGCGACCGACGGCCCCTCGAAGCCGAGCACGTAGGAGACGCGGCCGGACAGGACGCTGGCCGAGGTGCCCGTGCCCATGACCGCCTCGAGTTCCTCGGGGACGCGGGCTCCGGAGCCGTAACTGTGGTAGGTGACACCGGTGAAGACGCCGACGTCCTTGCCGCGCAGGGCGGTCGGGTCGATGCCCGCGCGTTCGAAGACCTCCCAGGACGTCTCCAGCATGAGCCGCTGCTGCGGGTCCATGGCCAGGGCCTCGCGCGGGGAGATGCCGAAGAAAGCCGCGTCGAAGTCGCCCGCGTCGTGCAGGAAGCCGCCCTGGCGGACGTAGCTGGTGCCGGGGTGGTCGGGGTCCGGGTCGAAGAGGTGGTCCAGGTCCCAGCCCCGGTCGGTCGGGAAGTCACCGATGGCGTCGCCACCGGTGGCGACGAGGTTCCACAGCTCCTCCGGGGAGGTCACGCCGCCCGGCAGGCGGCAGGCCATGCCGACGATCGCGACGGGTTCCGACAGCCCTCGGCGGATGTCGGCGTTCTCCCGTTCCAGCCGCTCGTTCTCCATGAGCGTGACACGCAGCGCTTCGACGACCTTCGCGTCGGGAGTGGTCATCCCGGCCTCCGCCTTCTTCCCCATCGTCATCACTTACCGGCCTTGCTCATGGCGCGTTGCACCAGGTCGTCGACGCCCATGTCGGCTATCGCGGGCTTACGCTCCTGCGCCGGGAGCTCCTCCGCGTCCGCTGCCCCTTCCTCGGTGAGCGTCATGAGGGCGTCGAGGACGCCCAGTTCCCGCAGACGGCTCAGCGGTGTCCTGGCCAGGACGCGGCGCAGGTCCTCCTCGCTGCCCGGCGCGGCGGGAGCGGAGGTGTCGTCCGGGACGAGTGTCGCGCGCAGGTGGCGCATGAGGGCGACGGGCGTCGGATAGTCGAAGACGAGGGTGGTCGGCAGCCGGACCCCGGTGTGGTTGGCGAGCCGGTTGCGCAGTTCGACCGCCGTGAGGGAGTCGAAGCCCAACTCGTTGAAGGCCAGGTCGGGGCCGATGGCGTGCGCGGTGGCGTGGCCCAGTACCCGGGCGGCCTCCTCCCGGACCAGGCCGAGCAGGAGCTGTTCCTGTTCCTCGGCGGTGGCACGGCCGAGACGCTGGGTGAAGGCAGTGGCGTCGGCGGCCGTGCCCGCCGTGCGCCGGGCCTGCCGGACCAGGCCGCGCAGCAGCGGCGGCACCGGCCCCGTGGCGGCCTGCGCCCGCAGCGCGCCGAAGTCCAGCCTCATCGGCAGCAGCACCGGCTGGGGCAGGCGCAGCGCGGCGTCGAACAGCGCCGCACCCTCGTCCTCGGACAGTCCGATGACCCCTCCGCGTGCCATCCGCTGCTGGTCGGCGCCGGTCAGGTGACCGGTCAGGCCGGTCCCCGCGCCCTGCGTCCACAGCCCCCAGGCCAGCGAAACGGCGGGGAGACCCTGGGCCCGGCGCTGGTGAGCGAGGGCGTCCAGGTAGGCGTTGGCGGCGACGTAGCCGCCCTGCCCGGAACTGCCGAGGGTGCCGGCGGCCGAGGAGAACAGGACGAACAGTGCCAGGTCCAAGTGGCGGGTCAGTTCGTGCAGGTGGTGTGCGGCGTCGGCCTTGGCGGCGAGGACCGTGTCCAGTCGCTCGGCGGTCAGGGCGGTGAGTACGCCGTCGTCCAGGGTGCCGGCGCTGTGCACCACACCGTTCAGCGGGGCGTCCGGGGGGACGGTCGACAGCAGCGCGGCCACGGCGTCCCGGTCGGACACGTCGCAGGCGGCGATGCGGACCCTCGCCCCGAGGGCGGTCAGTTCGCGTTCCAGCTCGGCGGCGCCGTCGGCCCGGGGGCCGCTGCGGCTGGTCAGCAGCAGGTTGCGTACGCCGTGCTCGGTCACCAGGCGGCGGGCCGCCACCTTGCCGAGTGCTCCGGTACCGCCGGTGACGAGGACGGTGCCCCGCGGGTCGGGCCGGCGCGGCAGCGTGAACACGTTCTTGCCGATGTGCCGGCCCTGGCTCATGAACCGGAAGGCGGCCGGAGCGTGCCGGATGTCCCAGGTGGTGAGCGGCGGCGGGGTCAGAACGCCCTGGTCGAAGAGGGCGACCAGCTCGGTCAGCATCCGCTCGATGCGTTCGCCGCCCGCGTCGGCCAGGTCGAAGGCCCGGTAGGTGACGCCCGGGTGCCGGGCACCGACCTCGGTCGCGTCGCGGATGTCGGTCTTGCCCATCTCGATGAACCGGCCGCCTCGGGGCAGCAGGCGCAGCGAGGCGTCCACGAAGTCACCGGCGAGCGCGTCCAGGACGACGTCGAAGCCCCGTCCGCCGGTCAGGTCGAGGAACTGCCGCTCGAAGTCCAGGGTACGGGAGTTGGCGAGCCGCCCGTCGGGTACGCCGGCGGCGCGCGCCGCGTCCCACTTGGCCGGACTGGCGGTGCCGTAGACCTCGGCGCCCCAGTGCCGGGCGAGCTGCACGGCGGCCATGCCGACACCACCGGCGGCGGCGTGGATCAGCACCGACTCACCGCGCTCCAGCCCCGCCAGGTCCCGCAGTCCGTACCAGGCGGTGAGGTACACGCAGGGCACCGAGGCCGCCTGTTCGAAGGACCAGCCCTTCGGCATGGGCGCGAGGGTGCGGCAGTCGGCCACGGCCACGGGGCCGCCCGCGCCCGCGAAGAGGCCCATGACCCGGTCGCCCGGGGCGAAGCGGGTGACGCCGGGACCGACCTCCGTGACCACACCGGCGCCCTCGTTGCCGATGCTGATCTCACCCGGGTACATGCCCAGCGCCATCAGTACGTCACGGAAGTTGAGGCCCGCGGCGCGCGTCTCGATCCGGACGTGCCCAGCAGGCAGTGCCGCCCGTGCCTCCGGCGCCGGCAGGAGGGCCAGGCCGTCCAGCGTGCCCGGGGCCCGCGTGCCCAGCTCCCACGCGGGCTCACCCGCCGGTGCCGTCAGGACTTCGTCGGCGCCGGCCCGGGTGAGACGCCGCTGGTGGCAGACTCCGTCACGCAGGGCGAGCTGGGGTTCGTCGCCGTCCAGCAGGGCGGCCAGGAGGGTGGGGAGCGCGTCGGCGGAGGCCGCCGTGGCGTCCGTGTCGAGGAGCAGGATGCGGCCGGGGTGCTCCGACTGTGCTGTGCCTACGAGGCCCCACGCCGCGGCCACCGCCGGGTTCGGCCGGTCACCGTCCCGCACGCTCACGGCACCCCTGGTCAGCACCACCAGACGGGTCTGCTCCAGCGCGGGTGCGCCGAGCCACGCCTGGAGCACCTCCAGGGTGCGGTGGGTGGCGCGGTGCACGTCAGTACCCTCGGGTTCGTACAGCAGGACCGCCGACGGTCCGGTCACCCGCGCCACGTCCTCCACGGTCCGCACGGCGACCGTCTCCACCGGGGTGGCGGGAGCGACCCGCAGCTCCTCCCAGCCCACGAGGAACATCTGCTCCAGCGGCGTCCGACCGCCGGCGCCGGCCGCGTCCAGCCCGCCCGTCGGCACCGGCCGCGACACCAGCGACTCGATCACCGCGACAGGCGCGCCGTTCGGGTCGGCCAGCCGGACACCCACACCGTCCTTTCCGGAAGGCGTGATCCGTACCCGCAGCGCCGACGCGCCGGAAGCGTGCAGCGACACCCCTCGGTAGGCGAAGGGCAGTGCGGGGCCCGCGTCGGCGCCGGCGCGGTCGCGGAAGGCGGTGGCGTGCAGCGCCGCGTCCAGCAGCGCGGGGTGCAGGCCGAACGCCGCCGCCTCGGAGGTCAGTTCCTCGGGCAGGGCGACCTCCGCGTAGATCTCGTCGCCCCGCGTCCACGCCGCGCGCAGGCCGCGGAAGGAGGGACCGTACCCGTATCCGTCCGCCGTCAACTCCTCGTAGACGCCGCGCACCCGGTCCTCCGGGACCGGTACCGCCCCGACGGGCGGCCACCGCGTCAGGTCCTGCGCGTCCGGCGCGACGCTGCCGCCGACCGGGCCGCTCTCCGGGCTCAGCGTGCCGCTGACGTGCCGCACCCAGGCCGCCTCCTGGCGGCGCGAGTGCACCGACACCTGACGCCGCCCGGACCCGTCCGGCGCGTCCACCGTCACCCGCACCTGCACGCCCTCGTGCTCGGGGAGCGGCAGCGGCGCCTCCACCACCAGTTCCTCGACGGCCCCGCAGCCGACCTCGTCCGCGGCGCGCACCGCCAGCTCCACGAACGCCGCCCCCGGCACCAGTACCGTTCCCGCCGCCGCGTGGTCCGCCAGCCACGGATGCGTACGCAGCGAAAGCCGCGAGGTGAACAGCAGACCGCCGGACCCGGGCAGCTCCGTCACCGCACCCAGCAGCGGGTGCTCGGCCCGCGCCAGTCCCAGCGCCGCGGCGTCAGCCCCGCCGCCGCCTCGGCCCAGCCAATACCGCTGGTGTTGGAAGGGGTAGGTGGGGAGGTTCCAGGCGGTGTGTGGGGATGTTTCGGTGTTGTGGCCGAGGTGGGTGGTCCAGTTGATGGGGAGGCCGCGGGTCCATGTGTGGCCGAGGGAGGTGAGGAGTTGTCGGGTGTTGC
>NZ_JBIVWS010000052.1:0-4324 GCF_044768905.1 Streptomyces sp. NPDC090994
GCCCCGTTGACTGAACGAAGCCTGGAGATTGCCCAGTTCAGTGGGCGCATGGAGTCCTCGGGCACTACGGTCACCGATCGTGATGAACGATGCTTCTCGACGAGATTTGGCGGCCCTGGTGGTCCCCCGGTGGGGTCGGCTGGTGGAGACCGGCGACCGGTACGAGCCCTACCGGCTGATCGATTCCGACGGAGCGGCCATCGAGGCGGTTGCCGTCTACTTCCAGGAGTTGCTGGCGGCAGGGAAAGCCCCGTCAACGGTCCGCTCCTACGGGATGGATCTGCTGCGGTGGTGGCGGTTCCTGCAGGCCGTGGACGTTTCCTGGGACCGGGCGACACGTCGGGAAGCCCGCGACTTCAGCTGCTGGATC
Organism: Streptomyces sp. NPDC090994; assembly: GCF_044768905.1. NCBI lineage: Bacteria > Bacillati > Actinomycetota > Actinomycetes > Kitasatosporales > Streptomycetaceae > Streptomyces > Streptomyces sp. NPDC090994. Next base: position 371 of record NZ_JBIVWS010000052.1, read on the forward strand.
CAAGAGACCACCAAACCCAGGAAGATCAAGGTCCAGGGCCCGCAGGTGGTACGGGGAGCCGGTGCCACGAACCCGGTGACCGGGAAGCCGTCGGCGGGATCCGGATACGCTCCGGCCACCGTCGTCCACTGCGAGACGGTCCTGCGCCGGTTCTACGATGTGCACCGCGATACGGGGACCGGCCCGCTGCTCAACCCGTTCCCGCTGGATCTTTCCCGCCGCTCCGGGCGGGCTCATGCGCACCACAATCCGATGGACGGCTGGAAGCCTGAGCGGGTGGGCCGCTACCGGCCAAGTCTGCCGCGGCGAATCCCGCGCTCGATTCCGGAACCATGGTTCAACAAGCTGTTCGCGGCGCTCCCCTCCAACCGCGACCGGGCCCTGGCCGCTTTCTGGATCTCCACCGGGGTGCGAGCCTCAGAACTGATCGGCATGCGCCAGCGCGACGTCGACCCCGGCCAGCAGTTGATCAGCGTGGTGCGCAAGGGCTCGCGGGCGGTCCAGCAGGTGCCGGCATCTGCGGACGCATTCGTGTGGCTGCGCCTCTATCAGCAGGAAGTACAAGACCAGGTTCCGCGAGGCCGCACCCAGCCGGTGTGGTGGACACGGCGAGAACCGATCCGGCCCCTGACATACCACGGCGCCCACCGGATGTTCGAGCGCGTCAACGCCTCGCTCGGCGTCGACTGGACCCTTCACGACCTGCGGCACAGCGCGGCCGCCCGGATGGTGCGCGACCCAAAGCTGACGCTGTCAGACGTGCAGTGGGTGCTCGGACACGCTCACCTGTCCGCCACGGAGGTTTATCTGACGCCGCACACGGAGGAGGTCGTGGCCGGCGTGCTGGCGCATCACGCACGCCAGGCCCGCACAAACATCCAGCCGATGCCACCACCGCCGGCACCGGGCTACGATCCGGCGTCGCTGGACGTCTTGTTCGGGCGCTCGTCATGACGGCCGTCGTCAAGCACACGACGCGCAAGCCGTTGGAGATCACGAACCCGAGCGCGGAGCAGGCCAAGGCACGAAACAGCCGACTGCGGGAGCAGTTCCCGGCCCGGGCGTCACAACGGTGGTGGCCCCAGACCGCGCAGTCGTCTGAGGAGACGCTGCGACATTTGACGACGGCGCCGTTCCTCCCGGTGGCGAACGGCACCCGAGCGGGACGCCGCCGCGGGGTGGCCAAGTTGCTTCGCTGGCTGTCGAGCCAGCCTGGGGATACCTGGCAGCAGCGCTGGATGGCCACGGGAGCCGAGGACTTGTCCGGAGCCGCCTGGGTGGAGATTCCCAAGCGGTGGCTGAGCGAGCACGGGCCCTCACCGTCGCACGACCGGGAGGACCTGGCCTCCGGGCTGCTCATGCTGATCTGCGGAGACGTCATTCGTCCCGCTCTACCGTGGATGCTCACCCGCACGCACCGGTATCTCGCCTCTGTGATGGCCGAGACCCGAGACCCGGATGGATTCGCGCGTTTGCACCAGTTGGCCGCCGCCGGGCCGGCGAGCGCGCGCCAGGATGCGCAGACCGCCGCGACGCGGATTGCCACCCTGCTGGCCTGCAAGGGCGGGCGGATCGATGACATCACCGTCGGCGACTGCGTGGAGCTCATCGATACTCAGCGCCGGGTGCATGCCCGCGGGGGACAGAAGAAGGTCGACTTCTACTTGCGACTGCGGGCCATGGGCATCTTTCCCGAGGATGCCCCGGCCACGATCCGTGCCTTCGGGCTCGCCATGGGCCAGTCGAGCATCGAAGAACTGGTGGACCGCTACCAGATCCGCTGCCAACCGGTACGCGACGTGATCGTGGACTATCTGCGCGAACGCCAGCCATCGCTGGACTTCACCAGCCTGGACGCGATCTCCCGCACGCTCGCGGGCCTGTTCTGGGCCCGCATCGAAGATCTGGCACCAGGAATCGACTCCCTGCGGCTACCCCCGGCGGTGGCTCGCGCCTGGAAAGATGACCTGAAGGTCAAAAGGCGCACCGTCGTCGGCCCCGACGGCAAGAGCAGTGAAGTCACCAGCCCGCGGCTCAACGCCAAAGACGAACTCATGCGCGTCCGAGCGTTCTACCTCGACATCGCGCAATGGGCGGCCGAGGAACCCGCCCGCTGGGGTCCGTGGGCCCTCCCCTGTCCGATCAGCGACGACGAGATCCACAAGGCAAAGGAACGCAAGAGACGCAAAGCCCGGATGGATCAGCGCACCCGCGAGCGGCTGCCCGTCCTCCCCGTCCTGGTCAGCGCCACCGACCGGCGGCGCCGCGAAGCCACCAGCCTCCTCCAGGCGGCGCGAGACACCGAGCCCGGAGAGCTGATCCCCGGCACGAGCGGCGCCCTGCGCAGAGCCATTGCCCCGACGGCCGCGGGCCACCTCACCTGGGCCGAGGAGAGCTCCAGCGGGCGTCGGCGGAATCTGTCCTACGAAGAAGAGGAGACGTTCTGGGCGTTCGCCGCGATCGAGGTCCTGCGCCTGACCGGTGTTCGCAACGAGGAGCTCCTGGAACTCACGCACCACAGCGTCACCCAGTACCGGCTCCCGTCCACCGGCGAGGTCGTCCCATTGCTGCAGATCGCTCCGTCCAAGACCGACACCGAGCGACTCCTGCTGGTGAGCCCGGAACTCGCCGACGTCCTCAGCGCCATCATCAGTCGACTGCGTGGCCCGGGCGGGATGGTTCCGCTGGTGGCCGCCTATGACGTCCGCGAGAAGGTATGGAACTCGCCGATGCCGCTGCTGTTCCAGCGCGGCATCGGTTCCGAGCACCGCGCCTTCACACCGACCGCGATCCGCAAACTGCTGATCAATGCGCTGGCCGCGACCGGGCTGACCAACGCCGAAGGTGAGGCACTGTCCTTCTCTCCCCACGACTTCCGAAGGATCTTCGTCACCGACGCCATCATGAACGGACTGCCCCCGCACATTGCCCAGGTCATCTGCGGTCACAAGAACATCGACACCACGATCGGATACAAGGCGGTCTACCCTGCCGAGACGATCGAGGCTCACCGGGCGTTCATTGCCCGCCGACGGGCCTCCCGACCCGGCGAGGAGTACCGCATCCCGACAGAGGAGGAGTGGGACGCCTTCCTCTCGCACTTCGAGAAGCGGAAGGTGTCCATCGGCACCTGCGCACGCGCCTTCGGATCCCCCTGCATCCATGAGCACGCTTGTGTCAGATGCTCGCTCCTCCGGCCTGATCCAGCCCAACGGTCACGGCTGACTGACATCCGTGACAACCTGATCGCCCGGATCGCCGAGGCGGAGCGGGAAGGATGGCTGGGCGAAGTCGAGGGCCTCCAGGTCAGCCTCTCTGGCGCGCAGGGCAAGCTGGACCAGCTCGATGCCGAAGCAGCCCGCCGATCCTCCACAGTCGATCTCGGCATGCCGGCCTTCGCAGAGGTTGCCAACCGCACCACCACAACGTCGACGGACCGGCACCGTCCCTGAAATCCGTGGTCGTCACAAAGCTGACTGCCTACGCTCCAACCCATGCGAACTGTCTTCGTGTTTCCCACAGGTGAGCGAGCTGAGACCGTTGCCTCGCTCGATCGGCATCTGCCCGAGCAGCGCAATCCGTGGACTCTGGACGGCAACCTCTACATCGACATCGACGATGAGCAGACCGGCTACCTCTTCTCCGACTGGGATCCTGAGGATGTTGCGATCCTCGAAGCAGCCATCGGACATCACCCCACTTGGGCGGTGCAGATCGACATCTCCGGGCGAATCGACGGCACCGCAGAGGTCCACCAGATGATCGCTCTGCTGCTTGAGCATGGAGGCGTGGCAACGGACGACTACACCACCCACCCATGGACCCTGCCGGAAATCCTGTCTGGAGCAGTGATCGACGGCCTGCGCTTCTTCGACTTTCGCGGCTACCACGAACTCAACCGCGAACACGGGCGTTCCTGACTCGATCACCTCACCAGCGCAAGTTCAGAGAAGC
>NZ_JBIVWS010000053.1:0-3347 GCF_044768905.1 Streptomyces sp. NPDC090994
TGGCTGTGTCACTTTGTGAGGGAGTCATTTGGAGGCGGTTCCGGGAGTCGCTTCGTATGGCTCAGCAAGATCAATGTCAGTGAGTTTTGATGTCACTGACCCGCAGTGGAAGACGGCCGAGACACGTGTTCGTCGCAAGCGAAGACGGTCGTGGTCCAAGGCCGCCGCTGCCAGGGTGTGCTCATGAATACGACACCGGATGGACGGCCGATCCCGCCCGCGCATGCCGACGAGCGCGCCATGCTGGAAGCATGGCTGGACTTTCACCGTGCGACTCTGGCCCTGAAGTGTTCGGGCCTGAAAGATGATCAATTACGGCGGGCTGCGGCGTCACCGTCGTCGATGACGCTGCTCGGTCTCGTTCAGCACATGGCTGAGGTGGAGCGCAACTGGTTCCAGCGTGTGTTCGCAGGTCTGACCGTGTCGCCTGTCTTCGGGGAGGGCAACCCCGACGGCTTCGCTCTTCAGCCGGAACGAGGACTCGACGAGGCGACGGCTGCCTGGCAAGCGGAGGTCGCCCGAGGGCGCGAGCTGATCGCTGACGCATCGCTGGACGACTCCGGTCACCTGTCCGAGCAGGAAGCGGGTCACGTCGGCGATCAGGGAGTGTCTTTGCGCTGGATCATGGTGCACATGATCGAGGAATACGCACGTCACAACGGTCATGCCGACCTTATCCGCGAGCAGGTTGACGGAGCCACCGGCGCGTGAGACGTGCTGGCGCGGTCGAAAGGACCGCGCCAGCATTCGGCACTCCCTATCAGCCGGCGGCGGCCTGCTCGGCCAGGGCCTTGGTGTGGGCGAGGCGGTAGGACTCGGTGCCGGTCTGGATGATCGCGCCGTTGAAGGTGAGGCGGTCGACGATGGCCGCGCAGAGCCGGGGATCGGTGAAGGTCTTCGTCCAGCCGCTGAAGGATTCGTTGGAGGCGATGGCGACGCTGTTCTTCTCCTCGCGTTCGGTCAGGACCTGGAACAGCAGCTCAGCGCCCCTCCGGTCGAGTTCCATGTAGCCGAGTTCGTCGATGCAGAGAAGGTCGACGCGGCCGTAGCGGGCGATCGTCTTGGACAGCTGCTTCTCGTCGGCAGCCTCGACCAGCTCGTTGACGAGCTTGGTGGCCAGCGCGTAGCGGACGCGGAAGCCCTGCATGGCGGCTTCGGTGCCCAGGGCTATCAGCAGGTGGGACTTGCCGGTGCCTGAGTCGCCGATCAGGCAAAGCGGTTCCCCCTTCTTGACCCATTCGCAGGTCGCGAGGGTGTTGACGGTGGCCGGGTCGACGTTGGGGTTGGCGTCGAAGTCGAAGGCCCGCAGGCTCTTCTCCCGGGGGAAGGCCGCGGCCCGGATACGGCGTTCGGACCGGCGCCGGGCCCGATCGTCGCATTCCGCCATCAGCAGCTCTGCCAGAAAAGCCCGGTAGGACATCTGCTCACGGGCGGCGCCGTCGGCCTGGTCTTTGAACTGCTGGCGGATGGTGGGCAGCCGCAGCATGCGGCATGCCTGGTCGATGGAGGCGGTGGCGGCTTCTTCGGTCAGCCCGCGCTTGCGTGGACTCATGATCCTTCTTTCTCGCCTGCCGTGCGGCCAGGCCGTTTGAGTAGCTGGTCGTAGTGGGTCACCGAGGGAAGCGGCCGGGTGTCGGGCGGGAGATGGGACAGCTTCCAGTCGGCGAGGAAGGTCACCGACGCGGTCGGTCCCTCGTCCTTCGTCGCCTGTTCTGTCCCGGGACGGGCCGGTGGGACCGGGTCACCGTCTGACTCGGCGAGCTTGCGTGCCTCCAATGCGACCGCGTCGGCGGTTAGGGCTCCGGCCCGGTAGGCGGCGGCCAGACCGGCCACGACCTGCTCGTGGTCCATGTGCCGGGCCAGCAGGAGCACCTCGATCAGTGCACGGGTGCCGGCCGCGTCACCGTGGGCAGCCTTCGCCGCGGCCCACCACTTGTCATGGACGGGGGTGAAGCGGCCTGCTGAGCGGGCCTGTTCCAGCGCGGTCGATCCGGGAAAGGCGCCCGGCTTGCGCAGCAGGGCTTCCAGATAGTGGTCGAGGACCAGGCGGGAGCCGTGCCGGCCGCCCAGACGTTCGTGCCGTGTGATCACGGTGCGACCGTCGTAGACGACGAGGTCGTTGGCATGGAGGAGCACTCGCAGCTGACGCCCGATGAAGCGGACCGGTACCGAGTAGGCGTTGCCGCGGACGCTGATCTGGCTGAAGCGGTTGACCCTCGGGGTGAACCAGCGTCCCGTCTCGAACGGCTCTGTGGGCAGCGGCCGCAGCAAGTGCTGTTCCTGGGCGAAGTAGTCGCCGATGGTGCGGGTGCGGCCTCGTAGCCTGCGTGCTTCGTCGTCTTGGTCCCACTGGTCGACCATCGCGTTCAGCTCGGTGAGTGAGGCGACTTCGGGGACGGGGACGAAGTGGTTGCGGCGGTAGTAGCCGATCTGCCCCTCGACTCCGCCCTTCTCGTGGGCGCCCTCGATGCCGGGCCGACAGTAGAACGGCTCGATGCCCCAGTGCGAGCGGAATGCCGTCCAGCGGTCCGTCTCCACTCGGCCCCGGTAGAAGCCCAGCACCCGTTCGACTGCGGCCCGCAGGTTGTCGTAGCGGATGTGCGCTCGCGGGATGCCGCCCAGGACCCGGAAGGCGTGCACATGGCCTTCGAAGAACGCCTCCTGACCTGCGGTGGCGAACACCCGGTGCACGGCCTTGCCGGAGTACGACAACCGCAGCGAGAACAGATAGAGCCGGGTCAGCTCGCCCGCCAGGAGCACGTGTACCTCGCCGAAGTCGACCTCCGCTTCCGCGCCGGGCAGGTGGGTCTGCGGCACGAACATCGCCTGCGGGCCGATGCCCGCATCTCGCCGAATCTCCGGCCGCCGGTCCTTCACATAGGTGCGGACCATGGGGTAGGAGATGTCGTCGGCACCGTGCTCCTCCACCAGCCGGTCGAAGATCCTCTGGGCGGTATGCCGCTGCTTGGTCGGCGCATCCAAATCCGCCTGCAGAATCCCGTCGATCAGCGGCTTGTAGGGATCCAGCCGAGACTCCCGGCGCCGCTGCTGTTTGCGGGGCTCCGGCCACTGACCGTCCAGGGCCCTCCGCACCGTCCGCCAGGTGACGTTGTACTTGCGCTGCAGAGCCCGCTGTGACATGCCACCGCGGTGGTCACGGCGGATCGCGGCGTACAGATCGACCTTCGACTGCGACTTCCCCATAGGGCCCCCTGCGGCAGAAGCACACTCCACCGTCGCACTGCAAGCCCCCGGGTGACGTCAAAACAAACCGACATCGCAAACTCGGTCAGAAGATGACTCCCGGAGTCACCTCGGAACGACTCCCGCACTGAGATACAAAGCCA
>NZ_JBIVWS010000054.1:0-1846 GCF_044768905.1 Streptomyces sp. NPDC090994
GATGGGTAGGGGAGCGTCGTCTGCCGGGTGAAGCAGCCGTGTAAGCGAGTTGTGGACGGTTGACGAGTGAGAATGCAGGCATGAGTAGCGATACACACGTGGGAAACGTGTGCGCCGATTGACTAAGGGTTCCTGGGTCAAGCTGATCTGCCCAGGGTAAGTCGGGACCTAAGGCGAGGCCGACAGGCGTAGTCGATGGATAACCGGTTGATATTCCGGTACCCGCTGTGGAGCGTCAAACATCGAGCATCGTGATGCTAAGGCCGTGAAGCCGTTCCGGACCCTTCGGGGAATGGAAAGTGGTGGAGCCGCCGGCCCAAGCGGTTAGTAGGTGAGTGATGGGGTGACGCAGGAAGGTAGTCCATCCCGGGCGGTGGTTGTCCCGGGGTAAGGGTGTAGGCCGTGCGGTAGGTAAATCCGTCGCACTTGTGGCTGAGACCTGATGCCGAGCCGATTGTGGTGAAGTGGATGATCCTATGCTGTCGAGAAAAGCCTCTAGCGAGTTTCATGGCGGCCCGTACCCTAAACCGACTCAGGTGGTCAGGTAGAGAATACCGAGGCGTTCGGGTGAACTATGGTTAAGGAACTCGGCAAAATGCCCCCGTAACTTCGGGAGAAGGGGGGCCACACCTGGTGATCGGATTTACTCCGTGAGCTGGGGGTGGCCGCAGAGACCAGCGAGAAGCGACTGTTTACTAAAAACACAGGTCCGTGCGAAGCCGTAAGGCGATGTATACGGACTGACGCCTGCCCGGTGCTGGAACGTTAAGGGGACCGGTTAGCTTGGATTCGTCCAGGCGAAGCTGAGAACTTAAGCGCCAGTAAACGGCGGTGGTAACTATAACCATCCTAAGGTAGCGAAATTCCTTGTCGGGTAAGTTCCGACCTGCACGAATGGCGTAACGACTTCTCGACTGTCTCAACCATAGGCCCGGTGAAATTGCACTACGAGTAAAGATGCTCGTTTCGCGCAGCAGGACGGAAAGACCCCGGGACCTTTACTACAGTTTGATATTGGTGTTCGGTTCGGCTTGTGTAGGATAGCTGGGAGACTTTGAAGCGGCCACGCCAGTGGTTGTGGAGTCGTCGTTGAAATACCAGTCTGGTCGTGCTGGATGTCTAACCTGGGTCCGTGATCCGGATCAGGGACAGTGTCTGATGGGTAGTTTAACTGGGGCGGTTGCCTCCTAAAGGGTAACGGAGGCGCCCAAAGGTTCCCTCAGCCTGGTTGGCAATCAGGTGTTGAGTGTAAGTGCACAAGGGAGCTTGACTGTGAGACCGACGGGTCGAGCAGGGACGAAAGTCGGGACTAGTGATCCGGCGGTGGCTTGTGGAAGCGCCGTCGCTCAACGGATAAAAGGTACCCCGGGGATAACAGGCTGATCTTCCCCAAGAGTCCATATCGACGGGATGGTTTGGCACCTCGATGTCGGCTCGTCGCATCCTGGGGCTGGAGTCGGTCCCAAGGGTTGGGCTGTTCGCCCATTAAAGCGGTACGCGAGCTGGGTTTAGAACGTCGTGAGACAGTTCGGTCCCTATCCGCTGTGCGCGTAGGAGTCTTGAGAAGGGCTGTCCCTAGTACGAGAGGACCGGGACGGACGAACCTCTGGTGTGCCAGTTGTTCTGCCAAGGGCATGGCTGGTTGGCTACGTTCGGGAGGGATAACCGCTGAAAGCATCTAAGCGGGAAGCCTGCTTCGAGATGAGGGCTCCCACCTCCTAGAGAGGGTAAGGCTCCCAGTAGACGACTGGGTTGATAGGCCAGATATGGAAGCCTGGTAACGGGTGGAGTTGACTGGTACTAATAGGCCGAGGGCTTGTCCTCAGTTGCTCGCGTCCACTGTGTT
>NZ_JBIVWS010000056.1:0-1643 GCF_044768905.1 Streptomyces sp. NPDC090994
TGGACGGTGCTGACCGGTGTGGGTGTGTCGCTGGTCGTGGTCGTGGTCGGCGGGGTCTGGGAGGCCGGGCCGGTGTGCGTGCCGGTGGTGGTGTTGTCGGGGGTGGTGGTGGCGTTGCTGTCGGAGTCCTGTGGCGAGGACTGCGGGGGCGTCGTGTCGACGTCCTGGGCGTCGCTCTGGCCGTTCTGACCCTGTGGTGGGGAGGGTGTGGTGCCGGGCCGGGGGGTGCCGCTGGTGGCCGTCGGGTTCCCGCCGGTGCCGGTGTTGCCGCCGGTGACGGTATTGCCACCGGGCACGGTGTTCCCGCCGGCCACCGTGTCCCCACCGCTCGGCGTGACGTCCCCGGTACGCGTGTCTCCCTCGGGCGTGCCGGGTGCCGGGGTGTCGGTGGCGGGGCTCTGGGTGCGGGTGCCGCCCGGTCCCGGGGCGGGGCTGCCGGCCGGGACGTTCGAGATGTCCGGGATGCTGCTCTTGACGTCGAGGCCGTTGATGTCGAGGCCGTCGACGTCGAGGCCGTTGATGTCGAGGTCGGTCAGGTCGGTGTCCAGCGGGCCGTTGCCGTCGATCCCGCCCCCGGTGAGGTCCGCGTCCAGGTCGGAGGACTGGGTCGGGGGCCGGTCCGTGCCGTCCAGCCCGTCGCGGTCGCCGCCACCGGACGCGGAGGCCACCGGCCCTGGGGCCGGGACCGGCCCGGACGTGCCGGTGCCCTTGCCGCCGTCGCCGGAGTGGGAGGTGCCGTCGGACGAGGAGGAGTCGTCCTGCGCCGCGTCCGGCGGGACCGGCGAGTTCACCACCGGCGGCGGGTTGATGTTGAACTTGTTGCCGAACGCCGCCGCGCCCTGGCCCAGGTGCCGTTCGCTGACCGCGCTGAGTCCGCCGCCCAGGAACGTCATGGGACCGTCGGTGGGGAAGTGGAAGATGGCCGCTGTGGCCAGCTCGGCCAGCGCCTCGGCACCGCCCTCGGTCAGGAAGTGGTGGATGTCCTCCCCCAGCTCGTGCTTGAACCGGTCGCCCAGACCCGGACCCGGAGTCGGGTCCGGGGTGGGGGTGGGTTTGGGAGTGGGAGTCGGGTCCGGGGACGGGTCAGGCCTGGGGTTCGGTCTCGGATTCGGGGTGTCGTTCAGCAGGTCGTCGTCGAACGTGTCATTGAACTTGTTGCCGTTGCCGTTGCCGTTGCCGTTGCCGTTGCCGTCGATGTCCTTGAACGGGTTGTTCCGGCTGTCCCAGATGTTGCGGTAGTGGTTCTTCAGGCCGTTGGCGATGTCGTTCAGGAACCCGTGGAAGAGGCCGGTGAACGCGCCGAAGACACCGTCCTGCACGATCTGCGACCAGTCGAAGCCGTCCGGCCGGCGCCCCTTGGGCGCGCCCAGCATCATCGCCAGGCGCACCGCGAACGTCATGAACGCCTCTTCGATCGCCTCCGTGAGCGTCGGCAGCAGATGCGTCCGCTTCATCAGCCAGTCCAGCAGCGTCAGGATCGCCACCCGGCTGCGTGCCTTGGCCACCGCGGCCTGGCTGGCGGCCGACCCGCCCGTGAACATGGACAGGGCCATGATGATGGCCAGCTCGATCAGCAGCCGGATCAGCTCGGCGATGATCTGCCACTTGGCCTCCATGATGTCCATGGAGGACTGGGTGCGGGC
>NZ_JBIVWS010000057.1:0-1089 GCF_044768905.1 Streptomyces sp. NPDC090994
GAGTCGCTCCAGGGCGCGCGGGCCCATGACCACACGCATGGGGAGCGCCTGGTAGGAGAAGTCCAGCAAGGGGTTCATCGGGCGTCCTTCTCGTTCTCGTTCTGGTTGTGGTTCGCGGGCTCGGTCTCCGTCTCGGGCTCGACGACGATGTCGAAGTCGGCCCTGCGGAACGGCGCCGTCACCCCGTACTCGCGGGCCGCCTCCGCGTCGTCCACCTCGGGGAAACCGACCACGAGGCTGTCCTTGACGGCGAAGACGGCGTCGGAGTCCAGGTAAGGGCTGTCGGCGACGAAGATGTGCGTCGTCAACGGCCGGTGCCCCTCGGCCTCGACGATGAAGTGGACGTGGGCGGGACGGTACGGGTGCCGGCTCGTGGCGCCGAGCAGCTCACCCACCGGTCCGTCGGTCGGGATCGGATAGTGGCTCGGTACGACGGTACGGAACCACAGGCGCCCCTCGCCGTCCGTACGGAACAGACCGCGTCCGTTGCCGAGCGGCTGCACGTCGGGCTGCTGGACGTCGTAGAAGCCCTCCTCCGTGCACTGCCAGACGTCCACGCTCGCGCCGGGCAGCGGGGTGCCGTCGGCGGACGTGACGCGGACGGAGACCACGCAGGGTTTGCCGACGCCCATCAGGTCGATGCTGTCCCCGCTGACACGCTCGGGGGACTCCACGACGTGGAACGGGCCGAGGACCGTGCTCTCGGTGCCGCCGCCCTGTTCGTTCAACGTCTCCACCAGCATGGACACGCCCAGGACGTCGGAGAGCAGGATGAACTCCTGCCGCGTGGGGTCGCACTTCTGCCCCACGGCGGTGAGGAACTCCACGGCGTACTCCCACTCCTCCAGCGTGGGCCGCACCTCCTTGACGTAGCCGTGGAGGTGGCGGACCAGTCCCTGGAGCAGCTCCCGCAGCCGGGGGTCGGCGGTGTCGCGGAAACTGTCGACGGCCGCGTCGGTGATGGCCTGCACTGCTTCGTCGCTGTTCGTCATGTCATACCTCCAGGGCGACCGGGCCGGACGCTGCCGGAGCAGCCGTCCCGGTGAGAGCGTGCTTGAGTTCGTCGACCAGCGCACCGAGTCCGCCTGC